>JALRCU010000017.1 GCA_023257195.1 Holophagaceae bacterium
AGCCGTGGGCTCACCTCTCTTGTTAGCTTCCTGGATGGATCGACACACCGTTCCCAGAGGTTTTTTCTTGGCCCTTAAAAGTCAAGACTGGATTCGAGAAGAACATCCTTCCCATTGGTCGTGCACCCCTCATCCGTATCAACTTCCGACGCGGGGGTCCCGGGTGGTTCTGAGGATGGATCCGGTTTAAGTTTGATAAAATTTGACGCGAGAGAGTAACTGATCGTATGTCAGGGTCTCGAGTGATTCAGGTCCAAATTTTTCAACCGTGAAAGAAGCCATTGCATTGGCGTACATCAAGGCGGTCTTGAGCGCCTGGAAATCTGTGAGCGGAGCACCGCTTTGGGCCAAGTAACCGAGAAAACCAGCCGCAAACGAGTCTCCGGCTCCCGTCGGGTCGACGACTTGATCCACCGGATGGACATCCATATGCAGTTGGCCCATGGGGGAGAAAAGTTCAGCCCCTTGATTGCCTTTTTTAACAACAACAATCTTGGGGCCTAGCGCTGCAACCCTTTCATAGGACGCCGCGAGCGATAGGGTTGAGTCTTGAACAAGAAGTTCAAGTTCTTTATTGTTGATCAAAAGAATATCTACGCGCTTTAAGACCGCTAAGAGATCTTCGCGGGCCGTATTGATCCAAAGATTCATCGTGTCGAGGCCAATCCACTTGGGACGGGCTGCCATGAGGTCCATGACCCGTGTTTGGAGACGGGGAAGAATGTTCGCAAGAAAGAGATAGTCCGCTTTTTGAAAATGAGGCGGCAGCACCGGATCAAAATCCCCAAAAACGCCCAACTGGGTATCGAGAGTTTCGGCTTCGTTCATGTTGGATCCGTAGCGACCCTTCCAAACGAAGGTTTTTCCCGGTTGTTTGACGAGACCCCCTAGATCAATGCGGCGACCCGAGAATTTATTCAGATAAAACTCCGTAAAATCCTCTCCGACGACCCCCACAAGTTGGATATCCGTTAAGACGCTTGCAGCAAGGGAGAAATAACTCGCCGCCCCTCCAAGGACATGATCTCGTTTACCCGAAGGCGTTTCGAGGCAGTCAAAAGCCACACTTCCAACCACGAGTAAACTCATAGACATCCTTTGTAGCCAACCTATGATCTTCTCAGAATGAAGGCGGATAGTAAAGAATGAGGGCATGGGAACCACCCATCCGCTCAGGAGCAACGGCATACTGACGAATCGAAGGATAGCGACCGGACTTCAGATTTTCAACAACGGTGGTTCGGAGGGATCCTTGTGAAGGGAACTCCACCCAAAGATGATGCCATCCCAAGAAGACGCCATCCTCAATACGCTCTTCAAGACGAGCGAGGCCATCCGTATCCGTAAAACGACGAAGATCTAAGTGACCATCCACTTCGAGGTTCATGCCGGCAGCGAGATGAATCTCAGGGGTGGGTGATAGTAACGAGGGGGCCTCGACCTGAGGGGATTCAGAGAGTCGGATCGACTCCGCCATGGGTTCCGCAGGGGGTTCGGCATGGACTATTATGGGGGGTAAAACGTTTTGAAAGGGTTCAGTTTGAAGGGGCGTCTTCGCTGAAAGTCCCGACGGATGACGCGCAGGAGCTAAGGACTGCAGAAAGAGTTGATCTTCTTCCTCCAGATTTTGAAGGACAGGGGCTGCCTGAGAGGTCTCAGAGGGAGATGGTTTGAGGCCCATGGCCGCTAAAAATAATTGATCTTCATCCACCGGGACCGAGGCATCGGCTTGAGTCTTCGGGCGAACGGCACGAACCCTATTTTTTTCAGAGGCGGACGCCGAAGGAGCTGGGGGCAGCTTCTTTTTTAATTCTGCGAGATCGTCATTCCACGTCATGGCTTTCCTAGCGTCGTCGCATCGAGGTATTTAAAAGCGTACCCCACAATTTTCGAGCAGGGGCATACGAAGGATCCAATTGAACCAGTCGGGCGGCATAGGACCGTCGGTCAAAGAGGGGTTTACTCGTGTCCACTTTGATCTGCTGCATTCGGGCATTGATAAAATCCTTGGTCGACTTATATTTTTTCTGCTCCTGTTTTTCCTGCTCCAAAAGGACACGCCAATTGAGGATGCGTTCAGCAATCTCATCTTTTTCTTTCCGGAGCGCCTTGAGCGTCTCATTCATGGTCTCAATATTTTTGATGCACTGAGTCACTGCGTTGCGCTGATCGCTGAGAAAGACTTCCAATTCCTGCTTGCGATTTTTTTGGTCGGGCGTCAACTGACGGATGGATTGAAGATCTTGGAGATAAGGATTGTATTTATCGATGGATTCTTTTGACGTCTTGATTTTGATTTCATTATCATTTTTTAGCTTGGCGTACACTTCTTCGACGGTTTGAATGTTGTCGCGACTCGATTCCAAGGCTTCGTTTAAGTGACGTAACCCTTCTTCCCAGTTTCCTTCGAGAATAAAGGCACGGGAGAGGACCTTCTGGAGAGCGATGAGCGCTAAGGTTTCGTTAGGGTCCGACGAAGTAGTAGGTTTTCTTTTTTCAAGGTGGATGAGGACTTCTTTACGCACCGAAGTAGAGAGTCCTTTATCCAAGAGTGTTTCCCAGTGACCAATGTTTTGGTTAAACACGCCGGGAAGCGTTGCAGGATTTTGCGACCATAGGACGGCGGAGGCAAGAAGCCCCCAAAGAGATCGAATTGTCATGGGGTTGATTAAGACTTACCCTTGGCAGGCGCTGAGTTTCCGAGAGCCCAGTCAATTTTCTTCAGGACTTCTTTATTGCCGGGATCGAGGACGAGGTAACGATTGAGATTCAAGAGCCATAATTGGCGATCGACTTTTTGTTCCGTCATTTGACGAATCTTCTGATTAATGAAATAGGCCAAGGGCTTGAGGCGCTTGGAGTTAATAATCGGATTTTTCGCATCCTCATCAAAGCGATTGAGTTCCGCTTTTTCGGCCGCAATTGCTTTCTGCATTTTCTGCATATTATTCATACAGGCTTCGACATAAGGATCCGGTGCTTTTTCCAAATCATCAAAGACCGCAAGAGCTTTGGGAGCAATCTCAATATTATTCTTCCAAACTTGTAAAGGCTGAATGAGGTCCGCTTTTTGAGCCATGAATTTTTCGTATTCAATATTCTCATCCATCGTGCGGTCTGCTTTGGCTCCGAGGGCTACAAACCTAGGGTTTTGATCAAAAGCCGCCACTTGAGGTTCCACTTCGGCGATTTTGACTTTCGCGACAGCGACTGCCTCCTGCCACTGCTTTCGCGATGGAGCAACGCCCTCTTTGACGGGTTCTTTTATCGCTGACGCAAGATCAGCGGCTTCTTTAAACAAAAGGGTGGCTTGTTCCCATTTTCCGCATTCACGGGCGCATGAGCCCGCCATGAATTTCACTTGAACGATCGCTAATTGATCCATCACGGACTGTCGGGTGGCCTGAATTGAAGATTTATCAAAGGCGGGGATGGGGTCGGGGACTAAAGCCAGAGCTTCAGCGAGCGCTTGCGCAGGATCCGTAAGTTTCAAAGCATCTAAACGTTTAGTTTCTGCATCGATCCGCTTGGAAAGGGGAATCGTGGGCGTGGAAGCCGGCGGGGATGCCGGCGGCGTTGCCTGGGCGATGAGCACGGGAGTCATGGCTAACAAAATGAGCGAGCGTTTCATGGGAATTACTCCTGAGAATTTAAACATCATGGATTAAAAAGGAATGTCTTCGTTCGGGTAAGCGCTTGCAGAGGGAGGAACCGGGGCGGCCGTATCCTCATAGTCGGATCCCCCCTTCATGGCGTCGTTGCGTGGAGCACCGTCATCCATACGACCCAGCATGACAAAATTATCGCAACGGATATCGCAAATTGTCTTTTTGATACCTTGGGCATCGGTATAGTCGCGATACTGAATGCGCCCTTCAATCATCACCTGCTTCCCTTTTCGTAAGTACTTTTCAGCAATTTCCGCTTGTTTTCCCCACACCACAATCGTGTGCCATTCGGTCTTGCTTTGTTTTTCACCCGCCTGGTTTTTCCAATTTTCGGTGGTGGCTAAACTAAAACGACAGACGGGGGTTCCCGTCGCGGTCATTTTTATTTCTGGATCCGTGCCTAAATTCCCAATGAGGATCACTTTGTTCATCGATGCGGACATACCGGCTCCCGTTTACAGCGAAGCTCTTCGCTGATTTAATGCCCCTGCCCAAGATGGGATTCAGGGTGTAAAGTATTGTTTCATAAGTCCGGAAATAATAAAGACCCCCTTCCGTCAGAGTCCTAAGACCATGATTAAGGATCCCTATTTATGCCCCTTTTCTCGACTCGATGCCTTCCCCATATCTCGACAATCGGACTGATGATTTTTGCGACGCTTGGACTTCAGGTGAAAGCCTCAACTTCGATAAACTTAGGGGAATCAAAGGGGCGTCGAATGGATTCCACCATCTTGGTGATCTGTAGTGATCAATCCTCAGCTCAAGTCACGAGCCAGAGAGCCCTAGAAGAGGCGGGGTGGAAAGGGAAAATTATTTTGGTCACCGCGAAAGACCCCCTGCCCGATCTTCGGGAGGTGGAAGGCGTATTACTTACCGGAGGCGCGGATATCCATCCTAAGTATTGGGATGCTCAAGAACCTCTTCATGAAAAAGCCGAGCCCGATGATGCACGAACTGACCTTGAAATTAAAGTGATCCGCTACGCTCAAGAAAAAAATATCCCGATGCTAGGACTCTGTCGAGGACATCAAATTCTTAATGTGGCACTTGGCGGGAGCATGTATCAACATCTACCCGATGAAGGCGTACCGCTAACGCGCACGTATGTTGGGAAATATTCCGACGAAAAACAAGTCCTTCCCCATGCCGTCTCGGTGAAAGCCAATTCACAGCTCGCTCAACTCCTTCAGATTAAGGTTCCTCGCATGGAGGTCAACAGTCGCCATCATCAAGCCGTCAAGAAGGTCGGTCAGGGCTTGGTCATCAATGCCGTTGACCCCGAGGATTTAGTCGGAGGTCGACCTATGATTGAAGGCGTGGAATCCGCTGACCCCAGTCGTTTTATAGTCGGGGTTCAATGGCATCCTGAAAATCTCACCCGTCAAGAGGGGATTCAGGGGGAAACGGCTCGTAATCTATTCAAAGGTTTCTTAGACGCCATTCGTCGGCACAGGAAATAAACGCATGACCGCCCCTCTTGAATTTAAAATCCAGAATCAATTAGGCATTCTGACGCTTAATCGTCCCGATCGCCTCAATGCCCTTGTCCCTGAGATGGCCAAAGGGTTTCGCGATGCGCTCCGACAAGCCGCAGGCCCTGAGGTTAAAGCACTCCTCGTTCGCGGAGAAGGCCGTGCCTTCTGTGCAGGGGGGGACATTGGATGGATGGCCCAATGCCTTCAGGAAAAACGAGTGGAGGAGATGAATGAACTTCTCGACCTAGGAGCCGAGGTGGCCTATGGATTCTTTCTGCTTCCCAAACCGGTCATCGCCCTGGTGCATGGACCCGCTGCAGGCGCCGGGATGAGTCTCGCGCTGGCGGCCGATCTTCGCTGGGCCTCTGATCATGCAAATTTTTCCATGGCCTTTGCCAAAATTGGTCTTCATCCGGATTGGGGCGGTAGTGTTTTACTCTCTCGATTAGTCTCACCCTCAAAAGCCATGGAACTGATGTGGACCGGGGATACCCTCACGGCAGAACAGGCTCTGGCTCTAGGACTGGTCAATGAAGTCATTCCTTCCGATCAATTCGAAACCGCCGTCGCCAAAAAAATGGCTCGCTTAGCGGCCGCTCCGCTGACACTCTTAGGCACCATTAAACAATCTGCTCAGCGTAATTTAGGGTTAGATGCGAGCACTTTTAAATCCTTACTCGAAGCCGAAGGTCAGGAAATGAAACGCATGATGAAC
>JALRCU010000046.1 GCA_023257195.1 Holophagaceae bacterium
ATCCGTTATTTTTTACGCCTGCCTCGGACGTAGCTGAGCTGTTTGATTTTAATAATCTGGTTAATAACGTAATTAAAAGAGCTATAGGGCCGGAGCTGCTTCTCGGAAACACCGTTACAGACTACGAGCGACTCGCAGCAGGCGTCAGAGTTAGGGATTGAATGGCTGCATCTTTTGAAAGCCCCTTATCAATCGCTAATTTGATTGCCGCCATAAAATCTTTAGTCGAAGTAATCCCGTCACCCGAGAAAGCAAAAGGGACCCCTGCTTTTTCAAATACTGACGGAGTGGACGGAGCCCGGTCTCTAAACCGTAGAGTCCTAAGATTAGGCTCATCCTCGGGATTAGTATTGGGATCTTCGACCGGCCATTTCACCGCGACAAGGGTACCGATATTCCTATTAGCCAGGAGGTCCGTCGCTTGGTAGCCCTCTTGAACACCCTGGAGAAGATAGTTGAATCCAAACCCACTTGCTAAATCGATCGTTCGTGCAATTTGAGGCTTGGTAGTCACGGGAATGATGAGCGGTAAGCCTTGGGCTTTTGCTGACGCAAGTCCCTCAAGTACCTTGTCGTACTTGGGACGAACGAGTCCGTTCGGATTCTTTAAATAGGCGTCCTTTTGTTTTTCAAAATAAGCTAAGTCGATAAACGTTTGACGAAGATACGATATGGAACCCATAAGGCTATTGGGAAACGAAGCAAAATCGCGACCTCCTGTAAAGCCAAGAGCAATCGCCGCTTCGGGCTTAATTAATGAACTATCAGAATAATTAGGAGCGGTTGACACCACTGCACTGCGGGAGGAAATCAAACCGTTTTTAGCAACGAGATGCATGTGAGTAAAACCACCATTTCTCCAAGCTTCTAATTTCTTCTCATCAAGTCTTAAATCATCGGCTAGTACGAGAGAAGCATTAGAAGAGGGTCGATCAGAAGGTCCTGTAATAACTTGTGCAGACCTTGCGGGAACTCCCGTAGAGGGAGATGCAGGTCCGGATGAAGCCGATAGGGCTGAAACATCGTTATAAGCATCAAAGAAACCGGGGTATAGCGTGAGTTTTTCTCCGTTAATGATCCGAGCATTGGTGGGGGCTTTCAAATCCGCCCCAACGGAGAGAATGAGACCATCCGAAATGAGGACAGAACCCGATTCAATAACCGGACCTGAGACCGGAACGACTTTAATATTTTTTATGAAATAGGTACGTGGGTCTTCAGAGCGAAGGGCTACCCATGAAATAAAAAGAAGAGAGGAAACAAGAATTTTTCTTGGGTTCATACGAGCACCTCTATAGAACGAAAGAGTATAATCTTTAACTAGGATCGTCTAGCATTCACTCGTTCTTCCTAACACTGCACATTAATCGGGGCAAACATGACCACCAAGATACACCTAGCGATACCGCCCCAAGGCCAACCCATTCAGATGATTAATGGCGTCATGAAGGTACCTGACCACCCCATCATTCCTTTTATTGAGGGCGATGGAACCGGGCCTGATATCTGGAAGTCGAGTGTTCGTGTTTTAGATGCCGCAGTCAATAAAGCTTACGGCGGCCAACGCAAAATCGAATGGATGGAAGTTTTTGCAGGTGAAAAAAGCTTCAAACTTTATGACACTTGGTTGCCGGATGAGACGGTTCAGGCCTGCCGTGACTACTTGGTCTCAATCAAAGGGCCGTTGACCACTCCCATAGGTAAAGGGATGCGATCACTGAATGTTGCCCTGAGGCAGCTTCTAGATCTCTATGTCTGCTTGAGACCCGTGCAATGGTTCAAAGGGGTCCCCTCCCCGGTGAAGAACCCACAACTTGTGGATATGATTATTTTTCGTGAGAATTGTGAGGATATTTATGCGGGTATCGAGTTTGAATTAGGCACAGAAGCCGCTGAAAACTTCAAGTCAATACTCGCGAAGACTTTCCCCAATGAATTCAAGAAAATAAGGTTTCCTGATACCACGGCTTTTGGAATCAAACCCGTTTCCAAAGAGGGCTCGGAACGATTGATTCGAGCGGCGATTCAATATGCAATTAAGAATCAAAGGAAATCGGTGACCTTGGTTCATAAAGGCAACATCATGAAATTCACAGAAGGTGGGTTCATGAAATGGGGCTATGAATTAGCTCAACGAGAATTCGGTGCCACCCCTATTGACGGAGGCCCGTGGTGCAAACTTCCTCAAGGGATCGTCATAAAGGATGCCATTGCAGACATTACGCTTCAGCAGATCATCACTCGCCCGACCGATTTTGACGTGATTGCCACCCTAAATCTTAATGGGGATTACTTATCCGATGCCCTCGCCGCCCAGGTTGGCGGTATTGGCATTGCTCCAGGCGGAAACATTAACTACCTTACTGGTCATGCGGTATTCGAGGCCACCCATGGCACAGCCCCTAAATATGCAAATCTTGATAAGGTCAATCCAGGTTCAGTCATCCTGAGTGGGGAAATGTTGTTTCGCTATCTAGGATGGAGTGAAGCTGCTGATTTAATCCTGAAGGGGATGGATGGAGCCATCGGTTCCAAGAAAGTAACCTACGACTTCGCAAGATTGATGGATGGATCGACCGAAATCAGTTGTTCCGACTTTGGCACACAAATTATTGCTTCCATGTAGTAGGTTTAATTCACGGCCCGAGAATGACCTTGAATAGAGCCCTAATTTGCGGAGTGTCTAACCCCATGAATATCAGTACTTGAGAGGATCACGGGGCCTAATGGGGTAAGGACTTGTAACCGTTGGTCTGGAAGCCACTGATCAACAATGCCGGTTTGATTTTCCCAACTAATGGCCATGCCGGGTTGCGGCCATTTCCATATGGAATGATGGTCCAGCGGTCTCTGTTCGAAATAATGAGTTGCGATGGCCAATCCAAAATCACGTATCGATTTCAGGGGGATTCCCACCTCTTTCAAACTCGAAGAGGGTAAAGCCGGAAGGGTCGTTGGCGGGGAGGAATGGACATTCACACCTAAGCCAATAAATAACGTATCCCCCACCCACTCTCCGATGAGTCCGCCAATTTTACACAGTGACCCGTCGGATCTCCGAGCTACGAGATCATTGGGCCATTTGATTCCTAGCTGACCCTGATGTGGAATAACGTTGATGACGCGAGTCATAAATTCAGTCAATTTAAAATCCTTGTTCTTTAGATTTGGGTGAGCAATAGACATCCATAGACCCTGATTCATCGGACTGATCCATACGCGTCCCTGGCGGCCCCTGCCCGCGGTCTGTGAATCCGCCATAACGACCGTGGGGGTTTTAGGGTCGAGGGTTTTGATAAAATCTTGGGTTGAGTCGACTTGTTCCAGAAAATAAGGGGTGAACATAGTACGAAACCCTGAGGGTTGGTGGAGCTAACCGGGATCGAACCGGTGACCTCTTGCATGCCATGCAAGCGCTCTCCCAGCTGAGCTATAGCCCCAGGAGAAATTCAATATTCCCATATATTAGGGTGAGAAACAACCAAAAGGGTCAGAGAGGGTTCTTCGGTGTTTGCGCGGTTGGCTGAGCCGTCTTTTTCTTTGATTTTTTGATGGGCGCTTTCGCGGGTGCTTTGGGAAGTTCGAGTTGGACTTCACCCGTGCCCTTCGGGACCTTGATTTGGTAGGCTCCGGGAGGGGTCGAGTTGGTGAGTAATTCAGGATTAAGTTTCTTGAGTTCTTCGATTGAAGAGCGCGTCTTTTGGGCGATAAAAGAGAGACGCGTTTGAGTCTTAACGGTTAAGGTTTCATAGGCTAATTCAGGTAACGTTTCATAGACATAACCATAAGCAGAAGGGTTTTTGGATACCAGAATTGCAGCACAAAGCTTGGGAACATATTGTTTGGTCTCATCGCGTAACCAAGGGCTTCGATACAGATCCCAGAAATTAGAAGACCCGACTTCTCGTATCGCACGTTCAAGTGAAAAGGGACCCGCATTGTATGAAGCCGTTGCGAGATACCAATCGCCCATCGTCTCATATAACCGACGAAGGTATCGAGCGGCAGCACGAGTAGATTTCTCGGGATCCCGGCGCTCATCGACCCATCGGGTTTGCTTCAGGCCATACATTCGTCCAGTGGATCTGATAAATTGCCACATGCCAACCGCACTGGCGCGACTTTTGGCTGCGTTAATGTATCCCGATTCAATAAGGGCTAAATAAATGAGGTCTTCGGGAATACCTTCTTCTTTAAAAACTCTGTTAATCATTGACATATATGGAGTTGCACGTGTGAGTGAGCGCTCCACATAGCCTTTTTTACTATTTGTGAAAACTTCAATCCAACCCAGGACATATTCATTGAGATCAATGGGGAAATCAAATTTGAGTCCAAGTTCGGCTTTTTGAATAATTCTAAGCCCCTCGATGCTCGGTTGCCTGAAAGAAGAATCAACGGTTTCGTATTTAAGAGGCCGATTTTCGTTCGTGCTCTCTGCATCTTCAATGAGTTCTTTGATTTGTTGATTGACTAGTTGAACGTCCATTCGCTCTAAAAATTCATCCGGCCAAGTTGCTGATAGGTCCTCTGCTTGGGCTATTAAGAGCGTGGCGCTTTCGACATCACTATCTTCGAGCAGTAATTCCGCTTCTGTGAGTAGCTGTTTCATCTTGACAAGATCGTCATTAATATTGATAACAGGCGGCTTAGTTGGTGTGGTTTGGGCCATCAAACTCGCGGGAATAAAAAGACAAAGAAAGACCAAGTGCTTCATGCAGAACCTACCCATTAGAAGTCTCATTTTTTTATTTAGTGACTCTCTGAAGCAATAAGTTTCTCGTATTCCGCCGCAGACATTAAATCAGTTCCGGATGATAGAGGTTTAACTTTTATCATCCAGGCTTTTCCATATGGGTCCTCATTGACCCACTCCGGATGATCTTTTAACTCTGCATTCACTTCAGTTACTTCAAGATCTATAGGCGAGAAGAGGTCCGATACGGTTTTGACCGATTCCACAGTACCGAAAACGCCCCCTGATTTGAAAGTACTTCCCACTTCAGGTAAATCCACAAAGACAACATCGCCGAGCGCTTCTTGAGCATACTGGGTGATGCCAATTAAGGATTGTGCATCATCCATTTGAATCCACTCATGATCTTTGGTGTATTTAAGATTAGGGGGATAAGACATGGTCATTCTCCTTGGCGATGGGGACTAAGAGCGTTTTCTTTGGTAAAAAGGCACTTTAACTAATTCTATCGGGGCTCGACGACCGCGAATATCAATTTCAAGCCGAGAGCCTATGGAAGATAGAAGAAGAGGGACGTAGGCTAAGCCAATATTCTCTTTGGTCGTTGGACTAGGCCCCGCGCTAGTGACGCGACCCACGGGCCCATCGGAGGAATAAATAATCATGCCGTCCCTGGGGATATCTCTTTTTTCAAGAGTTTTGAACCCCACGAGTTTAGAAGAAAGTGGTTTTGAGGCAATTTCTACCAGTGCTTGTTTACCCATAAACTGGGGTTTATCCATATCAATGATCCACTTGAGCCCTGCCTCAAAAGGGTTTGTACTATCATCGATTTCGTGTCCATAAAGAGACATTCGAGCTTCAAGCCGTAGGGTATTGCGTGCCCCAAGACCTGCAGGCTTTACGATTGGAGATAAATTCGATAAATAAGTCCACAAATCTTCGCAGGATGAGGAGGGGCAATAAATTTCAAAGCCATCTTCACCGGTGTAGCCGGTTCTCGATAGAAGGATATCCACCCCCGCAAGTTGGGTTGGTAAAAAGTGATAATACGGGATTTGTTTAAGATCATGCTTGATTACCGGCGATAGGATCTCGACGGTTTTCGGTCCCTGAATGGCAAGCAACCCTGTTTCACTAGAGATATTAGTCAACTCTACGTCATTGGATTTCAATTGTGAGGTCAGCCATAGGAAATCCTTTTCAATATTAGAGGCATTGACCACTAACAGAAAGTGATCTTGGGAGTAGCGATAGATAAGAAGATCATCAATAAACGTCCCTTTTTCATTCAAGAGTGCAGAGTACATCGCTTGATTATTGGCGATCTTAGCTAAATTACTAGGAACGATGCCATCGATAAATTCATAAGCCCCCTTGCCCTTCACATTGAACTCACCCATATGAGATACATCAAAAAGGCCAACACCGGTTCGAACAGCTAGATGCTCTGCGATGATCCCAGAGGGATATTGAATGGGCATCTCCCAGCCGCCAAAATCAACTAACTTAGCATTCAGAGAGCGATGAATCTCATAGAGGGGCGTTCGTTTTAGTTCATTCATTGGTGCATTAATCCTTTGGAGTCATCATTTTGAAGGGAAGGATCTTTTTGGGATTCCATTTAAGTATAAGTCGCCCTTTGGTTTTTGAAACCTTCAGTTCTACACAGATAGGATATATTTCAAGCCCATTCTTGATGGCTTTGCCCAATTCCTTGGCATACGTGGGATCAATATCTCGCGCAACATCGAAGTAGGTCACGTCATTTCTCTGAATGAGAAAAACAAGCGCTGCGCGATGACCCTTTTTGATCATCTTTTGGAGCTCTCTTAGATGTTTGGTGCCCCGTTCAGTTACTGCATCAGGAAATGAAACCCAAGGACCACGCTTGAGAGTTGTATTTTTTATTTCGATAAAGATCTCTTTCTTTTGATGCTTTCCCCAAATATCAATTCTGCTCGATTCTGAACCATATTTAACTTCTGAACGTAATTCTTTAATGCCGTTGAGCCCATAGCATTTTCCTGATTTCAGGAGTTCGAGGACAAGTTTATGAGGACTTGAGGTATCCACCCCAACCCAAGTAGGTCCGCGTTTACAAGCCAGTAGGGTGTACTTTAGTTTGCGCTTGGGGTCATCGATGAATTTTATTAAGGCTGGATCACCGGGCTCCCAACAAGAGGTCATCGAACCCGTATTGGTACTATGTGCGATCACGGTCTTACCATTGGGTAGCTCAATATCAACCAGAAAGCGCTTATAGCGTTTGAGGATTTTACCGATTAAAAGATCATTGGTAATGATCATAGGGTGGACTCTAAAGATGAATTCAAAATCAGTTGAACCGCCTCGAGGAGATCATCAGCGACCAGGTCAGCATCGGGATCCATAGTAGGGCCCCCAATGCCCGATCGAACTTGACAGGTCTTCGTTCCTGCCCGACGACCTGCTTGAACATCAACCGATCGATCCCCAATCATCCAGGAGGCGCGAGGATCGATATGCCACTCTTCGATGGCTCTGAGGAGCATACCAGGATTAGGCTTTCGATCGGGATGGTTTGGGTGTTGAAATTCGCCGCGGCCCTCAGGATGAAAGGGGGAGGCATAAAAGGCATCAATATGGGCACCTTGAAGGGCTAATTGTCGTGTCATCTCATCATTAACCTTCTTTAAATCATCGAACGTATAGAGGCCGACTCCGATGCCACTTTGGTTCGTGACTAAAATGACTCGAAACCTTTGGTCATTAAGAAGTTTGATGGCGCGAGCAGAACCGGGAATAAGTTCGAAGTGTTCGATCTGATGAAGGTAGCCTACGTCTTTGTTGATCGTCCCGTCTCGATCCAAGAAGAAAGCAATATCTTTTAAAGAAGAATCCGGGTTAGACATAACGATAGTTTTACATACGTAAATGGTTTCATTTACTATTAACTTTAGAGGTGATTGATTTGATTAACAAAATAGTCGCCAGCGCTGAAGACGCTGTGAAGGACATCCCCTCAGGCGCTACCCTAGCGGTAGGCGGGTTTGGTTTATGCGGGATTCCTGAAAATCTCATTGCAGCTCTTTTAAAAACAGGTGTAAAAGATCTGACTTGTTTTAGTAATAATGCAGGCGTGGATGATTTTGGATTGGGGCTTCTATTAGCGAATAAACAGATAAGAAAAATGATCAGTTCCTACGTAGGTGAAAATGCGGAGTTTGAGCGTCAGTATCTATCGGGTGAACTTGAAGTAGAGTTAACTCCCCAAGGCACTCTCGCCGAACGAATGCGCGCGGGAGGTGCGGGTATACGTGCCTTTTATACTCCCACGGGCGCTGGGACGGAGATCGCTAAAGGAAAATTGACCAAAGTCTTTGACGGTACCGAATGTATTTTAGAAATGGGAATTGTCACAGACTTTTCACTGGTCAAAGCTTCGAAAGGCGATCGCTTAGGCAATCTTGTCTATGAAAAAACTGCGAGAAACTTCAATCCCAACGTCGCAACATGCGGACGCATCACAATCGCAGAGGTTGAAGAAATAGTAGAGGTCGGATCCCTATCACCTGAGGACATTCATACGCCGGGAATCTACGTGGATCGACTCGTTTTAGGACTCAAATACGAGAAAAGAATAGAAAAGATAGTCACCCGCAAAGATTAAACGCTTCGGGTAAAGATATGGAAGTGGTTACGACTATAGTTCTTAGTTTTGAATATCTCTAAGCCTTGGGTAGGCTCGGGCTGAAATATATGATCGGTCTCGAGAATAAATAGCCCAGATTTCTCCAACAAATTAGGGATATCAAAGCGCAACGTTTGCCAGAACTCTTCAGTACGATCATAAGGAGGATCGCAAAAAATAATATCGAAAAGTCCTAAATGAAGATCACTGAGTTTAATAACGTCATGACAAACGATCTCAATCGGATAAGAATCGCAATTCGACTTGATCAATTTGATGGCCTCAGGGTCCCGATCCAGTGCGACGACCTTTTTATAACCTCTCGAATACGCTTCCAGGGCTACGTTTCCCGTCCCCGAACATAAATCGAGGAAGGATGCTTTTGGATAAACACCTAGGAAAGAAAAAAGAGCCTCCTTGGCGCGATCGGAAGTAGGCCTAATGGTCAAATTTGATTCCGAGGGCCCCTTGATGGACTTACCTCGAAGTTGTCCGGCTACAACGCGCATCGAAAACTAATAAACCCATTTCATAAGAACTGAACCATACGTATAACCCGCTCCGAACGCTGTAAGGATGACGTGATCCCCCTTAGCGATGCGCTGCGATTGGTAGGCCTGATGTATGGCCGTCGGAATTGTGGCTGCGGTCGTGTTGGCAAACTGATCGATATTAATCATTACCTTATCCTCAGTGATGCCCAACCGTTTCGCTGCCGCTTCAATGATCCTCGAGTTGGCCTGATGAGGGATAAAAAGTTTAAGATCATCAGAAGTCAATCCGTTTCGATCTAGCATTAGCCGGGCGTACTCACTCATGGCCACGACGGCATTTTTATAGACATCCTGACCTAGCTGAACGGCGAAGTGCTCTTTGTTTTTGACTGTTTCAAGGGATGCCGGACGCTTGCTACCCCCCGCAGACATAAAGAGCGAGTCGGCTCCAGAGCCATCAATTCTCTGTTCAAAATCTAAAATTCCAAAAGTAGGGGCTACTTCACTCAGAATGACGGCCCCTGCTCCGTCCCCAAAAAGGACCGCAGTGGTTCGATCCTCGGGGTTAATGATCGAACTCATAATATCCACGCCTACAATCGCAACCTTTTGATACGATCCCGACGCGATCATTGAGGCTCCCGTTGTTAGGGCAAAAACGAAACCTGAGCACGCCGCGGATAAGTCAAATCCAAAAGCCTTGGTGGCACCTATTTTTTCTTGAATGCGGCAAGCCGTTGACGGGAATAACGTGTCCGGTGTGACCGTGGCAACGATAATCGCGTCTATTTCATTGGGTTCCACTTTTGCATTCTGAAGGGCTTGAAGGAGGGCGGGCACCCCCAATTCCGAGGCGCCTGTTCCGGGATCAGCCACTCGTCTATTTGAGATCCCTGTTCGAGATCGAATCCATTCATCATCCGTATCTAAGTATTCAGATAAATCATGATTAGAGATCGTGCGTTCAGGGTAGTGTTGCCCTGTTCCAATGATTCCTACGGACTTACCTAAATGACGTGTCAAATGTAACTCCTATTACCACTTTACACGAAAGAACCTATTTGTACTTCCCGCGAGTAAAATCCGGAAACTTTACGGGAGATGAATTACGAGCGATTGAAATTTCTGATAGCGGTAATGGAGCACTCCAGATTGCTGAATCGTAAATATCAATATCTGGAACTTGGCCTTCGAGCATCGTTTGGACTAAACGATAAGCCATGATGAAGTCCATTCCGCCATGCCCTCCCTTGCTTTTTGCCCTCTCGCCGATCTCGGACCACAGCGGATGAGAAAACTGCTTTTTCCAAGTTTCAAGGGTCGCCCAACGTTCCCCTCCCGTCTGACCATCAATATAGATTCTGGGTGGATAATCCTCAAAAGCCCCCAACGTTCCCTGGAGTCGATGATGGCGGGTATACGGGCGAGGGCTTGAGACATCGTGCTGAAGAAGAACGGTTTTACCGTTGATAGTTTTCATTAAGGTTGTGTTGTGATCCCCCGTGACGTACACCTCTTTCCACTTAGGGTCTTTCTTGTCTGGAATATTCTTTTCTCTATAGAGATCTAGGCCTCTTTGAGGACTACTCATAGAAATCAGATAATCAAAGCGATCACCGGAATGGACATTCACATAAGCTGTAATAGGACCGAGTCCATGAGTCGGGTAAAGATTACCGTTGAGCCGTGTATGCCAAGCTCGACGCCAAAGACCTTCGTCTTTGTCTTCGAATAAGATATCTCTCAAATCGTGGAGATAGGCACCTTCGACGTGTAAGACTTCCCCGAAGATTCCTTCTTTAACCATGCGGTTAATCAACATCTCGGTTTCACCGTAGTTACAATTTTCCAATTGCATGCAGTGCTTTCGAGCCTTTTCACTTGCATTCACCAAGGCCCAAAGATCTTTGAGAGTCGTGCCTAAGGGACACTCACTTCCACAATGTTTTCCTGCCGAAAGTGATGCGAGCATCACCGGTACATGCCATTCCCAAGGGGTAGCGGTGTACACAAAATCAATATCATCACGGATCACAAGTTTCTCAAATGCATCCGGACCCTCGCTATAAATAACGGGCTCTTTGTGGCCGTGATCCTTGCATAGTTTTGCTGCACGACTAGCATTTGCTAAATTAGGATCACAGATGGCGACAATTTCAGCGCCCTGTACCGATAGGAGCTCATTCATCACGGAGCGACCCCTGAGGCCTGTGCCTACAATTCCAAATCGTACTTTCGTGTGGCGTTCAAAAGGAACTCCCTTCATGGATTTAAAGGTCGAATCAGCAGAAGGGGGATTGTCAGGAGCATTAAAGGCGCCTGCATGCTCAGCGATGAGGGGCGTGAATAATCCCGAGGCCGTAAGGCCTGAGGCAGTATAGACCGCAGATTTTAGAAGCTCCCGACGCGAATATGCATCGTCTCGCGCTGAATGTCCCATGCGTTCCTCGCTCTACTAATTAAAACTTTAATACTGATTAACCGAGATCGATAGTTGGAATGTTTTTAATTACTGGACTTAGTGGCAAACTATTAGATGATGAGAACGCTAGCAGTAATTCCTTGTCGACTTGAGGCGACACGATTTCCGGGAAAACCCCTAGCTCCGATTCATGGTTCTGGAATGGTGGAATGGGTATATCGCCATGCGAGTCAAGTATCTTCCATTGACCGACTCATTGTTGCTACCGATAGTGAGCGCATCATGGAATACGTCAAGAGTTTCGGTGGTGACGCCCTTTTAACAAGCAAGGATTGCCAATCGGGTACGGATCGTACCAATGAGACCCTTCGAATCCTCAATAAACAAGGTCATCATTTCGATTTGGTCGTCAATATTCAAGGGGATGAACCCGCTATGCACCCTTCCGTGATGAGTCGAGTCATTGAAGAAGCAACTAAAAATAAGAATTTTGATATCGTAACCGCGGCGTGTCTATTTGAGCGAGCTCAGGATATCTTCAATCCCAACTTAGTAAAAGTGATCACCGATGTAAATCAAAGAGCTTTATATTTCAGTCGATCCCCAATTCCGTTCATTCGATCTAAACAGTCATTTACTCCTACTAGTTTAGAACCAGGGGCTCTGAGGCAATTTCGCTGCCATCTCGGTATTTATGCCTATCGGACCGATGCGCTCGTGCGCTTCGCCCAATTACCGCCTGACCCCATCGAGGATCTCGAGAAGCTAGAGCAACTTAGAGCCCTAAGAGAGGGGATGGCTATTGGTGTCGCATCAGCAGATTATTTATCATTAGGAGTAGACACACCACAGGATGTGCCTTTGGTGGAAGAACTGCTTATTCGAAATGGTCTATTTCATTATTCTTGATTTCAAAGGACACCATGACCCATCACAAAGTAATCATCATCGGGACAGGGCCTGCGGGGTATACCGCCGCGCTCTATGCATCGCGAGCCAATCTCGCCCCTGTCATATTTGAAGGATCGCAACCGGGGGGTCAATTAACGATCACTACAGAGGTCGATAATTTCCCAGGTTTTAAAAATGGGATTCTAGGTCCCGAATTGATGAACGAGATGAGAGAGCAAGTTTTAAGGTTTGGTACGACCATCCTGACCGAAACCATCATTAAGGCTGATTTATCAAGTAAACCCTTTGCGCTCACCTCAGATAAATCAACCTATACGGCAGATGCGGTCGTCATCGCTACGGGTGCCTCAGCCAAATGGCTCGGAATTAAGAAGGATGAAGAACTTTCCCGCGAAGGGGGGGGAGTTAGTGCTTGTGCGACTTGCGACGGCTTTTTCTTTAAAAATAAAGAGATTGCGGTGGTAGGTGGAGGCGATACCGCACTTGAAGAAGCCACCTATTTAACCAAATTTGCAAGTAAAGTTTATCTGATACATCGCCGAGATAAGTTAAGGGCTTCTAAGGCAATGCAAGATCGAGCTTTCAAAAATTCCAAGATTCAATTTGTTTGGAATCAAGAAGTTATTTCGATTGATACTCAAGTACATAAAACTACTCAAGGTATGGATGTAGAAAAGATCTCTGGATTACAACTTAAAGATACTCAGACAGGGAGGATCTCCTCGCTATTGGTGGAGGGTTTGTTTGTGGCCATCGGTCATTCGCCAAACACCTCACTTTTCAAGGATGCATTAACCCTCGATGAATCGGGCTATATCCGAGTAACCCCAGGGACCACAAAGACCAATATCCCCGGAGTCTTTGCCTGTGGAGACGTTCAAGATAAGGTTTTCAGGCAGGCGATTACTGCAGCGGGGTCCGGATGTATGGCAGCCATTGAAACTGAGCATTATCTTTCCTCCATTGGCTTAGTTGACTAATTTACCCATGGGCCTTACGTCTAACTTTCAGCATGACCGAAGCAGAGATATTATTGCTCGTATCCATCTAGCTAAAGTTAAAGATAACCTCAGCGCTCTAAGGAAACAATCGGGTGGAAAACCTGTATGGGCGGTCCTCAAAGCGAATGCATATGGACATGGGGCTATTGAAGTTGCCGATGCCATCAAAGATCACGTCTATGGATTTGCAGTATCGACCCTCGATGAAGCCCTTGAACTTCGAACGGCCGGTCTAGAAAATGAAATTCTCATATTAGGTGGCGTAAAACCTGAGGGATGGCCCATTGCCTCTTTACTTAATTTATCCATCGCCTTAGTTGCCCCCGATAACCTATCGGAGTTAGATGAATTTTTAAAAAATAATCAATTGAAGATTCATTTGAAAATTGACACCGGGATGGGCCGATTAGGTTTTTTGGAATCTGATATTCTCGAGTATCAAAAGGCGTTGACGCGCATTAAAGGCTCAATCGTTGGGCTAATGTCTCATTTTTCTAGTGCGGATGAATCAACCCGATCATTTATTGACCAGCAACTCTTAGTATTTAAAAAGATAAAGTCAACCTTGTTTAACTTGGATATTCAACCCTCGCAGATCCATTTTTCAAATACGGATGCCCTTCACCATGGTGTAATCGATTCCGAGACGCACATCCGACCTGGTTTAGGACTTTTTGGATTAAGTAATCACACGCAAACTAGTGACTTACAGCCCTGCCTAGATCTACTCTGCAACATCTTGCGAGTAAAGTCTGTCCCCGAAGGAACGGCGGTAGGTTACGGGAGAACCTACATCACATCCTCACCGATGAAGATTGTGACTTTGGCCTGCGGATATGCAGATGGATACCTGAGAGCCTTTAGCAATCAGTCAAGAGTATCAATTGGAGGACACTATTATCCTGTGGTGGGTAGAATTTCGATGGACTTCACCACTATCGCAGTGCCCGACACCGCTTCTATCGATGTGAAGCACCCGGTCTATTTAATTTCCTCGGACCCGACCTCGCCTTTAAGCTTAAAAAGCCTTTCGCAACTTGCACACGTGTTGCCTTACGAAATTACATGCGGTCTTCAAAGACGTATTTCTCGGGTTTACACCACTTAACGGCGGAAATCAAAAATATCACCTAGCCCTCTAAGGCTAATAATGAGATCAATTCGATTATCTTTCTTAATATTCATCCCGATAAGAGATACGGGGACCTTTGAGAACTTGAAGATGTAAGCACGACACGGTTCGATATACGCAATGCCAATCTCGCCGTAATTAATTCCGGGGGTGTAGTTAGCTGCACTTTCAGGGAGGGTGTAGTTAACTTTGTATTCGAGGCGAAACTTATCGTTGAATAATCGCTGGAGACCCGCTAGTTGTATCCCGTGCTGAGGATTATTACTAAGGCTCATTTCGGAGCGATAGTAAGAGAGGCCAATGAAGGATGCGTCGTCCTGCATAAAATCAATGACGGCTTGCCGATCTGAGCCACGGTTGCTAAAGGATGAAGAGTTTCGCAAGCTGAGTCTAAACCTTTGATTAGGTTGGTAGCTCAATAACCCATCGAGTGAACCCCATCCTTGTTGATACGTACCGTCGTATAGATAAATAGGATTGAAATGGTACTTGGCCGATAAATCCATCTTGAGTTGATTCAAAAAGAAAGAATCGCCAGAGGGCTTGAATAGCAAATACTGATTAATGCCTAAAGCGATACTTTTTTCACCAATCGGAGAACCGTCGAGACCTGGAAAACTGTCGACGGCATCAAATCTAGGTGTAAGAGATAACTCTCCATACTGTGAATTGTTGAGAAAAGATAAATAAGGTTCCAAGATGTGCTTATAACTTGAACCTTGCGGGTTACGATTCGAGGATTCATAAATTCTTCCGTATTGAGGAAGTCTGGCCTCGATCTTACCGGAGAAAAGAGTTCGAGTCTGTTCTTTGGAGATCACGTCAAAGGGATTATCTTGAGAAACGGTTCCATTGAATGTGGTCGAATAAATAGAGGAAAGATCAAACACTGGTTGGGCATAGGAATGTGTGTAATACGTGCCTCGTCCAAGAACTTCAAACGACCATTGAGATGGCCCTATATCGAACAGCGACCCGTATGCATGAAGTGCCAAATCGGATCGTTGCCAAGTAGAATCTATTGGCTGCCCCTGGTCCAAATTTCTAGCAGAGTAATTGTAGGAGCCTAAAGATAGGCGAAAATCCATAAATATTGAGCTAAGTTTGATGGGGTTACTTTGAAGACTTAATTCAGGAAGTAGTCTCTTGTAAAAGGAACTAGGGAACTCGGAGTTATAGACTCGATCACCTTCTAGAGTCGATTGGATGAATGCACGATTAGAGAAAGCCTCCATCAACACTCGACCCCATTGGTAGTTCTTTTCTAGGAGAAAATTGGAAGCATGGCTTGTTCCGGTGATAGAACCTACACCAGATCCATAATCGATGCCCATAAGGTTATCAGACGATTCATTCGAGCGAAGATAAAAGGACCATCCGGATGTATTTTTATAACTTTCTGAAAGATTAAATCGATACCGCGTTTTATTCAATGAGTCCGAATGAATGATTTCGCCAGAAAAATTACCTTTATGATTGTCCTTCAGAAACCAACGGAATTCTGTACCCCAAAGAACACCCTCTTTCGAAAACCATGTCGGATTAATAGTTGCATCTGCAGAGTCACCCAAAACCTGATAGTACTGGAGACCTAATTTTGTGCCAAGAGCACTGGACGTTCCTAGAGTTGGAGGAAGGAACCCCGAGGTTCGTTCGGTTCTAGACGGGTATATCAAATAAGGCAGGTATATAGGAGCAGGTATTCCGCCGATCGAAAGCCGGAGATTCCATAATTGAGCGTAGTTATCTAAATCTAGATCAAGTTCTGACATCGAAGCTGACCACCCTGGTTCAATTTCAGAGCAAGGCGTAACAGTCACGGTCTTAAAGTTCCATTGTCGGAATTTCGCAAACGATACGCGATCAGCCAGGATCTTCCAGGTAGGTTGAAGATCCAACTTTACGATATCAGCCGTCCCTGATCGGTTCTGCCAGTTGAAGTCTATTCGTTCCGAGTAGAAATCTAGTCCCTGAACTGTGATTTTAATTCGCCCCTGAGCCTTCATCATTCCATTGCTTGCGTTATAGATGAGAAGATCGGCCATCATCAGCATTTCGTCCGTTTGGATCACCCCTTTTGATAGCGTCCAAATAGCGCCCTCTTGAGAAACTCCTTCACCTCGCCAAGAGAACGGCAACTGCGAGTAGGGTTCAGAGGGTTTCTCGGTGACTGTAGGAGGTTTTAATTCCATCTCCAAAGGAATCGTAGTGAGTTTATTGGGTGACGGTAGAGTTTGAGCGTTCAGGATCCACGATTGTAAAAAGATCAGCAGCGTGTGGGCCAGACTCGACCTGAGACGGGTGCCTTGGATTTTACGGGGTTGATACTTCACTTCATCAGTACCTTTAAATCTTTGGATCGTTTTTTTCTTCAGGCGCGGAGAGGTCTGATTGTTTGGGGGCCTTAACCGAGGATCTTTTATTCTTATGTTTTGCTTTACGAACTAAGGAATCTACGGATGACTTGATGCTACCAAGAATATCGAACCCTGAAGTATATTTAGAGGTTGATTCGGGAGCGACGGGTTCGGCTTTGTCATCATGAAAAAGGGAACGCAAACGCTCTCTTTCGCTAAGTGCAGCGCGTTGTTTATCTCGATCTTGTTTTCCGGTATTAGGTCGCGAGCGTGTGGATTTAATTTTTACATTTTTGATATCTTTTGCCTCTAACTCTCCCTCCGATAGAACTGGGTTTTTTACAGCATTATCGTGTATGGAAGGAGCTGTTTCCACTGGGTTAGGATGTTTTTGAATTTCGAGAATGAAATCAGATAGATGAAGTGTGGAATCGGGTTGGATATCAATTTTGACGCCATGTTTTGACTCAAGATCTGAAATATCGTTACGTTTTGAATTTAGCATCAAGAGGCCTATCTCTAATGACATTTTAATGGTCATCCGGGAGGCATCTTCGCGCAAAGCAGCGGTTCTAATTTTACGGAAAAATTCAAGCAGTACGGCCTCTTTTGTTTTAACCTTACCCGTTCCCTTGCAAGCTATACAGGATTCATGATTAATGTGCTGAAGAGAGGGACGTATGCGCTGGCGGGTCATAATTAACACGCCAAAGCGATTAATTTTTCCTACTTCCATGCGTGCTTTGTCTTCTTTCAGATGATCAATTAACTGGTTTTGAACGGATTTAATATTGGTTTCTCGCTTCATATCTATAAAATCCACAGCAATAAGGCCGGCGAGATCCCTAAGCCTTAGTTGGCGCGCAATTTCTACAGCCGCATCCATATTGGTCTTTAGAGCGGTCTCTTCCTGATTATCGCCCGTAGTTTTTCCGCTGTTGACATCAATCGCGACCAAGGCTTCGGTTTGATCAATAACGATGGCTCCCCCACTCGGTAAATGAATGGTTCGGCCATAAATGAGCTCAATTTGATCTTCGGTTTGATACTTAGAAAACACATTTTTTTTGCCAACATAATGCTTAAGAACGGGGATGTAGGACGGCATGGTTCTTTTCATAAAAGCCTGAGCTCTTTTGAAAGTCTCTAGGTCATCGATGAGAACCTCCGAGGTATCAGGCAAAAATCCATCTCGCAGAGTTCGAATAACGAGATCATCCTCTCTCCAAACCAAACCTGGTTGATTTTGTTTAGAGTAGCGATCTGTAATTTCACTGTAGATATCGAGTAAATAGCTCAAATCTTTTTCAAAGTCTTCCTGTGAAATCCCTAAAGACGCAGTTCGGACGATAACACCAACATCATCGGGAATAGGAAGTAAATCGACCATCTTTTTAAATTCTTTTCGCTCTTCGGAACCCTCTATTTTTCGACTAATACCATTGATGGGATTTCCAGGAGTGACAACGAGATAGCGGCCGGCGAGGCTAATTTGCGCCGAAACCATGGCGCCTTTATTACCCAATTGCTCTCGAATGACCTGAACCATAATTTCCTGGTCTTTTTTGAGCAGTTGTTGAATTTTGGTTCGACCTGAATCCTCCGAGACTAACTTTCTAGGTAGTTCTGCAAGGGGTAAGAAGCCATTACGTTCCATGCCATAGTCAACAAAAGCAGCTTGGAGACTTTGATCAATTTTAACAATTTTAGCTTTATAAATATTGCCTTTATTTTTTTCATTATGAATAAATTCAACGTCATAATCAAAGAGAACGCCATTTTTGAGTGTAGCGATTCTTATTTCTTCTTCATCTGAGGCATTGATTAGGACTTTAACGTCGGGCATATAGACACACAATGAGCCAAGGGCTCTTAAAGATTCAAAAGTGGAGAGCTTAGAGAAATAAGGATTACTTCACAAGCCATGAAAGATGGGGGGTCTTGAGGCTAAGCAAGGTTAGCCAAAGACGGTATCTTTATTATTGCACGGATGTGAAATATTGACCTAGGTATTGATATGCTTGTACTTGCGAGTACAACTAGCCGTCGGGCATAAATTCACAATGACTTAACACCGAAGTCAGGATGTCTCCTCATCCGAGCGACAGCATAGAACTACTCACTTTAGGAGGAGTTATGAAACATAGTTATCTGCGTGGTCTTATTGGCGTGGTTCTTGTCGCCAGTTTCCCTCTTGCACTCCATTCACAAGTCAAAGTTGATGCCGCTCTAAAGGCCTACGAGGTTAAATCGGGTGTCTCAGGAAATTTAAACTCGGTAGGATCTGACACCTTAAATAATTTAATGGCATTGTGGGTTGAAGGCTTTAATAAAAAATATCCAAATACCAAGATTCAAGTAGAGGGTAAAGGTTCTGCTACGGCTCCCCCTGCTCTGTCTTCTGGTACGGCACAACTAGCTCCAATGAGCAGGAAGATGAAGGGCGAAGAAGCTGCCCCATTCGCTGCAAAATTTGGCTATGAACCCACTGATATCGCTGTAGCCATCGATGCATTAGCTATTTTTGTGAATAAGAATAATCCCCTTCAAGAAATTTCTATAGAAGAAGCAGATGCGATCTTTTCAAAAACTCGAATACGCGGCGCTTCGGAAATTTCGACCTGGGGCCAACTTAAACTTAAAGCAGACTTTGCAAATGCCTCAATTTCCATGTATGGACGTAATAGCGCGAGTGGCACCTACGGTTTTTTCAAGGAATTTGCTCTTAACAAAGGAGATTTTAAGGACACGGTTAAGGAACAGCCCGGTTCTTCATCGGTTATCCAAGGCGTAGAAAATGATCGCTTTGCCATTGGGTATTCCGGAATTGGCTATATTACTAGCGGTGTTAAAGCCCTAAAGCTATCCCAATCTGGACGCTGGAATGGCGAAGCTTTTCCACCGGCTTATGCCAATACTCTCAACGGTAAGTACCCACTTTCAAGGTTTTTATATATCTATATTAATAAAAGCCCCAAGGCTCCTTTGGACCCCTTGGTTAAAGAGTTTATCACTTATGTCTTAAGCAAAGAGGGCCAAGAAATAGTGGTCAAGGATGGCTACTATCCTCTGCCGGCATCAATTGCAGATAGGGAGATTAAAAAAATAAG
>JALRCU010000008.1 GCA_023257195.1 Holophagaceae bacterium
CTGTGTTTTTGATAAACAGTCGCCTGGGCCTGGTCACTGCGGCCCTCCTTAAAAGAGGGCACCCCTTCTCCCGAAGTTACGGGGTCATTTTGCCGAGTTCCTTAGAGAGAGTTATCTCGCGCCCCTTAGTATACTCTACCAATCCACCTGTGTCGGTTTACGGTACAGGTATTTTATATGTTACAGTAGTGCGAGCTTTTCTTGGAAGTATGATAGCTAGTTAATACAAATTCTAAGAATTTGTACAGATCATTTCTTAGCTCAAGGATAGTTTTTCTTCTACCTCTCATCACCTCGAGAATTTCTATCGAAATCCAATATCGACTAACTTCTACCTGCTCCGTCCCTCGTTACCAAATATAAAATAGTACAGGAATATTAACCTGTTTTCCATCGACTACGCCTGTCGGCCTCGCCTTAGGTCCTGACTCACCCTCCATGGACGAACCTAGTGGAGGAATCCTTAGATTTTCGGGGCATTGGATTCTCACCAATGTTTGCGTTACTCAAGCCGACATTCTCACTTCTGCTTCGTCCACAATTACTTACATAATTGCTTCACCCTAGAGCAGAACGCTCCCCTACCGATATTTTTATTTAAAATATCCCACAGCTTCGGCAGATCATTTAGTCCCGGACATTTTCGGCGCAAGAACGCTCCACCAGTGAGCTATTACGCACTCTTTAAAGGGTGGCTGCTTCTAAGCAAACCTCCTGGTTGTTTCTGCATTCTCACCTCCTTTGCCACTTAACGATCATTTTGGGGCCTTAGCTAGTGATCTGGGCTGTTTCCCTCTTGACGATGAAGCTTATCCCCCACCGTCTCACTGGCTCGAGAATAGCGTATCTAGTATTCAGAGTTTGCCACGATTTGGTACAGCTTTCGCCGCCCGCACCGAAACAGTGCTTTACCCCTAGATAGCCTCGCGAACCGCTGCGCCTCAACGCATTTCGGGGAGAACCAGCTAGCTCCGAGTTCGACTGGTATTTCACCCCTAACCACAACTCATCCGCCGATTTTTCAACATCGGTCGGTTCGGACCTTCACGTGGTGTTACCCAAGCTTCATCCTGGTCATGGTTAGATCACCCGGGTTCGGGTCTAGAAAAAGTGACTTTATTTGCCCTATTCAGACTTGCTTTCGCTTCGGCTCCAGATAATTTTCTTTAACCTTGCCACTTTTTCTAAGTCGCCGGCCCATTCTTCAACAGGTACGCGGTCAGTATTTAAATACCTCCCACTGTTTGTCAGCATAGGGTTTCATGTTCTATTTCACTCCCCTACAGGGGTTCTTTTCACCTTTCCCTCACGGTACTACTTCACTATCGGTCACCTAGGAGTATTTAGCCTTACGAGGTGGTCCTCGCTGATTCACACGGGATTTCACGTGTCCCATGCTACTCGGGATACGAGCACTTTGTTTTTTGCCTTTGGTTACCGGACTTTCACCGTCTTTGGTGCAGGATTCAACTGCTTCACCTGGTCCAAAACAAAGAGACGCTCGTCCCACGACCCTGCCCAGCACTTCCTTTCTTTCTTCTTAACGAAGGGAAGAAAAAGAGACCAGACAGTTTAGGCTGATCCCGTTTCGCTCGCCGCTACTCAGGGAATCGCGTTTGCTTTCTTCTCCTCTGGCTACTAAGATGTTTCAATTCACCAGGTTGTCTCTTCCTTCTCTATGAATTCAAGAAGGAGTTTGATAGGTTGCCCCATTCGGGAATCTTCGACTCACAGCTTGTTTCCAGCTCCTCGAAGCATTTCGTCGGTTTCCACGCCCTTCATCGGCTCCGAATGCCTAGGTATCCCCCGT
>JALRCU010000033.1 GCA_023257195.1 Holophagaceae bacterium
TTTTGGGCCTTGAGGCACCACGGCTCGACCGGGCGAACAGCTATATCGCAGTGATGGTCGACGATCTGACCCTGCAAGGCGTGAGCGAACCCTACCGCATGTTGACTGCGCGGGCCGAGTACCGCCTGCGTCTGCGCGCCAACAACGCTTCCACGCGCCTTACCCCGCTGGGGATCGAAGCGGGCTGCGTCGGAGCGGAGCGTGCGGAATGGTTTGCGCGCCGTGAAGAGCGCCGTGCAGCTTTGGCCGGGCATTTCGATACAGCGATCCATGCCCGCGAGTTGAGCGAGGCCGGCCTGCCGGTGCGGCGCGACGGCGGCACCAAGCAAGTGAGTGAATGGCTGCGGCACGAAGGAGTGGGCCTGGCCGATTTGAACCAATGGCTGGATCAGGAACTCTCCTTCGATGATCCGTTGATCGCCGAAATGGCCGAAGACGCGGCCTACGCCCCTTACCTTGCGCGGCAGGATGCCGAACTGCGCGATCTGCGTGCAAGCGAAGCGCTTGAACTGGCGCGTGATTTTCCCTTTGGCGAGGTTCCGGGGCTGTCCAACGAGATGGTCGAGCGGCTTGAGGCAGCAAAGCCCGCCAATCTCGCGGCGGCGGGAAGGGTGCCTGGGATCACGCCCGCTGCGCTTTCGGCTCTGCTTGTTCATGCGCGCCGGAGGCAGAAGGCCGCATGAACGGGCAACTCCTGAGCGACGAGGTGTCGGCGCGGCGCTATGTGGAGCAGATCGCGGATCAGGTCGCGATGGAACGGCTTGAAGTGCTGATTGCTGAGCTTCTTGCCGAGAACCAGCGCCAGAACCTGATCTCGCACCCTTCCGAGGCGCAGGTGTGGCAGCGCCATATTGCCGACAGCGCGCAATTGCTGCGATTTGTTCCACGTGAAACATCTGGCACCTGGCTCGACCTTGGCACGGGGGCTGGCTTCCCTGGCATGGTGATTGCTGCGATCGAGCCCGAGCGCGAAGTGGTGCTGGTCGAATCGCGGGCGCGCCGCGTCGAATGGCTCGAACGAATGGCGGAGAAGCTCGCGCTTCCGCTGTGTCGGGTCGAAGGCAAGCGGCTTGAGCTGGTCAAACCGTTCCCGGCGCGTGTCATTTCGGCACGCGCCTTCGCGCCATTGCCAAAGCTCCTGAAACTATCCGCACCCTTTTCCACAAAGGCGACCACCTACCTGTTGCCCAAGGGGCGCTCGGCGGCGCAGGAACTGGAATCAATCCCTGCAAAGATTCGTCGGATGTTTCACGTGGAACACTCCTTGACCGATGCAGAGGCGGGGATCATCGTAAGCACCTGAGTGCGGGAAGGCGGAAAGCAGCCGATGATCACGATAGCCATTGCGAACCAAAAGGGCGGGGTGGGCAAAACCACAACCGCGATCAATATCGCTACCGCAATGGCGGCGATCGGCTGGCGCACGCTGCTGATCGACCTCGACCCGCAGGGAAATGCCTCGACCGGGCTGGGTGTGGGGTTATCGATTTCAACTTGCTTTTGCGATACCAGAAGAATCATACGATTTTCGACTAAAGCGGCGTCGATCGCTCGAATAGATTTTTCCCGGCTCACACTAAGCGGCTGAATGACGTAGGGATAGACCACCACTTCCCGTAGCGGAAGAACGGGAAGTATTTCAGGAATCTTGGGAGTTTCTTCGAGCGTTGGGATCGGGATGAAGTCGTCTGTCAAGTGTTGCCTCGACTAACAGTTTACAACCCTGTCCCTTCATTTTTCTTTTTCATATCATCCGTCGAAAAAAGACTTCGCTCGATGGTTGGAGTGCTTTGTTTTGGTTGCAAAACTTTGACTTTGCTTGGCTCAACTTCTCGGTCGCGCTGGGTCAGCACATCTTCGAGGGCACTTATAAAATCAGGGAGATCTTTAAAGTCCCGGTAGACCGAGGCAAAACGCACATAGGCGACATTGTCGAGCTGCTTTAGTTCATTCATAAGAATTTCGCCTAATTCACGAGATTGAATTTCGCGCTCGGCACGATCCATCACGCGCCGCTCAGCGTCCAAAACGATGTTGTCAATTTGGGTGGTCATGACCGGCCGCTTTTGGCACGCCAGCATTAAACTCTTAAGCAGTTTTTGACGATCAAAATTTTCTCGGCGCCCATCTTTTTTGACGACCATGAGGGGCATCTCTTCTAGACGCTCGTAACTGGTAAATCGACGATGACATTTTAAACATTCACGCCGACGTCGAATGGAATCACCTTCCCGAGATTCTCGGGAATCGACCACCTTGTCTTCAGTGTGATTACAAAACGGGCACTGCATGGTAGCTCACTAGTAAAAATATAGATTAACTCTCTAGGAAGGTGGGCCGCATTACAACCTTGGATTTAATCGAGTTTGCCACGAAACAATATTTGTGGGCTTTCTCGAATAATTCATGGGCTTTCACGGTATCGGCGCCCGCGCCAAGGGTAATAGTGGGGCATAAATGCACTTCGGTAATAGCAAAGCCTTTTTCGAAGGTATCCAAAACGGAGAGGGCCTGATCCTCATAGTGTTTCACTTCGATTCTTGATTTATGCGCTAACGCCAAGAATGTGAGCATGTGGCAGAGGCCCAAGGCCGACCCTAGTAAATCCTCAGGATTCCACCGAGATGCATCGCCCTTATATTCGGGGGCTGACGAACCGAGAACCTCGCCTTTTTGGGGGGCACTCAATGTCGCATCTCGAGAGTAGTCTTCCGAGAGCGTATTACCAGACCACCGAATAGAAAAAGGATAATGATGCGCCATGACGCTGCTCCAAACCTCTATTATGCTTTGGAAATCGGAGGAAGAGAATCCCTCTTTCGCCAAGGCCAGAGGCGCGCTAGAAGCAAAAAGGTAATCACGACCGCAAAGGCTTTAACCTCAGGATGCCGAAGCCCCACCTTCATTCGGTAGGCGTAATGCGCAATGCCCAGTAAAGCAGCGACATAAGTAAGACGGTGAAGTTTTTTCCAGCCAACCCCTAATCGTCGCTGCCAATCTTTTGTGCTCGTCAGCGCCAGGGCTAATAAAATTAAAAAGGTTACTAACCCTAGTAGTATAAACTTTCGGTCCCACAAGTCGGGAAGAATGTACGACCAATTATATTCTTGGTCAAAATACACATACACAAAGAGATGTGGGACAGCAAACGCAAAAGAAAAAAGACCCGTGAGTCTTTGCAATTGCTTCCACCAAGCTTGCCCCGTCCACTGAGATAAGGGAGTCCAAACCAGGGTTAGGGTCAGAAAAAATAAAGCCCACCACCCCAAAAGATTAAGCCCTTTGTTTAAGGGGTTAGGCCCCATATAGTCTGCTTGAAAATAAACCCCCCCCAATAATCGAGCAAGCTGGGTAATCCCCAAACCCCAACAAATGCTTTTGCTCACCACAACGAGCCGTTCCGCCGCCATCGAACCCTCTAGAAATTTCTTGTTAAATCCATTTGGGTATACATCGAGCCCACCTGGTCAGCGTAACCATTAAATAATAAAGTTTTTCGTCGGGCCATCTCTCCTATGCGAAGTTCATTTCGCTGTGACCATCGGGGATGGTCTACATTCGGGTTCACATTGGCGTAAAAACCATATTCATCAGGGGTCGCCTTGGACCAACTGGTCCAGGGCTGATCTCGGAGGAGACGAATTTCTACAATAGATTTACCGCCCTTGAATCCATATTTCCATGGAACCACAAGACGGATAGGCGCGCCATTTTGATTGGGGAGTATTTGTCCATACATCCCGACGGCTAAGATGGCGAGCGGATGTTGGGCTTCGTCGAGCCGCAGTCCCTCAAGGTAGGGCCAATCGAGAACAGGATTATCAAGACCCGGCATTGCTTTGGGGTCGGCCTTGCTAAAAAAACCGATATATCGGGCGGTGGATTTGGGTTGGACACGATCCAAAAGAGCTTTGATGGGAAACCCGACCCAAGGGATTACCATGCTCCAGCCCTCCACACACCGCATTCGATAAATTCGTTCTTCGAGAGGAGCAATTTTTAATAATTCCTCGATACCGAGAGTTTGGGGCTTCAGGCATTCCCCAGAAATATTGATAGTCCACGGCCGCGTTTTAAGTCGCCATGCTTGAATGGCGGGATCCTCTTTATCTAATCCAAATTCATAAAAATTGTTGTAGCGCGTGGCATTGGAGAGCGAGGTGGCTGTTTCTTGGGTGCTGAGAGGCGAGGGCTGAATGGGCCCCAGATTTGCTCCCGACCCATTGACTTTTGAAGATTGTGGAATGAAAGCCGAGCCTATAAATCCACCTAGGGCTGCGATAAAACGCCGACGATCCCGATAAAGATCCTGCGAGGTGATCTCCGAGCTGAGGACATCTTGGGGTTTTCCAATGAGCATGCGAACCTTATGATTAATCTCACCACAGAAAATCACGAATGCGTAGACACAAAATTATAGTTTTACTTGCTCTTTGGTCTTATTGGGCGACCCCCTTGATGCTTCAGGGACAATCTATTCGCTTGATGTGCGCTTCTTCACTTCGTGAATCCATCGAACCATTGGTGGATCAATTTTCTCGGAAGCATCAGCTGAACATAGACGTCTTGTACGGCTCTTCGTCGCTTTTAAGAAATCAGCTACAAGCCGGCGCCACGACCGATCTCTTTATTTTTGCAGGTGAAGCGCAAGCGCGTTGGTTAACCCAACAGCGAATGGCCGAGCGTTATGAACTTATTGGTCATACTCGCTTAGTGATTTTGGTTCGCCCAGGGTTAGCACTTAAAACCCTTAGAGATTTAGCGACGCCAGGACTGCGGCTCGCCGTCGCTGACCCCGGGGTTCCCATCGGTCGTTTCACCGAAGCTTTACTTCAGGAGGCGGTGAATCAAAAGCACCTCACTGCAACCGAGTATGAGGTCCTTCATCGCAATATCGTGACCCGTGATTTCAGTGCTCAGAATCTAAAAAATAAAATTCAGTTACGTGAGGCGGATGCCGCGTTTATTTATCGTTCTCAGTGGGATTCGGGGGACCTTATTGAACTTCCCGTCGAGATAAATCCACCCATTCCCTACGTCGCGGGGGTCACTTTGGATTCGACACAAGCCCATTGGGGTCAACAATGGATGGCTTTTCTTCAATCCCCCGAAGCGAAAAGAAAACTCTTAGAGCGAGGCATTCAATGAGACCTCTATCTAGGTTTTGGGTTTTAGCGTTGAGCCCCTTTGTGCTACTCGTGCTACTACCTGTCCTCGGACTTTTTATCACGTCGCTCCCCTTTGAGCCTTGGATCTACCTGAATCACGACGTGGTTCAAAAAGCCGTCCTGTTAACCTTGAAAACGAGTTTGATTGCCACTCTGATTGCCTGGGGCATCGGCGTTCCCGTGGCCTACATTTTGGCCCGCTTCCATTTTCCCGGAAAAAAATCACTCGAAATTGTTATTGATCTCCCGACCACCATGCCACCCGTCGTCATTGGGCTGGGGTTGCTTTTAATTTTTGGTCAATTTGGTTGGCTCGGGCAATTTCTTAACATTTTTGGGTTGCGTATTCCTCTCACCACTACGGCTGTTGTGATTGCTTTAGTTTTTAGAGCGACCCCCCTCCTGATTCGAGCGAGTCGAGCCGGTTTCGAGTCGATTCCAATTCTCTATGAACAAGCCGCCTCTAGTGGCGGTATGAACGAATGGCAGTGTTTTAGAAAAATTATGATTCCCATGGCTCGACCCGCTTGGATGGCGGGCATTACTTTGGCCTTTACGCTTTGTCTTGCTGAATTTGGAGCGACCCTCATGTTTGCAGGGAATATTCCTGGGGTCTCTCAGACGTTGCCTGTGGCCGTGATGAGCGCCATGGAAAGCGATCTGCCTTTAGCGATTTGTATTGCCGTGGTCTCCATGTCCCTTTCCATCCTCTCTTTAGCCGGGCTACGGTATGTGGAGCAGCGATGGCGATCTTAGACTTAGCCTGTCGCCACGAGGTTGGCCCCTTTGCCCTCGAAGGTGTTTTAAAAATTCATCGTCCTCAACTGATATATTTATCGGGTGAAAATGGTTGCGGTAAATCTACCCTCCTTAAGATTATTGCCGGCCATCTACACCCAGGTCAGGGACATCTTCGAATAGGATCCAATCTGCTCTTGGACACTACAAGGGGGATCAATATCAAGCCTGAATACCGAGGTGTAGCTTGGCAAAGCCAGGAGGATAGCCTTTTCCCTCATGTCTCCCTTGAGAAGAATGTGAGTTGGTGGCATCGATATCCGCGGGGTATGGAATTAGCACAGCGCCTAGAAACCGAACCTTATCTCGATCGGCTTCCGGGCCAACTTTCTGGGGGTCAGCGAGCCCTTGGTCTTTTAGCGCGTACCCTCGCTACCCCCTACGAAGTGGTCCTTTTAGATGAGCCTTTGGCGAGCCTCGATGACGCGAAGCACGAGTTGGCTTTGCGTGTGATCCAAAGCGAAGTTCAAAGAGGCCGAACGATCGTGATGATCGTGCATCATCCTGAACGCTATGAATCGGTCGTTACGTTACCCCGAAGTCTATTTAAAATTGAGTTGAATTAGGTCACTGAATTAGGTAACCAGCGCAAGACGGGTTTACGGGCCGCCGTGGTTTCGTCCAAGCGCCGTAAAGGCGCGGTGACGGGAGCTTGATGAACGAGATCGGGAGACTCCGAGGCTTCTTGCGCGATGGATTTCATCGCGTGAATAAACGCGTCGAGTTCTTCTTTGGATTCAGTTTCGGTCGGCTCAATCATTAAAGCACCACTGACGACCATGGGAAAATATACAGTCGGCGGGTGAAATCCGTAATCAATCAATCGCTTAGCGATATCCAAGGTATGAACCCCGTTTTTTGCTTGAATCGCGTCGTTGAAAACAACCTCGTGCATGGTCGGAGACGTAACGGGCAAATGGTATACGCCCACGAGTTGGCTACGAACATAATTGGCGTTCACAATGGCTCGTAAGGTCGCTTCTCTAAGCCCATCGCTTCCATGGCTCATGCAATAGGTTAGGGCTCGAACGAGCATGCCATAGTTGCCAAAAAATGTGTGAACTTTGCCAATACTTTGAGGTCGGTTCCAATCCCAGCGATATCGATGCTCAGGGACTTCACCTTCTCCAATTTTTTGGGTGTCACGAACAACCACAGGCCGAGGCAAGAAGGGTTCGAGCGCTGCAACGCAAGCCACGGGCCCGGCGCCTGGGCCGCCCCCCCCGTGCGGAGTGGACATCGTTTTATGGAGATTCATATGCATGACATCGATCCCAAAATCTCCCGGACGAGCCACGCCCACCAGGGCATTCATATTGGCTCCATCCATATAGACGAGGCCTCCTACGCGATGAATCTCAGAGCAAATATCACCAATCCGCGATTCAAAAATTCCGAGGGTGTTGGGGTTTGTAATCATAAGCCCCGCAATATCGGCTCCGTGTTCTTGAATGACGGAATTGAATCCTCGTTTTACTTTTCCCGTAACGGAGTCGGTGATGTCTTCAAAAGATACACAGCCATCAGGTCCTGACGCCACATCGATCACATCGTAACCGGCCATCGCAGCCGTGGCTGGGTTCGTGCCGTGTGCAGAATCAGGAACAAGAATAAATTTTTTATGGTGACCATGGGCCAGATGATAAGCGCGAATTAATAAGACCCCGGTCAACTCTCCTGCTGCCCCCGCGCTAGGCTGCAACGTCACGGCGTGAAGACCGGTGACTTCCTTGAGCCATTCTTGTAGCGTAAATATTAATTCCAAATTGCCTTGGAGATGCTCGTCACTCGCCATTGGGTGGGATTCGGAAAATCCCGGTAAAGCCGACGTCACTTCATTCAGCCTAGGATTATGTTTCATGGTGCAGGATCCTAGAGGGTACATGCCCTGATCCATTCCATAATTCCAGAGCGATAGACGGGTGAAGTGGCGAATGATCTCAGGTTCACTGCAACTAGGAAGAACGCCAAAATCTTTTCGTTTCAGATGAAGCGGACGGGTATCTTCGGCAGGAGGAACGTCTAATTGCGGCAGATCCATACCGATCTTACCTTCGACGCTTCGTTTAAAAATCAAGGGTTCGCGTGATCTCAGGTTCATGCGTTCACCACCGCAAAGCGAGCCATCACTTCAATGAGATGCTCAATTTGATGCCGTGTGTTTAATTCGGTGGCGCACCAGAGAATACCCCTTTGGTATTGAGAACTCCAAGGGGCTTGCAGAGTATCTAACTCTAAGCCAGGCAAGATACCCTCGCGAACTAATTCTTGTTTCATGCGCGACCAGTCACCCACGTAGCGCAATGCAAATTCATTAAAGAACGGGGCGTCATCAATGGCTTCCCAGCAGGGGAGTTCTAATAATCGCGATCGTAAATATTGAGCTTTAGCTGCATTTTGTTCCGCCAAACCTCGGAGTCCCCGAGGTCCTGCTAATTGGAGCCAGATGTTTGCCCGAAGAGCAATCAAGCCTTGGTTTGAACAGATATTCGAGGTGGCCTTATCTCGGCGGATATGCTGCTCGCGAGCGGTTAGGGTCAACACATAACCCGTCCGGCCTTCGAGATCTTTCGTTTCACCGACTACTCGGCCCGGGAGTTCTCGTTTATGAGCATCGCGTACTCCAATGAATCCTAAGAAGGGACCGCCAAACGAGGTTCGGTTTCCAAAACTCATCGCCTCGCCGCAAGCGATATCCGCACCCACGGTTCCCGGAGCGGCTAGCCAACCTAGGCTCATGGCCTCTTGCGTAACAGAAATTAAAAGTGCGCCTGCTCCTCGAGTGATCGCTGCGCATGCCGTGAGGTCTTCGACGTGCCCTAAAAAATTAGGATAGCCGATTAAGACGGCCGCCACCGAATCGTCACATTTATGTTTTAGGTCAGAGAGATCCGTCACTCCTTGCTGAAGACCCACGGAGACCAGTTTTAAATCTTCATGCGATGCAAATCCGCTTCTTAGAACTTCTTGGTAGTAAGGATGTAAGCCTTCACTGATCAGCACTGTATTTTTTTTCTTCTGAACACGGACCGCCATCAGGGCAGACTCTAAACAGGCGGTACCTCCGTCATACAAACTGGCGTTGCTCACGTCGGTACCGGTGAGGTCGCACATAATGGTTTGGTACTCAAAGATGTGTTGCAGCGTACCTTGGCTGATCTCAGGCTGGTAGGGTGTATAAGAAGTGAACCATTCCTGTCGTCCCACCTGCATGTCCACTGCGGCAGGAATGAAATGAGCGTAGGCCCCGGCTCCCAAGAATCGAGAATTAAAAGATGTATTTTTCTGAGACATGTTTTTCATGGCTCGGAGTACTTCAAGTTCAGATGATTGTTGGGGTAAATTAAGAAGGGATTTTAATAAAAATTTTGGAGGCACGCCCGATAAACAATCTTCAGCTTTTTTCACGCCTATCGCTGCCAACAATTGTTGGTCTTCTTGGGGCGAAGAGGGCAGGTAGCGCACGAGTGTTAACCTTAATTAGGACGAATTAATAGTTTAACGATGGGTCCATATAGCTTCTTTAAGAAGAACCTCGCCAATGGTTATTTCCGACTTTCCTGGTCTGAAGCCATCAATCCACACAAAATTGTGCATTTCTCTTAAGATCGGGATCAAAACTCATAAACTACTGTAAATAATGAACTTATACTATATATTGTCACATTAAAATGACCCAAACCCCCGGTAGATTAAGGGGTTTTCCCCATCTTTTCCACACGACCCTGATGGCGACCCCCCTCAAAAGGCGTTTCAAGAAAGACCTGCAAGTAGTACTCTGCTTTAAGCGGGTCTACGAGTCGCTGGCCAAAAGCAATCGCATTTGCATCATTATGCTGACGAGCCAAACGAGCATGATCTGGGGAGGTTACCAAAGCACACCGAATATCCGGAAGGCGATTAGCGGAGATGCTCATACCAATACCGGAGCCACAAACTAAAACTAAACGATCCCATTCCGATCGTCGCTGAATTGCCAGATAAGCATAGTCCACATAATCGACGGAATCTTTTGCATGGGTTCCAAAATCTATAATTTCAAAACCACGCTTTTTTACCCACTCACACAGTCTTGTTTTTAATTCCACTCCTGCATGATCACTTGCAAAACCAATTTTCATCATGAACGATCCAATCTCCAGGGACTTCAATTACGTATGAACAGATTAGCGTTCTTTACTCAAGGCCGAATGTGATTCAGCCTATTCTGCAATATCGTCCCCAGGACCGAGGCTTTTTTATTGGGCTCTCTGAGCCGGCGGATACGGGAGAATGGCAAAAACAATTGCGGGCATTGCCGGGAGATATTATCGGACGAGATCGCCTCACTCCGGCTAAAGCGCAGATGTTTTTAGCCGACGGCACGCTTGTGGAGGTCCACGGTCTTCCCTTGCGATGGCAACGAGCCTATGTGTGGCTCAGCTCCCTCTCTAGATACAACGGAGAAATGAGTCCCTCACTTCGATATTGGTCAGCGGCCACGCGACAGCTGCAATCCTTGGTCATCCGAGGGGCCGTTCTTCCTAAGTTGAATACCGCGGGGAATCCCTGGCGTGCGCAGTGGGGCGCTTCTTTGACGGGGCCTCACGATCGTCAAATCATTCAGGCCTTAGAAGCGGCTATGCCTCCCGTCTGTTCTGCCTTTCCCACTTCGGATCAGTATGAATTTACGAAAGGGACACTCTTAGGTAATTTTGACACCTATGTACTTGAAGGCGATGATCCGCTTCCGCCTAGTTCCCAGGAAGTCCTTCACGCTTTTTTAGAAGATGGAATTGATTTTCTCATTCGTTACGTCGCAGGAGGTATTCGCCCTGGAGAAGATCCTCGGCTAGCGATGCTTCACCGTTTACGAGGACATAAGCGAGATCGCCTTCCCTGGGACGAACGCCTCATGGTGGCTTTGTCTCATCCGATGAATGAGTTCCCCAATATTGGTATTACCGAACGTACGCTCGGCGACCAGTTAGATCAGTGGAGCGAGGGCGCTAGGCCCCAATGGATTCGCCCCAGTTTTCACTTGGAATCCCCGCCCGTTCCCAAGGGTCAACAAACCGTTCAAGAAGCCGATCGTCTCAGTGAAGATGGGTGGATTTTACGTGCGGGTCTCGAAACAGAACAAGGAACACACATTTCGGTAGAAGAACTATGGCAGGTCTCGAGCGATCCTCGTGTGGTTCAAGCTCGTCAACTCTTGCTTCGAGGTATTGCACGGGCGACCCCTTTCTTTAAGCCCCTTCATAAAATGTTAGCGGGGCAAAAACCTGAAAATCTAACCCTACTTCCCGCAGAAGCTTGGGAGTTTATTACCCAAGGCGCCTCGTCTTTTAAAGAAGCAGGGTTCATAATCCATATTCCTGAGGCGATGGCGGAATTTGGAGGCGCTCGTCGGCTGCGGGCAAAAGTGAGATTGGGAGCTCGCACTCTCGCGGCCTCGGCTCCTACCATTCAGGCTGGCATTGAAGGCAGTGTCTCGGCGGATTGGAGTTTAATGTTGGGAAACGATGCCTTGAGCATGGAAGACTTCTCACAAATGGCGAGCTTGAAGCATCCTTTGGTCGCGTGGAAAGGGAAATGGGTCGCCATCGACCCTGAAACCATGAAGCAGATCATGGCTATTATTACCGCGAGTCGAGGCACGGGTTTTGAATCTATGACCAAAGGCGAGGCGATCGCCGCTGCTCTTACGGGTACCGCACGCATCCCAGGAGTGAGTGAAACCATTGAAGTGGAAGTGGCCGGAGATTTTGGCGACGCACTTCAGCAATTACATCAGTTACCCGATCGTCCTATCCAACAACCGGAAAACTTTAAGGGCGCCCTACGCCCCTACCAACTTCGAGGATTGGCCTGGCTAGACGGCCTCGATCGTCTCAGTTTAGGAGGCATTCTTGCCGACGACATGGGCCTAGGTAAGACCATTCAGGTCTTGGCACTCTTGCTTCATCGCCAATTGCGATCGCCCAAAGACGGCCCCCCCACTCTTTTGGTATGCCCCACCTCATTATTGGGAAATTGGGAACGCGAGGTAAAGAAATTTTCGCCATCCATTCCTGTTTTTGTTCACCATGGCAACAATCGTGAAGAGCTCCCTAGTAAATTTAAACCCCATACTTTGGTTATTACAACGTATGGAGTAATTCGACGAGAAGAAGAGATGTTTAGTGACCGCCATTGGTCCATGATTGTCATTGACGAAGCTCAAGCCATTAAAAATTCCACCAGTGCTCAGGCCAAAGCAGTTCGGAATCTCCGCGGGGGATTCAAGCTCGCCCTCACAGGGACACCCATTGAAAATCGGTTGACTGAACTATGGTCGATCATGACCTCGGTTCTGCCGGGTTACCTCAGCAGCGAGACGAATTTTAAAGATCGTTTTTCAACGCCCATTGAAAAATATCGCGATCCTGAAGCAGCAGAAGAACTGCGGCAGCGCATTGGACCGTTTATCTTACGTCGTCTAAAAACCGATCGAAACATTATTCAAGACTTACCCGAAAAAAATGAAATGAAAGTCTATACCAGCCTGAGCAAAGAACAGGCACTCCTTTATCAAGCCCGCGTCGAGCAAATGGAGAAAGATCTCGAAAAATCGACCGGTATTGAACGACGAGGAAAAATTCTTGCTCTGCTCACTCACTTAAAACAAATTTGTAATCATCCGGCTCACTTTTTACGCTCCGGGGGTCCCTACCGAGGACGAAGCGGCAAGTTGGACCGCCTCACGGAGATGTTGGAGGAAGTGATCGAAGGAGGGGAAAAAGCCATCATCTTTACTCAATTCAGAGAGATGGGCGATCGGCTTCAAGAACACTTGACGTCCATCTTAGGATTCCAGCCTCCCTTTTTACACGGAGGATCCTCTAGAGAGCAGCGCGATGAAATGGTTCGTTCGTTTCAAGAAGATCCTTTTGGGTCCAAAGTGATGTTGTTGTCCTTGAAAGCCGGGGGGGTCGGACTCAATCTGACCGCAGCTACCCACGTCTTTCATTTTGATCGTTGGTGGAATCCCGCTGTCGAAGATCAAGCGACCGATCGCGCCTATCGCATCGGTCAAACCAAAAATGTTCAGGTACATAAGCTGATTACCATTGGAACCCTAGAAGAAAAAGTGGATGCTATGTTGGAATCCAAGCGAGATCTCGCGGATCGCGTGGTGGGAACCGGCGAGGGATGGCTTACTGAATTAGATGATGATGCCTTACGACGCCTCGTGGCTTTGGATTCAGATCCCAATACGATGGAAACCGAAGGCCCCGCGCTCTCTATGGCGGAAGCCCAGCGTCTCATTGCTTCCGCACCGACAGTAACCGATGAAAATCTCGAGGAGACTTCATGATTTCCCTCGAACGTTTTGGTTCTACTTGGTGGGGTCGCTTATGGACACGAGCGCTAGAAGAGTTGAGCGATGACTTTGAAAATCGCCTCCCCCGAGGAAAAAAATATGCGGAGGAAGGCGCCGTATCTCATTTCCAAGTGCGCCCAGGTCAAATTGAAGCACGGGTGCACGGACGAAAAACCTATACCGTAACGTTGGCGTTGCCTGCTTTAAGCGAACAGCAGTGGCAGCGAGCGCTTGAGCTATTAGCCAAAGAAAGTCGCTTTGTGGCCTCGTTGCTGGCTGGAGAGATGCCCGAAGGGCTAGACGAAACTTTCCGAGAAGCGGGGGCAAGCCTTTATCCTCGTGTCCCTAAGGAGTTACAGACCCACTGTGATTGTCCCGATCTCGCTAATCCCTGTAAGCATGTCGCTGCGGTCTGTTATGTGATGGCCGAAGCGCTCGATCGAGACCCTTGGCTACTTTTCGATCTTCGTGGAAAAACTAAAAATGAAGTTCATACGGCACTTCAAGCTGCCGTGGACTCCGCTGCTATTGAGCCTTCGAAGCGCCGGGGTCGGCCGAAAAAAAATGACTTACCTCTCGAAGAAAAATTAGCGAGTCAAGCTCCATTGACGACCGCTTGGCAGGCGATGAGTGCCGATCGGTTTGTTGATTTTCCAGCCCCGCTACCCACCGTCAGTATTCCCCGAAGTATCCCCAAAGATCCGAGTGTATTTTCCCAATTAGGCCCCTTACCGCATGCTCGTATCGAAGCGTCTCTCTCCCTAGCCGCCCTAATGCATCGAACGGCTGAATGGATTCAGCAAGGGATTGTTTCGGGCCGCTCGGATGAAAACTTTGAAGCGAATGGGTCAGGAGAAAGTGAGAAGATCGTGAAAGAAGCCTCACCCTTTGATAGTCCCACCTCTATTATTCGTGCCGGCAATCAAAGACCCTGGCGTGGGAAGCGTCGACGTTGGCGAAAAACATAACTTAAGGAGTCCTCTATGAAAAACATCACGACCCCCAACGCTCCAGCAGCGATTGGTCCTTACTCCCAAGCGATTGTGACCGGCTCGCTGCTCTTTACGTCGGGGCAAATTGCTCTCGTCCCAGCGACCGGAGATTTCTTGAGTGGTGATATCACTGAACAAACTCAACAAGTTCTAAAAAACCTCGATGCCCTCCTTAAAGAAGTTGGGTCTTCTTGGGATCGTGTGATTAAAGTTAATGTTTTATTAATTGATATGAAGGACTACGCTACTTTTAACCATCTTTACGAACAGCATCTCCAGGGTGCACGACCAGCCCGAACGACCTATGCTGCTGCAGCCCTCCCCAAGGGAGCTCGCGTAGAAATTGATCTTGTAGCCGAAGTGTAATCCTCTTAATACCTTCCGCATCAGTCTTCCTCGGTTTCGCCAATATCATCATCCACCTTGCTCCATCGGGCCTCTGCGTGGAATGAATCGTCTTTGAGTTTTTCTAGAAAATGGATCATGCGTTTTCCCCATGGCGATTGGGATGAAATCCCTGCCGGAATGAAGGCCACAAGATCTTTGGGTACCTCTTCTAAGCAGAGTTGAGTCAGCGTTAAAGATTGCCTAAAATTTTCTCCTACGGGTAAAAGATTTACCGACAGGGTTTCTAAATGAGCGCATAATTCCTCGTCATCAGTTTGCTCTGCGGCATGCTGGATCGCTTCGGACGCTTTGATCCGTGCCTTCATTAATTTCAAGTGGAGAGCGGTCAGTATTTTCATTGAAGGCTTGTGTCGTAAGGCCTCATCCGTATCTTCTAGCAGTGGATGAAGCTTCTTAAATAAAATCGAGAGCGCTTGTTCGGCGGGGAGCATATGGTCGTAGCGGTTGTTGGCGGGCTTCATTTCTCACCGTACTGAATTAGGTTTTTGACGAGCCCCGTTGGTGCACTATCGCTGAGACGCAATCGCCCTTTCTCATCTTCCCATTGATAGATAATGGAGCGAGGCACAGAGTCATTTAGGGCTTCGCTGCTTTTTAGTTTGGGCCTAAAGAGCCCAGCGCCTTCTTGTTTGAGTTGTGCAATGACGCCTCGCGTAGGTTCAACAACATCAAAATCTGTTTCCTGATACCGCCTAAGCACCTCAGGGACGTATCGACGAGTCTCCTGAAAAGGAGGAATCCCTCGATATTTCTCTACCGCCCCCTCGCCGGCATTGTAAGCAGCAATAGCTTTGGTCAGATCTTGATCAAAATGATCTAAAAGCCAACGAAGATAAGCGGTACCTCCTCGGATATTTTCTGAAGGATCAAAGACATCAATCACATCGAAACGTTCAGCAGTCTTGGGCATAAGTTGCATTAATCCTCCCGCTCCTTTGTGAGATCGGGCATGGACAGTAAATCCACTTTCCACCTCGATAACGGATTGAATTAACTTTGGGTCCACCTGATAATGAGCGGCCCAGTATTTGATAAGACCCCGAACTTCCGAACTTTGAATAATGCGCTGAAGTCGCGCTGGGGCAACGCCTCGAAAGATACCTACGCGGACTCGAATTAATCGATAGCCTCGCTTGGACATGACGTGGGGAGGAAGATTATTTTCTAACCATTGTCCCTCAACACTTCGATATTGGTAGAGATAAACCGGTGAGGACGAACGACTCTGTGTTACCGAAGATCCGAAACAGAACGCGAACGCAAACAGGAATGGCACCAGGGCTTTATGCATAGAATCAGTTTACGTGCGTCCTTCGATTTAAAGAGAGGACAAGAAAGTCTCGACCGTCTCCCATTCTCGAACTACAGGGAAAGGAGGAAGTGATGCACGAACGATTCGGGCATAGGACTTTCCTTTCGGATCTTCATGGGGCATGAGAATACGCGGGTCCATAATGGCTACGACGCCACGATCTTTCTGAGTTCGAATGAGTCGCCCCATACCTTGCTTTAGTTTTAACGCCATGAGAGGAACTTGGAGCTGGGTGAATCCCGCGAGGGTATCCTCCTCGTTTAATCGGGCCATACGAGCTTGCAGAATTGGGTCGTCAGGGGGAGCAAAAGGAAGGGCCATGACCACGACCAAGACCAAGGAGTCACCCGGAAGATCCACGCCCTGCCAAAAAGATGCCAATCCCAAAAGTACGGCTTGAGGAGTCGTACGAAATTCTTCCAAGAGCCCTTGGCGGTTCTGATGCTGCCCCTGAATAAAAAATGTCAGCGCAGGAAGCGCAACTTGTAACCGAGGGGAGAAGTACTCGAGCATTTTTCGACTTGTGAAAAGAATCATGGCTCTACCACGACTCGCACGACAGAGCCGTTCGATCGAGTTTTGACAATGGGTTAGCCAAATCTCTTCCCCTACTTGAGTCGCGCTAGCGCGACGCTCGGGGATCCCCGGGGGAACAAAAATAAGTCCCTGATTCTGAAAATCAAAAGGACTTTCAACGCTCTCCGATGCTTCACATTCCCGACGCGATAATCCTAAAGTGATTTGGAGGTGATCAAAACTCGAATCGCCTCTGAGGGTCGCAGAGGTCAAAACTACCGTTTCAAAACCTTGTCGTAACAATCGATCAAAAAAATCTCCAACATTGACAGGATTAGATTGAAACCGAACAAATGTCTTGGACTCACGATGAAGGGTAGAGACCCATCCTTCTGGGCTCATCAAACACTGATCCAGACACTGCGAAGCATACTGGATACGGTCCATCAATTTTTCCCATCCCAGTTCTTTTTCTTTTTGCATGGAAAGACGTTGGCATTCATGCCTCATGGCGTCCATGCAGGTTTGCCATGCCTGAAGATGGAGGGTTAAAGAATTCACATCCATGGCTTCGTCACCGAGTGCGTAGACCTTTGGCATACTGGGTACGGATTCTTGAAGATCCGCCCAAGCCTTACGAAGCGCAGGAAGATAAAGAGGGATTTGACTAGGATCTTTGAGGTGCTTAGCGGCTTCTTCGAGGTCGCTGATCAACAGATTCATACTGCGCGTACTCCATGACCACGCACAGGAGTCGGTGATCTGATCAGTCAATTCATGGGCTTCATCCAAAATTAAAATGGGCGCATCGGGGATCACTTGACCGAAATCGGATTCTCTCAATTGACGGTCAGCTAACAGCAGAGCGTGGTTAACAATAATGACATCCGCCTGGCTTGCTTGTTGTTTGAGTTGAGTAAGAAAACACGATTCATATTGAGCGCATTTTCGGCCGGTACATCGCTCGGAGCGAGCATTCATGAGTTCCCATAAGGGTGAATCATCACTTTTTCCTAATTCGTCACCATCCCCCTGAGAGGTTTGAGTCATCCAGCGACCCATCTTAAGCCATAATTTCTGGTCGGGAATCGTGAAAGTATCAGGCGGACTTTGTTGAAGCTCCTCCCATGCTTTTTTGCAAACGTAGTTACCCCGTCCCTTGACCACCACTCCTTTGATGGGCCTTTCGAGAATATTGGCCGCACGAGGCAGGTCTTCATCCATCAATTGCTGCTGAAGATTTTTTGTCCGCGTAGAAACCACGATGGGTCTTTTCTTGCCGGCCAAAGCACTCAATAAATAAGCTAGGCTTTTACCCACCCCGGTTCCTGCTTCAAGAACTTGAACGACCGCAGGCGATACTGAGCCGGCTCCATTCTCAAGCCACTGGATTCGTCGTTGGGATCCCTCTTCAATCGCATCATAAAGAATCTCTGCCATCCGTCTCTGGCCTGGGCGTACCTCAGCCCCTGGGAAAAACTTGAAGAGGGCCCCGTTTTGCTCATCAAAAAAGGAATCCATCGGATGGGTCATGCGTAGATCTCGGAAAATGAAGACTAAACAGATAAAAAAGCCTCACCGGGAGCAAGGCATTAGAGAATAGCCTAATGTGGAACACTAAAAATCCCCCCCTATTTCTCCCAACCGAGGGTGAGTATAAAATTTTACGCGCCTTGTGGAAACGAGGTCCGAGTACGGTGAGTGAGATTCAAACCCTTTGTTCAGAAGAACACCCCATGGGCTATACCACTGCCTTAAAGTTCTTGCAGATTTTATTGGCGAAGAAGGCCGTGATCAGAGAGCGTCGTGGCCGTCGTGATATCTATCAAGTTGCGGTGAAATACGAAGAAGTAAATCGGATACTATCGCTGAAGCATTTAGCTCTACTGTATGACGGGGTAGCCATGGAATGGGTTCGATCAGCCCTAAAATACAAATGGATCAAAACGAAGGATCTACAGCGACTCATCAAGCCAAGAAAAAAAGTTAAAAAAAGAAAGAAGTGATCCAGGCGATCTTACCGGTCTCCCTGCTTGCTTCTTCCCATTACGTTCTACATGTTTCTTCGATACTGGCCGCCTACTTCGTAAAGGGCTTGGCTAATCTGGCCCAAACTACATACCTTGACCGCCTCCAACAGACCCTCAAAGATATTATCGTGTCGGCGGGCCCTCTCTTTAAGTTGAGCTAAGGCTTGAGGAGCACGGTCCTGATTGCGTCGATGAAAAGCCTCAAGATTAGCGATCTGCCTTTCTTTCTCTTCTTCAGTGCTTCGGATCAGTTCAATCGAACTCAACTCGGGGGGTTGAGGGTTCAGGAACGTATTTACGCCGATAATCGGCAGTTCGCCACTATGCTTTAAGTGCTCATAAAGCATCGACTCTTCTTGAATTTTGCCTCGTTGATACATGGTTTCCATGGCGCCGAGAACTCCCCCGCGATCGTTAAGTCTTTGAAATTCACTTAGGATCGCCTCTTCGACTAATTCCGTGAGTGTCTCAATAATAAAAGAACCCTGAAGAGAGTTCTCGTTTTTGGCAAGTCCTAATTCGCGGTTAATAATGTGCTGGATCGCTAAAGCGCGACGGACGCTTTCTTCGGTCGGCGTGGTAATGGCTTCATCATAAGCATTTGTATGAAGACTATTGCAATTATCGTAAATGGCATACAGAGCCTGAAGCGTGGTTCGGATATCGTTAAAATCAATTTCTTGAGCATGAAGTGATCGACCGGAAGTCTGAATATGGTATTTCAACTTTTGACTTCGCTCATTGGCATGATAGCGACGCTTCAGGGCGACCGCCCAGATCCGTCTGGCCACGCGGCCGATGACGGAATATTCAGGATCCATCCCGTTGCTAAAAAAGAAACTTAGATTCTGAGCGAAGTCGTCGATGGCCATGCCCCGACTCAAATAATATTCAACATAAGTGAACCCATTGGCCAGAGTGAAAGCTACTTGGGTTATGGGATTGGCCCCTGCTTCGGCAATGTGATAGCCCGAAATGGAAACACTGTAGAAGTTTTTTACATGATGATGGACAAAGCTGCTTTGCACATCTCCCATAACTTTCAAACTAAATTCGGTAGAAAAGATACAGGTATTCTGTGCTTGATCTTCTTTTAAAATATCTGCCTGAACGGTACCGCGAACCGTGGCGAGCGCCTCCGCCTTGAGTTTTTGATAAACGTCCGGGGGTAATAGTTCATCCGCACTTGCGCCAAGAAGGGCGAGGCCTAACCCATTATGCCCTTGGGGTAAATTACCGTGATAGCTGGGGAGTGGGATCCCTTTGGCTTGATACATGGCTTGAATTTTATTTTGGGCCTCGGCTAGTTGACCTTGGTCCTTCAGCCATTGCTCTGCTCGCTGGTCAATCGCCGCATTCAAAAAGAAAGCTAGGACCGTGGGGGCCGGCCCATTGATGGTCATCGAAACCGAGGTTTGTGAAGAAAGAAGATTAAAGCCTGAGTAAAGTTTTTTAGCGTCGTCAATCGTAGCAATACTAACCCCGGCGTTACCTACTTTCCCGTAAACATCGGGGCGACGTCCGGGATCCTCTCCATACAGAGTGACGCTGTCGAAGGCCGTGGAAAGGCGAACCGCGGGTTGATCTTGACTCACATAATGGAAACGACGATTGGTTCGCTCAGGGCTCCCTTCTCCTGCGAACATGCGCGTAGGATCTTCTCCTTCGCGTTTAAATTCAAACACGCCCGCGGTGTAGGGGAATACCCCCGGCATGTTTTCAAGCAATTGCCATTGGAGTTGGTCTCCCCAACTTTTATAGGTAGGTAAACTGACCTTTGGAATAGGGGTTCCACTCAGTGAGTTCGTAAAGTTCGGCCGCCTAATTTCTTTTCCGCGAACGACATAAACACTCTCGGCCGCCTCGTATTGCTGCTGTACTTTTGTCCAAGATTGGATAAGTTGCAGACAGTGTGGATCAAGAGCTTGAAGTCGACTTTGATACCGTTGTCGTAATAAAAGAATCGTAGAATCTCCACCTCTTAATAAGTGATCCACAGGATAAAGTTGTCCAGGAGGTAATGCAGTGTCACCACACTCGTGAAGACTGATCCATAGTCCATAGGCAATGTCTGCTTCATTTGCTTGTGCCCGTGCCCATGCTTTATAGCTCTGAACGCATTCGGCAATTTCTCCCAAATAACGATTTCGATCCGAAGGAATCATTTGAAACTGTGCACCCTCTTTGGCTCTGGGTTGGAAAGTAGACAACCAGTCTTGTTGAGTTTTATTTTTCAAGACTTCAATGAGATGGGCGTATAAATGGTCCGTTCCCGGGTCATTAAAAAGGGAAGCCGTAGTCGAAAAAACCGGCATAGATTCAAGGGATTCCGAAAAAGCCTTACGCCCTCGCTGGACTTGTTTTTTGACATCACGTAGGGCATCTAATGAGCCTCGTTTGTCGGATTTATTAATCACGACTACGTCGGCAAAATCGAGCATATCAATTTTCTCTAACTGTGAGGCTGCACCAAATTCAGGCGTCATGACATATAAACTCACGTCCACCAGATCCGTAATCTCACTATCGCTTTGGCCAATACCCGCAGTCTCGACAATAATGAGATCAAAAGACCGATCTTGCAGATGAGCAAGAGCATTGGTAAGGGCCAAACTGGTAGCACGATGCGCAGCTTCCCGCGTCGCTAAACTTCTCATATATACGCGATCTCTTAATTCGGGGTGATAAAGAGAATTCATACGAATACGATCGCCGAGCAGGGCTCCCCCTGTTTTTCTTTTCGTGGGGTCTACGCTCAAAACCGCGACACGTTTTTGGCGAAAGTCGAACAAAAATCGCCTCAATAGCTCATCCGTCAGTGAACTTTTACCCGCGCCCCCCGTCCCAGTTATTCCGAGGATAGGCGTGGTCTTTTTTGTCCCGGGAGTGGGAGCTTGGCCCGCTTCCACTTGGGTAATCGTTCGAGCTAGGAGATCTGGGTGTGCGAAGGTCTGAACATCAAAATCGCACTGTCGTACTATTTCATTGATCATCCCCTGCAGACCCATTTCGCGACCATCATCGGGACTAAATATTCGTGTAATGCCGTAATGATGAAGCTCTTCTATTTCTTCAGGGACAATCACACCCCCACCACCCCCAAAGACCTTAATGTGGGGTGCACCCTTCTCTTTTAAGAGGTCCAACATGTACTTAAAATATTCTAGGTGACCGCCTTGGTAACTAGAAATAGCGATACCTTGAACGTCTTCTTGAAGTGCCGTTATCACGACATCATGCACCGATCGGTTGTGCCCGAGATGAATCACCTCACAGCCCGTGGCTTGAAGCATTCTCCGCATAATATTGATGCTGGCATCATGCCCATCGAATAAACTAGCAGCCGTCACCAAGCGTATTTTGTGTTGGGGGCTATAGATAGACTCATCCCACTTGGGGCGAGACAAAGCTGGTTTTGTAAGATTCATGAAAACCTTATATTCTCTAGGGTTTTATTTATTTTACCCCTTAATGCACCCCTTTCTTTCCTTAAACTGTTCCCCCCTCTAATCTTATAGAATGGGGTCTGATAAAAGTTAGTACCCCTCACTCAAAAACTTCGATAGGAATTCAATGCTTGGCCCATGGATGAAGATTGGTTGTTTACTTTTCGTAGCCCCGATCGTTTGGGGCCAAGATACAAAAGCTATCGAGGATAAGTGGATCAATCAGTTTCGTCGCGAAGCCAAACCCCCAACTGTTGAAGTTACCCAAAGTCTAACGGTCGATGAAATACAGCAAATCAGAATATTTAACGACATTCGAACTTCTGTTGTCTATATTGCTCCGGTGGAGACATCATCGAAAGATGAATCAACGTCCCTAGGACCCCGCACGTCCACTTCGGCCACAGGGATGGTCTGGGATCATTTTGGCCATATCGTCACCAATGCTCACGCCGTTCTAGTCAATCAAAGTGTGCGGTCCTCCGAGGGATTCATCGAAACTCAGGGACTCGCTGAAGAGGTCGAAGTCACCCTGGCCAATCAAAAGAAATACAAGGCTCGCGTGATCGGTCATTCGTTCGCTTACGACCTCGCTGTTCTTCAGGTTTTTGCCCCCCTTAATGAACTAAAGCCCGTTCGTTTAGCCTCTAGTAGTAATTTAAAAATTGGTCAAAAAGCCATGGTGGTGGGTAATCCGTACGGCTTAGATCATACGTTATCGGTTGGCGTCGTTTCGGCACTTAAGCGAGAGGTGATCAATGTCATCTCTCCCCAAATTGGCGGAGTAACAATCCGCGATGCAATTCAGGTTGATGCAACCATCAATCCTGGAAATAGTGGGGGCCCTCTTTTGGATAGTCAAGGGCGTGTGATTGGCATGACGACCGAAGTAGTTACGAAAGCCGATGGCCTAAGCAATGCCCGAATCGCTTTTGCGATTTCTACCGAAACAATGATCAGCGTTATTCCGGAACTCATTGCTCAAGGGCGACTCAGGCTTCCCCAATTAGGTTTTATCTCCGCCACGGATTTAACCCAAAAGTCCTTAGGCCTCCAAGGCCAAGGAGCCTTAGTCGAATCAGTCTTGGATAACAGTCCAGCTCAGCTCGGAGGCCTCAAGGGAACTCGAAGAGATCTGGCCGGCAATCCTTCGATGGTTGGAGACTTGATTGTCGACTTCGAAGGACGGCCCGTCTTGAGTGCGGGGCAGCTTTTAGGTTATTTAGAACAAAATAGAAATCGAAACAACTACCGCTTGATCGTTAAGCGCGGCGAAGAAATGATCAATCTTACTATCTCGATAAAGAAATCTAAGCCCTAGTAACGAATACCTACCCCAAAAGTCCACAAGCGATTAAATTCTTGTCCGGTCCCCTGAGTATTTAAGAGATCTACCAAAGATTGCGTTGAGTTTACTACAACCGGTTTATTCGCATTCAGGGGCTGCTGCCAACTAGCAGTGATATAAGCATCCACAGGCACAAATGGAATTCTATAACGCGCACCCACCCGCATCCATGTCCGTCCAATAGTTTTAGAGTTCGAGACCTTATCTAAAATAACTTCATACGATTGAAAACGCTGAATGAGGCCAAACTCGCCACCAACCCCAATAAAAGGGGCCCAAATAATCGCATTCAGCCCTACGCCCACCCCTTGTTGTTTTACGGCACTCGTTAAATTTATTTGAGTCTGTGAAACGGGAAGACCGGTTATGGGAAGCTGAGCAATCGTTCCCTCGTTTTTGAAATCACTATATTCCAAACTTCCATCAAGACTAAAAAGCCCTGCATCAAAAATTGCCTTGCTTCCTGTAACGATATATCCTTTACCCGTATCAAACTCTCCCCCCTGAAGAGCGGTTGTGCCCGTCAATAAGGTGTTAGGTAAATTACTGCTTTTGGGAGAGGGAATCTCTAGACGGATGTCCCACTGAGCAGAGAGCGGAAGTACCACGATCATAGACACCAGGACGCATCGAAATCTTCTTTGTTTCACAAGTTCCTCCACTTAATAGAACAACCAAGCGATGGTTTTTGGTCTGTTGAAATTGGCTGATGATTTAGGATACCCTCAATGGCTTTTCTCAAATCCTGACTTGTTACGAGCTGCGGATCTTTCCATGAATCATCCAGTCTTCCTCGGTATACCAAACGGTGATGGGTGTTAAAAAGAAAAAAGTCTGGAGTACATTCTGCACCTAAACTGCGAGCCAAATCTTGTGATTGATCCCAGAGGTAAGGAAAAGCATAATCCTTATGTTGTGAGCGCTGGACCATAGCCTCAAAACTATCCTCGGGGTAGGCATCAGGATCGTTAGCATTAATTCCAATCACCTGAATGCGGCCGCGGTAATCCCGAGTGAGTTGATCGATGCGGTCTTCCACGGCGTGAACGTATGGGCAATGATTGCACAAGATTGCTAAAACCGTAGGGGTGCCTTGGAGATCAGCATTTGACCAATACTGGCCCTGGGCTGAGGGCAGGGAGAAAGCAGGCATGTCCAGCCCCAAAGGGGTCATTTTAGAGAAGGTTAATCCCATATTTTCAACAGATACCCCTCTGCAAGATTACCGCGATTCTTAAGTCGCCTCATGAACGTAACCAATTGTTACAATTGCAGATGCTCTTAGCTCAATAATTAAATATAAATTCCAGGCTCAGAACCGGACTCTATTGGTAAATCGACTGCTTATTAATTGCGCCAAGATCAACGTTTACAATAGAACATGATCTACATATTAACGATCGAGATGATATCAATCGCTTCCGAATGCGAGGAGACGTTATTCAATCTGGGTGCCCAATCTCTTGTTTTCGAAGCTGAAAGTTCTTTGATGAAGGCCTATTTCTCATATCCACCCAATCTCGAAGTTTTAAAAAAGAAGATCCAAGTGGAGATTTTGTCTATCGAAACGATTAGAGAAGAGGATTGGTTAAAGCATAATCGCGACAGTTTTCAGCCCATTCTCATTGGCCAGCACTTTAGAGTTCTTCCTACATGGAAGGACGGTGAGACCGAGGATCAACGATGGAACATTCGACTGAACCCCGGACTTGCTTTTGGTACCGGAGGACACGAAACCACCAGACTCTGCGCTCATTTTTTGGAAAAGATTACACAAGAATTCAAGATCGACTCGGTCTTAGATGTAGGATGTGGGACCGGACTCCTAGCGCTAATATCTTCATTATTAGGCGTTCCGAAGGTCGTTGCCATGGATCATGATCCTAATTGCGAGAATTGCATCCGTGAGCTTCTAGAAGATAATCAACATTTGAATCCAAAACCGGACTTCCGATATTTTATTGGTAGCCTAGATGATCCTAGAATAGGGGAAGGGTATGACTGCATTGTCGCCAATATTCTGCTCGAAACCATTAATGAACTATTGCCCGATTTGGTTCGCCATCTCAATCCCGGCGGCCACCTTATTGTCTCCGGCATTCCTTCGTCGCGAACTGACGAAGCTGCTATTGACCTTACGCTTCACGGACTGCAACTTCAATCAATTCTAACCGAAGGAAGTTGGGTTGCTCTCCACGCACGGCTACACTAATGACAATGTCTTCTCCCATTGCAGTCTTCGATAGCGGTATTGGTGGGCTCACTGTTGTACAAGCACTTCGTCAACAAATGCCCGAGGAAACTATCGTGTACCTAGGGGACACGGCCCGAGTTCCCTACGGAACGAAAAGTGCAAGCACCATCCAGCGCTACGCAATCCAAGCGGCGGAAAAATTAGCATCGTATAAACCTAAACTTTTAATCATTGCTTGTAATACAGCCTCTGCCTATGGTCTAGAAATCTTAAAACGCCGATGGAGTATCCCGGTTTTAGGAGTTATTGAAGCAAGTGCGAGATTGGCCTTAACCCATAGTCATTCGATCGCCGTTCTCGCTACTCGTGCCACCGTCACGAGCGACATTTATCCTCAGACGCTCAAAGCGATGAATACCGCTGTCTCCGTTCATAGTATGGCAGCCCCCCTACTTGTATCTTTAGCCGAAGAAGGATGGTGGGATAATTCCATCACAGAAGATATTTGTCGTTACTACTTAGCAGATCTACCCGCCTCTGTGAATACCGTCATATTAGGCTGCACACATTTCCCCGTCTTTCTCCCGATACTAGAACGCATCAGACCGGACCTTAAATGGATCGATAGCGGTACACCCCTTGCCAAAGAAGTTCGAAAGCTTCTCAGTAATACAACAAGGTCCCAGGCCCCCACTTCTCATCCCACCTTAAGACTTCTGGTTACAGATGAAAGCACGAAACTTCACGAACTAGCCTCTAGGTTTTTAGGCGAATCAGCCCCCCCTATTGAATTAATAAATATTTAGTCCATGAAGATACGCGGATGAAGCTAGCAATTAAATAATTTAATGCGCATGGGATAATGAAAGGTTCGGAGCGCAGCCATGGATAGCATACATATTAAAGGCGCACGGGAGCACAATCTCAAAAATATTGATGTCGCTATTCCTCGAAATCAATTAGTCGTCATTACCGGTCTTTCGGGGTCAGGGAAAAGTAGCCTCGCCTTTGATACGTTGTATGCGGAAGGTCAAAGGCGTTATGTGGAGAGTCTGTCAGCCTATGCCCGACAATTTCTCGATCAAATGGAAAAGCCCGACGTCGATTCAATCGAAGGACTCTCACCCGCAATCTCCATAGAGCAAAAGACGACGGGACGCAATCCTCGTTCGACCGTGGCGACCGTTACAGAAATTTATGATTACCTTCGTTTACTCTTCGCGAGGACGGGTAAGCCGATATGTTTGGAATGTCGAAAGCCCATTACTCATCAAACCATTCAGGAGATGGCCGATCAGATATTGAAAAAGCCCAAGGGCACCAAATTACAAATTCTAGCCCCCGTCATTCGAAGTCGAAAAGGGGAATATAAAAAGATGCTCCAAGATTTTGTTGCTCGAGGATTTATTCGAGCTCGAGTCAATGGAGTCATGATTGATCTTTCGGAAGCAATCCCCGAATTGAACAAGCAAAAGAAACATACGATTGAAGTTGTAATTGATCGTCTAAAGGTTTCGGATGATTTAAGTTCGCGACTCGCAGACAGCCTTGAGATCGCATGTAATTTAGCTGAAGGCAACGCCCTTTTAGATATTGACGGCGAAGAGCAACTCTTGTCTAGAAAGTTGGTCTGTAACAATGACCATTGTGATCGATTTGGACTCGGTCTGCCGGATTTAGAACCTCGATCTTTTTCCTTCAACTCTCCTTTTGGAGCCTGTCCCGAGTGCGATGGGCTCGGGTTCAAACAACAGTTCGCTGAAGAACTCATTATCCCTAATCCTGAATTGAGTATTCACCAAGGCGCCATTCAGGCTCCCGGATGGAAAACGCTCAATGACGATAGCTGGCGCTATAGTTTTCTTAAACAACTCAGTAAGAAGCTCTCTTTTTCCTTAGACACCCCCTGGAAAGCTTTACCTAAAGAAGCGCGATCGATGCTTTTGCACGGGGGAAGCGCCACCATTCGCTATAACTTCGATGGCATCATTGATCGGTTAGATCAAAAATATGCCGAGACCCAAAATGAAGATTTCAAGGAAGAACTCGAAAGTTTTATGCGAACAATTACCTGCGAAGTCTGCCAAGGTCAACGACTGAAGCCCGAAAGTCTCTCGGTATACGTAGGCGGTAAACACATTTCCAATATTACAGCTCTCAGTGTTCGTGAGGCTCGCATATGGTTTGAAAAGCTAAATTTGACCGGCAAAGATAAAATCATAGCGGAAAAACTACTAAAAGAAATTCGTGAACGACTGGGATTTCTCGATGACGTAGGGCTTAATTATTTAACCCTAAACCGAAGTGCCGCCACTTTGTCTGGAGGGGAGGGCCAACGGATTCGACTGGCTTCTCAAATTGGTTCAAAACTCATGGGAGTCCTTTATGTGCTTGATGAGCCCTCCATTGGTCTTCACCAACGCGATAATCACAAGTTACTCAATACCCTGAAAGAAATTCGCGATCTAGGGAATTCTGTTTTAGTGGTCGAACATGATCTTGAAACTATTTTGGCGGCTGATCATGTGATTGATATGGGTCTCGGAGCAGGCGAGCACGGAGGAACTATTGTTGCGCAGGGAACCCCGAAACAAATAGCTCGCTCTCCACGATCGATTACCGGCCACTTCCTCTCAGGCCGAGAGCGTATTGAAGTAGCTAAAAAAATAAGGCCTCGAAATCGAGGCCATATTACGATTGTGGGTGCCGCTGAAAATAATCTAAAAAATATTGATGTATCGTTTCCTTTGGGTGTCTTGACTTGCGTCACCGGCGTGAGTGGATCGGGGAAATCAACCCTCGTAAACGAGATACTTCACAAAGCAATTGCCAATCGACTGCACCAAGGTACCTACGTCGTTGGCCAACATAAAAAAATCCAAGGATTAGAGGCTATCGATAAAATTATTAACATCGATCAAGCGCCTATTGGTCGTACACCCCGATCTAACCCCGCAACTTATACGGGTCTCTTCACGCCTCTCCGAGATCTTTTTGCTCAAATTCCTGAGAGTAAATCCCGAGGCTACACGGCTGGACGATTTAGTTTCAATGTTAAAGGAGGACGATGTGAAAAGTGCGAAGGGGATGGAGTCCTCAGAATTGAAATGCATTTTTTACCCGATGTGTATGTCACCTGCGAACAATGTAAGGGAAAAAGATATAACCGCGAGACGCTAGAGATTCACTTCAAAGGGAAAAATATATCTGATCTTTTGGATATGACGGTTGAAGAGGCCCTCATACATCTCCAACATATTCCCGCTTTACAAAATAAACTCACGACTCTGATGGAAGTTGGATTGGGCTATATCCGGCTTGGGCAGTCAGCCACGACCCTCAGCGGAGGTGAAGCACAACGTATCAAATTAGCAAAAGAACTCTCTAAACGCTCCACGGGGCGAACGCTCTATGTACTCGATGAACCCACGACGGGACTTCATCTCAAAGATATTCAGAAGCTCCTTCAGGTGATGAATCAGCTCGTGAATAATGGCAATACCGTGGTGGTCATTGAGCATAACTTAGATGTCATCAAAACAGCCGATTGGATCATCGATATGGGACCGGAGGGGGGCGATGGCGGCGGTATTGTAGTGGCTGAGGGTACCCCGAATGAGGTAGCCCAAAATAAAAGCTCTATCACAGGTAAGTTTCTTGCGCCTTATCTCAAAACATAAACGCGTGATGATGGGTGCCTAAGAGTTTGTCCATAAGAGATCATCATCCATTCGTGATCGTTTTTTCTCGACATAGGGTTCGAGGATCGCCCATAGTTCATCTCCGTGAGCTTTAAGAAATCTTGGGTTACGTATAGTCTTATCAAAAAGTTCACGTCGACTAGGGATCTGTTCAGCACACTGAAGAATCCATCGATTACCCATTTCCATGATGGCCCCTACGTCTCCGCTGTTACCCCAACGAACTCTTAGTTCACAAAATTGACGGGCAATTGCTTCCGCTTCTTCGCCTAAATAAGCAGCTTTCTCGACTATAGGCTCCGTGGCGGGAGATCGATAAGCGCGAATCCTTCTGAACAGAGATTCCATCTCTTGGGGAAGTTGGGCGACACGCGATTGGATGTCCAATTCGTCTTTTCGCTCTTCCACTTCGTCAGCTAACCGTCGCAGTAGAGGAAGTAAAAGAGCAGCATCTTGAGCTGCATATTTAAGCTGACTCTCACGCAAGGGTCGGAGCACCCAATTGCTATCCTGTTCTTCTTTATCCACTTCGATGCCTAGTTTGATTTTGGCAACCGCCTTGAGCCCAGGCTGAGGGTATCCCAGCGCCTTTGCCAAAAGCATCGTATCAAAAACAGAGTCGGGTACAAAATCATACAAACGCTTTAAGACAATGCCATCATTGGAGAAGTCATGGCAGATCCATGGAATATGGCGAATTGACTCAAGAGCAGATGGAATATGGTCTACCAAGGTGAGACTGTCAATAAGCCAGACTTGGTTATGCGTAGCCACCTGGAGTAAAGCGAGATTGCAATGATGCATTCCCGTCAGCGAGTTCTCTAAGTCGACCGCTAGTACATCTGCTTTCTGCCAATCAAGCATGGCACGTTGCAGGGGCTCCCATTGATCAATGAACTCACTTGGAAGTTGAAAAGGGGAATCCGTCATACTAATATTGTGCCTCAGCATTCCCCACATCCCGGATCTTAGGCATCGTTCTTGGGGGAGTTTTTTTGTGACCATGCTTTTAATTTATGACGGAATGTGCGGTTTGTGTCATAGATCCGTCACCTTTGCTATGGACCATGATCCTAGCGGATTACTATTTTCTTTTAGTCCTTCGAGCTCCGAATACGGCCGACATCGACTTGAAGAATTGAATCTAGGTCTTGAGCCACGATCGATTGTTCTCATCACAGAATATGACGAAGTATTACTTAAATCTGATGCAGCTCTTCGGGTCTTATCGGTTCTGGGCCCTCCTTGGTCTTGGCTTGCAAAATTAGGCCAGTGGGTCCCCAAGACCCTTAGAGATCACCTTTATGATCGTATTTCAGTCAATCGCCGCTTACTTTTTGAGCAACCCCCCTCTATTTGCCCCACCGTTCCCAGCCATCAATCTTTTCGTTATCGATTAAGGCTAGAGAAATGAAGTGCTGCGGCTCCCATGAGAGCGCAAGGAGCCGTAACGGCCCGAAGAATAGATCCACCTAGTGAAATCGGTTGCCACTGAGCCTCTAAAAGTTTCGAGATTTCTCCCGATGTAAAACCTCCTTCGGGACCACTCGTAAAAACAAAATCTTGGAGTTGGATAGGATCATGAGGCCGTGTAGATTTTCCTTCATAGGCAACCCATCGCTGTGAGATGGGATGATCTAAGAGATAGTCCATAGGCTCAGGGAACTTGAGTTCAGGCAAGCGACTTCGGTGACTTTGTTCAGCACTCCGTTCGCAAATACGTTGCCATCGATCCATTCGCCCTTTTGTTTTGTGCTCATCGTATTCGCTTCGTTCAAAAATGATAGGCTGAATGGTTTGTACACCAAGTTCCACTAAGCCTGGAAGAACATCATCGAGTGCGCTCAGTTGTGCTAAAATGGGAATACACGCCTCGATGCGAACTGACCACTCCCGATTTTCATCGAGTGGGCGTACCAAACGGATAACCCAATCAAATCCTCGAACGCTTACTACATCCCCCGCCCAAACTTGACCTTGATGCCAAGCCAATTCAAGTGCATCTCCGGGTCGGAGGCGTAAAACTTGGGCGTGCCGTGCAGCTTCTAGGGTCAACGCGACCAAAACACCTTCGCGAAGGTCGGGAGGCGTAACGGGAAGGAAAAAGCGCGGTAAAGACATAGGCCTCTCACTATCATTGCATTTCTTGTTTATTTGTACCAAAGGAGTTTTCGCTACATGGACATTCTTTTTTCTCTAACCCAGTACGCCAGTCCCACGGTCTGGATTGTTTTCCATCTGTTTTTATTTGGAATGCTGGCCCTTGATTTAGGGATCTTTAATCGGACCGCTCATGTTCCGACCTTCAAAGAGGCGCTCGGATGGAGCGTGCTTTGGGTTGCGTTGTCACTACTTTTTAATCTCTTTGTCTGGAAAAATTATGGAGGAGATTATGGACTCGAGTTTCTAACCGCCTATCTTCTTGAAAAAAGCCTCAGCATCGATAATATCTTTGTTTTTGCCCTGATCTTTACGGCGTTTAATGTGCACATGCGAGATCGTCATCGCGTTCTCTTTTGGGGAGTAGTCGGTGCCCTTATTATGCGTGCAGCAATGATCATTGGTGGTATGAGCTTGTTAAACCGTTTTCATTGGCTACTCTATGTCTTCGGCGGCTTCTTAATTTTTACAGGGGTCAAAATGCTCCTTAAAAAAGAAGGAGAGAAGGGACCTAATTTTGAGAAGATCTCCCAATGGTTGAGTCAGGTTCTCCCCTACGATCCCGAGGGTGGGCACAAAAATTTCACTGTCCTTAAGGATGGTAAACGCTTCTTCACCCCCCTGCTTTTGGTCATCGCAACAATTGAATTTTGTGACTTAGTCTTTGCGATTGATAGCATCCCAGCCGTTTTAGCAATCTCTAAAAATCCCTTTGTGGTTTATACCTCTAATATTTTTGCCCTACTCGGTCTTCGGGCACTTTACTTCCTCATTGCCGACTCTATGGCACGCTTCCATTTTTTAGGGAGAGGGCTCGCCATTATTCTGGTCTGGATAGGAATTAAAATGTTGAGCGCCGATTTCATAAAAGGAACCCTAGGGGTTTCTAATAAGGTCCTGACCCTCACTTCGCTAGGTATGATTATTGGTGTTTTAGTTCTATCGATACTCTTAAGTCTCAGAAAGCCTCTTTCTTCAAAGTCATGACACTTGTTCGGTGGACCCAAGGCTTCCCCCCGTTCCCTCTGTTGAGGGGTTCGGTTCTCACCATCGGTAATTTTGACGGCCTCCATCTTGGCCACCAGCATATTGTCTCAGCGACGGTTACGCGCGCTTCTGAAACAGGGTTGCCAAGCGTTGCTTTAACTTTTGATCCACACCCGAGCGCTATCCTTACGCCTTCCCATACCGCTTATCTCCTGATGACCCTTAATGAAAAAATGAACCTCCTAGATGAGCTAGGAATTAACTTCGGTTGGGCTCTAACCTTTACTCCCTCGATCGCCGAGATGTCCCCCAGCGATTTTATGAAAGCCCTAGTGACTTCATTGGTTCCTGAAAGCATACATGTAGGCGAGGGATTTCGCTTTGGTCATCGCCGAGAAGGCTCTTCTGACTTTATGGTGGCGTGGGGAAGAGATCATGGGATTCACGTGGTGGCATACCCCCTTGAGCACTTCGGCGGAGAAGCCATTTCCTCTTCTCGGATTCGCTTATTACTGAAAGAAGGTAAGGTGACTCAAGCTTCACAATTACTAGGTCGCCCCTATTCCATCTCGGGTACCGTCATTAAAGGATACATGCGGGGACAAAGCCTCGGATTCCCCACCGCCAACCTCAAAACAGATTCTCGATTGCTCCCTCAATCCGGCGTTTACATCACTTCAGTGCACTCCTCTCTGTGGGAGGGAGCGCAACTGGGTCTCACCAACGTGGGCGTTCAACCGACCTTCCACGAGGGGAGCCTTACGGTGGAAACCCATTGTCCAGGTGGGTCGGGCGATTGGTATGGCGCCCAGTTAAAACTCGATTTTCTTCATCGTCTACGAGACGAACAAAAATTTAATTCCAGTGAAGAACTAAGACTCCAAATTAAAAAAGATATCACCCAAGGCATTCAATGGTGGACTCAGGCCGGCCACTGACTGTCTTGGGCGGTACTTTTTTTGAAGGTTCTAATCTTTTAAAGCTTCTCCGTCGCTCACGAGTCGGCCGTTGATGATGGTGCCGGTGCAACGAGTGGTCCATTCAAAGGGATCTCCCGTGAACAAGGCAAGGTCGCCATCCTTACCGACTTCAAGACTACCCACCCGTCCTTGTATTCCCAGGAGACGGGCTGCCCCCAGCGTAACTGCGTAGAGGGTCTGATCGAAGGATAACCCGTTGCCTGCCGCCATGCCGGCTTCCCAAAGAACAACACGGGTTTTAGGAACATAAGCTTCATATCCACTCTGAAATATAAAAGGGATCCCTGCTTTTTGGAGCAAGGAAGGAGTCTCTAAATTCATATTTTCCATCTCTCCACGAGGATAGGTCATAAGGGGGTGAATGATGACCGATACACCTGAGGTTTTAATTTCTTGGATTAATAAATGAGCATCGGAGGCTCCATCTAGAACCAGCTGAATATTAAATTCTTTGGCTAATCTTAAAGCTCCCATAATATCGATAGATTTTTGAGCGGTAATTAACAGGGGACGTTCTCGCCTCAGAACCTGAATCAAGGCTTCCATCCGCAGACTTCGATCGGGCTCTTGTCCGGACTTAGCAACACGCCTTTTTTTCATAAAATCCTGAGTCGCCAAAAGTTCAGATCGGAGCATGGCCATTGCTTTAGACCGAGTGCCAGGCGCTTTCCCCTCGGTATTGCGAATCGAATCACCCAAGGTGGCGGCGATCATCGCTTCGGGAACCATCACCGTTTCATCGATCGTATTCCCAAATGTTTTGGCAATGAGCGTTTGACCGCTAATTAAAGCCCCAGGCCCATGACCCGTATGCACGGTTGTAATGCCACGGTTCGACAGAAATCGGACCAAAGGATCTTTCGGATTATAGGCATCAATGGCTCGAAGTTCTGGCTGCATAGGGGCTGAACGCTCTACTTGATCTTGATCATGGGGTTGGTTGAGCAAGCCCGAAAATCCAACCGTTGAATGTCCATCGATCAATCCTGGCACGGCGACCTTATGTCGGAGAACCTTCATCCCTTCGGGTACTTGGATATCGGAGGCTTTTCCCACGGCTGTAATCTTGCCCTTTTGAATAATGATGACGCCGTCGGTAATCATGGCTCCAGAGACGGTATAGAGCTTTTCAGCCCGCACCGCAATATCTTGAGCCGTTAGAGTTAAACAAAAAAGGGTCAGTAACAGCACTCTCATTAAAGGTCCTCACTTTCGTCTTCAAGTAAAGCATCGTGGTTGACGGTATCGATCGCCGCTCCGATGCCTCCGGTAGCAAACTTTCGATCGGAAGGATCCAGACGATTAAATACACGACGACCCTCGATCCACGTCTCTTGAACTTTGGAATACACACTAAAGGGATCGCCCGAGAGTACGACGAGGTCGGCATCTTTACCGACGACTAAACTCCCCACACGCTGATCGAGTCCAAGGAGTTTGGCATTATTGAGGGTCATTGCCTTGAGAGCCTCTTGGCGACTCATGCCATAGCGTACGGCGAGAGCTCCCGCGCGTAAAAACCATCGCGAATCGGTGATGGGGTCATCGGTATGAAATCCCGTAAGTACCCCTGCTTGCTCAAGAGAAGCTCCGTTCGAAAAGCGCACTTCTTTAGTTTCGAGTTTACCTCCTGGGCTATCCACCACAATGATACTTGCTCCGATCACATTATTGCCTCCCGCTTTAATTTGATCGGCGACAGCCCACGCCTCAGAGACGTGGTGCAAGACGACCTTAAATCCAAATTCTTTTTGTAAGCGTAAAACCGTTACGATATCGTCATGACGGTGAGTATGGTGATGAACGGTTCGTTTCCCTTCTAATACTTCTACGAGGGCTTCCATGCCTAAATCGCGCGCGGGCATCTTGGAGGCATCACCCGCCGCCGCTTTTATTTTGGCTTGATAGGCTTGGGCTTTGATAAATTGCTCTCTCACGAGCGAAGCACTTTTGGCCCGTGTTCCGGGGAAATTACCCGCAGAACGACGTGAATTGGTTCCATTGGCCATCTTCATACCCCCCAAGTATCCACCGGCGGTTTTCTCAAAAGCTAATTCATCAATCGTGTGCCCTGAGCGTAATTTTAAGTAAACCGTTTGTCCTGACAGAAGATGGCCTGACCCTGGCATCACGTTGACGGTGGTTAGGCCTCCCGCTTGCGCTCGGCGAATCGAAGTATTCTCTACGTTTATAGAATCCGAGATACGGATTTCAGGTTGGATGGGAGCACTGCCGTCCGCCCCTTCGCCGGATCCGATATGGGAATGGCTATCGACAATCCCCGGCATAAGGATTTGCCCTTTCATATCCTTGACGTCGGCCTCCGCAGGAATCAAGACATTGGATCCTAAAGCGATAATCTTCCCCCCTTTAATAAGCAGGGTCCCCTTTGTAAGGTCTGTTCCTTCAACGGGAATGATATAAGCGTTTGTGAAAGCAATGGGCCGCTCTTGAGCTAGCAAACCCAGGCAGGTTCCAATCAATAAAGCGGATAGAAGAGTTTTATTCATAGACACCTCAGGGCAAAGTCTATGCCTCACGGTGTCTTTAATCAACCGCGTAAACAAAATTTCTTTTGGGGACTATCGATGACCCTCGAGAACTCTAAAGCGTTCGCCTAAAAGGCCCGGAAGAGTTAACTGAAGAACATTATTGGTCTGCCTCATTTTTTGTTCACTTGGTAGTTCAGCCCAAACCGCTTCCCAGGTTTCTAGAAGCGCATGGCGTCGAATCCAGTGGGAAAGAGGTTGATGGGCCAGAGCATGAAAACCTTCATGCTCCCAGCAGGCCTGGAGTCTTGTGAAATCGACATCGGCTGTGAGATCGCATTGTCCGATCTCCTCCCACCACTTGCCGTCGACTTGATGTTGGCGATACCGACGAAGATCAGCGCCTTTGGCGAGTAGTCGATCTGCGGATTCACCATAATCAATGGCGATCATGATGCCTTGTGTGAGTTTTTGAGCGAGGAGATGAACTAAGGGCGCTAACCCCTCAGCCCAAATGCTCCCATCGCCTGCTTCGAGATCTTCAGCCTGCGACGCAAACCACTGGCCCGCTTCAGCCGCATCGGCGGGATGCCATTCTGAACCCTCCAAACTTAAGACTTCTTGAAGCCACTGGCTTCCATCCCAGCGCCAAGGTTGAGCCGGCAAGGCATCGAAGAGTTCATTAGAAAAAATTGCCCCAACAAAGGGTTGAATACTGTTTAAGTGATCAGTGACGACTGCATGGCCACTTTGGATCCAGGGGGCCAGCACTTGTTTAGCCTCATTTTGAGCCGCAGGGCTATCATCACGGTGAAGATATGTGAACGTCTTTAAAAATGATGGAGAGACATGACTCAAGATATCGCGTCCAAGCCATCCGCGACCTGCGCCGGGCTCTAAGACGGTATAAGACGAGGGCGATCCTAATTGTTTCCAGTTATCTTCTAATCGAAGGGCTAAGGTTTGACCCAACAGGGGTCCGCAATCAAGCGCCGTATAGTAATCGCGACCTTCAAAGCCCCAACGATTCTGGCTTTGTCGGTAATATCCTTCTTGAGGATGATACAGGGCGAGTTGCATCACTTCCGCCGCAGGGATCACGCCTTGCGAGAGTCGTTGATGAAGGATCTCAGCCACCGTGGTCATGAACGTGATGGAGAAGACTAGGTACTAGCGATGAGGGTAATTAAACTCTTGAGCGTAGGTTGGCACTCAACGCGTTGAGATTGCTCAAGACGTCTCAGTAAACTTTCATCTCCTAATTTGATCAGCGGACTCTGCTCGCTCTGAAGAACGCTTCGAGGACCCTGCGTGGCGGTCAGTAAAGTAGGTTTTGATTCGGCATAGCGATAATCAAGCAGCTGAGCAAAAGCCCGAGCTAACCGAATATCATTATCGAGGCGATCAAAGTCATCAATCACTAAGACCGCAGTGTCCATGAGGGGCTGCATGAGGGCTCGTTCACTTTGAAATTCGGTGTTTTTGAATGATCGAATATCGTAATAAACATCTTTGAGTTCTTGGCTAAAGGTTCGGATGGATATAAAAAGACCCGATTCACTCGTTCGAGCCACCCGTGCCTTGAGGGCTGATGCAGCGAGGGTGCTTCGACCGCTTTGAGGACCCCCCGAAATCCACCAAAAGTCTGAAATCGACTTGCCTTGTAAAGCCCATCCGGTCAGTTGGTCATAGCCACTAGGCTGTAATGCGTAGCGAATGTGTTTGGCAACGCCCAGTCCCTGATTGGAAGGTTGGTAACCACTTTTTTGCAGAATATGCTCGAGTTTCAAGTCGAGACCATTCTTAAGGGTGGCTCGGCTCATGGGATTCATCAGAAGTTGATTGGCCAAATCTAATTGACTTAGCAAGGTTGCTTCAGGATGCTCGGTGATCCACCAAGACCAAAAATCATCGAGCGTAGACGATTGATAACGAGGAGGAATACCTAAGTGAGTTTGGGCACCGACCCGTTGTTGATAACAGGAACATCGAATGGCTGGTTTTGTTGGATCCGCATCGATTAAGATGCCGCGACCCCCGCATTTTGAACAAACAATCTTTTGGTTCATCACCATGTATTCCATCCATTTCCATGGGCCCCTCGTGAGTCCATCCTCGTGAGGGGGGAGGGATCAAGAGTAGCAAAAGACACGCTAAAGTTTAAGCCGACAAAGGGGCGCAGCGCACTATCGCATCGGTTTACGAAGTTCTCGAGAAACCGACTTGACCAAGCCCGTGGGGGACACGGAAGGATCGAGACCGGCCGCCTGCAACTTTCGTGTGGCACGCTCTAATTCGCCCTGTATCTTGTGCATTTGTTCTCGTAGTTGCAGAATCACTTCAATACCCGCAAGGTTGACTCCCAGATCGCGTGTGAGATTGAGAATAAATTCCAAACGCTCCAAATCATCTTCACTATAAAGACGGGTCTTGCCTTCCGTACGGGAAGGTTTTAGTAAGCCTTCTTTTTCGTATAACCGAAGCGTTTGGGGATGAATCCCGTAGCGTCGCGATACGACCCCAATCATGTAGGCGCCTTGTCGTCCATCTGTTCTCATGATGAAACCTCAATGGTGTTATGCATAAAATTGATCTCGTTCATTTCGGGTGGATGCATCATTAAGTTCAGCGAGCTCTCTCAAAAGATCCTTGCTGCGCTCATCTTGAATTGTCGGGGTTACTACGTGAATCTCAGCAAAGAGATCCCCCCGCTGCTCACTTCGCATGATGGGCATCCCCTGTCCCTTGACCCGTAATTTGGTTCCGGTTTGTATACCGGGAGGTATCTTGAGCGTGGTGACTCCTTCGGGAGTAGGAATTTCAATCTTAGCCCCCAGCGCAGCCTCGCTAAATGAAACGGGTAGGGAAACATACAAGTTGTTACCCTTGCGATCAAAACGAGGATCGGGATCAATGGAAATTTGTAAATAAAAATCCCCCGATCCTCCGCCTCGATGTCCCGCCTCCCCTTTTCCTGCCACCCGAAGTCGACTTCCTTCGTCGACCCCCGGCGGTATGGCGATGGTTAAAGTTTCTTGCTTGGGCCGTTTGCCTTGGCCCCGACAAACGGAGCAAGAGGGCGCGGTATACCCACGTCCCTCACAGGTGGAGCAGAGCTGCATCCCGCCAAAAAGAAAATTACGCGATTGAAAACGGCCTTGCCCTTTACATTGGACACAGGTCTTTTTTTGGGCAAGGGTGTCCCCCGTTCCTTGGCACGGTGCACACGATTCTGATCGTTGTACCCCGATGGTTAATTTGGTTCCACGAAAAGATTCCGCGAATCCCAAGCGAACACTATGAACGAGGTCAGAACCTCGTTCGGGACCCGACCGCTGAATTTGGGTCCCAAACAGATTCCCTAAATCGATCCCGCCGCTAAAATCGAAACCAGAAAAGTTCCCCGATGAAAATCCTGGCGGCGTTACCCCAGGACCCTGGGGATCTCCGTAGGTGTCATAGTTAGACCGCTTCGTTGGATCCGATAAATTCTCATACGCCTCAGAAATTTCTTTGAAGCGATCCTCAGACTGTTGACTGTTGGGATTGAGATCGGGATGATATTTTCGCGCGAGCTTCCGATAGGCTTTTTTAATATCCTCTTCGGTCGCTCCCTTCGGAACCCCCAGTGCTTTATAGTAATCACGTTTGGCCATGAGGCACCTTCGTGGATTCAAGACACCGACCCGAGCTGAGTAGCCCCGGTCGGTGTCTTGAAAGACTTAGACCACTTCCGCGTCAATCACGGTTTCGTCTTTAGGCTTTTCCGATTGACCCGACGTTCCGCTATTGGCCCCGGGATCACTCGAAGGCGGCGTGGATTTATAAATCGACTCCGCTAATTTATGAGACTTAGTCGTGAGGGTTTCAAGCGCAGACTTAATCGCTTCCGCGTCTTGGCCTTCGAGGGCTTTCTTAGCGCCCACCAAAGCTTCCTCCGCTTCTTTTTTATCCGCCTCAGGTAATTTATCCCCATTCTCTTTGATGAGTTTCTCCACCTGATAAACCATTTGATCAAGATGATTGCGACTCTCTAAGACGGCTTTGCGGGCTTCGTCTTCCGACTGATGCATTTCTGCATCTTTAATCTTGGCGTCAATCTCTTCCTTAGACAGACCCGTGGAGCCCGTCAACGTGATGCTGGCATCTTTGCCTGTGCCCTTATCTTTGGCCGTGACATGAACAATACCGTTGGCATCAATATCAAACGTGACTTCCACTTGAGGAATGCCGCGCGGTGCGGGTGCAATGCCCCCTAAGTGAAAACGCCCTAAAAGTTTGTTCGCCTCCACGAGGGGTCGTTCCCCTTGAAATACTTCGATATCCACTCCGGGTTGGTTATCCACCGCCGTGGTGTAGACCTCCGAGCGCTTAGTGGGAATCGTGGTATTACGAGGAATAATGACACTCATCTGGCCACCGTTCGCATTGATGCCTAGAGAGAGCGGGGTTACATCGAGCAATAAAACCCCTTTTACATCCCCCGCTAACACCCCGGCTTGTACGGCTGCCCCGAGCGCGACGACCTCATCTGGGTTCACGCTATGGTTGGGCTCTTTTCCAAAGATCTGTTTGACGAGCTCCTTCACTTTAGGAATACGAGTGGATCCTCCGACCATCACCACTTCTTGAATCTGATCCTTCGATAGGCCTGCATCCTTGAGTGCATTTTCACAGGGCTGTCGTAATTTATTAATGACCGATTCGATCATTAATTCAAACTTGGCGCGACTGAGGGTTTGAGTAATATGCTTAGGACCACTGGCATTCGCGGTGATAAAAGGAATGGAAATATCGGTTTGCGTCGTACTCGATAATTCAATCTTTGCTTTTTCCGCCGCTTCTTTCAATCGTTGCATGGCCTCTGCCTGAGGACGTAAATCAATCCCTTCAGATTTCTTAAATTCCTCGAGGAGCCATTCGATAATGGCTTGATCGACATTGTCTCCCCCTAAGTGCGTGTCGCCATTGGTCGATTTAACTTCGACGACTCCGTCGCTCACTTCGAGAATGGAAATATCAAACGTTCCTCCTCCAAAATCGAAGACGGCAATGGTGCTCTCTTTTTTCTTATCTAATCCATAGGCCAAAGCAGCCGCGGTAGGTTCATTCACAATGCGCATGACTTCCAGTCCGGCAATGGTGCCTGCATCCTTGGTTGCTTGACGCTGTGCATCATTGAAGTACGCAGGAACCGTGATGACGGCTTGAGTGACTTTTTGACCTAAGTACGCTTCAGCCGCTTCTTTCATTTTGGTTAAGATGACCGCTGAAATATCCTCCGGAGAGAGATCTTGACCATTAACGGCCACCGCACATCCCCCCTTGGTATTCTTTTTGATAGAATAAGGAACCAGCTTTTGTTCCTTCTCAGAGTCATTAAAAGGTAGACCCATAAACCTTTTGATGGAATAAATCGTGCTCTTCGGCTGAGCGACGGCTTGTCGCTTCGCAGATGCGCCCACTAAACGCTCTCCGGTCTTAGGGTTAAATCCCACGACGGACGGAGTCGTGTTGGACCCTTCCGGATTAGGGATGACTTTGGGCTGTCCGCCCTCCATGACCGCTACACAGCTGTTCGTGGTACCGAGGTCGATTCCGATGATTTTGCTCATAATTTTTCTCCTTGTCTGGGCACCTAAAAACTGCCCTATATTTCACGCTAGCCCTGATTTTTAAAGGCGTCAAACATATCTACATAAACATACTCAATAAATATGAGTTAAATAAACAGTTAATGTAATGCAACCATAATAATAACGCGTGGTGTCATTTGAATCTAGTAAATAAAATGTCTTCTAAAGTATCGGATAGCTGCGATTATTCATTTTTATTACAGAGTGCTATCTCTGCTCATCTTTGGCGG
>JALRCU010000047.1 GCA_023257195.1 Holophagaceae bacterium
AGAATGAGCTCTTCGTAGCGATCGGCGGGTGCCAAACTGGTGAGCGCGTGGGTCTGATTCCAGTGGTCTAAGAGCGTTAAGTAGTGATCGAAGAGCACTCGGGACGATGCGGGGAGCAACATGAGTTCATTTTAGAATGGAGCTAGCGTATTCTTGGAACTTATTGTCATGGAGACCTCCGGTGGGACGACCCTCAAAGGATTTTTGGCTTGACGTACAGAATCGCAGTCGTCACCGCCCGCCTTCTTCGCGATACCTTCTTGCTTTAGTTACGACGATCCTTCATAAGGAATCTCCTCGAACAGAAGGGGTGGGACTGATCTTTGTGGATGATGCCGAGATGAAACGGATCAATACCGCTCACCGAAAAAAAAAGAAAACCACCGATGTTTTAAGTTTTCCTTCTCACCTCCCTAAAGGGGCTTACCCCTATCTCGGCGATGTGGTGATTTCGCTCTCGTTGGCCCGTACCTTAGCAAAGAGTGCAGGGGTCTCCACGACACGCTATTGTTCCACTCTGTTGATTCATGGTCTTTTACATCTCTGCGGCTACGATCATGAGAAAGATAAGGGCGAAATGATGAAGCGTCAGGCATTTTGGGAGCGACGCGTCCTGAAGAGTGATCCCTTACCCATGGAGCGACCGTAGGCTCTAAGCCGGACTCTTGGTTTCCTTTATTTAGTAGAAGGCGGGGCCTGCAAGCGATAAAATAGAAGGTTCGGACCCCTAGGGTTCGCCGGAGTCTTACGTGCTGAATTTAGTCGGGTCCATTGGTTTAGGGGTGTTGCTAGCCCTGATTTTCTATTTTTTGAATGTCACGCTTTGGTTTGGCATCCCCTTTGGTTTAGCAGCCGGCATTGCCCTCTTTATTTATCTCGGCCGCCAAGTGCAGCAAAAATTGGAAGCGATTTTTAAGCGAGCGGGGGATCAACTCAATCGTCAACCCCCTCTTTTTGAGAAAGCCATCGAGACCATGAAAGAAGGCTACGCTTTCTCCAATCAACAATTTTTAGTCCGAGGTTCCATCGATGGACAAATCGGCATGGTTCAATACCTAAGGGACAAAGAGGATGAAGCGATTCCTCTCTTGAGGTCCGCGTCCATGCAGCACTACATGGCCAAAGCCATGCTTGCGGTTATCGAGTATAAACAAAAAAATTATGCCGAAGTGCACACCATCATGAAACTCGCTCTTCGTGCCGCTAAAAAAGAAAGCATGCTCTATGCGCTCTATGCCTATTTTCTGAGCGGAAAAATGAATGATCGAAATGAAGCCATTGCTGTTTTAAACAAAGGACTCAAGGTTCTCAAGAATGACGAACGTCTGTTGAATAATCGCAATGCTCTACAAAACGGAAAAGAGATGAAAATGAGTGTGTATGGAGCCGCTTGGTATCAATTTAAGATCGAGCG
>JALRCU010000012.1 GCA_023257195.1 Holophagaceae bacterium
CATCTTTGCCGAGGGCCGTGGCGGCGCCCATGACGACTTTGGCTTTTTTAGCTTGGGCGAGCGAGATGAGGGTCTCGGCATAAAGGTCGGACGAGTAAGCAGCGAGATTAGGTGAAAAGCAGGTGAAGATTTGTTGCGCCCCGTAGTTCTGAGATTCTTCATGACCGGGTGCGTCTGCGCCGATAAAAACAGCCGCGAGGGGAACTTGTAAGGAAGCCGCTACGGATTGAGCCGCTGACAGGGATTCCGCGCTGGCTTTTTTGAGGTGATGATCTTTGACTTCACACAGAACAAGAATCATGGAGGGTTCCTAGGCTAAAAGATTTTGGCTTCGTTTTGGAGGGCAGCCAACAGTGCCTGCGCCTGCTCCTGAGGGGTACCCGCTAACTGCCGACCCTCGGCACGAGGAGGAGGGAAGGCTAATTTCATGGTCTGGAGAGCGGGAGAGATCGATTCAGTAAGAGGGATCGATATAATTTCTTTTTTCTTAGCGGCCATGATGCCTTTGAGGTTTGGATATCGCGGATCGTTCAGACCTTTCTGAGTCGTGATGACGGCCGGCAACTTTCCTTCGACGACTTCAAGACCCGATTCCACTTGCCGCTCGGCGAAAAAGCGACCTTGATCCAGGGTCAATTTAACGACGACATTGGCTTGGGCGATCCCAAGAAGTTCAGCGACCATGGGACCTACCGCTGCATGATCGCCCCCACTGCCTTTATTGCCGAAGAGTAAAAGATCAAAGCCGCGATCCCGAACAGCATTCGCAACGTAGGTGGCCACCACAAAGGGATCCTCACATTTTTCCGAAGTGGACACATGCAGAGCTTCGTCGGCGCCGAGCGCTAGGGCATTTCGAAGAACATCTTTGACTCGATCATCACCCACGGCAAGGGCACTGACCGTTGCGCCTTGGCTTTCCTTGAGCCGCATGGCTTCTTCAAGGGCGTATTCGTCGTAAGGACTTGTGACCCATTTCACATCCGAAAGATCGAGTGCGGTTCCCTCGGGATGAATTTTAATTTTGGTTTCGGTGTCCGGAACTTGCTTTAGTGCCACTAAAATCTTCATGAATAAGAACCTTTCGTCAGGGCTTCTCAGTCGGCCTATCTGCAGCCTTCGTCGGAAACTCTATTCTATCGAAACTCCCGCTCGTTCCCAAGGAGTTAAGCGTGCTAAGGGTCGAGATTTCATAGACAATCGACACGCCTTAGGGGAATCTAAAAAAAGAATAAGGAGATCGGCGTGGCCACAAAAGCAACATGGACTCCTTCAGATTATGCTGGGGCCTTGGTGGTGACCGGCGGCGGGACGGGCGGACATTTTTTTCCTGCTCAAGCTCTGGCTGAAGGATGGAAACGTCGACACCCTCAACAAAAAATTATCATGATCGGTGCCCACCGAGGGATTGAAGCCAAGCATCTCCCCCAACTCCCTTTTGCTTACGAACTTTTACACGTGGAAGGCTTTGTGGGTCGATCGCCCTGGCGGCTCATCACCTCATTTTTTCTTTTGTGGCGATCCGTTCGTCATTTACGTCGTCAATGGAAGCGCCATCGTCCCCAAGCGGTGATTGGAACCGGCGGCTACGCCGCGGCCCCCGCACTTCGAGCCGCTTCGAGTTTGGGCATACCGATTTATCTCCATGAAAGTAATGCCGCTCCCGGAAAACTAATCCACTGGATGGCGCCCCGAGCCCAGCGCGTGTGGTGCGGTATGAAAGAGGTCCGTGACCGATTACCGCACGCCTCATGTCTCATCGTGGGTACGCCGGTCCGGGCGGTCTTCAAGCGTTCGTTTTCCTCCATTAAAACTCTGACGGCCCCCTATCAACTCCTCGTCCTAGGGGGGAGCGGCGGGGCACGAACCATCAATGAAGCGATGATGAAATGTGCTCCGCTGTTGCTGGAGGCGTTCCCTGATTGGGTGATTCTCCATCAGGTGGGGACCCGTGATTTCCCTTACTTTTCCAAACTTGAGCACCATCCTCGACACCGTCTCGTGCCTTTTATTGAAGCCATGGATCAAACTCTCGAGCAATCGAGTTTAGTAATCTCGCGAAGCGGTGCCAGCATCTGTGCGGAATTGAAAGCCTCCGGGCGGGGCTCGATCTTAATTCCTTTTCCTCAAAGCGCGGGTGATCATCAGCGACGCAATGCAGAATCTCTCGCTCGGGAGGATCGAGCCGTTTTAGTTTTAGAACAAGCTCCCCTAGAAGATTTCATTGAAGCCCATGCTGCGTCTCATATGCGTAATGCCTATGCTCGACATACCCTCGCAAAGAACCCGGAACCGAATCAAGCGGTGGAACTTTGCTTGGACGATCTTGAGCAAACGCTTCGCGTAGCGCCCTCGATATAGACCATGAATTTCCCTCGTTTATCTTTGGCCTCCTTGGTTTCGGCCCTCCGAGGGTTGGGGGCGCCTCGGGCCTCGGTCCTGCAGGAGCACGAGATCGTGACTTTGCGAGACCTTCTTTGGCAGTTACCTTTTCGCTATCTTGACCGAGGCTCGTTATGCGAACTGGGTTCCCTGGGACCTGCGCAGTGCTCCCTGCCCGGGACGGTTCGTCCGTGGGTGACGGTCGTGGGAACGATTCAGCAGGTGAAATCAGTTCGAACCCGATTTAAATTTCATATTCTTGAAGTGGTTCTGTCCGACGAAACGGGTACTGCGAAGGTCATGTTTTATAATCAGCCCTACTTAGCAAAAAGTTTTAAAGAGGGCGAACGTGTTTTAATTTTTGGTCCGCTCACACAAGGCAAATACGGCGTCGAGTTTCGCGTCCCTCATTATGAATTACTGGGTGCCTCTACGGACGAACTTTTCGTCCAAAGGATTCTCCCGGTCTATCGTCGACTTGGACCCATCACCTCCAAGATTCGATCCAAGTTAATCCACGATGCGTTGGACGCCGTGCATCCTCCCGACGATCATCTCCCGCTATCGTTACGACACGGACTGCCGGATGAACTTCAGGCCTTGCGTCTCTTGCATCAGCCTCCTGACGATTCCGATCTTGAAGCCTTGAATGAAGAGCGGTCTCTCGCTCACCGACGCCTCAAGACCCAGGAACTCTATTCCTTTTCTCTCGGAGTGGCTTCCCGAAAAGAAAAACGACTTCGTCGCAAAGGCCAAGCCGTGGTGACGTCCGATCAGTTACGCGAGCAACTCCGGATGTACCTTCCTTTTGCTCTTACCCCGACCCAGCGACGTTCTTTCAAAGAGATCGCGGATGATCTTCGTAGCGGCCAAGTGATGAATCGACTTTTGCAAGGGGACGTCGGATCCGGCAAGACCCTCGTCGCTTTTTTAGCAATGGCGATGGTGGCCGAAACCGGCGGGCAGGCGGCCCTCTTAGTTCCTACGGAAGTGCTGGCACGTCAACATGTCGCAACCTTTCGAAAACTTTTGGGTGAACGCGCAAGCACGCTGCAACTCCTTCTTGGCGGCATGAAAGCGGCCGAAAAAAAAGAAGCGCTCCTACGTATTCAATCAGGCGAGGCCCGTTACATCATCGGAACCCATGCCATTTTTCAAGAAACGGTCAAATTCCATGGGCTCCAACTCGTCGTCGTGGATGAGCAACATCGTTTTGGGGTACGGCAACGGGAAGCCATGAAAGATAAAGGGATTGATCCCCATTGGTTAGTCATGAGCGCCACCCCTATTCCCAGATCGCTCGCCATGGCGCTTTGGGGGGATCACGATCATTCCATGATTGAAGAGCTCCCTCCGGGACGCCAACCAGTTGAGTCCTTACTCTTGATGCGCAATCAGATGGAGCAAGCCTGGGTCGAGATGGAGCGGCATCTCAATCAAGGCCAGCAAGCCTACGTGGTCAGCCCCGCGATCGATCCTCAGGACGAATCAAAAGTGGTCCTCCGAGATATTCACACCATGGAGGCCCTCCTTCGTAAACGCTTTCCCAAGGTCACCATTGAATCCGTTCACGGAAAAATGAAATCGGAAGATATGACGGATCGTATGAAACGCTTTGCTGCAGGTGAAATTCAGATCCTGGTCGCTACCACGGTTATTGAAGTAGGGGTGGATGTTCCCAATGCGACCCTCATGATCGTCGATCATGCCGAACGTTTTGGTCTCTCTCAACTCCACCAGTTGAGAGGTCGCATTGGTCGCGGCACTCGGGCCGGCGTCTTCCTGATGATTTCCGATCAGGAATCGGAGCGACTGAAGGCGCTCTTGACCCTTCAGGATGGCTTTGCGATTGCCAAAAAAGACTTAGACCTTCGCCAATCCGGCGATTTCTTTGGAACGAAGCAGTCGGGGCTCCCCACCTTCATTGTGGCGGATGCGTCTCGGGACGTCGAGATTCTCATGGAATGTAAACAGCGAGCGGAAATCCACGTTCAACAGGGACTGAATGCCCAAGAGCGATTATGGATTCGACTCGAGCACAAAAACTTTACGCTGGCTGAAATTTCTTAAGGCTTACGGCCTTTCAGATGAGCCTTGATTTGCGGCAAGAGTTCTTTCGGACAGAATTCACTCAAGTCCCCGCCAAAGAAACCAATCTCCCGAATCAATTTAGAACTCACGGCTGAATATTTTTCTTTGGGCATCAAGAAGATCGTTTCAAGCTCGGTAGCAAGTTTTCGATTGACTAGCGCCATTTGAAATTCATACTCAAAATCACTAAACGCTCGGATCCCTCGAATAATGAAGTTCGCTTTCTGGCTTTTTGCAAAATCTACGAGCAGACCTTCGAAACTCGTCACCTCGACATGGGGGAGGTGTTGGGTCATGGAGCGGAGCATCGTCATTCGCTCATCGACCGAAAAGGAACACGCTTTGGTCGGGTTGTGGAGGACCGCGACGACTAGGTGATCGACGAGTTTTTCGGCTCGAGCAATCAGATCTAAGTGACCTAAGTGGACGGGGTCAAAGGAACCGGGATAAATGGCTTTTCGCACGCAGGACTCTCGAATTTCTTTCAGATTATCACTAAGCACAGAGGTTTTGGCTAACCTAGGGGTATGACCAAGCGTAGATCCGTAGGATTAATTTTTGGAGGCGAGTCCCCGGAGCACGAGGTCTCTATTGTGACGGCTCGAAGCATCGCCCAACACCTAGATCCTACTCAATACGATGTGATCCCCATTGGCGTCGCACGCAATGGCGTGTGGACCGTCCTCACTCAAAACGGTAAAACGCCTTTTGATCGTCTGGTCGCCCATGAGCAACCCGAAAAAAGTTCACATCCTTTTTTACCTTTAGAAAAAGGATCGGAGGGTACTCCGCTCCCGGATATTTTCTTCAATGCCATCCACGGCGCATCCGGTGAGGACGGGCAGCTTCAAGGGTATCTTCAACTTTTACATCGTCCCTACACGGGAGCGGGTCTTCTTGCGATGGCCGCAGGAATGGATAAGTGGATTACGAAACGGATCTGGCAATCCGAAGGACTGCCCGTCGTGCCGTTTGTGGGGCTGACCGAAGAAGGGTGGCAACAAAATTCCCAAGAGAATCTTTCCGCCATCGACGCCCTGGGCTATCCCCTTTTTGTGAAGCCGGCTAACCTCGGATCGAGTATTGGGATTGAAAAAATTAAAAAACCTACCGACCTCTCTGCGGCCCTGGCGCGGGCCTTTACTTATGATCGTCGGGTCTTGGTGGAACAAGGGCTTTCGGTTCGGGAGTTGGAAGTCGCAGTGCTGGGAGGAGATAACCCTTTCGTATCCGTGGTGGGTGAAGTTTTGGTGGGAGAAGAGTTTTATACCTTTCACGATAAATATGTCGGCAAAAAATCGACGACCCAGATCCCGGCTGCGATCCCCGCATTGGTTTCCGATCAGATTCGCCACCAAGCCCAATTGGCCTTTCGGGCCCTCGATGCCTATGGCATGGCGCGCGTTGATTTTTTCATGGAAACCACCTCAGGAAAACTCTTTCTCAATGAAATCAATTTAATCCCCGGCTTCACGGCCATCTCGATGTATCCCAAACTCATGGAAGCCTCGGGGTTGAGTTATCCTGCGCTTCTCGATCGCTTGATTGACTTAGCGTTTGAGCGACATGCAAAGGAGTTGAAGAAAAATCGGGGATTTGAATCAGGCCACACTTGGACCTAAAGAGGGAGAATCGCTCGCCTCGCCTGAAAGCACTGATAAACTGAAGTGATGAATCCGCGCAATTGGCTCGTCTTAGGCACTTTACCCATCGTGTTGGGTGTGACCACCCCCCTTTGGAGTCCGCTACCGCCTTGGAGTTCATCGGCCTCCACCGCAACTCTTCAGGATCCGAAGGCGGCCTCTAAGAAAGAAGTGAATCTCGATCAGTTGGCGGGCCTCTCCGATTTACAAGATATTTTAGATCTGATCAATGATCGTTATGTGGAAGTTCCAGATATGGAATTGGTTATCAAGGGTGGAATTCAATCGGCCCTTGAAAGATCTCACCCATTCAATTCTTGGCTCAACGCTTCGGATCTTTCCGAAGAAGATCCCGGAGGAGCCTCGGCGGGAATGACGCTCATTAAGCGGGGGATTTATGCGTCTGTATTGACCGTGGTCCCCGGAGGTCCGGCCGATCGTGCGGGTCTTCGTCCGGGGGAAGTGATCCGACGCCTCAACGGTCTTAGCTTAAATAAAATCAGTGCATGGAAAATGCAACGCCTCACCCGAGGTCCTGAGGGCACCGAAATTGAGGTTCAGCGCTATCCCAAAGATACGGTCGAGCCTGTGAAGACCATTCTTAAATTAGAAACCATCAAATTTCCTCCTCTCGGATTTCAAACATCGTCACGGGGTTCCTTAATTACCCTCTCGGACTTGAGGGCAGGCCGAGATAAAGAGTTCAATACTCTCCTCGCTCGTTTGTCACCGAATCAGCCTCTCATCTTAGATCTCAGAAATAATAGCGAAGGCACGATGGAGGTTGCGCTGAATATCGCTAACCTTTTATGCAGCGAAGGCTTGTTTGCCACCCTTCGATCCACCAACAAACCTAATGTGAATCTTACCTTGACCCCTTCCAGCCCACGCTCCTCGATGAAACTCATCGTCCTCCAAGACTCCTCGACGTCCGGCGTGGCAGAACTTTTAGCATCCGCCCTTAAGCGCCACGGAAAAGCAAAAACCTGGGGGAGTCAGACGGCAGGATTGGGAGTCGCGCTTGGTCGCATCCCGCTGAGCCAGGGAGGCGCCCTAGAGATTGTGATGGAGCGCTGGACGGGCGCGGGACGAGAAGAAGTCGATCAAACCGGAGTGAAGGCCGATAAGCCGATTAAAGATTTTGGGCCGCAAGACCGTCTCATCGATTTCATTCTGGATACCTTAAACGACACGGTGCAGGGGAGCAAGGCTTCCTAAGATGCCCTTACGTCGGACTTCTTCCTCGTCGACGTTGCTCTGGGTTGGGTTGAGTCTTCTCCTGATCCTTTTAGCGGGAAGTTTTTTCTACGTTCGCCGAGTGCGTCCTCAGGTTTCCACGCCGTCTCCAAAGTTACCCAGATCGATTCGCCCTGATGAAGGGTCCGGCACCCGACGTCCCCCCAAAATTCCGCCCCAGTCCGTTGTTGCCACCCGTCCCCAGGTGATTCTCATCATTGATGATTTTGGTTATGTCGATATCGATCTGATCGAAGCCTTTTGCCGCCTTCCGATTCCTTTCGCTGGAGCCGTATTACCGTATCAGCCTGAGAGTCAGCGGAGTGCCGAACGCCTTCACCAAAGCCAAAAAGAAGTCATGCTTCACCTGCCCATGGAGGGACGCGCTTCGGCCAATCCCGGGCCGGATGCCCTTCTGGATTCACTCGAAGAGGCGGAAATGGTTCAGCGCACTCGAAAAGCCCTTCAGGCTGTCCCGTACATCGTGGGAAGCAATAATCATATGGGATCCGTAGTGACTTCCAATCGCATGAAGATGAAATGGATTCTTCGAGAAATTAAAGCCCGGCGCTTATTTTTCATCGATAGTCGGACGGCCTCGACCACCGTGGCCGCCGACGTAGCGGAAGAACTGAAGATTCCCCAAGCGTCACGAAATATTTTTCTCGATGATGAAAAAAATTTTAAGGCTATCGAAACCCAATGGAATCGAGGACTTAAAATCGCTCGACAGAAAGGCCAAGTGGTGATGATTGGTCACGTTTATCCCGAAACCCTTTTCGCGCTTCAACGCCTCATTCCTAAGGCCCAGGAAGAGGTTCACTTTATTCTCCCTAGCGAAGCCCTTTTAAAGCGCTAAAGCGCCACCGTGGTTCTCGCTCCGTCCGATGCGAGGGTCGATTTGTAGTAGCGCAGACCGGTTTGTTCGGTGGTGAGGAGCACACTATAAACTTCTCGAGTCGTACCTTGTATTGTTACGCCTTGAACCAAATCACCTGACGTCACCCCGGATGCAGCAAAAATGATTTCAGATCCCGGGGCTAGGTCATCGGTGAGATAGATTTTATTAAATTCAGCGCCCATTTGCTCGGCCGCCGCTTGACTGGCCGTATTGCGATCCGTAACGAGGCGTCCTTGAATTTCGCCCCCCAAACACTTCAGGGCTGCCGCCGCAAGGACCCCCTCGGGGGCGCCTCCGGTTCCCATGACTCCGTGGGTTCCTGAACCGTCGAGAGCTGCAAGTATGCAAGCACTCAGATCTCCGTCTGAAATAAGATGAACTCGAGCTCCGCATTGTTGAATGGATTCAATCAACGACCGATGACGGGGTCGATCCAGAACCGTAATTTGAAGTTCAGACAACGAAAGGGTCAGGGCCTTAGCCATGGCTTGAAGATTGGTTTCTACCGACCAAGTCAAATGCACACAACCTCTACAGGCGGGACCGACCACCAGTTTTTCCATGTAGAGATCCGGGGCATGAAGTAGCCCTTTTGCGGGGGCCGCAGCGAGCACCGTGATTGCATTAGGCAAATTCTCCGCGCACAAATTGGTACCCTCTAGAGGATCGACGGCAATATCAATCTTTTCTCCCCCGAGTCCCACCTGTTCGCCGATGAACAGCATAGGCGCTTCGTCACGCTCGCCCTCACCAATGACGATGGTGCCGTCCATGGGGACAGACTGCATCGTTCGTCGCATCGCTTCAACCGCTAAACGATCGCTCTCTTTGCGATCTCCCTGTCCGATGGATGGAGCACAGGCAAGGGCCGCCTCTTCAGCAATTCTCAAAAAGTGCAGATAAAGTTTTGAATCCAATGGAGTATCCTTGAGGGTCTTTCTAGAGACTACCGAATCCATGCGGTAAATGTAAGAAGGGTGGACGCCTTGGTGAGAGTTCGCTACATTTAAAGGCTACCCTCGGGGCATGGCTCAGCCTGGTAGAGCGCTCGGTTCGGGACCGAGAGGTCGGAGGTTCGAATCCTCTTGCCCCGACCATTTAAAAGGATCAGCTCTTTTTTGAGGCATTCGCTCGTTGTTGAAGAAAGCGAAGCGAAGCCTTGAAATGATCACCCTCAACGCTGACCGGGGGCCGGGGAATCAGGGGATCCGAGGGAATAATAACCATGCTCGTAATTTCAACTCCCGTATAGGTTTGAAAGCGATCGCGTAATTGAGCCCAGGACCCTGCGCTTGAAGCCTGCAGGGAGGATAGCGAGGCCAGATCCCAGCAACCCACCACTAACTTGGAACCCCGCAATTCGAGCGGGAGAGTTTTCTTAGCAATCACAGGACCCACGAGGTAACTCCATGCCTTTTGGAGACGCGGGAGTGCTTGGGGAGATAATGATGGGGCGTAAGAACCTCGAAGCCCCTGTCCTAATCTTTTAATCGTCATGCTTTCATTGTACTCTCGCCTTTCCGGGGAGGAAGACGAGGAGAAATTAGGGCAAAATCAATAAAGAGAGGATCGATCGATCATGGCCGATGAAACCACTGTCATTCCCGGTGTTGAGAAAGGGACGATCCGCGATAATGCTGAAGTGCTCGCTTTTGCGATGATCATTATTTTTTTCTTTAAAACCTTTGTGGCCCAACAATTCAAAATTCCAACGGGCTCCATGCGTGAAACTCTGATGATCGGGGATCACCTTTTAATTAACAAATTCATTTTTGCGAAAGCCCCTTCATCTTTGGAACGTACGATCGCACCCATTCGCCCGGTTCAACGAGGAGATATCGTGACGTTTCGTTGGCCCCTCGACCGTGATCAGGATTATGTTAAACGGGCGGTTGCGCTGCCCGGAGATACCCTCGAAATCATTAATAAAAGACTTTATGTTAACGGACAACTCGTCACCGGCCTCTTTCAGTACCACACCCCTCAACCCTCCATCGATGCTGCAGGCCAGCAGTCGGGAGCGGTCGTTCCGGGCCCTTGGCCCCCCGAGCGTTTTGCAGGGATCCCCGTTCCCTCGGGAGGGACGTGGCCTTTTGTAGAGTCCGATACGCGGGATATGAATCGGCAAGGGATGCAGAGTCTTATCACCGACCGGTTTGCGGATAATCTTCCTCTAATCACGATCCCTCCGGGCTATCTTTTTGCCATGGGTGACAATCGAGACAACAGCATGGATTCACGTTATTGGGGTTTTGTTCCCATGGATCATCTTCGAGGACGTCCTTTTTTAATTTGGTGGAGCTTCCGCGAAGGTGCCGAGGACTATCAAAGTGGACGTGTTCCCAGTGGACCCTTGGATGTAGTTATGGATATGACGGATGCCGTTCGTTTCTTCTTCACGCGGACCCGATGGGAACGCACAGGAGTGATTCCTCGATGAAAATCCTTAGTCTTTATCTCAGTCTTCTAGCCATCCTTCCTCTTCAGGCTTGGGGTTTTAAGGGGCATAAAATGGTCAATGCTCAGGCGCTTCAAACTCTTCCTCCTGAAACCTACGCATGGTTTCGAGATCAAGAAGAGTATTTTCGAGAGCGATCCCTCTATCCCGATCAAAATAGGTCAAGTGCCGAAAGACCCCATCACTATCTCAACTTGGAGCTCTACGCTACGAATCAACTCCTACCGCTCACCCCCGAAGAGGCATCGCTTCGAATTGGCATCGATCAATTTAAGAAAGCAGGCACCGCGCCCTGGCGCGTGAATGAATTTTATGATCTCTTGGTTGATGCCTTTCGTCGAAAAGATAGCGCTGAAGTTGTCCGCATCGCTGCCGAGTTAGGTCACTATGTGTCCGATTCTCACGTTCCCCTCCATGCCACCGCCAATCATGACGGGCAGCTCACTAACCAAAAAGGGCTTCACAGCGCCTGGGAATCTCGATTGGTGGAGAAATTTGTCGATGAGTCGATGCTAAAAGTCCGCACGGCCGAAGCCTACCGTCAGCCGAGAGCGGTCGCTTTTTCTTGGATCAATGAATCTTTTACCTTCGTGCCTCACGCTTTAGCTTCTGACCAGAAAGCAAGAACCGAAACGCAGACGGATCTCCAACGGGACTCGCAGGCCTATTGGGAAGCTTTTTGGTCGCTTGAAGGGCCCACGGTGATACAGCGAATGAATGAGAGCAGTCAAAGTTTGGGTAATATGATTCTCTCTGCTTGGATCGAAGCCGGAAAACCTCAACGACCTCTCTAGTCTAAAGCGAGCAGGTTATTTTATTGGCGCGCTAACCAAAGTTTGACCCGATGTCCTTGCGCATCTTTTGACTCATAATAAAACGTCCGAGGCCCCTGAAGATCTTGAGTCTCAACTCGAAGAAGGGGACTACGTCCCTGAAGGAGGGGAATCAAATCTTGAGGCTGATCGATGGGAAGCGAGATAAGGAGAGGCAACTCGGAGAGTTTAGAGTAATGCGTCGGGGGTTTCCCATCTTCAGTTTGAACGCGATAGCCCCCCGATGGGGTTCCCTCGATCGTGGCCGCTAGAATGCCCGCCACTCGGATTTCTGCAGCAAATCGATCTCCCTCGATGAGTAACTGTAAAGTCCCCATCCCCTCCTGTTTGAACGCTTTGTAGGTCCACCGATAGGAGCCACGAAACACCTGAGGGCTCGCTTCTTGGGATTGAAGCAAACAGGGAATAAGGAGCCAGAGACCGAGTCGCATGCAACTAGGGAGCCGTCGAGGATTGCTGAAATTTTTTGAGATTCAGCTTTCGGCGAAGATCATCCCTTCGCTTAAGGAGCGATCCTTCATCTTGGCGACGAAGCGCTAAGGCTATTTCAAGGTAGGGTAACGATTCTTCATCTCGACCCTGAGCCTCAAGACATTCATACAGATGGAGGTGAACCTCATAACTTTCGGAATTCAGAGATTGAGCCTTTCGTAACAACTGCTCAGATTCGGCCAACCGGCTCTGTTTAAAACGTAGCCAACCCATCGAATCGAGGATGTGTTTATCTTCCGGTTGAAGCCGGTATGCCTCCTCGAGATAAAAAGCGGCTTCGGGTAGCGTATTGCTTGTGTCGAGTAGGGCATAGCCTAAGTTATTTAAAACCAAAGCGTTCGTGGGATCTAGAGCTTGAGCTTTGCGGAGAGCCTCGATGGATTCCTGTGTTTTGCCAAGGTTATTCCAACACATACTCTCCAGCGTCAAAGTGGAAACTGCCGGCTGAAGTTCGGAGAGGTCAGGCGATTTCAATAGAGACAACGCGCCCTCTTCTCCCAGATAAGGGAGATGGAGTTCGGCTTGGCATCGCTGTGCAATTGCCCGAAGGAGCTTAGGACTGGGGGTGGATGCAAGGGGGTTCAATGAAGTTCCCAGCAGTTCTTTAAAGTTAAGGCCAAGTTCGGATACGGGAAGATTGAGAAGAGTAGAGAATTGCATCCGAGCCGCGGGCCAGTCTTCTTTCGCAACGCTCGTCATGAAGACGTGCAAAGAAAGAATGGGATCCAAGCTCTCTTTGGATTGATCGGTTCGGCTGAATTCTAGGAGGGTGTTGTATCTTTTCATCAGAAATAGATTAATAACGAGCAGGGTCTTGGTTTTATCCCTCAAAGGATTTTGTCGATCCTCTTTAATCTCGTCCCACAAGGTGCGAAGAAACTCGTGCGCCTCTTCGTTTTGACCGAGTAACATTTGCACTTGAGCCGTTGAAAAGCGAATTCGATGAGAAGGCCGAAGCGCTAACGCAGACTGAAGACTTTTAAGCGCTTGGGTATATTTCTTAAGTTGTAATTGAATGAGCCCTAAGACTTCCCATGAATCGGCCTCGGTGGCCAAGGCTTGCGAGAGGAGGACATACGATTCTTCCGCATGCATCGTATAGTTTTTCTTCACCTGTTCAATGGCCAAGGATTCTAGGGCAGCCAAGGATCGCTTGTCACCCACGCGGGTGACTAAATACAGGGTCGCCTGTCGCCGAGATTCATAACGATTCAGTTGTTGAGATAAGGCGAGAATTCTTTCCCAAGCTGGGATAAAGTCCTCCCGAAGCGCTACGACGTTTGACCAAGCTTCTAGAGCCTCTTCGGAATCTTTTTGAGACTCAGAGAGTTCCGCACTCCGACCCCAAAGCTCGATTTCTTGCGGGACTTCTTGGGTGGCTACTTTTAAGATTTTCCGGGCGGTTGGAAGAAATAGTTTTTCTTTTTGAGCACGTGCATAGGCAATGAGTCCCCATTGAATAGTAATCTCCTGCTGACGAGGACCTAGTTGGCGAGCTTTCTCAATTCTTTCCCAGGCATTCTTGAGATCACCCAACTCTCTATAGCATTCAGCCAAACGAAGATAGAGCTCAGGGCTGGTTCCGCGAGTGGTTTCGAATTGACGATAGAGGACGAGGGCCTGATCGTATTTTCTTTGATTCTGAAGGCTACGGGCTTGAAGAAATTGTCGAACACCCGGAGCGGGCGCTTGCGTTTGAGACGAACTTACCGCTGGAGTAGTAAGGTAAGCAAGGGTGATGAAAAAAGAAGAGAGCATGGGGTCCATTCGCAAAGACGACTCTATAGCAGTTTATCGCCTAAATGAAGTCATCGTGGGCCCCTTGTCGGGTGTTAAAAATGAGAACGAACCTTCTGGAACGCTTGCTCAAATGGCTGAAGAGCACAACTCACCAAGATGGCGCGCTCACCTTGTCGAGGGAGGGGCTCGTGGAAGACAGATTCTCCCTTTGTATTTTCTTTTTTCTTATCCCATGCCAAGAAAGGAACACATTCATTCCAAGAAGGCCAAACGAGTCCGGAAGACTTTAGTTGTTCGCTCCATCGATTGAGAAGAGAGGTGGGAAAATCAGAGAGGCCCAGCGAGGAGGACATTCCACAAGCCACAAGAAGCCCAAAGCCGACGGCTTGGCCATGGGGAATCTTAAATTGCGAAGCGGCCTCGATTGCGTGGGCCATCGTATGGCCCAGATTAAGGAGTTTCCGATCCCCTTGGTCTCTCAAATCTTGATGAACAATCGATACTTTACCGAGGACACACCGTTCAATATCCCTTTCGAAGGATGAACGGAAGCCGGGTTGACCCAGACGATCACTGAGGGAGGCGAGCCAGGCTGGATCCCCTTCAAGAAGGGCCATCTTAATCATTTCCCACTGCCCATTCTCTAAATGGGATGCCGGCAAAGTCTTTAAAAAGTCATGACAGAGCACCACTCGGTTGGGCGGATAGAAACTTCCAATTTGATTTTTAGCCTCCCCTAAATTGACGGCTGTCTTCCCTCCGATGGATGCATCGACTTGGGCGACAAGAGTGGTGGGCCAGACATGCCAGCGAAGCCCACGTTGATAGAGGGAAGCCGCAAGCCCCACGAGATCACTCAGAACGCCGCCCCCGACGCAGACCACCACCGACTGCTTTGATAACGGCATCGTTGACCAAGTTTCGAGACAAATCAGGACTTCAGATATCGATTTTTTTTGTTCCGTTGTCTCGAGCCAAAGTTCACCCAAGGGCGCTGCGGGAGCCCAGGTCTGCCAAAGCGGTTTGATACGGGAGTCACCGACTAAAAACCAGGGATCTTCAGGTAGGAGTTCGGTCTTAGGGGAAACCTCGGTCCAAATCTCAGTCGGGAAACCACTGGGGAGGCTCAGAAGAGGCATTTTAAAATCCATGAAGGTGGTTCCTTTAGTTTAACGATGAAATATCCTGCTTACCTTATGGGAAACTAGAGATCTATGAGTAACGAATCTCTCGATTTCTTTCAAAGCGATCAAGTGGCGGAGAAGCCTCAACGCTACGCCTTGTTATTTCGACTCGCCGCCTATCTAAAGCCTTACTGGCTTCAGATCTCAGGCCTTTTAGCGTTGATGACCTTGGGAGCCTTTCTAGAAGTCCTCCCCGCCACGTTTACCGTCATGATCATCCAAAGTATTACGCGAGATGGAAACACCGCTTCTTTGACCCCCCTTGTATTAGGTTTCTTTGGAATTATTCTCGCCGGAATGCTCGTCACTTTTCTCCGATACATAGTCTTAGCTTGGGTGGGACGGAATGCGATGTTAGACCTTCGCTCTGAACTCTTTCGTCACCTGATGACTCGATCAACTCATTTTTTTCACCATAACCCTGTTGGCCGCTTAATGACTCGAGTCACGAGCGATGTTCAAAATTTAAATGAAATGTTTTCTTCGGGATTTGTGGCCATCCTGGGGGACTTTCTCTCCCTTTTAGCGATCGTCATTTGGATGTATTCCAAGCATCCAGGAATGGCAACCGTGGCTCTTGGGATCATGCCCTTTCTGTTGATTGCAACCGAGATTTTTCGACGCAAGGCCGGGGAGGCCTTTCGAGAAACCCAAGGGCGGTATGCGGCCATTCAGTCTTTTGTCCAAGAGCAGATCTCGGGGATGTCCTTGGTGCAGGTCAATGCTCAAGAGGCCGAGAGTCGGCATAAATTTCGAGAGTTAAACGATAGTTATCTCAGTGCTTTTTTGCGAACGATTTTGGCGTATTCTATTTTCTTTCCGGTGGTGGAATTTATTACATCGGCTACGCTCGCAGCCTTGATCTGGTATGCAAGTCTTAAGCTCCAGATGGGGCTGGTTGATTTTGCATTACTGATCGCTTTTATACAGTTATCGGGTCGGTTTTTTCGACCCATTCGAGAATTGGCTGAGCGCTATAACATTATGCAAACGGCGCTCGCCTCGTCGGAACGAATTTTCAAACTCTTGGACAACCAAGATGTGATTCCCAATGGACATCTCACGGACCCCCCGAGCTTTCAGAGGGCCATTCGATTTGAAAACGTAGACTTTGCTTATGAGGGCTTCGGGAAGCAAGGGCGAACTATTATTCACGGCTTAACGGGGGAAATTCCTAAGGGATCTCGCATTGCGATTGTGGGACATACGGGCGCCGGAAAAAGCACCCTGATTAATTTACTCATGAGATTTTATGACGTGAATCAAGGAAAAATTACCGTTGACGGAATCGATATTCGCCATTTTGACCTCAAAAAACTCCGCGCCATGTTTGGTTTAGTTCTCCAAGATGTCTTTGTCTTTTCCGGAACACTTTTGGAAAATATTGTCCTTGATCATGCGGTCGATGAAACCAAACTGAAGGAAGTGCTTCAGCAAAGTCAATTATCGATTCTGGTCGATCGACTTCCCGACGGTCTTCAAACCCAGGTGGGTGAACGAGGTCAAAAGATGAGTGCCGGTGAGCGCCAATTGTTGGCCTTTGCTCGCATGCTTTATCAAAATCCGAATATTTTACTTCTCGACGAAGCTACCGCGAACATCGACTCCGAAACCGAACACCAAATTCAAAAGGTGATTGCGACCATCAGCCGTCGTATGACCACCTTCACCATCGCCCATCGACTGAGCACCATCAGGGATGCGGATGAAATATGGGTCCTCGATCAGGGGGTCATCATTGAGCGGGGAACCCATGAGAGCCTCCTCAGCAAAGATGGTCATTATGCGATGTTGGTCCGCCTTCAGTTTTCGGAAGAAGCCGCCTGACGTGCGCAAGAGACCTTTTCCTCCTCTCTATGCCATTACGGATGACCGGAGTTCTCGCAGTCCGGCAGAGCAGGTTAGATTTCTTGGGGATCTTGGGTTCCCTTTGGTTCAACTCCGATGCAAAACCCTTTCCTCAGAACAATTTAAAAGCCAACTTGACCAAGCGATTGAAGAGGCAAGGACGGCAGGTCAATGGCCTCGCCTTTGTCTAAATGACCGAATCGATCTTTTAAGAACGGTACCTCCGGAGCGTCAGCCCTGGGGACTTCACTTAGGCCAGGAGGATACGCCGATTGAACAAGCGCGTACGTTGCTGTCTCCTCAGATTAAACTTGGACTGAGCTCTCATATCGAGGCTCATTGGCGAGATCTCCCCGAAGGAATCCATCACTTGGGTGTGGGTCCGATTTATCAACCCCGATCGAAGCCTTCCTCGTGGGTTCCCTTAGGATGGGAGGGATTTCGCAATGCTCTTCAAATCCTCGGTCCAAGGATCCACCCCATCATTGCCATTGGAGGACTTCATCAGCAGGATCTGAAACAGGCCTACCGGGCAGGGGCGGATAGCGTTGCGATGATCACCGAGATTTCTTCAGATCCTCACCCTGAAAATTTACTTTGGGAAGCTCAGCGAGAGCGCTGGCAGGTACGACCTCACAATTTGAAACAAGGGGTCGTTCTTGTGGGGCACTCAGGAAGCGGAAAAACATCACTCGGTCAAGAGTTGGCACCACGGCTCGGATTACCCTTCGTGGATCTCGACCAAGCCATTGAGATCAAAGCGGGTCGTTCCATTTCAGAACTTTTCGAAAATCAGGGCGAAACCCACTTTCGTAAACTCGAATACGAGGTAGCCCTTGAACATCTCAAGCCCGGTCAGGTCATCGCTTTGGGTGGCGGTGCTTGGCATCAATCCGATGTTCGTCTTCACATCCAATCTCTCAACCTGCCCATCTTAGTCCTCGCTGAACCCCCTCGTCGATGCTGGACTCGACTTCAGTCCACGGTGTCTCGGCCCTTAGCTCGGTCGGAGTCCGAGTTTCTAGCCCGGTGTGCACAGCGGGCGGCCGATCTCCACGATCTTGATGAAGTTTATTCCTGCGGCCGGTCCATCCGTGATTTGGCCAACCAATTGACTCACAATTGAGCGCCAAAGAAGTCGTATTGTCTGACACAATGTGAGTATGAAAACGCTCTCGCTTCGGGTTGATGTTGACACGCTGCAAGGTTCTTTATCGGGAATCCCCACGCTTTTGAAGATGCTGGACAAGCACGGCATCCAAGCGGGTTTTTATTTTAGTTTTGGTCCCGATCATAGCGGACGAGCGATTCGACGTATCTTTCGTAAAGGATTTCTTTCCAAGATGTCGCGAACAAACCCCGTAAAACTTTACGGGGTTAAAACCATGCTGTATGGGACGCTTTGGCCCGCCCCCATTATTTTCAAAGAAGCGAGAGCGTGGATGCTCAGAGCCGAGGAAGCGGGTCACGAAGTAGGGATTCATGCATGGGATCATGTGGATTATCATGACTTGCTCGATCGCAAATCTGACCAATGGTTGACTCAATGGTTTCAGCAATCCCACGATGCGTTTCGTGATGTGTTTGGCAGGGCTGCGAGGGCAGCGGTGAGTCCCGCATGGCGATGTAACGACCGAACTCTCTTGATTCAAGAACAATATGGTTTGGACTACGCAGGTGATTGTCGAGGGACGGAACCGTTTTACCCCATCGTCCAAGGCCAAGTTCTTAAGACTCTTCAGATTCCCACGACCTTGCCGACGCTGGACGAATTACTCGGATTAGACGGAAGAACAGCCGCAGACGTGAATCGAGAAATCATCCGTTTAGTTAAAGACGATGCTTTGAATGTCTACGCCCTTCATACGGAAGTAGAAGGCGGCGCCCTCCTCGAATCTTTTGATGATCTTCTCTCGGGCCTTAAGGCAGAAGGGGTCCGCTTCCTGACCCATGAGGCCTGGCTCCCTGAGTTGAAACAGCGAGCCATCTCACCGCGCCCCATGGACCGAGGATTTCTTCCCGGTCGATCGGGTTGGCTCAGTATGGCCTAAGGCTGAATCTGCTTAATGGTTTCTTGAGGCGGGAACCAACGTTCCCAATAAACCAAAATAGGGCTTGCGATAAAGATCGAGGAATAGGTTCCCGTGATCACCCCAATCATCATGGGGAAAGCCAAGTTGTTGAGGGCAGGGCCGCCAAACAACCACAAACATCCTGAAACAAAAAGCATAGTGACGGACGTTAAAATGGTTCGCGAGAGAGTCTGATTAATGGAATCGTTAATGAGTTGGCTGACAGAAGCCAAGCGATATTCGGGTTTGTGTGAGTTTTCTCGAATGCGGTCAAACACTACGATGGTATCCGCCATGGAGTATCCCATCAGAGTCAGGAAACTCGCGACGACGGGCACATTGAATTCGTATTTGAAGAACATAAATAACCCTAAAGCCATAAGTAAATCATGGAAGAGAGCCACGATACCTGCCACGGCATAACTTGAAGTGAATCGGAACATCACATAAATCAAGATCGCGACACTGGCCCAAAGGACGGCTTGAAGCGTCTTCCGAGTCCATTCCCCCGAAATACTCGGGGAGAAACTCTCATTTTTAAGGATGCTGACTCCCCCTATTCGGTAACTTTTTTCGAGGAATGCTCGGACCTGAGCCGGCACTCCCACGGGGAGATCGTTCAACGTATCGAACATCCGGGTCGCTTGTTGATTCCTCGAATTGATAATTAGGTTGCCGACTTCCTGATACTTTAGGGATCGCTCCTTAAGATCGCCGGGGTAGTTCATAGGATTCTCTTCGGCAATGCGTTCTATTAAATTTTGGGTTCCTTCTAAATTTAACGATGGCAGGACCGAAGCCGTATCAAGATCCATTTCTTTGAAAATAGATTTTAAGGCGGCTGTTTGTACGGAGTTATCTTTAATATCACCGGTCTCAGATGCCTTAACTTTTACAGAAAAATCCTGAACACCTTTATCGCTAGTTTCATACGAGACTACTTTGGCGTCAGAAAAACCGTTGGCAGCTAATTTCTGACGAATAGTTTCAGGCTTAATGTCACCTTTAAATCGAACCGTCATATCGTTACCGCCGACAAACTGCATGCCCAGTTGTATATAGGGGTTGTTTTGAGGAGCCCAGGGTCGAGCGATGAGAAAGGTTGCAAGGATGATGGCCCAACTTACTAAAAGGGCAACCCCTTTATATTTCATGAAATCAAACGTAGCATTTTGGAAGAACGTATGCGTCCCGACGCTGAGAGTCTTTGTTTCTGGATTGCGATCAAGAATCCAGTCATAAATAAATCGAGAGATGTAGATGCTGGTGAAGAGTGAAGCGACAACTCCAACGATGAGGGTCACCGCAAAACCCTTGACGGGCCCTGTTCCAAAATTTAATAACAAGAGCGCTGCGGCTAACTGGGTGACGTGACTATCGACAATGGTCCAAAAGACACGATCAAATCCGGCATCGATGGAGGCCCTGACGGATCGGCCCAATCGCAATTCTTCCTTGATACGCTCAATAATTAAGATGTTGGAGTCAACCGCCATTCCGAGAGTTAAGGCAAAACCGGCAATACCCGGAAGGGTTAAGGTGGCTTTGAAGGATCCCAAAAGACCCATCATGACAATCATATTAATAACAAGAGCTACGAGGGCGTTGACTCCGCTCCATCGGTAGAAGTAAATCATGAAAATAACAATGGCAAAAAAAGCAAAGAAACTAGACCTAACCCCTGAGCGAATGGAGTCTAACCCCAATCCTGGGCCCACCACCGTATCATCAAGAAATTTCATAGGCGCGCGTAGGGCCCCGCTTCTTAACTGACTCGCTAGATCCTCCGCTTCCTGTGTTGGGAATCCACCCCCTCGAGAAATGGAGACGGAGCCCCCAATAATTTTTTCTCGAGCCCCTAGAATGCTGACTATTTTGCCATCCAGCAAGATGGCCAATTGGCGATTTTCTTGCGCAGCAACTCCGGTCAAGGCCGCAAAATCGTCAGCCCCTTTTTGGTTGAGGACGAAATGAACTTCGTTTTTACCAAACTGATCCGGACTACGATTTGCTCCAATAATGTCTGCGCCGTCGAGACCTGTTCGACTATCGAGGAGCACCCAACGACGAATAACGGGCTCCCCCGGGGTTTTAACAGGGACATTGTCGACACCATCGGTTTGAATATCGGGAAATAACTCAAACTCAGAGGGAATTTGGCCATTGAAATATTTTTCACATTCCTCACGGGTAGCAAAAAATATAACATCGTTTTTTGCGAGAAGACGTTGCTCTAATCGACCTGGAGTGGAGAGGAGGGTTTTTACACGTTCGCGATCTCCCTCTTCGATACCCGGTATTTCTACAACAATGCGGCGGCCATCGGTACCGCTTGGAGTAATTTCAGGTTCGAGCACATTGGCCGGATCGATATCTCGAATACGTTTCTCAATCACTTCAAGAGCTCGGGTATTGGCCTCTTGGATAAGACCTAGTTTGTAATTTTCAGTTTGTGTGAGTTGAAAACCGGAACTCCCACTCTTTAAGTCGTAGCCTGAAATACGGGATTTGAGAATTTTTTCGAGGGCGTCTTTTTGTTCAAGGCCTATATTGTTTAATGCTAAATAATCATTCTCGATTGTGACCACTCCGGGAATGCGGTTAGCCAACATTTCCTGCATTAAACGATCGCGAGTTTCTTTTAAATCGAACTTTAAAGCTTCTTCGCTCTCAACTTCAAGGACAAAGTGAACTCCTCCGCGGAGATCGAGACCAAGTTTAACCTTGTTGAGCGGCAGGAAAAAGTAAGCCGAGCCAAGACAAACCAAGGCGGTGGTAATAATTCTCCAAATCGTACGTTTCTTCATGGAGGCCCCTAATATTTACTTAGTCTTTTTTTTGAGTCTCGTTCGCAAACGCGACGACGGATTGACGACGAGCCTTCACGACGGAGCCACCGAGTTTTAAATAGATAATATTGTCAGAAGCAGGATCGAGTCGATCAATGGTCGCAAAAAGCCCCGAGCTTAGGAGGACTTCATCCCCTGCCTTAAGTTTGGATAGACGTGCTTCCATTTCTTTTCGAGCGACACTTTGGGGCCGAATAAGAAAAAAGTAAAAAAGAACAACCATGCCAAGGGGCAGGATCAGGGAAGCCCATAGAGGCTGGGCGGAAGCAGAATTGGTAGCCATTTGAAAAGCCAGCATAGCGATTAACTCCATTCTTTATTAAGTCTCAGGTTGGGATTGCCAACGATCCTGCGTCGCTTTGGCAAAAGAGGCAAATTGGCCCTTCTGAATGGCGATTCGCGCGGATCGCGTGAGTTCTACAGTGTAACTTAAGTTATGAATTGTATTGAGGGTTAAGCCCAAAAACTCATCAGCTTTCATTAAGTGATGAAGGTAAGCTTTTGAGAATCCACGGCAGGTGTAGCAACCGCATTGGGGATCTAATGCCTCGTCACTTCGACGATGGGTCGCGTTCTTAATATTTATTCGACCATGGGAAGTTAAAAGCCTTCCGTGACGAGCCTCGCGGGAGGGTGAAACGCAATCGAAGAGATCGACGCCTAATTCAATCCCCTTCAAAATATCCTCAGGAGAACCCACGCCCATTAAGTATCGTGGACGATCTTTCGGAAGTCGGGGAACTAAATCCCGGAGGGTGGACTCCATGACCTCCTTTGGCTCCCCCACGCTGAGTCCCCCGATTGCAAATCCCTCAAAGGGATGGGCGAGATCGATGGCAAGAATGTCTTCTAAATGTTTTTTTCGGATATCGAGATTGGTCCCCCCTTGATTAATGGCGAAGAGACCTTGGTGGGCTGCTAACGGGGTCCGTCGGCACCGTGCTAACCATCGGGTGGTTCGATTCACGCTGGCTTCGAGGGAAAGCCGGTCGAGTCCTGCCGCAGGGCATTCATCAAAAGCCATCACGATATCTGATCCGAGCTGACTCTGAATCTCAATGCTTTTTTCAGGAGTGAGATGGTGTGTAGATCCATCCAGATGCGATTGAAAAGCGACCCCGTCTTCAGAAATTTTTCGCATACTCGCAAGAGAAAAAACCTGGAAGCCACCCGAGTCTGTGAGTATCGGGCCCTGCCAATTCATAAAACGATGGAGACCTCCGAGTGACTGGATAATCTCGGAACCCGGCCTTAGATGAAGATGGTACGTGTTGCCTAAAATAACCTGGGGCCCTATGGCATCCAGTTGGTCCGGAGTCAGGCATTTGACGGTTGCCTGGGTTCCCACGGGCATAAAGGCAGGCGTCGAGACGGTCCCATGAGCGGTTGCAAAATGAGCAGCCCGTGCCTCACCCTCTTCAGCGTCTATGTGCAACCCAAATAGAGGAACGGCATTCTTACGTAGGCTGTTTATTTCCATGTTTTACAATCCCTTTCTAGATTATGCGCCCAACTTGTGAGATTGAGGATCAAAGAGAAACCTGCTATTTTTTGAGGGCATTTCTCGGGTCGCCGCAGTGTCGTCACAATATTGATACAGAATGATTGATCTTGACCTTCACTCGCTTTCTTGTGATCTTATGAAGATTGAAATGTGCTTTATGCCGGATGACCTTGAGGATCTTACAAGAATTTAACTCTCATATCCCCTGAAGTATCTAGGAGCAACATGAGTCCCGAAGCATCAAAAGTCAGCACTCCAACGGTTCGTTTTGAATCGCTTGAAGATGCCGTCTACAAACCCTACATCTCGGACGGCAACAAGGCCATTCAACAAGCTGATCCCAAAGTGACGATCCCATTAACTTTGGCTGCTTACACCGTCATTGGACTTGCTACTTTTTATCTTGCAGCGACCAAAACCGAAGTGGGTCAGAAGATCGTAACCTCCGCAGTGAATTTACTTGAGGTGACTGAGGAAAATGCCCCACCCCCGCCGCCGCCACCTCCCTCGTCGACTCCTCCTGCACCTTCTTTCATCGCAAAAGATTTAACACCCATTACCCCTGACCAAAATTCTATTCCTGAAACTCCTAAAGAATTGCCCAAGCAGGATTTGTCAAATACAGGGGTTGGGAGCAGCGCCGTGGGTATGCTGGGCGGTGTGGCGGGTGGCCAAGTAGGTGGAGCTGGAAGAGTGATCGATTTTGACTTCTCGCAAGTGAACATCAAATATCAACCCCCGGCGCCTGCGTACCCTGCCATGGCGAAGATGGCTCGTATCCAGGGGACGGTTGTGGTTGAAATTACCATTGGCCCCGATGGCATCCCGGCTTCTGCAGTAGCCAAAGAGGGCCCTGCGCAGTTACGGCAACATGCGGTTGATTATGCGATGAAATGGCGCTTTGAACCCGCCACTCTCAATGGTCAACCTCAGTACGCCCGGTTTAAACTTATTATGCCCTTTAGACTCAACTAGTTTTATGGACTCATCCCCGATGACCAACCGTCGCTATCTTTTTGGATCCCTCTTTGCCTTCGGGCTCATGGCTTTGCTGCTGCTTGTGGCCCCGCCCGTGTCTCCTGCTAAATCCAAAATGTCTCAGGATGTCGCTGCGCAAGATTCCGAACTGTCTCGCATTATGCCCCTTCTTCAATCCCCTGCTTCTTCCCCCCGTAAGTAACCCCCTCCAAACTTTTTAAAGGAACTTTTATGAACTTTCTTCTTCCCCTAGCGATGATGGACGAAGGCGGATTTTCCATTGTGGACTCCGTTCTTGAAGCATCCATTGCGAATCAGATCATTATCGCCATCCTCTTTTACCTTTTAGGCTATCAAATCTACATTGCGATGGAACGCTATGTAACTTACCGCGATAGCGAGGAAGCTACTGGAAAGTTTTTAAAACTTTTCATGGAATCTTTGAAGAAAGGTGATTTTGACGCTGCCAAGAAAGCAGCCATGACTCACAATAAGAGTCACGTCGCTCTTGTGCTGAAGCACTCCTTGGACATCTACCAATTTGAATTGACTCTTCGGGCTAAAAATCCTAACCATAATGTGATTGAATCGGTCCAACGCTCGCTCGAGCGCGGGACAGCCGAAGTCACCGAGTTACTCAAAAAAGGTCTCGCTAATTTGGCCACCATCGGTGCCTTGGCGCCGTTTATTGGTCTTCTCGGAACCGTCGTTGGCATCATGCGCGTATTCTCGGATTTGAAGCGTACGGGTGCAGGAGATATCAATGTGCTCGCGGGATCCATCGGTGAAGCTCTATTTGCTACCGCACTTGGTCTCCTGGTCGCCATCCCTGCGGTTTGGGTCTATAACCTTTTTACTGGAAAACAGGAAAAAGTTGTGATGGGCATCCACAGCGCTTCATCGCAAATGGTGGATGAATTTATTCGACGGGAGAGCTAGAATTCTTTCGAAAGCTCATCCTAATTACACTTTTTGAGGATTTATCATGGGTATGTCAGTCGGCAGTAAAGGCGGCATCAAGTCCGATATCAACGTCACTCCACTCGTTGATATCATGCTCGTCCTTTTGATTATTTTCATCATCGTGACCCCTGCGGTAAATAACTCGGTGAAATTGCCCTTGGCTAAACATAGTCCTAAAGTTGATAAGGCCTCCGGGGCAGTTTATCTGACGATCTACTACGGAGCCATTAAAGGACCCGATGGTGAATTCTTAAGACCAGGACCGATTACCATTGATGACAATGCGGCTCGCAAGAAAGAGTTCACTCTTGAAAACGCAGCATCAGCCGCTGAATTAGGAGACTGGATTAATAAAAGCGTGAGCAGTCTTGAGGATAAGAGAATTTTTATTAAAGCGGATGCAGAAATCCCTTTTAAATACATCAATATGCTCTTTCAGCTCGCCCGAAAAAATGGTGCAGATGAAGCCTCCATCGTTACCAATGATGGAGAATCTCAAAAGAATAAAGAAACTAATTCAAATTAAGATTCAGGGGATCGTATGAATTCAGGTGGTTCAAGAGGCCAAATTAACAGCGACATTAATGTCACCCCGCTGATCGACATCATGCTAGTGCTCTTAATTGTCTTCATAGCCATGGTGCCTGCTTTAAACAAAGCAGCGAAGGTTGTTGTCCCTCAAGTGAATACCCAAGTGAATCCTCCCAAGTCTAAGGAAGTTCCCATTGTGGTTTCTGTGACCAGCGAAGGACGCTTCTTTCTCCAAACCAAAGAAATCCAACTCGCTGATATGACCGAGCAACTCTACGATGTCATTCGACTTCAACCCTTCAATCTTCGCCGTGTGATTTTAAAAGTCGATGAAGATGCTCGATTCCAATATGCGGTTGACGCCCTTGATCGGATCCGGCTTGCCGGGGACCGAGTGAAGCAAGAAACCCGTGAAAATCCGAAGTTTGAAGGACTAGACGGCGGAGACGTTAAGGTTCCTATTAGTTATCTTCGTAAATAGAGCTGTCAACTTCGGGTACCCCTTTAGACTTAAGGCATGTCTGATACCTTTCATGCCCTCATTCTAAAGCCGATGGCCTACCGTGATAATGAAACACTAGTTTCATTCATTACAGAGCAGGGGACGCGAGGTTCGGGAATTGCGAAAGGAACAAAACGACCAACTGCTCGATGGATCTCCTCCTTTGAGCCATTAAACTTAGTAACAATTTCTCTCTTTGGAAAAGAGAATCAAAGCTTAAAAAGAATTACCTCGTGTGAATTAATTTCGTCCCCCATGCTTTTAGGTCATCTTGAATCTAATTTGGTGATCAGTTGTTTAGCAGATCTTTTTGATCGAATTACCCACGAAGGACTTGAGGATCCTCGGCTATTTCGATTGCTGAAGACGGTGACTGAGGGACTGAAGGCTCGCCCAGAGGAGGCCGCCTCAATCTTGGCCTATGCTGAATTCTGGGTCTTATATTTACTCGGCTGGCTCCCCGATCCTAAAACGTGTGGCCATTGCCAGGGTACTGCTGAGCCTTTTACCATGTTGTCTGATGAACGAGGCTGGCTTTGCCGGCACTGCCATCCGGTGGGCGAAGGAGAGGGGCTACCAAGGGGAACGAAAGAGTATTTGAATCACCTTAAATCCGAAACTCCTTTATCGCTTCAAAGTCAAAATTTAAATTCTCAAATTTTTCCTGTGATCGCCCGAGTCCTCCGACAGCGACTCCTTCGAGAGATGGGTTCATCCCCCAAAAGCTACGAGGTTCTCTTTCGGGCTTCGGGTTTGTAATTACCATAATCTGTTATGCTAATAATGTGGATCAGGACACCGCTATTTCGGTAGAGGAAAGTCCGGACTCCGAAGGGTAATGGACCAGTTAACGACTGGGCGGGGAGACCCGATGGATAGTGCCACAGAAAATATACCGCCTCAGATTTTCGGATGTGAGGTAAGGGTGAAAAGGTGAGGTAAGAGCTCACCGCCGAACTGGTAACAGGTCGGGCACGGTAAACCCTCCATGGAGCAAGACCAAATAGGCTGACACGCCTTGAAAAAGGCAACATGAACCCCATGTCGTCAGCGGGTAGGTCGCTAGAGGTGATTGGTAACAATCATCCCAGAGGAATGGTGTCCCACGACAGAATCCGGCTTAACGATTCACCACAACCCCCCGAAAGGGGGGTTGTGCATTTTTAATAAGATGTAACCATTAAGGGTTCTTATGTCTGCTAAATATCGAGCTCTCATCGTAACTTTCTTGGCGTTTCACATTGATACGCTGCTTTATTATTTTTTAGTTCCTTTACTTCCTCATTATGCTAACAACTTAGGTTTTTCCACTTTTCAAATAGGCGTTTTATTTGGGAGTTATGCTTTAGCCCTGCTGGCTACGACCTATCCTGCGGGCCGTCTGACGGATCACTTTGGCCGAAAGAAACCAATGCTTTGGGGACTCTTTGGGCTCATGATTGCCACGGCTCTTTTTGCTTGGAGTACCAGTTTTATTTGGCTTCTCATCGCTCGGTGTCTTCAGGGTGCGGCGGGTGCTCTGACCTGGGTCCCCGGTATGGCGCTCATTGCAGATCATTTTCCAAATGAAGAGCGCGGGAAAGCGCTGAGTATCTCTTTCATGGGGGCAAACCTTGGAGTGTTTGTGGGACCCGCGCTCTCAGGCTACTTAGCCACTAATTTTTCATTTCGAACTCCTTTTTACGTTGGGATTATCCTAATTATCATTGATACGATAGGCCGTTTATTTTTTGTTGAAGACATTGTCAATCTAGAAAAATCAGAGACGATTCCTGTGCGTCGTTTGTTGGCGCATCCTCGAATTCAAGTTTTTATGCTCGCCATGATGCTTGCTACAGTCCTCTGGTCTTTTTTGGAAAGCGTTCTTCCGCTTTATCTTGATCGTCGATTTACCTCAACACCTCAGCAGATCGGATGGATCTTTGCATTTTTGGCGGTGATGCACGGACTTACTTCTCCGATTATTGGAACCCTAACCGATCGGGTAGGTCGTCCTACCATCCTTCGACTCGGACTTTGGGCAATGATCTTCTTGATCGCCTTGCCCCCATGGATGCCAAGCCCATTAGCCACAGGACTTCTTCTTGGCGGGATCGGATTGATGACCAGCTTTATCATTTCCCCTTGCAGTCCAGGGGTGGCTTCCGAAATTGAACGGATGGGGAGCCGGGCCTATGCCTCGGGGTTTTCAATGTTAAGTTTTAGCTACTCAGCAGGGATGGCCTTGGGTTCCCTCTTGGGAGGAATCCTAATCGAGCCCCTGGGTCTTCCCCTAAGCCTTGGCTGCTTGAGCCTATTGTGCGCAGGACTTTTATTTTTCAGCTATCGGGCAGAAGCCCATCCGAGTTTAAACTAAGCCTAGTTGGCCTTCGAGGTAGATCGATGCGTGTCCTAAATTTGAATACATTAATTCTTTTAGTCCTCCCTCTATTGAGCCAAGAACCGGTCGGATTTCATGGCGCACGGCTACCCTCAAGTTTTTTTGCTAGTAATCGTCAGCGTCTTATACAAGAGTTGAAAAAATTAGGTCCAGGCACCTTGGCGGTGGTGAAGTCCATGCCGTTGCAGTTTCGAAATGGGGATACGACGCACGCCTACCGACAAGATTCTGATTTTTACTATCTCACGGGCGTCGAAGAGCCTGAGTCCGTAGCACTCATTCATAGTGAAAGCGTGAAACCTTATACGTTATTAGTGCAAGCGGGAGATTTGCGTCGGGAGCGCTACGATGGACCTCGCTTAGGAATCCCAGGTGCTCTGGGTCACGGAGCTGATTACGCTGAGCGATTTCCAGAAGCAGATAAAGTTCTCGAAAAAGCCGTAAAGGAAGCTGAGCGTATTGTTCTCATCAATAATTTTGATGAAGATTTTAGAAAAAAAATTCTCGATTGGGTCTACCCTTTAGGATCCGATAATTCCTCAGCATCAAGGAAGAAGATTCTATTCGATGGACGAAATTTAGTTGGAGAAATGAGGCTGATTAAACAGCCGATAGAAATCGAAATGATTCAAAAAGCGGTCGATGCCTCTATTGAAGGTCATCGAGCCTCTATGGAGCGGTCGTTAAGGGCCACGAATGAAGGTCAAGTCGCAGGTGCCTTCGAGGGGCGCGTTCGATCTTTAGGCGCACGATTCTTGGGCTACGATACCATTGCGGGTGCCTACAATAATACCTGTATCCTCCATTATCCCTACAGTGACAAACCCATTTTTCGTGATCAGCTCTTCCTTATGGACGCAGGGGCAGAAATAGGTTTCTACACAGCTGATATCACTCGAACCTGGCCGGTCGATGGAACCTTTTCCGCGGAACAGGCTCAAATCTATCGCTTGGTACTTGGCGCACAAGAAGCTGCTTTTGCAAAAATTAAACCCGGCGCTCGGCATCAAGAAGGATACCTAGCCGCCATGCGACATCTGAGCGATGGCTTGGTGGATTTAGGGATCTTAAAAGGGGACAAGGAGACAAATTTTAATACTCGTGCTTATGCTAGATTTACAATGCATGGAATTTCACATTGGTTAGGTTTGGACGTTCATGACACGGGTTCTTACCGAGATTTGAAAGGCGCGGACCCTAACGGGCGAATGCTTGAGGCGGGGATGGTCCTGACCGTTGAACCCGGTATTTATATCCCTATCGGGTCCCCCGGGGTAGATGTTAAATGGCATGGGATTGGAATTCGTATCGAGGATGATCTGCTGGTGACCCCCTCTGGGTACCGTAATCTTTCAGAAAAATTACCCCGAAGTCTTGAATCTATAGAAAACTTTCTTCAATCTAAAAAATAAATGGATAATTTCTCATGTCATTAAAAACAAAGATTACTCAAGAGGACCGACAACAATCGTGGGCCAAGTTTGAATCTTTTCTCAAGGCACGCGGACTTAAAGTAACGGGTCAGCGTCGGCTACTGCTTCAATTCTTACTCCAATTGAAGCATCATATTGATGCCGACTCCCTTCATCAGAGCCTTAAAAATAAGGATGCGAGTATTTCGCGGGGGACGGTCTATCGCACTCTCGATTTATTAGTTCAGTGCGGACTGGTCAGAAAAAGCACTTTTGGTGAGGATCATGCTAATTATGAAATCGTTCACCATGATGAGCATCATGATCATTTAATATGTATGGAATGTAAAAAAGTTATTGAATTTTATCGAGCAGATCTCGAGAAACTTCAGGATTCAATTTGCCAGCACTATAAATTTATTCCCATGCACCATAGTCATCAAATATTTGGTATTTGCAATCAGTGTCGATCAAAAGATTCGGATCAGATCAATCTTACTAAAAAAATCTCCCGTCTCAATGCCTAGGGCATAAAGATCAAGCCACTTTTTTCACCCGGGCTGGAACTTCAATGCATTCGTTGTTATGCTGATCTATGGCACAGCTCACCCGAAATGACATCGAACGGCTCCCTAAAACCGACCTCCATGTTCACTTAGATGGGTCGTTAAGGCTTCAGACGATCCTAGATTTAGCCCAAGAGCAGGGCATTGCTCTGCCCGGAACCACCCTAGCGACCTTGGCGCCCTATGTTCAAGTGGGAGACGACTGCAAGAGCCTGGTCGAGTATCTGAAAGCTTTTGATGTCACCTTGAAAGTCATGCAGACTGAGCAAGCTCTGTTTCGAACCGCTTTCGAACTTGCAGAAGATTCAGCTAAAGAAAACGTACGCTATTTAGAGGTCCGCTATTGCCCTATGCTGCATCAAGAAAAAGGACTTTCACTTACGACAATTGTACAAGCTGTGATTGATGGTCTTCGGGCAGCAGAAAAAAAATATCCTATCAAGACGGGAGTAATCATTTGCGGTATTAGACATATTTCTCCTGATGTTTCTTTGAAATTAGCTGACCTTGCGGTTGCATTTAAGAACAAGGGAGTTGTGGGATTTGATCTTGCCGGTGCTGAAGAAAATTTTCCAGCTAAAAAACATCGAGAGGCTTTTGGTCGTGTTTTACAAAATAATATTAATTGCACCCTGCATGCAGGTGAAGCCTATGGGCCTGAGAGTATCCACCAAGCGGTCCATGCTTGCGGTGCCCATCGCATCGGTCATGGGGTTCGTTTAGTTGAGGACGGTGATTTAATGAACTATATCAATGACCACCGTATTCCCATTGAGTGTTGCCCTTCATCGAATCTGCAAACGAAAGCCGTCAAGGAAGCCCGAAATCATCCCATTCGTTTATTTTTTGATCAAGGCCTTCGTGTCACCGTTAATACAGATAATCGATTAGTCACCAACACGACCATGACCGATGAACTCTACCTCCTCCATAAAGAACTTAATTTCACGCTAGATGAAATGAAAGAACTAATCATCATGGGCTTCAAAAGTTCTTTTCTTCCTTATGATCAGAAGCGGCGAATGCTTGCGGATATCGTGACTGAACTCAAAAACTTCAAACCGGATAGTTTGGAATCCATAAAAGAGCAGCTTTAATCTATGAAGATCTCCGATCTCCATCAATTCTTACTGTCAAATGACAACTTTATTCTTACCACCCATGAAAATCCTGATGGCGATGGCTTAGGTTCGATGATCGCCCTAGGGCACTATCTGCGCTCTTTAGGGAAAAAAGTTAGACTCGTGGTGACTCCTTCTTTGGGAAATGCCCATAGTTGGATCGGTCAGGGTAATGCCGTAGAAGTCTATCGCCCTGAGGTGCATGCAGAGGTTTTCAATGGAGCGAAATGCTGGATCGTTATCGATGCATCCGATCCAAAAAGGCTTGGGGCCCTCTATCCTATCTTCCAATCTAGCCAAGCGATTAAAGCTTGTATTGATCATCATTTGAAGGAAGCCCCTCAGGGCTTTGATCAGGAATTCACCGATCCGCAAGCGAGTGCTTCCGCCCAGTTGGTCTTTAGATTGCTCCAGCAGGAATACCATGGATCGTGGGAGTTGATTGCCCCCGCTCTCTATACCGGTATCGTTGCAGATACAGGTAACTTTAGGTTTTCCAATGCCACCCCGGAGGTCCATGAGATGGCGGCTTTCTTGATTCAAGAAGGAGCGCAACCCCCTCAAACTTATCAGGCTCTGTACCATCAAGATTCATTACCTAAAGTCAAACTATGGGCTCGATTACTTCAGGGTATGCAACTCTTAGATCAAGACCGTTTAGCGATCATCGAAGTACGACCCGAGGATTTCAAAATTACAAACTCATGCTATGAGGACTTAGATGAACTGGTTCAACAACCTATGCGTATACCATCCGTAGAAGTCAGCGCACTTCTCACGGATCTAGGTGATGGTTGGACCAAAATATCCCTTCGAAGCCGAGAGCGCATCGATGTTCATGCAATATGCCAAAGCTTTAACGGGGGCGGTCATCGATTAGCATCCGGGGCTAAGATTAAAAAGCCCCTTGATGAGATTCGTCGAGATATCACCTCTGATATTGCGACTCAACTCAATTATCATTAGACGAGGACGTGTCGATCATGTCAATTAGACCTGAAGCACTTAAAATCATACCCAGTGAGACGGTACCCTTTATCATCAAGACCAACGTGCCGACGCAGTCGGGTAATTTCACCGTCTATGCATTTTCTGAACATAAGACGTCGCAAGATCACCTCGCGATTGTTCATGGAGATATTGATGCACGACAAAGAATTCTAGTCCGCATCCACAGCGAGTGTTGGACGGGCGAAGTCCTAGGCAGTCTCCGTTGCGATTGTAGCCAACAACTTCAAATTGCCTTCAAATCTATCAGCGAAACAAATGGCATTGTTATTTATCTTCGCCAAGAGGGAAGAGGCATTGGTTTGGTAAATAAACTCAAGGCCTATGCCCTCCAAGAGCAAGGTCTAGATACCGTAGAAGCAAATTTAGCCATGGGTTTTCCCGATGACCTTCGCAATTATCACGCGGCTGTTGAAATCCTTAAGTTCTTCGGTATTCAGCGAGTTTCGTTAATGACTAATAATCCCAAAAAAATACTTGCTCTAAAGGAATCAGGCATCGATGTAGAGCGCATTCCCCATCAATCCAAGATAAGTCCAGAAAACCTTCAATATATGAGAGTGAAAGCGTCTAAAAGTGGTCATCTTCTCGATTTCATTGAGGACGCTCGCTAATTTAAATTTTTTAGAGCCCTTATTTCACCCGCTGTTAAAGGACGCCACTCTCCCGGTTTCAATCGATCATCCTTAATAGGTCCAAACTGAATCCGTTTAAGTTTGCTGACCGGATGTCCTACGGCTGCAAACATTCTCCTGATTTGTTGGTTCTTACCTTCCGTAAGAGTGACTCGCAGCCAGGGGTTCAGGGCCTTATCGAGTAGCTCAATTCGACAGGGTTTTAGCTTTCGGCCGTCTAGCCTAAATCCGCTACTTAATTCTTTAATTTGCTCAGGGGTTGGAGTGCGGTAGACCTTCACAACGTAAACCTTGGGGATTTCGTGATCCGGATCGGTTAATTGATAGGCAAGATCGCCGTCATTAGTCATTAATAGGAGCCCCTCGGAGTTGAAATCTAAACGTCCCACGGGATATACCCGTGCTTGAATTCCAGTAATCAGGGCTGCGACAGTCGGCTTTCCTTCGGGATCTTTAAGCGTGGTGACGTAACCTTTCGGCTTATTAAGAAGTAGGTAGACGTTTTTCTCTTTTTGAAGAGTTTGAAAATTTACGGTGATTTTATCTTTACCCAAAATCGCCTTAGTCCCTAGCGTGGTCACCGTCTTACCGTTCACTTGAACATGGCCTTCGAGGATCAAGGTCTCGGATGCGCGACGAGAGGCTATCCCCGATTGAGCCATGATTTTTTGTAAGCGTTCCGGTTGACCCGTTGAGGCGCCTTGGACCAATTTTTTGGAAGATCGTGAGGATCGAGAAGACATAGAGTCTTTCAGTAGGATGAAGTATTAAGCAGGAGGTTGACGGTCACTCTCGAAAACTCTAAAAAAGTAATGTAGGCCTGAGATTAAAACAAAAATAGCGACCACGTAGAAAATTAAAAGATTTAAATCCTCAAACCAAGGGCGTGGGGTGACGGTATTGAGCAAGAGTCCAACGCTGATGGCTACAAATTCGACCCCGGTAGTAAATTTACCAAGAGAAGAAGGTGTTTTATTCAAATATTCTTCTTTCATGTAATACATCAAAGAGATGGTAGCGATGATGACATCACGACTGATGGATAAGATGGCGACCCAGACGGGAATCCGATAGCTAATTTCAAGAGTGCTTACCAGCGACATCAGAATAAAGGCCGTAAGCATCATCAGTTTGTCCGCGGCAGGATCTAGGATCGCTCCAACGCGAGACCGTTGATTGAAACGCCGTGCAATCCAGCCATCCAAGAGATCCGTCAGGCCTGCACCAATAAAAATAAACAAAGCGGGCCCTAGGCGCCCATACCAGAGTGAAATGGCAAAGAAGGGAATCGCCACGACCCGCAATAGGGTAATAAAATTAGGAAGGTTCATATCGCGCCACCTCTAATTTTAGCCCTTCAGAGCACAAATCTCTCCTGATAACTTACGAACGCCGGTCGGCCTGCATTAAACTTGAGTACGGGGTTAACTTTGTATTGGATTCTATGCACGGCCGCTTTGTTTTGGGTGGTGAGAAACCGTAAGGGGATTTGGAAGGGGCTTCAGTCGTCTGAGGGTACCTCGATTCCCTCATGCAGTTTTGAGTCAGAGCCCATGAGGCAGGAAGAACTCGCCGAAATCAAGGCTTATTTCGAATCTAAGATTTCATCAAGGTCTTCCGGGAGCACGACCCATGAGTAAAAAATTCTTTATTCAGACATGGGGCTGTCAAATGAATGACCATGATGGAGAAAAATTAACCGGACTCATGCTCCGAGACGGATATGAAGAGGTTAAATCAAGTAAGGAAGCCGATATTGTTCTCTTAAATACCTGCTCGATTCGAGAAAAAGCAGTCCACAAAGTATTTTCTGAACTAGGAAGATTAAAAAAAGAAAAATTACAGCGACCGCTCACGATTGGTATCACAGGATGTTTAGCCCAACAAGAACAGGCTCATCTGTTTACTCGCGCTCCTCAGATTGATTTTGTTTTGGGTACGATGGCCCTTGATAAACTACCCGAAGTTTTGACTCAGGCACAAATCAATGGTGAAAAATCAATCAACGTCGGAGATTACCCCGATAATCACCTCTTTCCCACCGAAATTGCTAAACGAAAGCCGACGGCGAAAGCCCTGGTGACGATCATTGAGGGCTGCAATCATGCATGCACCTATTGCATTGTCCCCCGTACTCGAGGCATTGAGAGAAGTCGACCTTTCCAATCCATCCTCGATGAAGTGAAGCGTCTAGTTGATGAAGGCTATCGGGAGATTGAACTCTTAGGGCAAAATGTAAACTCATTTCAGGGGGGATGCAACTTCACTGAATTACTTCGAAAAGTAAGTGCCGTAGAGGGCCTCGAATGGCTTCGCTTCACCACCTCGCATCCGATGAATTTTACGAAAGAACTCGCTTTTGAAATCGTGTCTAACCCTAAAATTGCTCCCTTTCTGCATTTGCCAGTTCAGAGTGGGTCGAATGCTGTTCTCAAAAGAATGCTCCGGGAATATACCATTGAAGAGTATCTTGAGCGCTTAGCGTATCTTGGCTCTGGCCGTTCCCAACTCTGTCTCTCTACCGATTTTATCGTTGGATTTCCCGGAGAATCCGAGCAAGACTTCCAAAAGACCCTTGATTTACTAGATGAAGTTCGCTTCGAAACGTCCTTCTCTTTTATTTATTCGCTCCGACCCGGTACATCTGCGGTCCGTCTTAAAGATGACTTGCCGGCCGAGGTCAAACAAGAACGGCTCCTACGGCTGCAGTCGCGCCAAGCTCATTGGACCCTTTTGGATAATCAAAAGATGATTGGAAAAATAGTGAATGCGCGTATTGAAAATCCTATTTTGAACGACCAGGGATTCTGGATTGCGCGAACAGGAAGTTCCAAAACAGTTCATCTTCAAGGAAAGGCAGGTCGAGGCCCCGAAATGGGTCAACTCATCACAGCGCAAATTAGTGGAGCGAGCCCCCATTTCTTAGCGGCGGAACTGATCTAATCCTTAAAATAAGTCTCGATCACTTGATACCTGAAATCGAAAATAGCTCGAAGGTCTCGCTCCACCCAAAGCGCATGCGCCCAGGCCCCTAGGAATCCCCATCCGATGATGTATCGGACTCGATCTTTCATCTCTGTCGATCCATCCGGTAGGGTTCTAAATGTATGAGTGTGATGCCAAAGTTGGTAAGGCCCTTTCACTTGACGGTCTATAAAATATTCATTCGTCACAAACTCTTCGATAAGCGTCCGCCAGCGGATGGGGATCCCCCTTACTCTCAGGGTGTAATCAAAAATGGATCCGGCTCCTTGGGGTAAGGGATGGGTAAGGATTTTAAAATGTAACCAAGGGGGAGTAATTAATTCCAAGTTTCTTGGATCACTAAAAAAGTTGAAAACAGTTTCACGGGATCGAGGAATAATCTGCGTTCGCTCGAGAAGATACTCTCTCATCCAAGAAGGTCCTTTAACGCTCCCTCCGGCCTTTCAAACTTGAATTTAAAACCCAGACCCTGGAGTGCTTTCGGATAAACAAAGGCACCTTTCAGCAGCATGGCTTCCGCCATTTCTCCCATCAGAAGGTTGAGAGCGAATCGGGTTACAAACGCAGGAACCGGCAAAATGGGACGCCGTAATTGCTTGCCCAAGAGCCGAGTAAAGGTCTCGTTGGTCGTAGGGAAGGGGGAAGTTGCGTTTAAGACCCCTTGATATTGATCATTTTCAACGCAGTGAATCAAGATGGAAACTAAATCGTCGATATGAATCCAACTAAAACCTTGCTGGCCATCACCCAACTTTGCTCCCTGAAAGAAGCGGACGGGTAAACTCATCTTGGGTAAAGCTCCACCCTTTCGGGATAGAACAATTCCAATGCGTACTTTGGATAATCGGACACCGAGTTGGGTTACGGGATCAGCAGCAGCCTCCCAATCTCGACAGACGTCGGCAAGAAAACCCTCACCGATACTACTTTTCTCATCGATGGGTCTTCCGTCGTGCGGTCCATAAATTCCAATTGCACTGGCGTTAACTAAAATGCGAGGGCGACGATCTCCCGCCTCACGATAAGCTTCGACCAACCGAGTGGTCGTATCCGTTCGACTGGAGAGAATGGCATTCTTACGCTTGGGGCTCCAGCGCTTATCGGCAATCCCTTCACCCGCTAAGTTAATCACAGCGTAGGCAGAAGGGATGACTTGATTTAGAGAGGACCATAAAACGAATGGAATACCCTCGGGAGACGTTCCTTCACGACGAGAGAGAATGGAGACTTCGTATCCGGCCCTTTGAAGTTCTTGGCAAAGTCGGGTGCCCACGAGTCCGGACCCCCCCGCTACGAGGACATGTTTTCTACCAGCGTCATTCATGCAAAGCCTCCACTCTAAGAATAAGGAGTGTTTACGGGATGGCGTAGAGATAAAATTCTAGAAATAGATAACTTAAGTTAAAATCGGTCATAAGGCTTTGGACATTTAGTCCCCCTCGCCGGAGTTTATGAGATACCTGCTCTCGAATTTACCCCTCCCGATTGGACGAGAAGCCTCGTCATTAACCGGTGTTCTTGCTGACGCGCTGGGGTTACCTGAGTCTAACTTCAGCCGTGCGAGGCTAGAAAGACGCAGTCTCGATGCGCGCCATAAGGGATCCATTCGATTTCTCATCTCGGTCTCGTTTGATAGTTCTATGGAAGTTCCCGAAGGATCCGTTCCTTTGGGACTTCAGTTAACCCTTGCTCCTCCTGCGCTGCCCTTCTTGGTTAATCCCTTGAGTCGAAAAGGAAAAGTGGTGATTGTGGGGAGTGGGCCAGCCGGCACTTTCTGTGCGCTCCGTTGTCTTGATTACGGGTTACAACCCATCATCCTAGAACGGGGTCCGAGTATGAGCGATCGGGTTCAAGGTATCAATGCACTCTGGAAAGATGCTCAACTAAAGCCCAACGCAAACGCTCAATTCGGTGAGGGTGGGGCGGGTACGTTTAGTGATGGAAAACTTACCACCCGAATTGGTCATCCGGCAACTCGTTATGTCATTGATACGTTCGTACGCTTCGGGGCGCACCCACGAATTTCTTATCTTGCAAAGCCTCATGTTGGAACCGATGTGATCCGAAAATGTTCAGTCCTCATCAGAAAAGATGCAGAAAAGCGTGGAGCAATTTATCGGTGGAATGCCAAACTTGTGGATTTAGAAGTAACTCAGGGAAAAGTGACCGGAGCGATTCTCGAAAATGGAGAGATCATTTCATGCGATGCATTAGTCTTGGCCCCTGGACATAGCGCTCGAGATACGTTTGAGATGCTCCATCACCGGGGTGTTGCTATGAAACAAAAACCCTTTGCCATGGGGGTCCGAATTGAGCATCCACAAGATTTAATCGACAAAGCCCAATACGGTCCGAACCGAGGTCACCCTAGTCTTCCCCCGGCTGATTACAAATTAGTCTGTAACCTTGGGCTGAATCGAGCGACGTATAGTTTTTGTATGTGCCCCGGCGGAGAAGTGACGCAGTGTACATCCGAAGAGGGCGCGTGCGTAGTCAATGGAATGAGTAATGAAGCTCGTGATTCCGGTTTTGCTAATTCCGGATTGGTCGCCAAGGTCAATACGTCAGATTTTGGGAGTGAGCATCTTCTTGGTGGAATGTACTTTCAAAGATTTTGGGAACACAAAGCTTTTCAGTCTGCTCAGGAAACCTATGGTGCACCCGCGATGAGCGTTAAGGATTTTATGTCAGGAAAACCCTCCGGCAAGCTCCCCTCTTCAAGTTTTCAACCTTTCACTATTCCTGCTGATATTACCCAGTGCCTGCCTCCTTTTGTTGAAGACCAGATTCGTCAATCTCTCCCAACTTTTGATAAAAAAATCCATGGTTACACTTCTTCACAAGCTATCCTCATTGCTCTTGAAAGTCGGACCTCTAGTCCGATCCAGTTGCTTCGCGATGCTCAGGGTCAATCCCTCAGTCACCCTCAGCTCTATCCCTGCGGTGAGGGAGCTGGTTTTGCAGGGGGGATTACCTCGGCGGCTGTTGACGGTATTCGGGTAGCCGAATGGATTGCTCAGTCTTTCGGCGCAGAGCCCTTTCTGCCTTTTGAAAAACAAGTCAATCCTAAAGAATTGGTGAATGAGTATTAGCCTCAACTAAGGCTTCATAAACGATGGCTTTCGATGAAACGCCAAAGGGAATATCCTAAAGTTGTGAAGATTGCGATCCTCCAGATAAACCCAAGACTCGCAAATCCTGAATTTAATGGTTCGGAGATTGAGCAGAGATATCAAGAGGCCGTGGCTGGAGGAGCAGAGATTGTCGTCACTCCGGAGATGCATGTCGCAGGCTATATTCCGAATGACCGGCTTTGGGATCCCGGTGTGCGTTATCGAATTCAAGCTGAATCAGAGCGACTGGTTCGTCTTACGGGATCGACCCCCTTACTTCTGGGAACGGTAACTCCGGCCCCGAGCGGCAGGCTCTGGAATGAACTCTGGTGGTGTTCGGAAGGGCAAGTTCACCATCGTATTCGAAAGCGAGTCCTTCCCTCTTATGATGTTTTTGATGAACACCGATGGTTTGAACCAGATCCTAATCCTCAGCCCTTGATTTCTTTTGGGGGGGAACAGATCGGTCTTTCGATCTGCGAAGACCTTTGGGCGAACCCCTGGGGGCAGGGCAGCATTCGATACACCTTGAATCCGATTGAAGATCTTGTCAATCAAGGCGCATCGATGTTAATCAATGCTTCGGTGAGCCCTGCCAATTTAGGAGCTTGGGCACCCTCCAAGCGCTATCTTGGCTGGGTTCCTTCCAAGGCAGATCAGAGAAGGAAAATCCTTTTAGATCAGGCTCAGCACTATAAAATTCCCATCGTTTTTGCCTCTCGAGTGGGAGCTGATTCCTCTCTCATTTACGACGGTTCATCCGGCATGGCCTCCGCAAAGGGGCTATGGCAAGGAGCCCCCTCTTTTTGGGAGGGACTGGTATGGGTGGATACGAAGAAACCGGGAGATCCCTGGGTTGTTACTGAGGATATGAATTGGCTCCGCAAAGCTCTGGTAACAGGTATTCGTGATAACTTTCACAAGCAAGGACTTGAAGGTGCAATTCTTGGTATGAGCGGTGGACTTGATAGTGCAGTTGTCGCAACCCTTGCTCAAGAAGCTTTGGGGAGCAGTCGGGTCTTAGCCGTAGCGCTTCCTTCGATGATTACCTCTAGCGAAAGCCTCAGACTTGCGGAAGAGCAATGTAAAAAATTAGGAATGGAACTTCGTACGATTTCAATTGCCGACCCCCATGCTTCTCTCGAAAAAGCTATAACGACACAAACAGGAACACCCCTCGCCGCGAGGACCCATGAAAACCTCCAAAGCCGTATTCGTGGACAAATCCTAATGGCTCTCACAACCGAACCCTCGGTACACAAACTTCTTGGCACGGACAAAGTCACCGTGATCAATACGGCCAATAAAAGCGAGGCAGCCGTCGGTTATTGCACGCTTTACGGGGATACTGTGGGAATTTTAAGCCCCTTAGGAGATTGTTTAAAATCCCGAGTCTTCCAATTAGCTCAGTCCATGCATGGCGAGGTGCTGGATGAAATTATCGCTCGACCCCCTTCCGCTGAACTGAGCCCAAATCAAACCGATGAAGAAGCACTCATGCCTTATCGAGAACTCGACCTTATTCTCTCTATGCACCTAGAATCAAGCATCCCCTTCCATTTAATTGAAGAAAAGCTCAATAATTCCAATCTCGGTTTTCCACAGATGAGTGAAAAAATTAATCGCACCCAAACCTTGCTCAGGCATTCTGAATTTAAACGCAAACAAATGCCCTTTAGTCTTAAGGTCAGCCCAAAAGCTTTTGGATCAGGACGACAGATCCCTCTTACCTCTTAAGGGCTAGGGCTTCGGTTCGGTTTGGGTTAATCTATAAAGTCTTAGCCGGCGTGGCGAAATGGCAGACGCGACAGACTCAAAATCTGTTTACCGCAAGGTAGTGGGGGTTCAAGTCCCTTCGCCGGCACCATTTATGATTCCCCTAAAGGATATTTCGTTGGGGCTTCGGGTAGTTCAATCTATTGTGCTAGAAGAATTGGGCATATTGAGGCTAGATTAACCCTTGAAATTAAGGCCATGGGTTTGCTAAGAGACCCCAACTTGAATAAACTTAGGGGAGTAGGCTTAATCCCTTCATCGTTTTTTCATATGGAGTTTATTTATGATGCGTAGAACCGCTGCCTTTGCGCTCACCAGTCTTGCCTGTGCCGTTGTTGCCCACGCGCAGACCACTTCGGGAGCCCTTCGTGGAACCCTTCGCTCTCAAGCGGGAAGTCCTATTGCTAATGCAACAGTCTCCGTAAGAGATTTAGCCAACGGGTCGGTCCGTTCAACGCTTTCCGACGCCAATGGAAACTATCAGTTGCCCTTACTTGCGGTCGGCACTTATCAATTGACGGTGACCAGCGCGGGGTCGCAAACCGTCCAGGATTCAAATGTCCGAATTGCTCTTGGGCTGACTTCCGTTCAAAACTATACCATTGCGTCCGCCACGGGTGCTTCAGCGACCGTTGAAGTGACCGGAAGATCTCAAAATCTTGATTCACAACAAATGTTCACCAGTTCAAGCGTCGATCAATCGCTCATTGAATCGATCCCCTTAGGCGGTGCCCGAGACTTCACCTCCTTGGTCAATTTAACTCCTGGTACCGTTTATGATGCTGATAGCAATCGTGTTTCCGTAGAAGGGGCCCGGGGCATTCAAAATAATCTAAGCATCGATGGAGCATCGTACAATTCAAATTTCTTTGGCGAACAACGCGGATCAACTCGTATCCCCTTTGCCTTTGGCGCGGACACGATTCAAGAGTTGCAGATCATACGAAATTCCTATGATGCTCAATACGGTAATGCCTCGGGCGCGGTCATCAATGCCATTTCGAAGTCCGGAACCAATACCTTTTCCGGATCATTGTTGTATCAGGTCAGACCGAAGTCCCTAGTGGCCCAAATTGCGCCAGCCCCTTATGATCCAACGGGCGCGACCTCCCTAAGTTCGTTTAGAACTAAGAATTTTAACCAAGTTCAAGGCAATTTCAACTTCGGGGGTCCGATCATCAAAGATAAATTATTCTTCTTTGTCGGCACGGAACAATATTCCTACACCGAAGATTTCAGCCCTACCATTACCCCCACTGCGTCCACAGGGAGTACGTTAGCCGATACGGTCACCTTCCTACAAAATTTCGGAAATATGATTGTGGGACCCGGGACTCGAACCCTAAGCCAAGATGCAGGTTTAACCGTCGATGGTTCGGGCAACCTAGTGGTGACGAACACCTCCAAATATACGAATGACCGCTTAAATCGCGTCTACTTTGGTCGACTCGACTACATTATTAATCCGGATCATCGATTTACGATTCGCGTGAATGCTCAAGATTGGAGTTCTGATAACGGGACCATCGCCTTTACGAGTTCTTCAGCTCCTCGAACGGGGGTATCTAATCAAGGCCTCGAAAAGAATTCAGGTCTTTCTTGGGTCGCGGAACTCAGTTCGATTTTATCGCCTAACCTCGTCAATGAAGCTCGCTTGCAGCGAGCGATCGAGCGAAGGCCTCGTTTTGAAAAGGGAACTTCTCCTGAGTTCAATGCCTTTACATGGACCTCGGGGCAACTCAACTATTTGCCTAATGGACTCGATGAATTCTCCTGGCAGTTCGTTGATAACCTGACCTATTCCAAAGATAACTGGACCATCAAGGCCGGAGTGGACCTTCAATCCTTTGACTTTACCAATACTTTCTATCGCTATCAGAATGGCTCTTTCACCTTTTTTAATGTAGGCATGGCCAACAAATGGAAAACCGCTCCTACCACGTTGACCTCCACAGATAGTATTTCGTATACGGGCGCTTTTAGTGATTATGGCGGAGCGATTGCGTACGCTTCCAAACTCAATAGTGGCTATGGTCAAATCCAAAGACAGGGCCTCATGGATGGGAAGTTGACCCTCAATGCAGGACTTCGATACGTCAAGGAAATACAACCGAATAACCCTCGCCCCAATGCTCAGTTTATGGGCCTGGATCAAGCCAATAGCTCCGATGCCCTCGACCCCCGGGCAGGATTTACCTACGATTTAGGCGGTAACGGTAAAACGTTAGTGAGGGGGGGCTACGGCCATTTCTCTTCTCCGAACCCTTCGTTGACCGTATCGAATACGATGAATTCCAATGGTATGACCACTTCAACCTACACCATTGCCAATTCCTCTACCAACTTAGCGCTTTTCCAGACGGGTGTTCTGTCAGCAGCTCAACGTTTATCCGGTAACACGCTGAGCCGTGTTACCCCCTCCCTCCTTTCCTCCTTGGGAACGGCCTCTAAGACAGGGCAAGTCTGGGATCCAACGAATGAGATGACCAAAGCGAAGCGAGCGTCCATTGGTTTTGATCATGTGATGGACGATGGATTAAAGATTGGAGCCCAGTTGGTTGCGGTTGATTTTATTAACCTCCAGTATTTTGTGAACATCAATTTGTCACCACGAACAGGCACGATCAATCCCGCCGGTACCACCGGGGCCGGTACCACCGGAATTATTTCAGGAGGACGCTATAACGATGGGTATCCGGTCGGTACGCAATTGTTTAGTTTTGCCACCCGCCCAGGATCCGCTGTAGTTCGAGGTCGTACGCTTGATTTCACCGGATTTGGTAATGTGTTCATGACGCAAAACGGGGGACGTGGCCGGTATCATGCCCTCATCCTCACGGCTGAAAAACGATACAGCAACGGAGCAGGATTCCTGTCGAACATCACCTGGAGTCAGGCTCGAGATAACAATAGCAACGAGCGCTCCACCGCCAGTGGATCAAGTGACTCTAATATCAATAATCCTGCTGATCCGAATGCAACGTTTTCTTATAGCGATAATGATCGCCGTTTCAGATTTGTCTTCGCCGGCTTTTCGCCCTTGTTTTGGGGGATGAAAGGTTCTCTCAACTTCAGTTACACGAGCGGCCGTCCCTTTAGTGCCATTGCGAGCGCTGATTTGAATGGTGATGGAAGTTCGAACGACTATGTCTTAGGCACCACGCGCAATGGATTCCGCCAACCGGGACAAAAATTCCTCGACGTGCGCTTAAGCAAGAATTTTACAATCTGGAAAGGGTATGATGCAGAGCTCTTTGCAGATATTACCAATATTATGAATTGGGCTAATTTCAGAACGGGCCTTACCGGCGGTAACCCTAGCAATACGACCACCGGTGTCTTATTTTCTTCGACCTTCAAAAATTTAAACTTGGTGGATCGAAATACGCGAGACATTAACTTAGGGGTTAGAATCCGATTTTAAAAGTTTCGTTCAAATCGATTCTCAAAAAAGAGCGCTTTCGGGCGCTCTTTTTTGATTAACGGGGGCCGAGCAGCGCGGAGCCAATCCTGATTTGATCACTGCCGTGACGAATGGCTGACTCAAAATCTTCACTCATGCCCATGCTTAGTGGGATCTTGGTTTGGCTAGTCTGCTCCATATCTCGTCGATAGCGATCGCTATCCCGAAAAGCTTTGTCCTCACCGATCGGAGGAAGGACCATCAGTCCTCCAAAACGGAGATAAGGCGCGCGTGCAATAAAGTCCAATAGCAGAGGGACCTCGGACCTTCGACAGCCTTTCAAGGGCTCTTGTTCCCACAGATCAACTTGGATCCAAACGATTAAATTTTTCATGAGACTCTGACTCTCTCGATCTAAACTTTTGGCTAATCGAAGGGAGTCAAGAGAAAGAATGGTCGAACAAAGTCGAGTGGCTAATAAAGCTTTATTGGTTTGGAGGTGGCCGGTAGCGACCCATTCAGCATGAGGCAAAAGTCCTGCTTTGGTTTGGATCTCTTGGATATAGTTTTCCCCGAATCTTCGAAAGCCGTGAGCCTGCAAGGTCTCTATAACCTGGGGAGGCTTATGTTTGGTCACTGGAAGAATATCGATGGATTCCGGATCACGACCCAAATGTTCGGATGCTTTTTTCACACGCGCGCGGAGGTTTTTTAGATTACTTTCTAAGTCCATTTGAATTCAGGTTATCCCTGAATAAACCCCTTTATACGAATTTACTCAAATTTTTTAACCGCCCCATACGGGCTAGGCTTTTCAAACTAAGTTCAATGATCATAATTTTTAGTTATCAGTATCTGAGCGCTACGATGCATAAAATCTAAATTATGGTACTAAAATCGTTGTTAATGTTGAAAAAATTAGACTTGACTCTTTTAAGACTTAGGGTAAATTAGCACTCTAGGGGTTTGAGTGCTACTCACCCATTTACCCACCATTTCTATTTAGGAGGATTTACCTTTATGAAATCAATCACCCCCCTTCACGATCGAGTCATTTTAAAGAGACTGGATCCCACGGAAACCCTCAAAAGCGGGATTGTCATCCCGGATACGGCCAAAGAGAAGCCCATGGAAGCGATTGTGGTAGCTGTTGGCGAAGGCAAGTATGACGAGGCAGGTAAACGTATTCCCATGTCTGTCAAAGAAGGCCAAAAGGTTCTCATTGGTAAATACAGTGGAACCGAAGTGAAGCTAGATCTCGAAGATCACGTCATTGTGCGAGAAGACGAAATTCTTGCCATCCTCAATTAACTATTTTTCTAAGGAGTATTAACACATGGCTAAATCAATTATTTATGCAGAAGAAGCCCGCCAAGCGATCTTGAGAGGGGTCAATAAATTAGCGGATGCCGTTCAAGTCACGCTAGGTCCCAAAGGACGCAATGTCCTCATTGAAAAGAAATTTGGCTCTCCCCTCATGACTAAAGACGGCGTGACGGTGGCAAAAGAAATCGATTTGAAAGACAAGCATGAAAACATGGGTGCCCAGCTGGTTCGTGAAGTGGCATCCAAAACATCAGACATCGCTGGCGATGGGACCACCACCGCTACGGTGCTGGCTCGAGCCATTTATCGTGAAGGCATTAAGGCCATCACGAGCGGGGCGAATACCATGGAAATTAAACGTGGAATCGACACCGCCGTGGAAACCATTGTTAAGACGATTGATAGTTTTAAAAAGCCGGTCGAGGGTAATGCTATTGCCCAAGTCGGAACGATCTCAGCGAACGGAGATGCTGAAATTGGAAGCATTATTGCCGATGCCATGGCTAAAGTCGGGAAAGATGGCGTCATTACCGTAGAAGAAGCCAAAGGTCGTGAAACCGAATTGACTGTGGTTGAAGGGATGCAGTTTGATCGTGGGTACCTTAGCCCTTACTTTGTTACCAACCCTGATCAAATGAAGGTCGAAATGGAAAATCCTTACATTTTGACCTATGAAAAGAAAATTTCCAACATGCGCGATTTATTGCCCTTGCTCGAGCAAGTCGTCAACAGCCGACGCCCGCTTCTCCTGATTGCTGAAGATGTGGATGGCGAGGCCTTAGCCACGTTGGTCGTCAATAAAATTCGCGGCACCCTTCAAGTTGCTGCGGTTAAGGCACCAGGTTTTGGTGATCGTCGAAAAGCCATGCTCGAAGACATTGCTACGCTCACCGGCGGCAAGGCCATTACCGAAGATTTAGGCCTTAAGTTAGAGAACTTGACCCTTACCGAACTTGGCTCAGCTAAGAAAATTGTCATTGATAAAGAAAACTGCACCATCGTCGAAGGAGCCGGAAGTGGAGAGGCTATTCAAGGTCGCGTGAAGCAGATTCGAAGCCAGATTGATCTCTCAACGAGTGACTATGATAAAGAGAAACTCCAAGAACGACTGGCCAAACTCGTGGGAGGCGTTGCTGTAATCAAAGTTGGTGCCGCGTCTGAAACCGAGATGAAAGAGAAGAAAGCACGCGTTGAAGATGCCATGCATGCAACCAAAGCGGCCGTCGAAGATGGTATCGTTGCAGGCGGTGGCGTCGCCCTCCTGCGATGCTTAGCCGCAATTCAGGCCTTGAATCTCAAAGGCGATCAAAAGAGCGGAGTGGACATTGTACTTCGCGCGATCGAGGAACCTTTGAAGCAAATTGCCAACAACGCCGGCGTCGAAGGCTCCGTGGTTGTCAATCGCGTCAAAGAAGAAAAAGGGAACTTTGGTTTCAATGCAGCCACTGGTGAATACGGCGATATGGTCGCTTTTGGTGTAATCGATCCTGCTAAGGTCACCAAATCAGCTCTTCGTAACGCAGCTTCGGTGGCTTCGATGATGCTCACGACGGAGGCCGTGATCTCTGAAATTCCAGAACCTAAGCCACCTGCGCCTCCTGCAGCTCCTGGCATGGATGACATGTACTAGAAGCCTCGTAATCACAAAAAAGCCTCGCGGAATTTGCGAGGCTTTTTTGTATCTGAGCGATCGTTTGCTATCCTTAAACATCCCTGGGAGATCCATGAAAAAAATTGCTGTTTTTGGCTTAGGTCGTGTGGGTAAATTGGCCGCTCTTATGCTGGCCGATGAAGGTTTTGATGTGGTCGGTGTCGATCAGATTCCCCCTACATCTTTTTCGCTACCTTTCCAGCAAGTGAATGTTCAAGACGAAAAATCTGTGAAAGCTATCCTGTCACGGGTTGATGCGGTCGCAAGTTGTCTACCCTATCATTGGACGCTTCATCTCGCCAAGTTAGCGTATTCTCAAGGAGTTCATTACTTTGATCTCACTGAAGATCGTGAGACCACCCTTCAAATTCAACAGTGGTCAAACTCCGCACGAGCCGTCCTGGTTCCCCAATGCGGTCTTGCCCCCGGATTCATCTGTATTGCGGGCGCTGATTTAGTCAAAGGCCGATCCGATATCGTTACCCTAGGGCTAAGAGTGGGAGCCCTTGATGCGAGCCCCAAGGGATTCTTTCGCTATTCTCTTACCTGGAGTCCCGAGGGGGTGGTCAATGAGTATCTAAACCCCTGCGAGGCAATTGTAGAAGGCCAGATCGTGAATGTGCCTGCTCGTTCTTCCTACGAGTTGTTATCGGTAGACGGAAAGCCCTATGAAGCAGCTTCGACAAGCGGCGGTTTAGGGACTCTTTGTCAAACTCTCTTAGGTCAAGTTCAACACGTGAACTATAAATCGATTCGCTACGTCGGTCATTTCCAGCGTCTAGAGCTGCTTTTTGATAACCCATTCCTTAAGCCTTACCGAAAAATATTAGGATGGGGCCTCCAACTCTTTTCGGGCACGACCTCTCACGATCAAGTGTTGTGTCAGGCTTTCGCTATCAACAAAGAGGGACATCGATCCACCTTTGAAAAGGTTTATCACCCTATCGTAGTAGGGGGAGAATCCTGGAATGCGATTAGTTGGACCACAGCCGGAAGTTTAGTAGCCGTCATTACGCTGGTGGCCCAAAATAAATTACCCCAGCAAGGTTTTATCGCCCAAGAATCCATCCGCTTTCAAGATTTTCTATCTACTAAAACGGGGAGTTTATTTAAATAGGCTTTACCGAATAATTCGGTGAGCTTTGACCGTCTTCGATCCTTGTATTTCAAGGTAGATGGCATGAAGCTGGGGATCGGCCTGAGCCACTGAAAATCGCGTGGGGCGGCCCGTATAAAACCGATCAAGACTCGCCTCCTTGTCCATGCCAATGACCCCCCCATAGGGTCCAGTCATGCCAATATCGCTCACAAAGGCCGTTCCTCCAGGGAGTATCTTTAAGTCCAGGGTCGGGACATGGGTATGAGTCCCTAAGACGGCGGCTGCTCGACCATCGGCATGCCAGCCCATCGCTTGCATTTCGCTTGTTGCTTCGGCGTGCATATCTACTAATGTGGCCTCGGCTTCAGAATGGGCAATGGCTTGGTCAAAGGCTCGAAAAGGGTCATCGCAGGGCGGCATATGAACGCGACCCATAATGTTAAGAACAAAGAGGGATCCCGCAGAAGAGGACTTAAGAGTGATAGCCCCGTGCCCTGGGGTATGGGGTGGATAATTGAGGGGTCTCAGAATTCTCGGCTCACGATCGAAGTATTTATCTATTCCTTTCACGTCGAAGGCATGATTACCCGTGGTAATGACGTCGATACCGAGGTGATCAAACCAATGGGTCGCAATTGCTTCGGTAATCCCTCTCCCATGAGCAGCATTTTCCCCGTTGACAATGACATAGTCGACAGCCAATTCTTGCCTTAGGCCTAAAAGATGAATGTCCAGTAGGTTTCTACCCGGTTCGCCAAAAACATCACCTAGCATTAACAGTTTCATAGTACTTAAGCGTAACTAAAAAAAGAGCGGCCTAGGCCGCTCTTTTTTTAGGACCAAAGCCCTGTTAGAAACTCAAACGAACACCCAATTGCACTTGTCGAGTTTGACCGACGGAAGTGGGGGAGGGGGTATTGTAAGTTGTTCCATTGGTCGCGCGGATAAAGTTGAAAGTATCCATGCGATTGAAGAGATCAAAGACCTCGGCAGACAGGGTTAATTTCGCCTTACTCATCAGCGAAAAATCACGGCTCAACTTCAGATCCACCGTGGTGTAGCTAGAACGGCGAAGACTGTTGCGACCCGTATCCATGCCCAACCAATAGAGACGATCATTCCCACTAATGCCATCTCCATTAATATCGGACCCGACAGTTACAGAATAGGGGGTACCCGAGGAGTAGCGAATGTTGACACCACTCATAATTTTAGACGGCGCATGGAAATAGTTGAAGAATCCCGTGAACACATGGCGACGGTCGGTGTCGGCATAACTGTAGTCCGCCATCAGGTTTTGAGTATTTTGAACTCCGTAACTCGAGAAGTTGCGTTCGTTCGAATCGTTATCTCGGTTGACACTCCAGGTGTAAAAGAATTGACCGGAGAAAGGACTGTTAGACTTATCGAACTTGGCGCTCAGGGTGATGGCTTGGTAGATACCGGAGGCATCGGAGACATACATCATCATCTTGGCAAAATTGGCATTGGGTCGGGTGCTGGGGAAAACCATACGACCGTCTGAACCCACGGTGGGGGTTCCCAAATTGATATCTTTGAGGCGCTCGAGTTGATTGGCTCTGGCGTAGACGGTATTGAGGCCCAGGGTCCAACCTGTATCGTAAGCCTTTTCAACGCTCAGGTTTAAACGATCGGTGATGGGGTTCTTAAAGTTAGGATCGAAGGTAAAAATGTCTCCCTTCGGGGCCGAAGAACCTACGGGCATGCTGCTAAACGCATAGGGGTTCGCATAATTGAAGGTCGCTCCTCGCGTAAATCCTGGATAACTCGCGACCAAAGCGGCTTGGTTGGTCGAAGTGAAGCGAATTTGAGTGGCTCGAACACCATTTACGGTGTAGACCTGGTATTGGAAAACAGCGGGGGTTCGAGAAGTATAGCGACCCGCATTGAGCCGAACGACCGTTTTGCCTTGATCGGAATTAGGAGTCCAGGTCAAGCTGAGTCGGGGATCAAAAGGGAACCAGCCGAACGGAGATTCCGAAACACTGTCAGGAATACGGGCTGTCAATGGGGCGGTCGTCGTAGTCGGATTATCAAAGTTTGCAATGGCGAACGAAGGATTTTTTTGTTGATCCTGTCGTAGTCCTACCCCAAGTTTGAATTCACTATTAAGTCTGAAATCACCCTGAATGAAGTAAGCTTCTTCTTGTCCGGAGGTGTCGAAATAGCCCGACTGTATCGCGGTGAGACCCCCTAAGCCAAAGCGTTGATCATAAGAACTCCAATTGCCGGCTCTGAAATCTGCGATGTTGCTAAAGCTATACGAACCATTGGCGGTTCCAGCAAAAATTTCAAAGATGCTGGTCTTGTTAAAGTCCGCCCCTAGTTTAATGGTGTAATTAGGCGCAACGTACGTGATCGTTTCTTGAATTTGGAAGCGTTCCTGTTCATATTCACGGAAGAAATTATTACCCCCGTAGGATCCAACATTGCTAATTGAAACTCGAGGAATAGACGTTCTCGCAACGCGGGGAAGGCTGTTACCCGATTGACTGACACGGAACTCACTCAGGAGGTTGGATGAAATCGTCCAATTCCATTGCCCCACGAGGGATTCGGTATCGACAATATCAGGAGTTGTATTCTCAAAGGCGGTGTTAGACCCGTTGTTGTAAATTCCTTTAAACTCTGATTGGTTATATCGAAGAGTAAAAGTGTTGTCTGCGTTGGGAATCCAATCTAAACGAGCAAAAAAGACATTGGAATCTTCGGGAATGGAATAACTCCCTCCCTTGGATGCTAAAACTTGATCCGATACTTGAGTCAAATCCAACGTGAGCGGCAGGGAGCTGGTTCCCCAGGCAAAATTATTGTTGGTTGTTTTACGCTGTCCATCGTAAGCCACAAAAAAGAATAATTTATCTTTAATGAGCGGTCCGCCAAAAGAGAAGCCCTGTTGGATGGACTTGAAATCTGCTAGGGTGTTCGATCCGGCAACGCCAAAACTAGGACGGAGAGCGACCAAATTCTGAGGGCGTTTGTAATAGAAAAGGCTTCCCGAATATTCGTTGGTTCCTGATTTGGTGACGGCATTAATATACCCGCCTCCCATGCGACCGTATTCCGCCGAGGCACCGTCGGTGACCACTTGAAATTCTCGGACGGCTTCGATGGATACTGTAAAAGGAGTTTTGCCTTCAGCGGAGCCTACGGCGCCACCAAAGAAAGATTCATTATTATCCGCCCCGTCGAGGTTAACTGACGTATTCACACCTCGTTGGCCTGCGATGGCCAAATTACCTCGATTACCCTCAACAATCACTTGGGGAGTCAGGGTTGCGAAATCCAAGAAAGAACGTCCCGCTACGGGTAGGCTGTTCATATTTTCTGGAGAAATCATCGTGGCTGCTGAGCTTCGACTAGGATCGACTGAAGAAAGAGCAGAGAAAACTTCAACGGTTCGCTCGGTTACCGATGCGAGTCGAATGTTGAGAGGATTGGAACCACTGAGGCTTAAGTAGAGCTTCACACCCGAGGCCGATTGATAACCATCTTTACTCGCGGAGGCGACATAAGGCCCCACAGCCATGTTCGCAAATTGGAACTGACCATTACTCTCGGTTCTAGAGGTACGCACCTGACCGGTTTCTTCATTGCGCAAAGTAAGGACAACGCCAGAAAGAGGTTTGCCCTGTGCGTCGGTCACGCTGACCAAAACTTGGGAAAAGGCACTCTGAGAATAAGCGGGTACTGCCGAGGCCACAATGAGTGCCATGAAGGCAGAAGATGTTAGTTGCGATTTACGCATAAAAAGTTCCTCCGGTATTTAAATATAATACTTCACTTTAGGGCCAAATCTTTAGTTGTGTGGGGATTAAGCGCCCCTAGGCTTTAGACAAAAACCACCGAAAATGTAAGGTATTCTAGAAGGGCTTGTAAACCCTCCCTTTTGAATATCCTTAGCGGATTCCCCTTGAATATGTCTAAGTTTCGCTTTTTCATAGTTTTAGCCCTTTTTTGTTTAAGTACCTCTTTTCTTGTCTCTCAGGGCATTCTGCCCCTCAGTGAAATTCAACCCGGGATGCGAGGGCAAGGTAAAACAGTCTTTTTAGGATCCAAGATCGAAAGATTTGATTTTGAAATTTTAGGTATCCAAAAAAATACTTCGCCCGGTCGCTCAACGATTTTGGTCAAACTCTTGGGCTCCGACATGAAGGAGAGAGGTGTTTTTGCGGGGATGAGCGGAAGCCCCTGTTATGTTAATGGAAAACTTATTGGCGCCCTGAGTTCGGGTTTTGCTTTTGCTAAAGAGCCCATTGCCGGGATCACGCCTATTCAGTACATGTTGGATCAGCTTCTGGAAATCCCAGACCAAGCTCCTCAGAATACCCCGTTGATACTTCCTAAAATAGATCCCCCCAAAGTCTTGAAGTCAGCCCTGAATGGATCCATGATTCCTTTGAGTGAAGTTTGGTCCGAGGGCAGTCGAGACTCCTTCAACCTTCTACTCACGGGCACCCCGCTATCCGCGGAGGCAAAATCTTATTGGCAAGGCTCAGGTATTCGCTTTCTGGACGCAAGTGCGCCCCAAATGGCTAAAGGAGATGATGACAGTAGTCCCATCGAACCCGGAGGCACGGTCGTCGCCAGCTTAGTGGAGGGGGACCTCGATATTTCTTCAGCAGGAACGATCACCTATATCCAAGGCAAACGGTTATTGATGTTTGGACATCCACTCTTTAACTTGGGGTCCCTTCAAGTTCCCATGCGATCAGGATCGGTCTTGGGCGTAGTTTCCAATCTCAATTCCTCTTTCAAGTTGACTGCGCCAGGAAAAAATATAGGATCAGTGAGGCTCGATCGAAATGCGGGAGTTGGTGGCCTATTGGGGGCTGAGTCGAAGATGATTCCTTTGCGGCTCGGAATTAATTTAGGGGGAAAGAAAAATCTCAACTTGAGCTTCAATATGATTGATCATCCCGTCCTAACTCCATATTTTGCTGCCACCATTCTGTCTCAATCCCTCGAATCAAATATTCGCGGGTTAGGGATGCAAAGTTTGAGTCTCCAGGGAAATATTAAACTCACGGGCTACCCCCCCATTCAGATCGAAAGTTTTGTGGCTGACTTAAATTCCAAGCGACTCTCGGATTATTTAGGCGGAATTCTTCAGTCGATCTGTTTTAATCCCTTTGAAAAGCCTCAATTTGAGGGCATTTCTCTGACCGTAAAAGCTGAGGAGCGGCTCGATCTCAGCGCGGTCGTGGGTGCACGTATTCTCACGTCTAGGGCTAAAAGAGGGTCGCCCCTTCCGATCACCCTCGTTGTTCAGAATATTCAGGGTCTCCGAGAATCTTACAACTTTTCTATACCCATACCCTCCTCGGCTCAAAAGGGTAAAACGTATCTTCTAGTCGGCGATGGGTTATCGATCATGTCAGCAGATCCCGATCAATCTTCAGTTCAAATTGGGAGTTTAGGAGACGTTGTTCAAGTACTCAATAGCTCTCTAAAAAATAATCAAGCATACGGCCTTCTCGTGCAATCCTCCAAAGGAGCCGGCCTGAGGGGTGATCGAATCGAGGGCATTCCGCCTTCCATCGCAAGCCTCGTGGGTCCTGAGGACGGCTCTAAAGATACCTCGCTAAAGCGCCGAATTATCGGACGGGCGCTGATTCCGCTAGAGCGGGAAGTGCAGGGCTTAGTCACGCTCGAAATCGAGGTTGAATAATGTTTAGACTACTCACCCTCCGATTTAAAATTATTATTTGTGCACTAGGGACAGTCCTTTTAAGTGGCCAACAGATAACTAAAAATTTTAATTCCTTCAATGATTGGCAAAATGCTGAGTTCAAAGGTCTTCAGGTCAATGCCCAAGGGGTACTCAGTCTTGCACCGACTTCTCGTCGAATCATCCAAGTTCCTGAGGGGATCATTTGGGCTTATTTACCTGATGGGCTCGGCGGCGGTTATGTATCGGCTGGAAACGAAGGGAGAATCTTTCGCTATACCGGAGGCCAGTTAAAACCTTTCGTTCAAATGAAGGGTGGCATTGTTTTTGCCATGGCGCGCCTAGGAGAGGATCTTATCGTCGCTCCGAGTGGTCAGGGGAGATTAGTTCGCATTAACTCGCGCGGAGAAAGTTCAACCTTTACTCAAATTGACGCACGTATTATTTGGCACCTCGAGGTTGAGGGCCGAGAAATCCTTGCCCTTGGTGGGGGAGAACGAGGGGCTGTTCTTATATCAGCTCGCGAGGGGTCAAGTCGGAAACTCGCCGAGATGACAGAAGAAATTACTTTTACTGCCTTCGCGCGAGATGCTCGTGGTGCCTATCTCTTAGGCACCCATGGCAATGGGCTAGTCGTTAAATATAATCGATCCACCGATCGTTTAGAGACCCTGTTTGATAGCGGAATGGATGAAGTTCGAAATTTAGCCGTCTTTGATAATCGGGTTTTCGCAGCTGCCAACAGAGAGCGACCCCCGCAGCCCAACCCGCCTAAAGAGTCACCCGTTATCACTCCTAAAGATATTTATTTTCCAAGCGATCCAAGCGAAAAAACAAAAAGTATTTTATTTGAATATAACTTAGATACTAACGCTTCACGAACGCTTTGGCAAAGTCAGCAGAGCTTTGCTTTCGCTCTCACGACTTGGAAAAATCGCTTACTTTTAGGTACGGGAGATCGATCGAGAATATTTTCTTTTGATCTTCAAGATAGGATGAGTCCCGAGCCCCCGTTTGCACTGATTCAAGAGTTGAACTGTGCTCAAGCCACGGCGTTTATTCCTCAGGGTTCAGAAATTTACGCCATTGGTTCTAACCCCGGTGAAATTTATGCGGTCTCAGACAATAGTTCTACCGAAGGCTACCTCGAGTCTGAAATATTGAGTCCTTCGGTTCTAACCCGTTGGGGAAGGGCCTATGTAAGTTCAAAAACTCCCGAGGGAACGTCTGTTGCCCTGCAATTTCGTTCAGGCCAAACACGCTGGCCCGATGCGACATGGACGGCATGGTCCCCTCTGTTGAAGTCAGGCGAACGTCCAGGGGTTCCGCCAAGTAAGTTTGCACAGTTCCGTATCAAGATGACAAGTTCCATCGGAGGGATAAGCCCTGAAGTTCGTCAGGTCAAACTTTTTTGGGCACTCGAAAAGTCAGGACCTCAGGTTAAATCAATCGAAGTACTGCCTCCCGGTGTTTTTATTACGAGTAACCAAAAAGATCTAACCACAATTCCCATTCGCCCCTCTGAGATATTGACTTTCCTCGACAATGAGGACGATGAGTATGATTTCTCGAAAAAGTTTCGCCTAGGGATACAAGGTTTTATTTTTGACTTTCAGCCTGAAGCAATGGGGCGACAACTATTTCGAATTACTCTTCGGGATGAAAAAGGGGTTGGAGTTTCCTTGGAGGAGGCTCTGAATAGCCCTCTCTATGCCTTCGATACAACCTCTTACGATGAGGGCGCGTACCGCCTTGAAGTTGTTCCCGTGAATAGTTGGGCAACCCAAGGAGTGAATCAATCTAATGCCGTCCTGAGCCCCGTCTTTATCATTGACCACAAACCCCCTCAAGTAGAGAAATTATCCCTAGAAATTACTGACCGTAGACTCCAGGCACGGTTTCTTCTTAGTGACCTTCGATCGGTGGTGAGCCAGTGCTTAATCAGTTTTGATGGACAGCAGTGGCAACCCGTCTTGCCGGATGATGGGGTCTATGACCAAACGACTGAAGAATTTATTTTGCAATTAGATCTTTCTCCACAAACTCCCACGCTTTTTTTTATAAGAGCCATGGATGATCATGCAAATGAACTTACCATGAGCTATGCACTCCCGATCAGAAAGCAATAGTCATGAAAACTTTCCAAGAATTTTGGCCCGAATATCTTAATCAACATCGTCACCCTACTAATCGACTCCTCCACGCCTTCGGCACTCTCTTTTATTTATTTATCCTTTCACTTGCCTGGGTGAATGGGCAATATCGATGGCTATTCCTAGCCCCCCTTTTTCCTTACGCACTAGCTTGGTATGGTCACTTTGTTATCGAAAAAAATACCCCGGCTACCTTTTCGCACCCATGGCTTTCCCTTCTTGCAGACCACAAAATGAGTTATTTACTTCTGACGGGTCAACTCGAGGCTGAGTTGAAGCGGCTTCAAACCCATGACTTTACTCCCTAGGACCGATGAAATTTAGGCTTTCTTTTTTCTAAAAAAGCGGTAGTTCCTTCACGTGCTTCCATAGACTCAGCTATAAGGCCAAAAAGACTAGCCTCCTGTTCAAGTCCTTTGGCCAGGGGTAGGTGAAGTCCATCGCGGACTGATTTAAGGGCTAGAGCGACCGCCTTGGGCCCCCTACTCAAGATAGTTTCTGCAAGTTTGTTTGTCTGCGTATTTAGTTCCGTTGCGGGATAGACGCGACTCACGAGACCCATTCGCAGGGCATCCGCTGCGGTAATCATCTCGCCGGCCAGGATCATATCTAGAGCGACGCCCATCCCGACAAGGCGTGCAAGACGTTGTGTTCCTCCATATCCGGGAATGAGGCCCAGACTGACCTCGGGCAAGGCGAAGCGCGCCGATTCTGAGGCAATACGAATGTGGCAGGCCAAGGCAAGCTCACAGCCCCCTCCAAGAGCAAAGCCCTGAATGGACGCCAGGATGGGCTTGGAAGACTGTTCAATGAGATTAAATACCGACTGACCTCGAAGCGATTGAACCCTTGCTTGCTCGGCTGTAAGGCAACTTAATTCAGCAATATCGGCTCCAGCAACAAAGGATTTTTCACCTGCTCCTTGGAGGACGATAATGCCCACCGATGAATCCTGATTGAAATCCAAAATAGAGGACTCAAGTTTTTCCAGTACTTCATTATTAAGAGCATTGAGTTTATCGGGTCGATTGATGATGATTCGGCCTAAGTGATTTTCTATGCGACTTTCGATCACCGACATTAGCACTCCTAGTAATGTCCTAATGATATCTCTCTGTCAGAGAGGGTTTCAATTAAGAAACGCTATAATCAAGTCCTATGAGATGGGTCCGACGAAGTAATCAACGCGGGTATTTCGACCATGGATGGCTTAAAACATGGCACACCTTTTCGTTTGGCCAATACTACGACCCTAACTTTATGGGCTTCGAGTCCATTCGAGTCATCAATGAAGACTTCGTTTCTCCGGAGAACGGATTCGGAGAGCATGGGCACCAAGACATGGAAATACTTACCTGGGTTCTTGAGGGACGCTTGTCTCATGCCGATTCATTAGGAAATCGGGATACGATCGTTCCTCTTCAAGCCCAAATCATGAGTGCAGGAACGGGCATACGCCACAGTGAATTTAATGCCTCACCCAAGGAAGGCGTTCATCTCCTTCAAATTTGGATTACGCCTGACCGTCAGGGTTTAAGACCACGCTACGATCAGATTCAACTCCTACCCATCCAAGTTACTAATCGCTGGGCGGGGTTGGCTTCTTGCGATCCGGTCGAAGGAGTTCTGAGAATTTTTCAAGACATTGATATTGTAGTAACCCGGATGGATCGAGACCGGACGGCCGAGATATCTGTAAGACCCGGCCGCTCCGCCTGGGTTCAGGTCGCACGAGGAGAAATTCTTATAGCAGGAGAGCGCTTAACCGCGGGCGATGCAATGGCCATAAAAGTTACCGGCGTTCAGAGCATCCAGTCCCTTGAGGCGGGATCCGAGGTTTTGTGGTTTGACGTGGGCAATAAGCCCTAGCCCATTACGCACTGAATACCGGTGCCCCTTAAGCTGCAATAACCCTGAGGATTTTTTTCTAAATATTGCTGATGGTAATTCTCTGCCAGAAAATAATTTACGAAAGGCAGAATTTCGGTAGTGGGGTCCCCAAGTCCTTTTCTCGCAAGTGCAACTTGAGCTACCGCGCGACTTGCCTCAACGCATTTCATCTGCTGAGGGGTCGTGGTGAATACTACGGACCGATATTGAGATCCGATATCAGGTCCTTGGCGATTGTATTGAGTGGGATCGTGGTTCTCCCAAAAAAGTCTCATCATCTCTTTTAGGGAGGCTTCACTTTGATCGAAAACGACCTGAACTACCTCGGCGTGGCCAGTTTCTCCCGTGCAAACTTGTTGATACGTTGGAGATTCAAGCGTCCCCCCGGCATAACCCACGGAAGTACTTTTAACGAGTGGATGCCTCCAAAAAAGGCGCTCTGCACCCCAAAAACAACCCATACCCAACAAAAGCACCTGATGATCAGGCCATTCTAGGCGGAGCGGCTCATGGTAGATGGCATGAAGGGGCAGGGAATTTAGATTCATCGAAAAGGTCAACCCTGCCATCGACGAGGATCATGATCGGAGTACCCAAGTTGATCGAGAACACGGAGGGCGAATGTATCGAAGAGATCCTCAAAGTCTTTTGGCTTGGAATAGAAGCCAGGCATCAGTGGCATTAGGATGGCTCCAGCATCATGAAGCCTTAACATATTTTCTAAGTGAACCCTATTGAGGGGTGTCTCTCGAAGACAAATGACCAAAGGCTTTCTTTCTTTTAGGCATACATCCGCTGCCCGAGAGATGAGATTGTTACTAACGCCCCATGCAATTCTACCCAGAGCACCGGCTGAACATGGTGCAATGATCATTCCATCTTGTCGATAGGAACCGCTGGCGATATCCGCGCCCACATTTTGGTCTGAGCGCAGTGATACCTTGGGACTTAGGGCCACTAAGTCTTCAGGTCCAAGATCAACTTCATCATGAAGGCATCTCTTGCCTGTGGCAGAGATCATCAGGGCAATCTGGGAAATGGAGTCTTTCTGAATCAATTTTTTTAAAATAGCTACACCAAATGCAGCCCCTGAGGCTCCACACATAGCAAGCGAATATTTTTGTGACATCTTTATAATTATGCGCTTAAAAACCGGTACTGAGGCTCGAGGGATTTAGACACTTAGAGAGCTAAAAATTTAGGGCCGATTTGGGTAATGGAGCCCGCCCCAAATGTGATGAGTAAATCACCTGGCTGGACAACCTTGAGAAACTCCCGGGGAAGATCTTGGACCTCGCTAACAAAATGAACTTTTTGGCCGTTTTTTCCAATAGCTTCAGCCAAGAATTTCCCTTCAATACCCGGAATAGGTTTTTCACCGGCGGGATAGATTTCGGTCAAAAAAACAAGGTCAGCATCTCTGAATGCAGAAATGAATTCATTCATCAAAGCTTGAGTTCGCGTGAATCGATGAGGTTGGAACGCAGCAACAATGCGACGTTCAGGAAAACCCTTGCGAGCTGCTTTTAATGTAGTTTGGATTTCTGTAGGATGGTGACCATAGTCATCTACGACCAAAATACCCTCTCGCTCTCCTCGAAGGGTGAAGCGACGATCAGCTCCGCGAAACGACGATAGGATCTGCCGAATTTTGTCGCTCGTAAGGTCAAGCTCCAAAGCGATTCCGATAGCGGCTAAGGCATTAGCAACCATGTGGGTACCTGGAACACGTATGGAAAAATCACCTAAACATGCTTCGCGCGTATGAACTTTGAAATAAGTATCGAATCCCTCTTGCCGAATATCTGTTGCGTAGAGGTCCGCTGGAACCTCGGTGCTGTACGTTTTTATTGGTCGATTAATTCGAGGGAAAATGGATGCTAAGTGAGGATCATCCTGGCAAGCGTAGAGGCGACCGTAGAAGGGCAGGCTATTTGCAAAAGTGATAAAAGCCTCTTTAATCGAAGCTAAATCGGGATAGTGGTCCATGTGTTCTCGATCAATATTCGTAATCACTGCTAGGTAAGGGCGCAACATAAGGAAACTGCCGTCACTTTCATCTGCTTCGGCAACAAGATAAGCGCCTTGACCTAATTTGGCGTTTGATCCAAGGGCAGCCAGTTTCCCTCCAATGACGATGGTGGGATCGAGCCCTGCTTCGGACAGCACTTGGGCTACCATACTTGTTGTCGACGTCTTGCCGTGTGAGCCCGCAATGGCGATTCCTTTTTTTAGCCGCATGAGTTCAGCCAACATTTCTCCTCTGGAGATAATGGGTATACCTAATTGAACGCCCGCTTGTACTTCCGGATTGTCACGGTGGACTGCGGTGCTGGTCACGATCAACTCAGCCCCTTGAATATTTTCTAGGCGATGACCTAATGAAAAGGTGACGCCCAGTTGAGTCAGATGGTCCGTTACGGGTGAACTCTTCAGGTCGGATCCCGAAATCTTAAAGCCTAGATTACAGAGTACTTCTGCAATCCCAGACATTCCAATCCCGCCTATGCCAACAAAATGGATGGACTTGACTTTCCCGAACATGCATCCTCGCTGAAGTTAATCATAGCGATAGGATGGCCCTAGGGGATACCTAGGAATATAGGCCACTCGTGCTTCCGTGAGGTTGGATAGAAAGGAGGCCACTGCTAAACTGAAACTTAAGGACTGGGGACGCGATGCAGATCCAAAAACTGATTTTGAATTTGCAAGAATTCTGGTCGAAAAATGGCTGTTTGATGGGCCTACCTTACGACATCGAAAAAGGGGCGGGAACCATGAATCCCTTAACTTTTTTTGGAGCCTTGGGCCCTGACTCGTGGCGAGTAGCTTACGCAGAGCCAAGTCGTCGTCCCGCCGATGGGCGTTATGGGGATAATCCATTCCGAGTTTATAAACACCTTCAGTTTCAAGTCCTTCTTAAGCCCTCTCCTGCCAATGTTCAGGATCTTTACCTAGAGTCTCTGTCCACTCTCGGTATCGATCTTAAAGATCATGACCTTCGTTTTGAAGAGGATAATTGGGAATCTCCTACCCTAGGGGCGTGGGGTGTAGGATGGCAGGTTGTATTAGACGGGATGGAAATAAGTCAGTTTACGTATTTTCAACAAATGGGGGGCATCGATTGCAAACCCGTGAGTGCGGAGATTACCTACGGAGTTGAGCGCCTATGCATGTTTCTGGGAGGAAACAGTAATATTTTTGAAACAACCTATGGGTCCATGGGCGACTCAAAGGAGTCCATCCCGGTTGCCTATGGAAAGTTGCGTCATCGAGAAGAAATAGAACTTAGTCATTACAGTTTTAATCTGGCCGATATTTCATTCCATCGTAATGCTTTTGATTTTCATGAAAAAGAAGGTCAATTTTTATTGAAGGAACATGGGCATTTTATTTCTGCTTACGAACAAATGCTCAAAATGAGTCATGCATTCAACGTACTTGATGCACGAGGAGCGATAAGTGTCAGTGAGCGCCCCGGCTTGATTAAACGGGTTCGAGACTTAGCGTCTGGATGCGCAAAATTTTACCTTCTTCATCATTTTCCTCCGGCAGTCCCATAATCTATGGCTAAAGATTTCTTACTCGAGATTCACTGTGAAGAAATTCCTGCTAAATTTTTAGCTCCGCTTCATTCGGATCTTCAAGAAAAACTTCTCAACTTACTCGAAGTTAACGGATTGGTTATCCAGGGGGGCCATCTTCGGAGCCCTGATTGGTATTCTCCTCGGAAGATTGCGATTTTCTTGCCGGGGATTTTGGAAATCCAACCCGATATCCAATCGGTAGAGGTCGGCCCTTCAAAGGCTGTTTGTCTCGATGCGCATGGACAAGTGACAGACGCCGGCACCCGTTTTGCCGAAAAATGGAAATCGAGTTTCCAGGAAGTTGTTTTTGAAGAAGTGAAAGGAAAGAAAGGGGAATATGCCGTCCTTCGAAGGACAGTGAAGGGACTCCCTGCCATTCAGGTCTTATCAGCCGCTCTACCCTCACTCATTGCATCCTTGTCTGTTCCGAAGGCAATGAGGTGGGGTCACTCTTCTTTTGTTTTTGTTCGCCCAATCAGAAATATCTTATGCCTTTTGGGCTCAAGCGTAATTCCATTCGAAATTGACGGAGTACAAAGTTCTTCATCAACCTTGGGCCACCGGCTGGCCAAGGGAGAAATCAAAATTTCTCAACCAAGTGAGTATGAATCTCGCCTCGCTGATCATCAGGTTATCGTTTCCTGCCAAGTTCGGCAGCACCGCCTTCGAAAGGATCTTTCCGATGCGGCTTCTTCGATCCATGGATCTCTCGTGCCCGATGAAGTCCTGTTGCGTGGAGTTTCTGAAATCGTCGAATATCCTTCCGTTGTTCTAGGAAAGTTCCCCCCTGAATTTCTCAACCTACCTTCATCAATCCTTGCCTGCTCCTTGCGCGAGCACCAAAAATCCTTTTGTGTTCAGGGTGCGGACGGAAAATTGCTACCCTATTTTCTCTCCGTGGCCAATCGTGATTTATCACAAAATATAAAAGCTCGAGACACCATCACCAAGGGGAATGAATGGGTTCTAAACGCCCGACTCTTTGATGCTCAATTCTTTTTTAGCGAAGACACCAAAACCACCCTTGAAGATAAGCGATCGAACCTTGCGCAACTGACCTTTATTCGCGGTGCGGGAAACTATCTGCAAAAAACCGAACGCCTCGTTCTGCTGTCAGAATACTTCGCACCTACTTTCCATCTGGATAGTTCTCTATCCCGATCAGCAGCATCTCTATCGAAATTAGACCTCACGACCCAGATGGTGGGCGAGTTTCCAGAATTGCAGGGCAAAGTTGGGGCTGAGTATCTTCGCCGAGAGGGGGTATCTGACCTTATAAGCAACGCTATCGACGAGCACTATGCCCCAATTTCCGCGGACGCACCGCTCCCTTTAACCCCCCTCGGCGCCCTTCTTGCTGTCGTGGACAAACTCGACACCCTAGTGGCTGCATACTCGGTAGGACAAATTCCTACAGGCTCCAAAGATCCTCTTGGTCTTCGACGAGCAGGCCTAGGTCTCGTTCGTATTTTAAGACACCACAATATTGCTCTTTCGCCCCGCGAGGCGATTCGGCAATCTCTCACTATTTTTTCTAAACAGTTCCCCGTCCAAGAACCTAATCGAATTGAAGAAGATCTCAGGGTCTTTTGGGAAGAGCGCATTGCATTTTCTATGTCCCAAGAAAACTTCGATATTCAACTAATTCGAGCAGTCATGGCAGCCCCTTGGCATGATCATTTACAACTCCTCTTGCGATGCAGCGCTCTTCAGAAGGCAATGAATCAAACTGATTTCACTTTACTGATCGAGAATGCTAAACGTATTAATAATATTTTGGTTGGCCAAGCCGTCGAAGGAACGCCCTCGGTGGACCTTTTAATTGCGGCGTCAGAAAAAAAACTTATTGAAAAGATCCGAGCTATTGAAACTTTGATGCATCGCAATGAGCTTGATTCGTTTTGTTTAGCCCTTTGTGAATTAGCCCAACCTCTCGAAGACTTTTTTAACGAAGTAATGGTTTTAGATGACAATCTTAAGATCCGAAATCAGCGATTACAACTTCTTGTGACCTTGAAGTCTCAATTCAATTACATAGCTGATTTCTCGAAATGGTAATCTTAAATATGTCTGAAAGTCTCCACCACGAACGTATTGCCATTATTGATTTTGGAAGTCAATACACGCGCCTTATTGCGAGGCGACTTCGGGAAGTGGGAGCCTTTGGCCTTGTCTACAACTCGTCCACGTCCTATGAAGAAATCAAGGGACAGGATCTCAAGGGAATCATTCTCAGTGGGGGACCTAGTTCTGTCTTTGATAAGGGAGCTCCGACCCTTGACTCGAAAATTCTAAATGCAGGAGTTCCAATCTTGGGTATTTGCTATGGGCAGCAACTTATTGCTAAGCAATTTGGAGGCAATGTTCATCGTTCAAGTGCTCGAGAATACGGCAAGGCCTCAATTAATTTACTGGTGAATGATTCCGTGTTATTCCAAGGACTTCAAACTCCTCAGCAGGTCTGGATGAGTCATGGTGATCATGTTGAATCAATCGGAGATATCTTTCGGGTGGTTGGTCAAACGACCTCTGTACCTGTTGCAGCAATGGAATCCCTAAGTAAAAAAATATTTGCCATCCAGTTTCATCCTGAGGTCACGCAAACTGAGTTCGGACTAAGCATATTAAAAAACTTTTGTAACTTCTCTGGAATGCACTGTGATTGGAGTCCTCAAAACTTCATTGAAGAAAAGATTCATCAAATACAATCCGAAGTCGGTAAAAATAAAGCGATCTTAGGCCTAAGCGGTGGAGTCGATTCGAGCGTAGCAGCCCTCTTACTTCATCGTGCTATTGGTTCGCAATTGCACTGTATGTTTATTGACACGGGCCTTTTACGATTAAACGAGCGTATCCAAGTTCAGGAAAGTTTCAAACCTTTTGATCTTCAAATCCATTGGATTGATGCTGCGAATGAATTCTTAGAAGGGTTATCGGGAGTGAGTGACCCCGAACTAAAACGAAAAAAAATTGGCGCTATTTTCATTGAGGTCTTTGAGCGTGAAGCCAAAAAGTTAAATGCTACTTTTTTAGCCCAAGGAACTACCTACCCAGATGTCATAGAAAGTCAGGGTGTTGGCGGAGCCGTATTGGTTAAATCTCACCATAATGTGGGAGGACTTCCTGAGCGGTTAAACCTTAAGATTGTGGAACCCCTGAGGGAGCTCTTCAAAGATGAAGTTCGAGCCGTCGGTCGAACCCTTGGCTTACCCCCGCTCATGGTGGCTAGGCACCCCTTTCCCGGACCTGGCCTTGCAGTCCGTATCCCCGGCTCTGTGGACAGGGAGAAGGTTCGAATTCTTCAAGAAGCGGATGCCATCTTTATCCATGAATTGATAGCCTCGGGTTGGTACGAGCGGAGTGATCAGGCTTTTGTCGTATTGCTCCCGGTCAGAACCGTAGGCATTATGGGAGATGAGCGGACCTATGAATACATGTGCACCCTTAGGGCAGTAACCAGCGAAGATTTTATGACCGCTGATTGGACCCGATTACCCTACGATCTCTTGGAAAAAGTTGCCCAACGTATAGTCAATGAGGTTAAGGGTATTAATCGTGTTTCTTTTGACATTACCTCAAAGCCCCCCGCCACAATTGAGTACGAGTAATGAATCCAAGATGGTTTCATCCTTTAATGATTATTTATTGCTCATCCACCAGGAGACCCTGCAATGCGCTACTTACTCTGTCTCACTTTGAGTTTTCTTTTATCGGCCACTGATACTTCGATGATCACTCCGATTAAAGTAACTATCTCGCCGATTAATTTGGCCCAGCACCAAATCGAGATTCAGATGACTCTTCCATCGGGTTTTCTCCGTGAAGGAGGAACTTTGGCACTTCCCACTTGGACACCTGGAAGTTATTTAGTGCGAGATTATGCCAAGTTCGTGGATCAAGTACAAACCCTTAAAGGAGAGTCGCTTGTCAAGGTAGATAAGCAACAGTGGAAAGTTCCTCCCCACCAGGGTGAGATGACGATCCGCTACCGAGTGTATGGAAATATCATGAGTGTTCGAGAAAACTATATCGATCAATCGCAAGCCCACCTTGTGGGGGCCAATACCTTTTTGTATGCGCCAAGTGATTTCGATAGACCTTACGAAATATCCTTCAAGGGTTTCCCTTCAACTTGGAAGGTTGCTTGTGGGCTCGTCGATAGTGATGGTGTTGTTCGTGCTTCCAACTATGATCTTCTGGTAGATTCGCCGATCCAGCTCGGCACTTTCCGATCCCACTACTGGGAAAGCCAGGGAACTCGTTTTGAACTAGCAATCACGGGAGATCACAATGGAGATGAAAATCGTTTAGTCCGAGACTTCGAAAAAATTGTCAATGAAACTGTTAAAATCTTTGGAAGTTTTCCTTTCAAAAAGTACGTATTCCTTCTCGGGTTTTCTCCTAATAGTCGCGGAGGGCTTGAGCATCTTCAGAGCACCTCACTCTTGAGCGATCCCTTCCGATTCGATAAAGAGGAAGGTTACTACACGCTTTATCAATTAGCGGCGCACGAGTTTTTTCATGCATGGAATGTCAAACGTATTAAAGATGTAGTATTAGGTCCTTTCGATTATTCCAAAGAAAACTACACCAAACTATTGTGGTTTCATGAGGGCTTCACTTCTTACATGGAACATCAGATTGTAAACAGAGCCGGCGTTGTGCCTTGGAAATACTCCATCAAGCAGTACGAAAACCTCTGGGCTTCGGTTTCGCAGCATCCAGGTCGCTTGAATCAGAGTCTCGAAGAATCAAGTTTCGATTCATGGATCCGGTACTACCAACCGAATGAATGGACTGAGGTTACGTCAATTAGTTACTATGACCACGGTGAACTAACGGGTTGGCTGATGGAGGCTGAAATCATTGAGGGGAGTAAGGGTCAAAAAGGCCTTAAAGATCTCTTCCGTGAGCTTTGGATGAGCCATGGGGCCCAAGGGGTTGGGATTATTGATGCCGATATACAGAAAGCCTTTGAGAAAATCTCAGGTAAACCCTCCGCTCCATTCTGGGATCAATATATCCGCCGCTCCGGTGTCCCCAGTCCCAAAACTCTAGCATCGGTATTTGGTTTAAAGTTTAAATTCGAAACAACTACTGATCGGTTATCGCAAGAGGAAAAGAAGAACCCCCAAATTGTCGAGCGCTCTAAGGTCTACGCTGGCTTAAGATTCCAAGGTGAATCTTCCGGCGGTACAAACATTATTAGTTCTGTCGCTCCGGGTGGACCTGCCGATCAAGCTGGACTTTCCGTGGGCTACGAAATTCTTTTTGTCAATGGATGGAGAACCCTCAACGCAGGCGACGTTAATAAGCGAATTTCAGACTCCAAGGTGGGAGCCACGGTAAAAATTATCGCCTCCCATCGCGGACGACAGAAAGCTGTGGATCTTACGACTACCGAAAACCCCCTGAGGACTCTTAAAATCGAGCTTGATAGAAATACTTCGCCAGAAGCCCAGAAAAATTTTGAAAACTGGTCAGGCCATTCTTTTGTTCCCTAAGTACAAGGAACGGAATGTCGGATTTGGTTGAATGGGACCTGAGTCACAATTCAGTTTCCCAAACGTGGGCTGGAATTGATGAAGTAGGACGGGGCTGCCTAGCCGGCCCCGTTGTAGCTTGTTGTATTTTGCTTAATCATCAAGTCGTAGGAACATCCTCCGATATTTTGAATCAGGTTCGGGATAGTAAAAAAATATCGCCCAAGAAACGGGAAAGTCTAGCTAGAACTTTAGAAGACATCCTACCTTATATTGGCTACGGGGTCGTAGACTGTATTGGGATTGATCGCGATAATATTCTTCAAGCTTCATTAAGTGCCATGCGCGAATCGACCCAAGAGATCTCTTGCTTGGTGAATACGTTTTATATTGATGGGATAACTTCTCCCAATCTAAATCGTCCTGAAGTCTTGGTTCCACAGGGTGACGGCACGAGTTGTGCCATTGCTGCAGCCAGTATTTTAGCCAAGGTTTTCAGGGACAAACTCATGGACGAGTTGGGGCATCAGTACCCTAGGTACGGCTTTGATCAACACAAAGGGTATGGAACCCCTGCTCATCTTAGAGCACTCGATGCTTACGGTGCCTCTCCGATTCATCGAATAACTTTTGAGCCTGTCCGAAAACGCATACAAGAAGATTTGGAAATCTTTAAAGTTGTCCAAGATAGGCTTTATGCTACTAAAAATGCGGTTGATCTTACATCTTGGTTTCAAGACGTCTTTCGGGTCCACTACGGCAAAATGAAGATGGAACGCGTGGAAACTCTCAGAAATATCTACCTTGGACGATTGGTCTCATTTCAGGAAGAAGCATTATGATAACTCAAGCCGAAATCGTAGTTGCCTTGATCGACAATGGTAAAGGGCGTTTCTTATTCCAAAAGCGGCATGCGGATAATCCCGTGATGCCTAATCTTTGGGAACTTCCAGGTGGAAAAAAAGAAAAGAACGAAACTTATCTTGGAGGTCTCGAAAGGGAGATTTTTGAAGAACTAGGAATTTCGGGATTAAATTGGAAGTTCTTACCCACCTTATCCAAATCAAACAGCGAAGAGGGAATATCCCTTCATCTTTACGGAGCACAGTGCAAAAGAGGGTTGGCCACCTCTTTGTCTTACGGTTGGTTCTCGACGAAGGAGGCTCTCCGTCTCCCGCTTCCAAACCTCACCCGCGAACTCATTTCAAACCTTCAGTTCTAACTCTAATTTTGCTTAATGGGTCGCAAATGAGTAACATCATTCTATATGCGCCTTGCTCTTTTCTGTGCACTTATCTCGTTAAACCTTCTCCTTGATGCCCAGGTTCCGACTGAAGTTAGTCTTCAGGCTAGTGCAACCACAAAAGTTGTATTGCATATTGATGCACCGCAATTTACAAACTCAGGAATCGACCGAGTGGTAGACGACTTTTCTGCCACGCTCAGAAAAAATCTACAAAATTCAGGAGTATTTCTTCTTTCCTCTTCAACAGTGGTCGATAAAAAGAAAATGAAAGAGCAGGGGATTGATTGGTCTCTCACTTACGCCATTGCTGAAACAAAAACTGGATATGAAATGAAGGCTCAGGTGACGGATGCTGGAAGTATGAATGTGGTTCATGAAGTCGTCTATCAATTCGGTGTATTAGCTATTCACAACTATGCCCATATTCTTGCTGATGATATGGTCATGTGGCTTACGGGTGAGCGAGGAAGCGCCTTTTCTAGGATTACATTTTCCAGACAGATAAGACCCGGAGTGAAAGAGCTTTTCCAAATGGACTCAGATGGAGAAAACATTACTCAATTGACCAAGTGGGGCAGCCTCTCTATTGCTCCTTCAGTCGCAAAAGATGGACGACTACTCTATGTAACCTATAAGAGCGGAGGTCCTGAAATTTGGGGACAGAAATTGGTGGGAGGAGCGCATGAAAAGATCTTCCCCTCTGATCTCAGAGAACGACCCTCTTTCTGCTCTTCTCCAGTCTGGTCACCGGATGGGAAACGCTTTGCATTTGTCCTTGGAGATACCCAAGGAAGAAGTGATATTGCTCTTTACGACCTCACTACGCTTAAGGTAAGAAAGTTAACCTTCAACGAAGGTATCAATACGGAACCCTCTTGGAATCCAAGTGGAACTCAGATTGCATTTACCTCCAATCGGGGCGGGGGTCCTCAGATCTTTCTCATGGAAGACGATGGAACAAATGTCAGGCAATTAACTTTTGACGGGACCTATAATGCTTCACCAAGCTGGAGTCCACTAGGGGATATGATTGCTTTTGTGTCACGCTTCGAAGGAAAATTTGATCTTTTTATTTTCAAACTTTCGGACGGAAAATCCTATCAAATCACTACAGCGGTTAGTTCAAACGAGTCACCCTCTTGGTCACCCGACGGAAGAAGCCTCGTCTTTATAGGCGCAAGAACATCCGGAGGAACTATTTATCGATCTGATATTTCAGGGGCCTCGGTCCAGCCGATTAGCAACTTAGGCCTCTGCCAAAGTCCGGTCTGGTCTCCAAAAAATTAGGACGAACCCACTGATTTCATACACTAAAGTGAATGGTAATTAGTAAATTATGGAGTATCATATTTCAAAGGAGATTATTATGTCCATCAATCGCGTAGCCCTAAGTGCATTGCTTTGCTCACTTCTCATTCAAGTAGCCTGCAAAAAGCCTGTTCCGGTAGCGGTTGAAGCCAAGGTCTCTGAGACACCCGTGGTGGACTTAAAGGCGGCTCAAGAAGCGGAATTGAAATTGAAATTAGCCGATGAGGCTCGTCAAAAAGCGGAACAAGAGTTTCAAGTTGCCAAAGAAAAAGCTATGGCCAATATCTATTTTGAATTAGACCGAGCCACGATCCGGGAAGAAGATAAGTCATCCCTTCAGTTGCTTGCAAATTTCTTGAGAGCCTATCCTCAAATTAAGGTACAAATCAGTGGCCATGCTGATGAACGTGGAACCAATGAATACAATCTTGCCCTTGGTAACAAGCGCGCCTCGTCAACGGTATCCTACCTGAAAGGCTTGGGAATCGATGAATCGCGTCTTCAGTCCATCAGTTTTGGCAAAGAGAAGCCCCTTTGTAATGAAAGCAATGAGGCTTGTTGGTCCCGAAACCGACGGGCTGAATTCACCCCAATCAACTAAAATCATTGGGTTTGATTCTGAGGAATAGCTATGCATAAAATTTCTATTCCCCTTCTTATTGTTGGAATTCTAAGTCTCGGATGCGACTCAACCGAGCAATTGAGTCGAGTCGAACGCGAGATCGGCGACCTAAAAATAGAGGTCTTCAAACTTCGACGACAAATCGAAGATACTCAGGAAATTGCTCGAAATGAGCAAAAGTCTGATCAAGACTTTCGTACCCAAGGAAGAAGATTTCAAGCGGATCTTCAGTCGTCTTTAACTGAACTTACCGAAGCCACAAAGGCACTCAATGCCAGACTCGCAGTACCTGCTAAGAATAATTCTCTCGTGACCTCAGATGATAAATCCTCAGGCGACTCCATCGTTACCCAGGCAGATCAGACCCAGTCCTCAATTCAAAACATACCCAATACAAACCCTAGCAACGTCTCCAAGACTGATGAGAGTAGTTTTAATGCCGCCGTCCTCGATTACAATCGAGGAAATTACTCGGTAGCATCCACAGCGCTGAAGAACTACATTGAAGCTTATCCAACCAGTTCTAATAAGCCTTCAGCCTTATTTTTTCTAGGGTTATGTTTTTATAATACTAAGACGTTCGATAGTGCTCAGGTTGTCTTTGAACAAATCATTCGAGAAGTACCTTCCTCATCTCAGTTTTTACCCGCCAAACTCAAGAGAGCTCAATGTTTGCTTCGTCAAAATCTGAAACCAGCAGCCATCAAAGCATTTCGAGAACTGACCGAAGGCTTTGCGGGCACCCAAGAAGCCAAGATTGCACAACAAGAACTCGATGATCTAGGTGTTTCTTAAAAGTAATGCAAACTTAAATTGGCCTAAACGAAATGGGTTGCTTGAAAATCGTTTTATTCATTTTCGAGGTTAGACTCCTTGCTATATTTTTCTTCTCTTGAAGTGATGCAATAATCTTAAGCATTGATTTGTCTCGATTACCCAATGGAAAATGGGATAATTCTTTTTGTCTCACCCAACAATAAGACGAAGAGACATTAACGTTGCTGACCCGAATAAGTAATGGATAAATATGTTCTGTTAGATGGGAATAGTGGTGAATATAGGGAGTCCCGAAACGCTCATTTGCCCCAAGGGTACTTGTTGGAAAGCAATAAAGGTTCCCCAAGAGTCTTTTGGGGCTCGGTTTTTCAAGCAGAACCTGATCTCCCCTTACGATGATCAAGAGCGCGTGATGTTTAACTTTACGCGTACCCTTTCTTTTCGTCTTTGGGAAACGATGAATAAGATCTAATTGATAGGCTTGACAATTCGTGCTTAGAGGACAGGATATGCATTGAGGCTGACTTTTCTTGCATACGAGGCTGCCGAACTCCATAAGAGCTTGAGTGAGCCGCGAGGGCCCTAAACTATCGAGGGCAGGTTGAAGCCATACTTCCATAGCTTGCATCTGTTTCTTATTCTTTAGATCCTTTGCATGAAGACGAGATAAGAGTCTGATGACGTTGCCATCAAGGGCGGGAGTTGGCCATTGAAAGGCAATCGAGCCGATGGCTGCTGAAGTATAAGTCCCGATGCCCGGTAAAGCCAGCATCTCGTCTCGCGTTTTAGGCCAACCATTTTTCGCAATCCATTGACAGCTGTTGTGAAGATTACGACATCTTTGATAATAGCCCAGGCCTTCCCAATATTTCATCACTGTATCGGGAGAGCTATTCGCCAATTTCTTCAAATTTGGAAAACGTTTCATCCAGCGTTCAAAATATGGAACTACGGTATTTACTTGGGTTTGCTGAAGCATGAATTCTGAGACTAAAACGGCATAAGGGTCCCGATGCTTGCTTTTGAGATTTGTAGCTCTCCAAGGGAGCGATCGCTTATTTCGATCAAACCAACTTGCTAATGGAGTCAGGATCCTTGAGGCCCTACTAGGTTCCAAGAATGAGATCATGACGCGGCTCGTTTGGGACTATAAAAGTGGTGCCCGCGAGCAGACTCGAACTGCTAAGGCTTGTGGCCACCACCACCTCAAGATGGCGTGTCTACCAATTTCACCACGCGGGCTTTGTCATTCAATATTACCGCCCCAAAGAACGGTGTCAACGTCAGATTAGGGAGAAGGGGTGTTTTTGGGTGCATCCGTTGGAGCTGGGATACTGATTGCGGGTTTGGCATCCAGCACTGATTTATTCGACTTCACAATTAAGAGCTCAATAATAAAAGAAGTTGCAAGAAACCCCCCGGCAAGCCAATAGGTTGCTTTTGCTAGGAAAGGAGTTGCACCTTGAGGACCAAAAGCCCCACTAGAGCCTCCCCCGTATGCAGACCCTAAGCCTCCCCGTCCCTTGGAGCCCGGTTGTAGAAGAATCGCAGCGACTAAAAGAACACTAACTAAAATATGAAAAGTTAAAACCAGACCTGACATTTATTCTCCAATCCCTAGAATAACCTAGGCCGGAAGGCAAGGAAACCAAATACCCCTTAGAAGCCCAAGTGGAGGGCAGTTTTAGCCTGAAGAAGTTTATGGATTTCTCTGCATTGATCTACGAGATCTAGGTAGTCAGACTGCAAGAGTGCCTGGGGACCATCACTTAAGGCTTGCTCTGGTTGACAATGGGTTTCTATCAGCAAACCATCGGCACCGACAGCAACGGAGGCACGTGCGCAAGGCAGAACGCTGTCACGACGACCTACCGCATGACTGGGATCAACAAAAATTGGTAAGTGAGTGAGCCTTCTTGCAGCAGGTATGACTGATAAATCAAGGGTATTTCGGGAATGATCAGACCACGTTCGAATCCCGCGCTCACACAAGATCACTCGAGAGTTACCCTCACTCAGAATATATTCAGCTGCCAAGAGCCACTCGTCTAGTGAAGCTGAGTTACCGCGCTTGAGGAGAATTGGCTTGAGAGAGCGGCCAGCGCGCTTGAGTAGGCTGAAATTTTGCATATTTCGAGCCCCAATTTGAACAATATCGGCTACTGCCTCGACCTCATCAAAAGTCATATTATCCAAACATTCAGTGACGATCCCAAGCGAAAATTCTTTTTTGACCTCGGCAAGAAGCGCAAGGCCCTCAATCCCAAGACCCTGAAATGCGTAGGGACTTGTTCGGGGCTTGAAGGCTCCGGCGCGAAATAATTTGACACCGGATTCTGCTACATATCGTGCGATCCCAAAGAGTTGGTCTCGCGACTCCACGGCACAGGGTCCCCCGACTAAAGACAGAGAGCCATCACCGATCTTCAGACCGGCAACCTCAATAACGGTAGGCGCATTGACCCCCTGAATCGATGCATATTTATAGGGGCTTGTAATTGGAACCGCTCGCACCACGTCCTCAAAAGCCTCTAATTGACGGACCGTGAGTTTCTTGGAAGCATTAGGAGCAACGATCGTTTGTGAAAGTGGGTCAGAGTGTGCCTGACTATCGATGCCATGATCTTTAAGAAAGGCCTGTACGCGTCGAATGGATTCAACCGAGGCTTTGACGTCTAAAACGATCAGCATAGAGATCCTAAAAAATTTTGATCCAGGCTTATAGGTTAGCGTCGATAAATAGTTCGATCAAAGTATTAAAATGATCGAATTCTAGACTTGCAGATCCTACTAGCGCCCCACTGATATGATCGAGATCGAGAATAGAAGAAAGATTCCGAGCATTCACGCTCCCACCATAGAGAATCGGTATACCAGCGGCTTCGACGGAGCCAAAGGCGGTATCTAAATGCTGTCGGATATAGGTCGATACTTTATGAATATGTTGGGGCGCCGCGTCGCGACCCGTACCAATGGCCCATTGGGGTTCGTAGGCCACAATCAACTGCGTCGGAGGAAAATCTTTCAAAATTTTTACTTGGTCTTTCAGGAGATAGTCGAGATCCCGATCAGACAGATCGGACGTCTCTTCTCCTAAGCAATAGATGGCCCGCATCTTTAGATGCTTTAAAATATTGATTTTTTTAACCAAAGTCTCTGGGGTCTCATGATAGATGCTTCGTCTTTCGCTATGCCCAATAATCGATCCCCGAGCACCACAGTCCAGGATTTGTTGCGCACTCACTTCTCCCGTGTGAGCTCCTTGAGATGCCTCGGATATATTCTGTGCATATAAATCGAGGGGAGCTAAAGTATGGGTAAGTTGATCCCGACAACTCTGAAGATATGGAAAAGAAGGAGCAAATCCAATATGCAGGTGGTCCGGGCGCTTTTTTCTGAGAACACTCGATTGACTGAGTTTAGAGATATAACTACGAATTTCCGAATCTAAAAGATTCATTTTGAAATTTGCAATGAGATGATGATGCATCATATGCTTTCAGTCTATCTAAAGTCCTAACATTTAATGAGATTGACAAGCCCCGGGAGTTTCATCCCACTTAAATACTCGAGACTAGCGCCTCCCCCGGTGCTCATATGCGAAATTTGATTTGCCACCCCTGCGAGATTAATAGCCGCTAAACTATCGCCTCCTCCTACTGCTGCATACGCCCCACTCTCACACTGCAAAGCAATCTGCTCCGCGATAGCCAATGTCCCGGTTGAATAAGTAGGTTCCTCAAACCAACCCATGGGGCCGTTCCACAGTATGGTGGCTGCTTTCTGAATTTCTTCACTATACGACGCAATCGTTTCGGGACCAATATCTAATGCTTTACTATCGGCGGGGACTTCCACGTCTTCCGTGATACTAGCCAGTACTTCACTCCCTTTTGGAGGAGAGGTAATATGGTCGATTGGAAGATGGAGGTGAGTAGAGCTCGATTCAAGAAGCCCCAAAATCTCTTCAGCTTGTTCCATGCTGCCTTCGTGGATCAAGCTCGATCCAATAGACACTCCTTTCGCCTTTAAAAAAGCATAAGCCATGGCTCCACCAATGAGAATATGATCTGCTTGATTGATGAAATGTTTAATAAGCGAGATTTTGTCTCCAATCTTTGAGCCACCAAAAATACAAATTAGAGGTTTTCGTGGATGAAGAATACGATTGAGTCCTTTAATTTCCTTTTCTATCAAAAAACCTGCGGCAGTATGATCAGATTTGAAATAGCGAAGGGCAGAAACCACGGAGGCATGGGCCCGATGTACGGCGCCAAAAGCGTCGTTGATATAAAAGGGGGCTAAGGAGGCATAAAATTGACCTAAGGATTCATCATTCTTGGTTTCCCCCGGATAAAAGCGCACATTTTCTAACAACAGAATTTGACCCGGATTTAGTTTCTGCGATCTTGCGTGGGTTGCATCTCGATCGTGAAAAGCGTCCAGATGAACGTCGTATCCTCTTTTTTTTAGATCCTTTTCAATGGGGTCAAGTGAAAATGGAGACTCAAATCCGGATTTAGGTCGACCAAGATGAGAGGCTAAAACAATGGAGCACCCTTGATGGAGAAGGAAGTCGATTGTGGGGATAGCTGCGTCGATTCGGCTAAAATCTTGGATTACCCCATCTTTTAGTGGGACATTAAAATCGCACCTCAAAAAAATACGCTGATGAGCGAGGGCTAAATCCTGTGGGAGTCTTAGATCCATGGAGGCCTCAATTCTAGTTTATAAGTGTTGATAAATTCCAATCCACCTAGGCGCTGCGGGGTGAAAGCCGATGCCGTCATATCCCCCTAGGCTTAATTTTAATCTCAGATCAGAGGCTTCCATTAAGTGGTTCATCTCATCGGGATGGTAGAGCCGAATCCGCTCCTGGATACGCCTTTTAGCCCCGGTTGACTTTCGAGTGATCAAAATATCTTTGGTGAGTAACGAGCCCTCCAGGCGTCGCTGATTTGAGACATGATAATGCTCTGTTTCTTGAGTATCTTCGGCCACTAAGGATTGGCGAACAAGAGTTTCATTAAGCAAGTCCACTAAGAAATAGCCCCCAGGCTTCAGAATCTTGCCAACCTTTTCGATGAGTAACTTATTGTTGGAGTCATCGAAGTATCCAAACGAAGTAAACCACATGAAGACAGCAGACAGGGAAGACGGTTTTAGGGGAAGGTTGAGCATATTTGCACAGAACACTTGGGATCGAACGGATGACGGAGCTTTCTTTAATAAAGTCAAAGATAAGTCCATGCCAAATGCCTCCGAGTGTAGTTCCGATAAAAACGCGAGATGTCGTCCTTGTCCACAAGCCAAGTCAAGTAGAGGCCCGTTTGGCAGAGAAGACATGAGGGGAAAAATAGAGGCGATCGCTTCCCGCGCTTCTGCTTGATTGCGATGCGGATAGAGCTCGAGATAGACTTCATCGAACCAATTTTCATACCATTCGGCCATGTCCAATTCTAACGCGATACAATGAGGACATTATGAACCGCCCTGAGCGTCTTGAGGACCAAATACAGTTTCTTATCTCTAATTTAATTCAGAGGGAAATTCGAGATCCAGATCTAGGGTTTTTAACGGTCACTGCGGTACGTCTTTCTCCCGACAAAAGTCAGGCAAAAGTCTACTTCACTGTTCTCCCGATGAATGGCCAACCCCATGAACAACAGGTGATCGCGACGCTTTCTATTCTTAATAAATCCAAGGGATTTCTTAGAAGTCGAGTAGCGGCTCGTCTAACGATACGCAGAGTCCCCGAACTTCACTTTATCTTCGATGAAAGTATTAATGAAGGTAATAAGATCGAGAATATTTTTTCTGAGATTGAGAAAGAGCGCAGTGCGCGATCTTCACTTGAGGGCGAATGAAATCAGGTCTCTATCTTGTCCATAAGCCTGTGGGACCCAGTAGCGCTTCTTTAGTTCGAACTTTTCAAAAAAGACTTAAAGATGCGGGACTTGAACTTGCTGTTGGCCACGGCGGAACACTCGACCCCTTTGCAAGCGGACTTTTAATAATCATGGTCGGCCAGGCTACACGTCTCATGGAACTTTTTCATGGACTACCCAAGGGGTACAGTGCGGAGGTCTCCTGGGGAACTGAAACGGATACCGGCGATCATCACGGCACGGTTATACGAAGCTCAGAATTTATACCATCTCCTCAGGAAGTACAAAAATACCTATTATCCTCGTCCGGATGGATTAATCAAATTCCTCCCGCGACCAGCGCAAAAAAAATCAAAGGTGTTTCCGCTTATAAACTAGCCCACCGCGGAGAAAAGGTTGTTTTACCGGCCTCTTCTGTCTACCTTCATGAAGCAAAATTAACTCATCCTCAATCGAGCCATCAAATTTCTTTAGTCTGCAAGGGTGGCTTTTATGTTCGTAGTTTTGTACGCGACTTGGGAATTGAACTAGGATCTGCTGCACATCTATCTTCGCTTCATCGAACTTTCATTGGACCCTGGGAGTGCCCTTCCGAGGGAACTGAAATTTTCCTTGAGGGCTCCCAGTTGATTCCTTGGTACCCAAGACTTCAATTGACCGAAGAAGAATTTAGAGCACTTTCCTTTGGACAAAGAATTATGAGCAGACCTTGCACACCTCCCGACTACCCACTTCCTAATGGGTTCCCGAGTCTGCCTCCGGTGATTCGGGGAATATTTCAAAATCGCTTAGTCGCTCTCATACACCCAGAAGGCGATCAGTTTAAAGCCTTCGCAAATTTGAGAGGGGGTCTCTAGCGTGAAGCCCAGTTTAATTTTTCCCTTAGCAGGGTGAAATAATTCAGGTTGGGTTCCTGGAGAAGGGTGATTTTAAGCTCACTTTTTTCTACAATCACAAAATCAGAAGTTAGCAGGGGGTAACCCACTTGACCGTCTAAAGTCAAAAAGGCCTCATCTGAGGATTGGAGTCCGACCTTAACCATCGTTTCACCCTTTAAGACGATGGGACGCCAAGAGGGAGAATGAGGGCAAATAGGGGCGAGGAGGCAGGCATCCAATTCGGGTTGGACTATCGGCCCTCCGGTCGAAAATGAATACGCGGTAGATCCCGTCGGGGTCGAGATGACTAGACCGTCAGCTCGGAGGGTACCGATTTCCGACCCCTGAACACTTAGATCCATCTCGATCATCCGAGCGAGGGAGCCTTTGGATATGACAACATCGTTCAGAACTATTCCTTCTGCTATCAAATTTTGAGATCGGAAAAGTTTAACCCCGAGTGTATGTCGATTATCAGAAACCAATTTTTTTTCAAAATAGTGGTCGATTAATAAACGAGCTTGCGGCGCTGCGTTTGAAGCGATAAACCCCAATGAACCCAAATTGATGCTGACGATAGGAACCCCTCGCGATCCGAATTCTCTGGCAGCGGATAATAATGTCCCGTCCCCACCTAAGCACAAGCATAATGTGGGCACCTCGCTCCGAGATGAGTGAGTCTCTAGGGTGCTGTGTATCTCGGCCTTTTGCCACGGCTCAAGCAGGGCAGGGTCGGAGGTGAACTTCCAGCCCTTAGACTCAAAAGGTGGAATCACCTGGGAGAGAACCTGAGGCAAAAGGTCTGATTTTATTTTAGCAACGATGGCTAGTAATGGCTTTGACATCTCCTCTAGTTTAGCAAGAGCTTATCTATCTATGAGGTATCATAAAAAGATCGCTCAATTAAATAGGAAAAAGATTCAAATGCGTGTCAAACGTTACTTTGCCCCCGTTTTGTTGTTGTGCTCCTTTGGCTTGACTCCCCCTCTTCACATCGGTCTCTCGGGTGTCGATGATACCCAAGAGTTCCTAAAGCTCTTCGCCCTTCGAACTCCCAAGACAATTACCAAGGTTTTAGATCGGACAGGCAATACTCTAGGAATTTTTTCAGAAGAAAATCGAATTATTATCCCCTATGGAGATATCCCCAAGGGATTCGTGGATGCCCTTGTTGCAACGGAAGACGCTGCTTTCTGGACTCATAATGGGGTCTCCGTGAAAGGCCTTTTTCGGGCAGGTAAAAATTTTATTCTGTCTCTTGGTACAAAAAAACAGGGCGGGTCGACTATCACGATGCAATTAGTGAGAAATGTAACCCGTAAACGACAGAAGAAAATAACTCGTAAGCTCCAAGAGATTAATCTTGCTCTTGCGCTCGAAAAGAAATATTCGAAACAGCAGATACTGGAACAATATGCTAACGAAGTGTATTTCGGTGGCGGTCGTTACGGTGTTGAGTCAGCAGCTCAATTCTATTTTGGTAAAAGCGCCTCGCAAATGAGCCTCGAACAATGCGCTCTTTTGGTTGGGCTTGTCCAGTCTCCTGAGCGCTATTCCAAAATGCTCTTGGGTAAAAGTAGCAAGGATCGTCAATTTGTAATAGATCGACGAAATTATGTGCTCGATCGGATGGTCATCGAAGGTTACATCAAGGAAGCCCAAGCCGCTATCCTAAAGAAGCGTCCCATTGTGACCGCTCGAGAGAACTCAGCCGGAGAGACCATTGGGGCTTATGCCATCGAAGAGGTTCGCAAATATCTTTACGCAAAGTATGGAAAAGACATGGTGATGAACGGCGGCTTAGAAGTCACTACTACCATTGATTCGCTCTGGCAACTTGCTGCCCAAGAGGCTGTACAAAATGGAATTCGTTCTGTGGATCGTCGCTTAGGTTATCGGGGACAAAATTTAAAGCAAGTTAAAAATATTATGCAAAGTCACTTTATAAGTTGGGACCAATACATCTCTAAGGGAACTCAAGTTGATGGTGTAATTTTGGGGTGGGAAGGGGATCAATTAAAGGTCAGAATCGATAAAACTCAAGTGGCTGTCAGCCGTGCATCTATGGATTGGGCAGGCGCTAAAGTGGATAAAGTCTTAACGCGAGGAACGGTGGCTAAATTCATCGTCACTGAAGCCGATGGTGGTGTTCCACTTCAAATCGAATTAGACCAAGAACCCTCCATACAAGCGGCTCTTTTAGCGGTAGATCCTCTTACGGGTGAAATCCGGGCAATGGTGGGAGGCTACGACTTTAATCGATCCAAATTTAACAGAACCACTCAAGCTAAACGCCAAGCCGGATCAATGCTGAAACCATTTATTTATGGTGCAGCTTTTGAAAACGGGTTGGCCCCCAATTCTATCGTCCTCGATGTACCTACTCGTTTTGTTAGTTCCCAAGAGTTTGCTATTGGTCCAGTAAAATCCGATGGAACCTTCGATTACAAACCCCTTTACGGAATATCTAAAGTTTATGAACCCAAAAATTATAAATTTGACTACGCTGGTCCCCTGACCATATGGGAATCGCTGGCAGAATCGAGAAATATACCGGCAATGCGAACTTATACTCAAGTAGGTCCACAAAAAGTAATTGATTTTGCGCAACGCTGTGGGATCGAGAGTAATTTACCTCTACTCCCTAGTTTGGCTTTAGGGAGCCCCGAGGTATCCTTAGCAGAATTAGTCCGAAGTTATTCAACGATTGCCAATCGCGGTCTTCGATCTCCTAAGCCTTTCCTGATCCTTAAAGTGAAGGACCGAGAAGGGAAAATTCTTGAGGAGGTTTTGCCTCCCACCTCGGAAAGCGTAGTGGACTCTCAAACAGCCTTTCAGGTCATCCAATGCATGCAAGGGGTAGCTCGAAGAGGAACGGCGGCAAAAACAAACGAACTAGGCTGGCCGGTAGCCGGAAAAACGGGCACTACGGATAACTATACCGATGGTTGGTTCGTCGGATTTTCCACTAAGGTTGCCTTCGGAGCCTGGGTTGGCTTTGATGAAAAGAAGACTATTTTTCCAGGAGCCGATGGCGCCACGGTTGCTCTTCCGATTTGGATAGAGTTTGCCAAATCCATTTTGCCGACTACACTCCGAGAGGATTTCATCGCTCCCGAAGGAATGCTCACGGTCGATATTGACCAGACTACAGGCAACCTGGCCTCGGGGCTTAATGAAAAAACGATCAATGGCCTCGCTTTCAAGCCCGGCCAGCAACCTACTATTAAAGCAGATGCCAGTTCTATTCAAAGTGTGAAGCGGAGCATAGCAAAAGCGGGTTCTCAAAAGCCAGAAACAATCCTTTGGACACCTAATAAATAAACTAAATTAGGACGCGCTGAATTTTTTCTTAAAGCGTGATGGTTTTCCACCAAACTTCTTTTTTCGATCAAATTTTTTATCGTGCGGACGAAAGGGACGCTTTCGGTCAGGTTTATAGTCAGATTCTGAGGGTCTTTCGATCGACGGCAGGGCGGTTACCCCACTCATTTCTGTCATTCCCAGGAGTCCTGCAATCAGGTTTTCAGGTGTATCGGATTCAAGCAGAGTTCGTGCGCTTTCAAGCATAGAGGGAGTGATTTTAGCTTGAATTCTATCCAGGAGGCCAATGGATTTTGATTTCATGACTTCAACTGGGTCGGGGACATTTCTCCATTGAAGTTGAAAGCCTAATCGTTTCGACCAAGATCGTAAGAGTTGAGACTCTTTTCTATTTACTAACGCAACGCTGACGCCCTTAGCACCAGCACGCCCCGTTCGTCCGCTTCGGTGTATGTAATTCTCCATTTGATTGGGAACGCCAACATGAATCACCATGGGTAAACCACTAATATCCAAACCCCTCGCAGCAACATCAGTAGCCACAAGGTATTTTAATTTACGATGTTTAAACTTATCCAAGACTCGAGTTCGAGAGTTCTGCTTAAGATCTCCGTGAAGAAAAGCAGCGCTGAGACCTAACGCATTCAATTCATCAGAAACTTGTTCACATTTGTGCTTGGTCTTACAAAATATTAGCGCTGCATGAGGTTGATCATGGGCGACCAAATTAACAATGGCATGAACTTGCTGCCGATCTTCAACTTGTATGGGGGTATGTTCAATATCAATATGGCTTCCGGTACCCGACTCCGTAGCTTGGTTAAAGAGAAAAGGGTCTTTCAGGAATCGGTTTGAGAGTTTTTTGATAGGAAGAGGAAGAGTCGCTGAAAAAAGAAGAATTTGAGGCTTGCCTTTAATTTTAGTTAAAATTTTCTCAACATCTCCCAGGAAGCCAACGTTAAGCATTTCATCACACTCATCTAAAACAATGTGCTTGATGTCAGCCAATTTTAGGGTACCTCTCTCAACATGATCAAGAACACGGCCCGGGGTTCCCACAATAAACGATGCTCCCGTCGAAAGTGCTTTAAGTTGGGGCACATAGGAAACTCCTCCAACTAGAAGCGCAATCGGGATATTTGGTTGTAGAATCCGCACTTCTGCATGAACCTGTTGCGCTAGTTCTCGCGTAGGGGTGAGGACAATGGTTTGGGGCTTGGAGGCTGGATGTCCCCGATGAAGGAGGGGAAGGGCATAGGCTAAAGTTTTCCCTGAGCCTGTCTGACTTTGTACAAGTACATCGCGACCCAAGAGTGCCATCTCAAAGGTGGATGCCTGAACGGGTAAGGGATTCGTAAATCCACGTCGTTTTAATATCGTTAAAAAAGGCTCTTTGCAACCTAGCTCGATAAACGTCATAGTGCTCAATGGAACTCCAACCCATCCAAGTTGCCATGAACATTAGTGTTAGGCATTATGCTTGGCTGCTTACCTTTAGTCTCTCATGTATTGTTGGATATTGAGTTAAAGACCCAAGGTACTATTCCGGAGTCATTGTGAAAAGTTGTCATGCTCTGCAACAATGATCTTTATAATCTCTCGGTGTTATGTGGCCTTTCCATTCGATTCCTTTAAGATCGCGACAACTTCCCTGTCTCCTCAACTGGTGATGGCACCGCTGCATGAAATAACCGATCAGCCCTTTCGGCGCTTCATGCGAGAGATCGGTGGCCCCAGCCTGGTCGTGAGTGAAATGATCAGTTCAGAAGCCTTGATCCGTAAAGCCCGAAAAGCTGAACGAATGATGGCAGGCTCGGAAGATCGGCCGCTCTCGATGCAAATTGCAGGCAGCTCCCCCGAAGTGCTAGAGACTGCATCTCAAATATGCGAATCCTCGGGTGCAAATTTTGTGGATTTAAATATGGGGTGTCCTGCAAGTAATGTGACGAGCGGAGGGGCTGGATCGGCGCTTCTAAAAGATATTAAATTAGCTGAGCAATGTTTGAGAGCCATGGTGCGATCCGTATCTGTCCCGGTCACGGTGAAGATGCGAGCAGGTTGGGACCAGTCCCAAAAAGATCGATCTGAATTTGTTGACTTCCTTAAAATGTTTGAGGCAGTTGGTGTTCAAGCCGTCGCCATTCATCCCAGAACTAAAGCCCAACAATACGAGGGTTCCGCTGACTGGTCGATTATCCGCACGGCAGTCGAATCACAGATGTCTTTCCCGATTATCGGCAACGGAGATGTAATTACACCTGAAGATGCTTATCGAATGCATCGAGAAACAGGTTGTCAGGCTGTCATGATTGGTCGAGGGGCTCTATATAATCCGTTTATTTTTCAACAGATCCTTGACCCCTCTCTTAGAATCACATCTGAAATGAGAATTCAAGCCATGACTCGCTTTCTTAACATTCTTATGGAATTGTTGGAGCCTCGCGAAGCTCTGCATAAAATTAAAAAGATTGGCTCGTGGTTTACGAAGGGCTTACCTGGAGGGGTCAAGTTTAGACAAAAGCTAAATAGTTGCCATGATGCAGGGGAATTGATCCACGCCATAGAAGAATTAAAGCACGCCCCAGTACTTCAAGAATCATTATTACCTAAGTCCTAAAATAGGTCGGGTGCCTCCGGGGAGTACGTCCGAAGTTGACCATAACTTCTGAAGATCGTCTGTCGCTTGGCGAGCAGATTCGAGTCCATTCAGCCCCTGTAGCCGATAGGCGAGCCACGAGGAAGATAAGAAACACCCCGTCCCCCTTGGTTTCACAGGATTTCGTTCATGGGTAGCAATCGCAACACAGTCGTTATTGGTGATCCAATAATCCCTGATCGACTCACCCATTCCGTGACCTCCTTTAAGCCACAGACACGAAAAGCCAAGATTAAAAATTGATCTCGACGCATTTATAAGATCCTTAGGTTCCATCGAATCTGTCGCTGAGGTAAGGGCTTTAAACTCAATCCAATTTGGACTGATTACCCAATCACAGTCTGATCGTCGAGCTGAACCGATCTGTTTTGCCATATCCAATAGGGATCCGTTGGAATGAAGTCCGACGCCTTGTGAGGGATTGAGAATCGGGTCCCAAATCAAATATCGAGGCGGTAAATGAGCGAGCTCTCCCATTAATCGGGAAAGCTCATCTGCAGAAATAGCGAGAAGGCCCAGTTTCGCCCCCCAGGTACCCGGAAGTATAGGGGCCAGTTTGGAAAAGGTAGTTGCAGGGGCACAGGCAGGGCTTTTAATTTCAAAACATTCATCACTGCTTTGAACCGTCTCGGAGGTTAGAACGGCCATCACGTGGAGCGGATGGTCGTAGAGAGTACTGAGATCCCTTAGAAGCCCAGCACCTCCGGAGGGGTCTAGACCGCTAAAGCAGACGGCTGTGGGTTTATGAGTAACCATAGATATATAGTATTGTGACTGCTTCTTTGTAAACTTCTTTAATGAGCTTTCCCTACCTAGCCTCTATATCTTATGTTGGAACTCAATACTCTGGCTTTCAAATACAGCCGGCTCTACCGACTATTCAGGGAATGCTTTGGGGCTCTCTTAAAAATTTAGAATCCACTATCGCACTTCCGTATGGAGCAAGTCGAACAGACGCTGGTGTCCACGCCCAAGATCAAAAAATATTTTTTAAAACAGAGAAGTCATGGGATTCCGCGGTATTAAGAAAAGCCATTCAGGCCTATCTTCCTGAGGATATTCAAATCAATACCGTTCACTCCGTCCCCGAGGATTTCGCCTTTCGAAAAGCCATTGTAGCCAAGCGCTACTGCTATCGCCTTTCTCTTGGAGGGCGACGAAATCCCATGGAAAATTTTCACCGTTGGCATATTCCCGGTTCATTTCAACTCGACCTTCTTCGAATAAACGAGGTGCTCAAGTGTTTATGCGGGACCCATGATTTTAGTTCTTTTCGCGCCTCCGAATGTGTCGCTCCGTCACCCATCAAGACCCTTTATCGTTTTGAGGCCCTTGAAGATGATCAGGGGTTAAGTATCCGCTTTGATGGAAATCAATTCTTGATGCATCAAGTCAGAATTCTGACCGGTACGCTCATTGAATTTATAAAAAACAAACTTAGTGCCAATGATCTTCGATCAATTCTTGCTGAAAGGGATCGAACTCGGTCAGGACCTACGGCACCCCCCCATGGTTTGACTCTCGAAAAGATTTGGTTAGATCCAAAGACGGGCTTAAGTGAACCGTTCGAGATTCCTAAAGCTTAGTTCGGCCTTGAAGTGACTGCCCCAGGGTTAATTCGTCGGCGTATTCAATGTCGCTTCCAAAGGGAAGGCCCAGAGCAATGCGACTCACAGCGCAACCTGATGATTTAAGTGTTTTGGCAAGCCAAGAAGCGGTCGCCTCACCGTCCACTGTAGGATTTGTTGCAATGATAACTTCTTGATAGGGATGATTGAGGAGGCGCGCCTCTAATTCTTTGATCCTTAAGTGCTGAGGCCCGACTCCTTTCAAAGGTGAAATAAGCCCTCCTAAGGCATGATAGTGTCCTCTGTACTTTTCAGATTTCTCAATGGTTAAAATATTGGACGCCTCAGCTACGATCAGGAGTAAAGAAGCGTCTCGTTTGTCATCGGTACAGATAGCACAGGTCTTTTGGTCTGCAAAGCCACCACACAGACTGCAAAAGCATAATTTTTGAGAGGCATCGCTGAGCACGGAGCCAAGGCGACTCATGGAAGCAGCGCCGTCTTTGAGAAGGGAAATCACCATTCGTTGAGCCGATTTACGACCAACTCCCGGCAGGGACTGAAGAGCTTCAACAACGGACTCTAGCGCTTGGGGAAGTTTCATAAACGGATAGGACCTTTGGTAGGAGGTGAATCTGATTCAAAGTTTATAGTGCATGAATCAGTTTTGAAAATGTTTAAAAGTACAGTCCACGACCTTCTGACCGGTCGAATCTAGTAAATAGGCATTCTGATAAGCTTCCACTTGTCCAATTTGTTGAAATGGATAAGAAAAACGTTGATTTAATTCTTCTAATGACAGTGAAGAAGTAAACAATCGGAGATAGTCCTCGCCTCCATGAAGTTCCGATTCATTAAAGGATCGAGTAAGGCGTACCGTCTTCTGATTGATCTCCGCGAGTACCCCTAAATCCTTAGAGAGCCCATCCGATATATCGATACAAGCGTGAATCTGAGGGATCTTTGCCAATCCTACCCCAAGTCCCAAATTGATCTGAGGATCAAGATGGTGAGATAAGCCCGGACTGCACGATTCTCTTGTCCAGCGCTCTCCTGATCGCAATGCGCGTAAGCCTTGATCACTCAGTCCTAGGGGTCCATCGATGAAGACCCCGTCACCCACTTCAAGACCAAATCGAGTCAGATGTCGATCGGCGTAGCCCCAAACCGTTGCTGTTAAATGAAGTCCTCGAGGACTTCCAAAGGTATCTCCGCCAATCACCTTAATCGAATATTCGCGCGCGCAGGCACCCAGGCTTTTCAGAAAAGTATCAATCCAAGTTTCTTCAAAATGGGGAGGTAAGCCCAAGTTAAAAGTAAAGGCGAAGGGCGTCCCACCGGATGCATCAATGTCGGAGAGGTTCATTTTTAGGAATTTTCTAGCTAGAAGATGCGGCGGGTGCCAATCCAGACAAAAATGGGTATCTTCTTGCATAGAGTCCGTGGAAACCACGATCTTTTGTCCAGATTCTACTCGAAGAATACCGCAATCGTCTTCTAAAAATTCCCCTCCAGGGAGAAGCCCTCTCACCTTCTGAATGATTGAGTTTTCTGTCCACTTTGCCATGTTGTTATCTTGACTTCCTTTTAAAAAAACTAATGAGAAAAAAACTCAAAATTCGATAAAATGATAATGTCCCAGGAGCAAACATGGCAATTACCTCAGTTTGGATTGAAGAAGGCTGTATTGTTTGCAATGCATGCGAAGCCGAATGCCCCGATGTGTTTCATGTGACCGATACTACTTGTACCATCCGCGATGGTGTTCGCCAAGATGGTGTGGAATCAGAAAATCGTGATGAAAAAGCTGAGCTCAATACTGACCTACAAACCTCACTTGAAGACAGTATTATTGCTGCGGCAGCGGGGTGCCCCGTTGAAGTGATTAAATACAACAAAATCTAAGTTTCTGGCTTATTTGGAAACTTATTAAGATCCTTGGGATAACCTAAGAGAGCGGGATCTTTGTTGCGTGAAGGAAGTCTATGTTAAATCAAATTCAAGCTGATTTGAAAAAAGCGATGCTTGAAAAAAATAGCCTGCACGTACAAGTGCTACGCATGGTCCTATCAGCCCTCAGAAATGAAAGCATTGCAAAGGGGCTTGGTCCCCAAGGTGAGTTAACGTCTGCAGACTGTATGAGTGTCATTAAAAGACTTGTCAAGTCTCGTCAGGACAGTATTGACCAATTCAAAAGTGTCGGACAGCAAGAGAGAGCAGCCACTGAGCAACAAGAAATCAATATACTTCAAGTCTATTTACCCAAGCAGATGACTGAAGTCGAGTTGCGCCTTGCGATCGAGGTAGCTATCAAAACGACCCAAGCTCAAAATGTCAAGGATCTCGGAAAAGTTATGAAATTTCTGCAGTCCGAATATGCAGGAAACTATGATGGAAAATTAGCCAGCACTCTTGTTACACAACTTCTAGTTTCATAACCCCTATGCGCCAATCCAAATTTTTATTTCAAACTCACCGAGAAATTCCCAAAGATGCTGAGGTCATTAGTCATCAACTAATGATGCGGTCAGGCATGCTTTTAAAACTGGCTTCAGGAGTCTACAGCTACTTCCCTTTACTTTTTAGAGCGATTCAGAAATTTGAATCTATCGTTAGAGAAGAATTAGAAAAATCAGGTTGCCAAGAAATTCTGATGCCCTTTGTTCAACCGTCTGACCTTTGGACTGAAAGCGGACGATGGGGAGCCTACGGAAAGGAATTACTTCGGTTTCAGGATCGAAAAAATAATGACTTTTGCTTGGGTCCCACCCATGAAGAAGTTGTCACGGACATGGTTCGGAAGACCATTAAAAGTTACAAACAGCTTCCCATTAATGTATTCCAGATTCAGACGAAATTTAGGGATGAAATACGTCCGCGTTTTGGCCTTCTTCGGGGGCGAGAATTTATCATGAAGGATGGCTATTCCTTCCATACCGATGACGCGGATTGCGACAAAGAATATTGGAATATGTTTGAGACGTATAAGCGTATATTTACCAGAGTAGGGTTAACGTTTAGAGCTGTAGAAGCGGACAGTGGTGCCATCGGAGGATCATTTACCCATGAATTCCATGTCTTAGCTGAAAGCGGAGAAGACTCTATCCTCAGTTGTAATCACTGCGACTACACGTCCAATATTGAAAAAACAGAATGCCGCCTTCTCTCGAAAACCCCCGCTAATCCCGTACCTTTAAAACCGAATCATTTTTATACGCCCGGTGTCCTGGGGCAAGTCGAGCAAGCCCGCCACATGGTGGACAGCGCCCATCCGCAAGGGATGCCCTTAGCTCAAACCACTAAACTCTATCTAATGAAAGTTATTGACCTAGCCAATCAAGAATCCGTTTGGGGAGCCGTGATTGCGGGATCTCATGAGCTTAATTTAGTTAAAATGAAAAATACAATAAAAGCCCAATCAATAGAGCCTTTAGATCTAACAGTTGCAGAAACATTGACGCAATGTAAGTCAGGATTTATGGGTCCCGTTGGCTTAGATCAAATCAACTTCATTGTAGATCAGGAGTTAAAAGGGCAAACGAGTCTTACGTGTGGTGCTAATAAAACCGATTATCATCATTTTGGCTTTACCCCGGAGCGCGACATCAAAAATCTTCATTGGGGTGATATTCGCAATGCAGAGGCTGGAGATCGATGTGGACGATGCGAGCAAGGAACGTATTTAGCCTTTCGGGGAATTGAAGTGGGCCAAGTTTTTAAATTAGGCCTCAAGTATTCTCTTCCTATGAAATGTAATTTCTTGGATATGAACGGAAAAGATAAGCCCATGGTGATGGGTTGTTATGGAATCGGAATTACTCGAACAGTCGCGGCAGCCATCGAGCAAAATCACGATGCCGATGGTATTGTTTGGCCGACTTCGATTGCTCCCTATCATTTCCACATACTAAATCTAGATTCGGATAGTCCCGAAACTTCTAGGGTAGTCAACAGTTTGGAGACCTTCCTTAAAAATGAAGGGATCGAATTTTTGATTGATGATCGATCGGCCCTAAGCCCAGGGGCTAAATTTAAAGACGCTGATCTTTTAGGACTTCCCTATCGAGTTACCGTGGGTTCCAAGGGCCTGAACGAGGGGATCGTTGAAATAAGAAATCGAAAAACGAAAGAAGTCCAAAAAATCTCAATTGACCTTCTTCATGCAAAGATTCTTGAGATTAATCAAAATCTGAATTAATTAAGTTCAAAAGCATTGAAGAAGTATGAAACTTCAAAGGCTGCACTGGCAGGCGAATCCGATCCATGGGTGGCATTGCGTCCAATGGAAGTACCAAAGCGTTTTCTCATGGATCCTTCAGCGGCATTGGAGGGATTTGTTGAGCCCATGAGATCTCTCCATCGCTTAATTGCATCATCTCCCGAAAGACACATTAAAATTACAGGCCCCTCGATCATGAATGCTTCTAATTCGGGATAAAACCCTTTACTTACGTGCTCGTGATAAAAACCCCGGCAGATTGCTGGGGTTAAGCGCGTTCTTTTAAGGCCGATAATCTGGAGTCCAGAATCCTCGATGGCTTGAAGAATCTGCCCAGAGACTCCTGCAATCACGGCATCGGGCTTGATGATGGCGAATGTTCTTTCTAGAGCCATTTAAATTCTCCTTTTGATTCAAATTAATTTTCGCAGATTTTGATTGCCATGGGAAGTTGTACTAGGCCTAGACCCCAAGATTGAAGGCTTATCTGTCACTTTCCATCGATCTGAAAGATGAATTTAGCGATACACTTAAGGATCCTAATATTAGCTGAAAGTTCACTGAGCGATGATTGATAACTTAATTAAAAAAATTGTTGGGTCTAAAAATGACCGAGAATTGAAAAGACTTTGGAAAAATGTCCAAGTCGTCAATCAGTTTGAGCCGATCCTTCAATCTTTGTCAGACCAAGATCTTCGGGCTAAAACCCCCTATTTTAAAGAATTACTGCGTCAAGGCAAAACCCTTGATGAGATCCTTCCTGAAGCTTTTGCCGTCGTCAGAGAAGCCTCCCGACGTGTTTTACGTATGCGCCACTTTGATGTCCAACTCATCGGCGGCATGGTTCTTCATGAAGGAAAAATATCAGAAATGCGAACCGGGGAGGGTAAAACGCTTACCGCAACATTACCCCTCTATTTGAATGCACTAGCAGGTAAGGGTGCCCACTTAGTTACCGTTAATGATTACCTTGCTCGACGGGATGCCGATTGGATGGGTCGCCTCTATACGTGGTTAGGTTTGACTGTGGGAGTCATTCAACACGGACTGAGCGACGATGAAAGACGAGAGGCGTATGCCAAAGATATTACCTACGCTACGAATAACGAAATAGGCTTTGATTATCTTCGCGATAACATGAAATGGGATCTTGCTGATTTTTGCCAGCGTGGCTTCCATTTCGCTATTGTCGATGAAGTGGACAGTATCCTGATCGACGAAGCGAGAACTCCTCTGATCATCGCTGGCTCAAGCGAGGAAGATACCTCTAAATACTATAAGATTGATGCCATTATTCCGAAATTAAGTCGAGATACAGATTTTAAAATCGAAGAAAAAGATCGACAAGTTGTCTTGACCGATGCCGGAATCAGACGTGCTGAAGAACTGCTGAAAGTTGGCAATCTTTATGATCCAACTAACATTGAGCATCTTCACGGGCTTTCTCAAGCCCTATTAGCGCACCACATGTATTTCCGAGATAAAGAATATATGGTGTCGAATAAAACCGAAGGCAAAGGCAAAGAGGTGGTTATTGTTGACGAATTTACCGGCCGCCTGATGCCCGGTCGACGCTGGTCTAATGGTCTTCACCAAGCCATTGAAGCCAAAGAAGGCGTTGAAGTTAATGCTGAAAACCAGACGTTAGCAACGGTTACTTTTCAGAATTTTTTCCGTATGTACAAACGTCTATCGGGCATGACTGGAACAGCAGAGACTGAAGCAAAAGAATTTTATCAAATCTATAACCTTGAAGTCGTTGTGATTCCCACGAATCAGCCCATGATTCGAAAGGACTATTCCGATATGGTCTTCGCAACAGCCGGTTCAAAGATTAAGGCGATTGTTGCCGAAGTCCAGAAACTCAATGAGATGGGACAACCTATTCTTATTGGTACTGCCAGTATTGAAAGTAGTGAAATGCTCTCGAAAGAATTAAAGAAAGCGGGCATTAAGCACGTAGTTCTCAATGCAAAACATCACGAAAAAGAAGCTGACATTATTGCACAAGCGGGTCGTAAGAATGCCGTTACTATTGCAACCAATATGGCGGGCCGAGGAACCGATATTCTTCTTGGTGGTAATCCTGAGGCGTTAGCTAAACGTGAACATCTTCAGTCCGGAATAAATATTTATGATCAGGATAATCAAGAAACCCCTGAGTATCGTCAGACTCTTGCGCGTCTTCAGGTCGAAACCGAAAAAGAGAAACAAGAGGTGATTGCGATTGGTGGTCTGCACATCCTAGGTACCGAGCGCCATGAAAGTCGACGAATCGATAACCAACTTCGTGGCCGAGCAGGGCGACAAGGCGACCCTGGTTCATCTCGCTTCTTCTTAAGCCTAGAAGATGATCTGATGCGAATCTTTGGCGGTGAGAGAATCAAGACTCTAATGAGTGCTTTTGGCCTTAATGATGATGAGCCTATCGAAAGCCGGATGGTCAGTTCCTCGATAGAGAAAAGCCAAAAAAGAGTGGAGACCCATCACTTTGAAATTCGAAAGCATCTCCTCGAATATGATGATGTGATGAACAAGCAACGTATTTTTTTCTACAATCTTAGAAATGACGTCCTTAAGGGAAATACTAAAGAATATATTCATCAAATAACCTTTGAAATCATCGAGGGCCTGCATCATCAATTCTGTGCCACAGCAGCCACGCGAAATCTACAGCATTTCTCTGATCGTTTAACGCAACTCTTCGGGACCCCGGTGATTGATCTGACAACCCTGCCAATCAATTCTCCGCAATCAGTGACTCTGATAAGCCAAGCGATGAAAGAAAAATATGATCAGAAAGAACGCCGTTTTCCATCGGCAGAAATGTTGAGATGGCATGAAAAGGTATCGATAATTCAGATCATCGATGCTGCATGGAAGCGCCATCTTCTAGTCATGGACCACCTCAAAGAGGCCATCGGATTTAGAGGGTACGGTCAAAAGGATCCTCTCGTTGAATACAAACGCGAAAGCTTCGATTACTTTCAAGAAATGCGATATGGTTTTGAGGATGAAATCATCGCGTATCTCTATCGTATTGAGCCCCAAGAAGAACAGCCCCAAGAAGAACTCCCTAAACTTACCGCTCCTAAGCGTCGTACTAATGAACTCTCGTCAGAACAATTACAAAATGAAGTTAAGCGCATCCTGAGATTCAACGCAGGCGGCCTTGATACTGAAAACTAGATTTGTTCTTTTTTGGGCCGAAGAAAATATATCGGAATACCCATTAAGACAATCATTAAGCCTGGCCAAGTGTAGCTGGGCCTAAAAATGAGCAAGGCAATCATCACCGAACCCGCTAAAAAGAGATATAAAAGGGGTGTCAAGGGGTAAGCAATCACTTTAATGGGTCGATCTAGGTCTGGCTTGCGAATTCGAAGAATAATGACCCCTAAAACCGTAAGGAAGAAAAATAAAATGGCCGCAAACATAACAAAATCAAGAAGTTGTCCATACGTCCCGGTAAGCGTGAGGATACAACTCCAAATTGCTTGATAGGCTAACCCATAGGCTGGAACCCCGTTACTATTTAGGGCTTTTACGCCCTTGAAGAAAAGCCCGTCTTCAGCCATTGATTGGTACACTCGAGCGCCAGATAGGACGATTCCATTTACACAGCCAAACATGCTGATCAAAATTCCACCCGCCATGAGGTAAGCACCCGAAGAGCCCATCATTGCCTGAAGAGCCAAACTGCCAACTCGATCATTGGGGGCCGTGGCAATACCTACGGGTCCTAGAAACTTAATATAGATCAAATTGACGATGAAATAGATTCCACAAACTAGGGTTGTCCCAATAAAAAGAGACAAGGGGATCACGCGTTTTGGGTCCTTGACTTCCGATGCAACAAACGTAAGTGATTCCCATGCCGTTGCGCTAAAAAGACTGCCTGTCTGCATAATGAGTAAACTCACTAAAAAACCGTAGTACACAGAGTCTTGAGTAAAGGGGAGGGGACTTGCATCGGGCACTGTTTGGGGGCTGAGGTAAAGCCCAAAGAAAATTAGGACCGCTAAACTTGCAATCTTAATCACAGTCAGGATGTTCTGTATCCAAGATCCGGCTTTGACTCCTAAAAGATTGATAGCGGTCAGTAGTCCGATGATAGCAATGCCTGACAGTCTAGACGGGGTGAGGCCCATATCGTAGGGGCCAAGGGTAATAATGAATTGGTCCTTGATATTTAATAAAGTAAATTGATCGATATGAATTTTTGAACCCAACCATACGGTATCGGATATGCCGGGAAAGAATGTTCCTAAATATTTTCCAAAACCTACCGCAACAGCGGCAATCGTTCCGCATTCGATGACCGTAAAGAAAGTCCATCCGAAAGTAAAAGCGGTCATGGGACCATAAATTTCTTTGATATAGGAATATTGTCCTCCTGCTCTCGGGAACATTCCTGCAAGTTCGCCAAATGATAGGGCACATAAAATCGTGATGATACCGGTGAGGAGCCATCCAAGTAGTAATGAGGTTCCGGTGTGTCCAATACGAACCATATCAGCAGCCACGATGAAGACACCCGAGCCAATCATAGACCCTGCGATCAACATGACCGAAGAAAATAGCCCCATATGTCTTTGATAAGTATTGTTTGTCATCGACTGCCCCTTGTCTCGCCCCTGAGATCCATCTAAGGGATAATAAATCATTATGTCTCTAAACACCTCTAATTTGATGAAAGCTCTGCTCGTCGGCCTAGCCGTCACGGTATCAGCGGGTGCACTTTTATTGAGTCAAAGAAACGATCTAAATGAGCCCCAGGTGGTTCTGGTCAAAAAAGGAATGTCCGTCTCTCAAGTCATTCTCCAACTTAAGTCATCGAGTATTATCCGATCTGATCTTCCGATTCGAATCTGGGCAAAGTTAGATTTTAGAAAGATTCGTGAGGGTGAATACCTAATCCCCGCTCGCGCAACTCTATTCGAAATCGTCAATATTATCTGGGGAGGGCATAGCACGTTTATTGAGCTTGTCATTCCAGAGGGATCCAATAGTTGGCAGATCGAAAAACTTCTCAAAGATTATGTACCAGCGGAGCAATTCTGGTCGCTATGGACAGACCCTGAACTGATTCTTTTGACGGGTGAGCCCAAAGCTAGGACCCTAGAGGGCTTCATGGCCCCCAATACTTATTTCATCAATCGCGCCATGGAGCCAATAGACATAATTAAGATGCTCGTGAAGAACTCAAAAAAATATTATCCATCTAGTCAGATCAAAAATGGCCTCTCCAACTATGAAACACTTATCCTTGCGAGCTTAATCGAATCAGAAGCGACAGTGAATTCTGAGCGCGATCGTATTGCAAGTGTATTTCTCAACCGACTCAAAAAAGGGATGCCGCTTCAATGCGATCCGACAGTTCAATATAGTAAATACAAATTAGGATTGCCCAACCCTCTTCGTCTTGGAGGAACTGATCTGAGACGATTTCATCCCTATAACACCTATAGAATTCCAGGGCTCCCCCCGGGACCCATATGTTCCCCAAGCCTACCTTCGATGCAGGCCGCAGTTAAACCTTCAACAACTGAGGAGCTTTATTTTGTTGCTGACGGGAATGGGACTCATGTTTTTTCCTCGACTCTCGAGGAACACAGCAAGGCCGTTCAGGCCTACCGTAAGATTCAAGCTGAAAAGAAATTGAGGAATCAGGAAAATCTATGACATCCATGAGGCTCGATCAATCTTTGCTCTCTCTTGGGTTAGCAAAAGATATTAGCCACGCTCACGGCCTAATCCTAGCGGGAGAAATTTTGGTTAATAATACAGTCCAAGATAAGGTGGGAGTTTCGGTTTCGATGGATGCCGAGATTCGCCTTAAACAAGAAAAAATACCTTTTGTGAGCCGTGGGGGCTTCAAGTTAGATAGTGCTTTTAGGCATTGGAATCTTTCGGTCGATGAAAGGATTTGTTTGGACTTAGGTTCAAGCACCGGAGGCTTTACTGACTGCCTGATTCAGCGGGGTGCCCTTAAAGTGTATGCAGTTGATGTAGGCACCAATCAACTTGATTGGAAACTAAGAACTCACCCCAAAGTAGTTGCAATGGAAAATACGAATGCTCGTTTTTGGGATCCGAACTGCATACCGGACCGGATTCATTTTCTCTGCGCCGATTTAAGTTTCATTTCCCTTAAAAAAATTATCCCCTCGGTCCTGGGATCGCTTGAAAAAAAATCGAAAGCCGTGTTACTTATCAAACCTCAGTTTGAAGCCAAAAAGGAAGACGTCGGTGCTGGAGGTATTATTTCTGACACTCGAACCCACCAAAAAATTTGTGACGATCTTTTTTTATTCTTCAGTGCAACCGATCTGAAGCCCAAAGAGATCATCCCCTCTCCTATTTTGGGTCAAAAAGGGAATCAAGAATTCTTAATGCTTCTTCAGTATGATTAAATCTAACGATGCGTAAATTTGATCTTATTGTGGTGGGTGCCGGTATTAGCTCCGGATCCCTTATCTATAACCTCTTAAAGTTAGGCTTTAAGGGAAGTATTCTTGTTTTGGATCGTGGGGATAAGATTGCCAGTGGACCGACAGCTTTTAGCGCCGGTGGGTTTAGGAATCTTTGGACTACCGATATCAATCAGAAGCTCTGCTCCTATTCGATTGGGCTCTTAAAAAACTTTGCGCAAGAAATGGGTGTAGGATGTGCCTATCAAGGATCTGGATACCTCTTTACCTATTATCAAAAAGCATGGGATAAAATTCCTGCTGCTTTTGAGCAGTGGAATGCCAATGCTGTGAATTTTGAAGTACTAAAGCCCCATGAAATTGAAAATAAAATCCCCGGACTTCTGTGCGGTATCGATCATATGGATCCCGAAATAGTTGAGGCGCTTGAATTTGAGCCTATCGTGGGGGGAATTTTCGGTAAAGATTGTGGAAGCTTTGACCCTAGCCAAGCTGCAGTAGGCTATTTTGAGAGAGCGCTAAACGATTACCCGAATCCTCCTGTTATCGAGCTCAATACGGAAGTAATAAGTGTTTCTATTGTGAACGGAGTGGCGACGGGCGTGACCCTTAAAACTGCGGAAGGGGTTGAGGAATCCGTTACTGCGGGGATCGTAGCCTTGTGCACCGGTCCATGGATTAATCAAATTCTAAAGCGGTCGGGCATGGGTCAAGAGGACCTGACCCCGGTGATTGCCCAAAAAAGGATGATGTTTATTACCGAATTTCCTGGATTCCCCAACGTGGACTCTCGGTGGAAAGATATTCCACTCACAATTATTGACCAAGGTATTTACTTCAAATATGAAAGTGGAAATTTGATGATTGGTAAGGCTAGAAAAAATGAACCGGATAATTTTGATACCACTTTTGAACAGGACTACTATATTAACGAAGTTAATCTCCCCATGCAGGAAAGAATCCCTTCTGCATCCTCCTGTAAGTTGAAGTCAGGATGGGGAGGCCTTTATGATACGAATGTCCTCGACCATAATGCAATTGTGGGATGGCATGACAACTATAAGAATCTCTTGTTGCAGGTCGGTTATAGCGGCCATGGGGCAATGGAGTCCCCTGCAGTGGGGCTATGTTTAGCAGAGCTTATTTTGTTTGGCGCTTACCGAACGATAGATTGCTCTCCACTCCGATGGAGTCGGTTCAGAGAAGGTAAACTAGTTAAGGAGACCATCGTTATCTAATGTTTGATAATTTTTCACTTCCCGCCATCCTGATTTCTTATGTCGCACTCCTTTTTTCATTGAGTGTTCACGAAGCCAGTCATGCGACCGCTGCTTTTCTACTCGAGGATCGAACAGCACAAAGGTTAGGTCGTATGACGCTTAATCCCATAGCCCACATGGACCCCATTGGAACTTTTCTCTTTCCGATCATTGGTATGTCTACCGGCATACCGTTCATTGGTTGGGCTAAGCCCGTTCCGGTGAATCCCGTCAATTTAACTCGCCGTTTAAGAATGAAAACATCCTACGCCATGGTGGCTTTTGCGGGTCCTGCATCTAATTTAGTTTTAAGTCTTCTCTTCTTTTTCATCACAGTTTTTTTAATTAAGGCGTCTGTGCCAGACCTCAAAGAACAAAATATTCTCTTTGAATCCGCTCTTTCGGGTTACGCAGGGATTGAGCGATTAGGAACGATCTCAAGCCAGACGGTTCTCATTGCCCTCTCTGGCCAATGTATTTTGATAAATATGGGGCTCGCTATTTTTAATATGCTCCCGCTGGGTCCTTTGGACGGTGCTTCAGTCCTCAGAGCGTTTATCCCTGATCCTTGGCTACCCAGGTACGATCGTCTCCAACCCTATATGCAAATTGCCCTATTGATTCTTGTCTTTACGGGTTTATTTCGAATTATTCTGTACCCAATTTTTATGTTTCTAATTGGTATACTCGGTCTATTGCAAACCGTTTTCTTGGGGTAAGAATCATGGCGGTTGTTCTATCGGGTATCCAACCGAGTGGGTCCTTACATATCGGTCACCTCGTGGGTGCCCTTGAGAATTTTGTTGCCCTCCAAAAGGGAAACACAGTCTTTTATATGATTGCCGATTGGCATGCGCTTACTTCTAAATATAATCAGGCCGAGGTCATTCAGCCTTCCGTTTATGAGTTAGCCGCTACCTTTCTAGCCGTAGGTATCAACCCTGCTTCATCGTCTATTTTTGTCCAGAGTGCCGTCAAAGAGCATTCAGAGCTGCAGTTGCTTTTGAGCATGACTACGCCCTTATCTTGGCTAGAACGAGTTCCCACGTATAAAGAAAAACAAGCAAATTCCAACGCGGATCTAAATAGTTTTGGATTCCTAGGGTATCCCCTCCTTCAAGCTGCTGATATTTTGATGTATCAAGCTGATAAGGTTCCCGTTGGGGAAGATCAATTATTTCATCTCGAACTCACAAGGGAAGTTGCCCGAAGATTTAACCATATCTTTAAGACGAACTTCTTCAAGGAACCTCAAGCCGTTTTAACCCCTACGGCGAAAGTGCTAGGACTCGATGGACGAAAGATGTCTAAGACCTATAACAATTGTATTTACCTTTCGGATGAAGATAGTGCCATCAAAGAAAAATGTACTCGGCAAATGATCTCAGATCCAAAGAGGGTAAAAAAATCAGACCCCGGTAATCCGGAGGAGTGTCCTGTCTTTGGGTACCATAAAATCTTCTCATCCCAAGTTGATCAAGAAGAGATTAGTCAGGGTTGTCGCACGGCCTCAATTGGTTGTTTTGATTGCAAGATGAAGGTTGCTGAAAACCTTATCGTTAAGATCGCTCCGGTCCGAGAACGTGCCCAATCCAGCCTCAGGAATCCAAAGTCCCTAGACGATATTTTGATGGATGGAAATGGCCAGGCTCGCAAAGTTGCTCAAGGGACCATGGATAAAGTTCGAGAAATCATAAAATTACCAAAATTCTAACCCCCTCTCTTTTTCACTTGAGAATTGATCAAAAACTGAGAAACTAGAGGGGCTTCCGTAGCTCAGTTGGTTAGAGCAGCTGACTCTTAATCAGCGGGTCACCGGTTCGAGTCCGGTCGGGAGCACCAATTCACAGTATGTAGGCCGTTGGTCTTCGAAATCTGTAGACCCTAATCCCAATTTTTTGCCGATCTGCCCTTCTTGATTTCAGATCGCAACTTTTTGGCTTGAATGCGGCGATGAGAAGCATTGGCTGAGACTGAGGTGGGGATTCTTATTTTAGTGGAAGCGATGGATTTAGTGATTAGTGTTATCACTTTTTCTTTTGCATCTTCAATATTCTTTAATTGACTTCGGGTTCGTTGACTCACAATGAGTACCTCTCCTTTAAGCGAGATCTTTCCCGATAGTCGCTTGAACAATCGTGTCGACTCCTCTTTTGTTAAACCAAGAATCGAAGCAAGATGAATGTAAATCTTGACCTTGGTAGAGAGTTTATTTACATTCTGTCCTCCTGGCCCAGAAGAGCGTGTCGTCTCGATACGAATCGCTTGTGGGGGGACGAGTACCCTAGTGTTGATTCGGACGATATGTTGCATGGGGCCTCGACGAAACTTGGAGATAGAATAGATTAATGCTAATTTTACGCTCAATGACCCCGGAAGACGCTCCCTTGGTCGTTTCTTATATTAAAGAACTAGCCGATTACGAACGGGACCCCGATGCTGCGGTAGTCACTCCGGAGGATATTCTACATTTTGCCTTTAGCGATCATCCCTTAATCCATGTTGTGATGGCCGAATGGGGGGGCAACCCTGCAGGGTTTGCCCTTTGGTTCTTCAACTTTAGTACCTGGGAAGGGAAGGCGGGTATTTATCTCGAGGATCTCTATATCCGCCCTGAATATCGGCGAAAGGGGATAGGTAAAGCGCTTCTGATTCATTTAGCTCGCATCGCGGTTCAAAATAATTGCACCCGATTTGTTTGGCAAGTTCTTGATTGGAATGAGCCTAGTATTAATTTCTATCGTCAAATGGGCGCCAAAACTATGGATGCATGGTTAACGTGCCGAGTCGATCATGAGTCTCTCTTTCAATTGGCAAATCAACACAGTGAGCATTTGTCTTGAGTGCGCTAGAGAAGTTGATATCAATACTTACTCCTACCCTTAAAGAGCAACTTTATGGAGTAGGAGGGGCTATTCGTGACCATATTTTAAAAGGGCATGGAGCAGCGACGGCAACAGGAGATATAGACCTGGCCTGCTCGATGCCTCCAAAGGCCATGCGAGAGGCCTTTGAGCAGATCGGATTAAAAGTGATTCCAACCGGTTGGAAGCATGGAACTATTACTGTCCTCAGTGGTGACCAAAAATATGAAATTACTAGCTTTCGATCTGAAAAAGGCTATAGCGATTTTCGGCATCCCGATGAAGTCGTCTTCAATGTCACCCTCGAAGAAGATTTATCGCGGAGAGATTTCACCATGAATGCCCTTGCCATTCCGCTTGCTCGCATGTTGGATGAGTCTTGGGATTCTTTTTTAGTTGATCCTTTTGGGGGCCGGAAGGATATCCATCAAAATCTGATTCGGTGTGTGGGTAATCCAAATGAGCGATTCACGGAGGATCCCTTAAGAATGCTTCGTGCTTGTCGCTTCGCATCACAATTAGATTTTCAAATTCATCCCCTCACCCTCGAGGCGATGGCCATCAAGGCTAATCTCATCCGACACGTATCGCGAGAACGCATTGTCGATGAAATCAATAAACTCCTAGTCACCAATAATCCTAAGGGTTTTCAAGTTGCCATCAAAACAGGGCTTCTCGATGAAATATTTGAAACCAAGACTCTCTGTCGGACCTACTCTAAAAATCAACCTCTCAGGATCAAGGAATCTTGTAGCCTTGGCGAGCGATGGTTTTTACTCCTTGATTGGGTCACGAAAGCTCATGATATGAATTCACAAAAAACTCATTTTGATCAGTTTCTGAATAAATTTCCTTTGGCAAATCGCGAAAGTGACCTGATTCGCTCTTTATTTGAATCGCAATCGATCATCTCAACCATTGATCAACATGCGTCATTCCAAACTGAAGAAGAAATATACAAACTTCGTCTCGTCTTATCCCAAATCAAACAACAAGGTTTAGATCCTCTCTGTTTTTTAAGAGTCCATAGCGTTGCTGTCCCACTTTTGAATGATTTAGAATCTAGTTGGGTCAAAGTATTATCAACAAATCCTCCTCTTTTGATTGATGATCTCTCCCTAAAGCCAGCTAAAATTATCGAGTTCTACCAACTTACACCGGGAAGTTGGATTCGATCCGTTCAGGATTTCCTGTTAGACCATGTTCTGAGGAAGCCCCATGACAATAACGAGGTAACTCTCATGAATCTTCTTCATCACTTCAAAATCACGGCCTAGGTTAAGGACCGATAGAAACTCCCCTTCTTCTATATACTCGAGAACAATTAACCCTATATTATTTAATAATTGCTTATGAAAAATGAGGAATTCACAACTTCGCACATTGATGAAGCGTTTATAGATCTTCATCAATTGTCAACAACCTATGATCCTCATTTTTTGAGCGAGCGTGATGCCGATCATTCATTTAAACTTCTCGAAAATGATCCTTACCTCAAACAAGATCGAATCCGCATGATGGGTCAATGGATTCAGGAACCCCGGTTGACCGCCTGGTATGGCGACCCTGACAAATCCTATAAATATTCAGGAAAAATAATGGTGCCCAAGCCTTGGACTCCAATTTTGCTGGAATTGAAACATAAGATTGAGCATAGAATTATCGAGATGGGTTTCAATGTCGAATTCAATAGCGTTTTAATCAATAAATATCGCAACGGTCTTGATTCGCAGGGATGGCATAGCGATGACGAAAAAGAACTCGGGCCTGATCCTGTCATTGCGTCTCTGAGTTTAGGCGCGACGCGAACTTTCCAGATTCGCCTCAAGGACGACCATAGTAAGAAAATATCCGCCTCGCTCCTCCATGGATCGTTATTGGTAATGAGCGGTCGGTCGCAGTCGCTCTCTCAGCATCGCGTCCCCAAAATCAACCCTAAGAACGCAGCAATGACACCTAGCCGAATTAATCTGACTTTCAGAACTATTCGCTAGATAACGTTGCGACGGCTTGGGCGGCTAACCCTTCGCCTCTTCCCGTGAATCCCATGTTGTCCGTAGTAGTGGCCTTAATATTAATTTGATCGGTTGAGATTTTGAGGACGGCTGAGGCAGAAGTCTTCATCTCTGTGACACGGGGACCAATTTTGGGACTCTCACCGATAAGACAGACATCGACGTTATGAACCTTGAATCCTTTTTCAGCCAAGAGTTCAACGACTTTGGCTAAAAGATGCATGGAGTTAGACCCCTTATACTCCTTAGAATTACTAGGAAAATAATGGCCGATATCGCCTAGCCCTGCTGCACCTAAAAGGGCATCCATTAAGGCATGACACATGACGTCTGCATCACTGTGGCCTGCTAATCGCGGTGAGTCAGGAAAACTGACCCCCATCAGCACAAGGGGCTCGCGCGCTGCCCCATCGGAAGCATAGTGAGTATTGAAGCCTAAGTGACTCTCTATAAAACGATGGGCATCAAACCCTATCCCCACTCGTAGCATGTCCATCTCCTAAGGTGAACCTCTGGTAAGTTCTTATTCCAAGATTAACGCGAGTTAAACTAGAATGACACCTTGCCTTGGCTGATTGGTTTATGACAACTTCCCGACATCCTGATTTAGACCCCAGTCATAGCGAGACGGATGCGGTTGAGTTTAGCCTAAGACCCCAGAAACTCAATGAGTACATTGGTCAAACAAAAACTAAAGCTAAAATCGATATTGCTCTCGATGCGGCAAGAAAGCGATCAGAAGTCCTCGAGCATGTTCTTTTGTTTGGTCCTCCCGGACTCGGTAAAACAACGCTTGCGAATGTATTGGCCAACGAGATGGGAGCGCATTGCCGAGTGATCCAAGCACCCGCTTTAGAAAAGAAAGGGGATCTGGCGGCCATTCTGACAAATCTAGAAGAGGGTGATTTTCTATTTATTGATGAAATCCATCGCCTTGCGCCACCCATCGAGGAGATGCTTTACTCGGCTATGGAAGACCGCCATTTGAATATTCTTATTGGGCAAGGTCCAAGTGCCCAGACCCTCCAGGTGGATTTGAAGCCGTTCACCCTGGTAGGAGCCACAACAAGGGCCGGGTTAATTAGCAAACCTCTTCGTGATCGTTTCGGGATGACTTTTCGTCTTGATTTCTATTCAGTGGAAGATCTAAGCCATATCTTGATTCGTAATGCTCAACTCCTTAAACTCCCGATGGATGCTGCGGCCTGCTCGGCAATTGCTAAGCGTAGCCGGGGAACTCCTCGGATCTGCAATCGACTCTTGCGTCGCTGCCGTGACTTTGCGCAAGTCAAAGGATCAGGGAATCTGACGTCATCTCTTGCTGAGGACTGTCTTTCCCTGCACGAAGTCGACGAGCGAGGTCTGGACGCCCTTGATCGTCTTTATCTAGAAACGCTAGTTTCCAAGTTTAATGGGGGACCCGTGGGGCTCAAGACCTTATCCTCGGCTTTAGGGGAGGATGAAGGAGCGCTCGAGGATTTGGTAGAACCCTATTTGATGCAAGTAGGACTGTTGGATCGGACTCAGCAGGGGCGAAAGGCTACAGAAGAAACCTATCGATTTTTAGGTTTGCGGTAATTCTGCTTAAATCCAGCCTAACAAGCCATCATCTAGCGCCCAGCTGATTGGCCTAAATGTTGAAATATCTAGAGGTAGAATTTATGTAATTATTCTTTGACAATAACGCTACAACTTTAAACAAAATCTGCCTAATATTAGTGGCATAACTCATCCCTTAAGGAGGGCTCATGCAATTACTCGATACGATGACTGATGTAATCAAACGATTCACTGGTTTTATCTGGGTTGTTTTAACCATCGCCATCCTGCTCGAGGTCTTGGGTTTGCCTATGGCCAACCTGACTCCTGTAAAAAACCTTTTAACGTTATCTCAGGGTTTTAATACCGGCCTGGTCGGAATCTTGGCAGCTTTTATTGCCTGGAACATGGCCACAAGAAATAATTAAATATCTCTTTAATAAACGGTTAAAAGCCCTCCACTAGTCCATTTTGGAGGGCTTTTGATATTTTGGTCGTTTCTGGGATTAATATAACTATAATTAAATCAATAATTATATTTGATGTCATAATTTTATGACCTTTTGCTTTATTTTATGGGCACTCAGGGGTATCGTAGGCACATAACTATCCCTGAGGAGGGAACCATGCAAATACTCGATATGATCGTGGATGCCATCAAGAGACTCACCTCTCTTGTTTGGGTACTCTTGACCATCTCAGTACTTCTTCAAGTTCTAGGTGCCGGCATGTTTGGCTGGACACCCATCACAAACCTCTCAACCATTGCTGCTAGTTTAGCCGGCCAAGGTTTTGTAGGCCTTGTGGTCGCTTTCATCGCTTGGCATATTGCCAACCGATAAGCGCTGCTCTTAAAAAAAGCCAAGACCTTTGGGTCTTGGCTTTTTTATTTACAGGAAAAGATAGGGGAGAGAGAAAGAGAGAAAAAAGATGGGTCCTACCCAAGCATTCAGTTGAAAGAAAGCTTCATCAAGTCTTGAGAGATCCCCTTTTCTTAATATCCATTGCTCGCGTATTAAAATCCCCCCAATGCAGGTCAATCCGACCCATGCAAAAGAATTCGAATGCACAAAGGCGGCCCAGGCCCACAGTAGCCAGGCGATGCAGTGAAAAAACCTTGAATAATAAAGCCCCTTTTGAGTCCCCCATTTGGCGGGGATGGAGTGGAGGCCCTGGGCTCGATCAAAATCTTGGTCTTGGAGGGCATAGAGAATATCAAAACCTGCAGTCCAAAAACAAACCCCCCCAGCAATTAGGATAGGTAAGATATCCAAGCCTCCCGTTACGGCGACATAAGCTCCTAAGGGGGCACAACTGAGTGAAAGTCCAAGAATCAGGTGGCAAAAAGTCGTGAAGCGCTTAGTGTAGGAGTACCCTAGCAAGATCACCAAGACTCCCGGAGCCAGCTTAAGGCATAAGGGGTTGAGGGCCCCTGCGGCCCCAAAGAAGGCGGCGACTGCGAGTATTACCATAATCCATGCCGACGCTCGGCTGAGCCTTTGTGCAGGAAGAGAACGGATTTTGGTTCGAGGATTGAGGGCGTCAATTTCTTGATCTACAAGTCGGTTAAAGCCCATGGCTGCGGTTCTCGCACTCACGGCGGCGACCAGAATCCAACCCAAGACCATAGGATGGGGCCTGCTACCGGATCCTATCACTAAGCCTACTAAAGCGAAGGGAAGGGCAAAAATTGTATGCTCAAACTTGATCATACGACCAAACTCTAAGACCCTGCTGGCGAGTGAGTTCATGGGATCAACTATAAATTTCAGCAATTTGCTTTTGGTATTTTTCGTTAACGACACGACGTTTTACTTTCATCGTAGGCGTTAATTCACCCGTCTCTTGGGTCATCTCATGCCCGAGAAGCACAATTTTCTTTACTTGCTCGTAATTTGAAAATTGAGTATTAATTTTGTTGACTTGATTCATGACTTTCTGCACGACACGCGGGTTTGAAATCAGGTCTTCTCGGGATTGAAAGGATATTTTTTGACGTTTAGCCCAAGGCTCTAGGACTTCAAAGTCTGGAACAATCAGGGCGGATATAAAATTCTGTGTATCCCCTAAGACCACGGCTTGGGAGATATATTTGTTAGTCTTGAGAGCGTTTTCAATGGGCTGCGGAGCAACGTTTTTTCCGCCCGAAGTAATGATGAGATCCTTCTTTCGATCGGTGATATAAAGATTTCCATCTTTCAAATAACCAATATCGCCCGTATGGAAATAGCCATCGGGACCAATGGCCTCACGGGTATCTTTTTCATTTTTCCAGTACCCCTTCATGATATTGGGGCCTTGGCATAAGATCTCCCCATCCTCTGCAATTTTGACGAAGGGACGCCCTTCCCAGGTGTCATAAAGTGGTCTACCGACCGAACCCGGTACGATATGGCCAAATCGATTAAAGGAGATGACGGGGCTGGTCTCACTGAGGCCGTAGCCTTCGAGAATATCCAGACCAATAGCCCAAAAGAACTCAAGAACTTTCGGCGCGAGCGGTGCTCCCCCTGAAGCAGCCATTCGAAGGTTGCCTCCCAGTCTTGCAAGAATCTTCTCAAAGACTAATTTACTCGCCACTCGGTGAAGGTATTTTAAATAAAAGGGCAGGGGACGCCCCGCATAACGATAAGGCAGTGACCCTCGCCCAATACTCATGGCTAGCGAAAAAACTAATCGTCGAAGCAGTGGCGCTTGCGCTGCGGTGAATAAGGTTCGGTTAAACACTTTTTCATAAATCCTTGGGACGGCAAGGAGAACGGTGGGCCGGACTTCTAGGAGATTGTCAGGAACTTTTGCAACACCTTCAGAGTAATAAATAGATACACCCACATGCATCATAGTGAAGTGCCCGACCATGCGTTCAAAAATATGGTTTAAAGGTAAGAAACTAAGCGATCGATCGCCCGCGGAAAGATTGAGTAATTTGGCCGAGTCAAGAATATTCGTTATTAGGTTGCGGTGAGTTAACATAGCGCCCTTAGGCTCACCCGTGGTCCCACTGGTATAGATGATAGTCAATAAGTCTTCGGGTTTAACCGCCGAGGCCCACTGTTTCACTTCCGCTTGATGTTCAGAGAGGGCTCGGCCCCAGGAAACTAATTGATCCCAGGTATAGATATTTTTATGAGGGACGATGGGAACTTCGCCCTCCATTACAACGACAGTATGAAGATGGGGCAATTCAGACCAAGACTCCATAATTTTATTCAGTTGATTGGAGTCAGAGCAAATAACCCAACTGACTTCACTGTGTTGCAAGATAAAGGCAGCTTGGCTGGAGACCAGGGTGGGGTATAGAACGACGGTGGGGAGCCCCAAAATCGCACATGCAAAATCAGCGATGGCCCATTCGGGTCGATTTTCTGAAATGATGGCTACGCGATCGTGGGTTTTAAGCCCCTTTTCTCGAAGCGCAAGGGCTACCCATTCAACGAGGTCTTTGTATTCGCGGTGAGAGATCGGATGATATGACCCATTATGCTTGTAGGCCAATGCGTCAGAGATATCTCTCTTAAGGGCTTCATAAAATAAATCGGGAATAGTCTTTATTTCACTCGACACAAAAATCCCTCATAATGATGCATACCTTGGGGCTGATTTCATGAAAAAAGGGTTACTAAAGACTTTAACTCTTTTTGCCTCTGAACAGAAGAGCCGAGGGCTATCACCCCACACTCTTCGAGCCCAAGAGCTCGATTTAAAAAAGCTTTTAGCCTTTGCCCATGAGGGTAACTGGGCATCTTGGGATGTCTCGGTCAGGCATATTAGGTCGTTCGTAGCAGCTTTGACTCAAATGGGCCTCGATCCGACAAGCCAATCAAGAATTCTTTCAACGACTCGAACTTTCTTTCAATGGATGTGGGACCATGGCCATATTTCTAGGAATCCCACTACTGGAATTAGGAATCCTAAAGAAGCAAAAAAACTACCTAATTTTTTATCCGAAAAAGATGCCCATACTCTTTTGGAAGCTCCAGTCCCCTTGAATTTTCAGGAAGCAAGAACCCTTTGTCTCGTGGAGACTCTTTATGCAACCGGCTTGAGAGTAAGTGAGATTGCCAACCTGAATCTCCAGGATATTCAGAAACGAGATCAGATCCTATTGGTACATGGGAAGGGGGGTAAAGAGCGGATGGTGCCCTTCCACAATCAGGCCTTACGTGCTTTGATGGCTTATCTTTCATTTAGAGGAGAGATATTGAAAGAAATCAAAGGTACGCCGACCAATGCGGTCTTTGTTAACACCCATGGAACTCGTTTAAGTACCACCTCCATACGTAAATTACTGTCCAAATTAATTACGGCTAAGGGTGTTGAGAATCAAATATCCCCGCACGGCCTACGACACAGCTTTGCTACCCATCTTCTCAACAAAGGAATGGATCTCCGGGTCATCCAAGAATTATTGGGGCATGCTAGCCTAAGTACCACTCAGCGGTATACTCATTTAGGCATTGAGGATTTATCCAAAACCTATATCAAGTCCCATCCTCGCGCACGGAAAAAATCGTAACGTTGGAGAACACCCATGTCCGTTAAGACCCTCTTATCCATCATTTTAGTAGGAGCCAATCTGATGGCCACCGAAGAGCCTAAATATAAAGTTGTCGAAAAAGTCGGTCGTGTTGAAATTCGGCAGTATGAACCCTATCTTGTGGCTCAAACCAAAGTGAATGGGTCCTTCGATCAAGCGGGTAATCTAGCTTTTAGGGTTCTATTTCAATACATCTCAGGGGCGAATAAAACCCAGACCTCTATCGCCATGACCGCTCCTGTGGCTCAAACTAAAAATACCGGTACGTCTATCGCCATGACCGCTCCTGTGGCTCAAACTAAAGAGTCCGATGGAAGCTGGAACGTTTCCTTTATGGTTCCTTCTGAATTTACCGCCGAGACCGTTCCTCAACCCACCGATCCAAGAGTGACCATTGTGTCAATTCCTGGGTCCTTAGTCGCAGCCATTAACACTTCAGGATTTTGGTCGGAAAGTAAAGTTATGGAGGCTGAAATTGAGTTGGAGCGCTTCATCCAATCCTCAGCTTATATTCGCAAAGGGCCCTTTACCTATGGCCGCTACAATGCCCCTTTCGTTCCGTTCTTTATGCGCCGAAATGAATTAATGTGTCCGATCGCTAAAAAATAGTTCCCTCTACTTTAAGTAGGTAAGTATTTCTCTCACGGCTTTTTGCAAACCGACGTAGAGTGATCTTGCTACGATGGAATGGCCAATATTGAGTTCGTCCAGGACTGAAATTTTCGAAATAGCTTCAACGTTGTTTCGATTCAAGCCATGACCGGCTAAGACTCTAACCCCATGATTATGAATGAGTTGGCTGCATTCCTTAATTTTCTCCAAGGCCTCTAAATAACTAGGAGAATCCAGCGGTTGGAGGGAATAGTGGTTGGTATTGATCTCAATGGCGTCAGGGTGTAGCAATAGCGCTTGACGGATTACGGTAGGGTCCGGATCGACAAAGAGGCTGCTTTGAATCCCTTCTTTTTTTAAAGTCTTTAAGGCGACTCCAAGTGCGGCAGGATCAAAATTAACTTGAAGACCCCCTTCGGTAGTCACTTCATGGGGATGTTCTGGGACTAAAGTAACGGTCGAAGGTATTACGTGTTGAAATAATGCATCTAAGTTAGCATGCACCGCAAGTTCAACATTGAGAGGGGTTTGAAAGGTCGATCGAATCATTTTGAGATCGTCGGGTTGTATATGACGTAAGTCTTGCCTCAAGTGAACCGTGATTCCGTCTGCCCCGGCTTTTAAAACTTCAGCAATGGCTTCTTTTAAATTGGGCTCACTACCTCCGCGAACCTGTCGCAAGGTCGCCACATGGTCAATGTTAACGCTAAGTTTCAAGGGAGGTCCTAACTGAGATCAGAGAGCGCGGCCTGCTGAAGGCGATCTAAGGCTATATTAACCGAGGGGAGATCGGTTGCTTCAGCCATGAGTCGTAATTTATTTTCAGTACCCGACCATCGAATAACCGTGCGAAGGCTCGGATATTCTTTTGATAGATCCTGAAGTACCTCGTTGAGGGAGGCACATGCATCGATAGGTTTTTTTATGCGGGTACTAAAACTCACTAATCGATGGGGATAGGGATTGAAGCGAGCCTTGAAGACCTCTTCTACACCCATATTTTTGAGGATCCTACAGACCGATAAAGCCGTGGCCATGCCATCTCCAGTTGGACCTAAGTATTTCTGAATGACATGGCCAGAGGCTTCAGCGCCGATGGGGTAACCGTAGCGAGCCATGGCTCTCAGAATGAATTTATCGCCGACGGGCGTCCGGAGGAAGGGGATACCAGCGTTACAAATCAATTGCTCCAGGGCTCCGTTGGTCATTACGGTTCCCACGACCCCTGCAGGAGGTTTTCCTCGATTAATACAGTCTTTTACCAGCAGCCATAAGATTTGATCACCATCGAAAACCTCGCCCGAAGAGTCTACAAAAAGGCATCGGTCAGCATCGCCATCAAAAGCAAACCCAAAGTCAAGATGGTGCTCAAGAATAACTTTTCGAAGAGTCTCCAGATGAGTACACCCTACTTGATGGTTGATTTGAGTGCCGTCAGGTGGAGTCCCGATCCAGTAAATAGTCTCTCCGAGGAATATTTTTTGAGCCAAGAGGCCCGCAGCACCATAAGCACAATCGATAGCAATACGCCATGGATCAGGGAACGTGAAAGGCTCGAGAGTATTCAAGTACTCGTTCGGCTGAACCGCGGGAAGATCACAATGAGTAATTTTATTGGGGACCGAGGTGGAGTCAAAATACCTCTCGATTTCCATCTCTATGGGTGCTTCCAACTTTTCTCCAGAGGAAGAGAAACTTTTGATCCCATTATCCTGGGGGGGATTATGGCTTGCAGAGAACATCACACCCCATGCTCCTGGAGTTCGGGAAGTCTCATATGCGAGAACAGGTGTGGGTACCATCCCCAAATACACAAGACGAACCGAGGGATCTATGCCAGATACAAAAGCTTTAATCAGGGGCTCTGAACTGACTCGAGGATCATGACCAAGAATAAGGGTGTGCACTTTATGATGAAGGGCAGCCTGACTCCACGATAAACCCCATCGTTCAACTTCTGAAATCGTAAGGGGAGTGTCGAAAGCCTTTCCCCTAATTCCATCCGTCCCAAAATACTTCAGCGGCATAGGATTCCTTCAGTCTAAGAATATCTTGGCACGGTATGGACCCTAAAAAATTGATAGCCTTTACCGATGAGTGTTGAGACAGCCTCACGAGTGAGAAGATCTCTCTGTTGGGAGGGCAAGTTGGGTTGTTGGAATCTCCACGCCAAGAAGCGTTTACGGGAAATACCGACGCATAATCGCTCATAAGGCCAGGGAAGGTCCATCTGGCGATGAATCAAGTACTCCCATAGCGCGGCATCTTCTAAATAAGTCGTCCCGAAGCCAAAGCCGATATCCATAAGGCACTGCTGCGAAGTGACTGAAGCCGCCTTTAATCTAAGCGTAAGATTCAAAAACTCCTCTATCTTCTTTGAACCCTCCGACCTTGGATCTGAATAGGGCGGCATAGAAAGCGTGTTGTCAATCATAGTGCTACGCATTGCGATGGCACCGATTGATTTATCTCTGAGTAGAGATAGCATTTTAGGATCAGAAAAACCTGTGACATCGTTAAGAATGTGAACTCCGAGATCTATGGCCCGCTGAGCAGTCATCACGTGTCGAGTATCAATGCTTAGGAGGGTATCGGGAGGGAGTTCTTGACGAAGGAGCGGTAAGATTTTTTTTAATCGTTCCCATTCCTCTGGCTCATCAATAGGCTGTGCCCCAGGACGAGTACTTTCTGCGCCCACATCGATAACCTTTGCCCCATCTAGAAGTAAGCGATGAGCGTGTTCAAAAGCTAAAGCAGGTTCTACGAATCGCCCACCATCGCTGAAACTATCCGGAGTGCAGTTGAGAACCCCGATAAAGCAAGGACCTGGCTTTAGAAGTGAGCCCCAATCAAACAAATTAGATGGGCTTCAAAGCCTGACCCAGGTTCCCCTGACCGAGAGCGAGATTATCAGGTTGAGTAGGATCTGAGGGCGGAGTGTTGGTTGAGGCTTTTCTCGGAGGCAACGTCCCACCCATCATCAAAAGTTTGATGTCTTCACCCGTGAGCGTTTCATGAATCAAGAGAGATTCCGCAATAGCGATTAATTGGGTTTTCTTTTCGAGAATAATATTTTTGGCCTTTTCGTAATTACGATGAACGATATCGCGCACCTCCGCATCAATCAAGCGGGCAGTGTCTTCGGAAATATCACGTCGCTGACCATAGTCGCGTCCGATGAAGACCTCTCCTTGATCTCCACCGTAGTTAAGAGGCCCAAGACGCTCACTCATGCCGTACTTAGTGACCATGGACTTAGCCAGGGAAGTGGCCTGCTGTATATCATTGGATGCACCGGTCGAGAATTGGTTAAAGAAAACCTCTTCTGCAATCCGACCACCCATTGAAATAGCAATGCGAGCTTCCATGTAGGATTTTGTTGTATTGAATCGATCGCGTTCAGGTAACTGCCAAGTGACGCCTAGAGCTTGGCCCCGAGGAATAATGGTGACTTTGTGAAGAGGATCCGTTTCTTCAATAACAGCAGCCAGAACGGTATGGCCGGCTTCGTGGTAAGCCGTAATTTTTTTATCTTCATCAGTCATCACTAAACTTCTTCGTTCAGCACCCATATAAACTTTGTCTTTTGCATTTTCAAAATCAATCATTTCAACCCATGCTTTGTTTGAGCGAGCTGCATTGAGGGCAGCTTCATTGCAAAGATTGGCAAGGTCGGCACCAGCAAAACCGGGAGTACCTCGGGCTAAGGTTTCAAGATCAACATCCGGGGCTAGGGGAATTTTGTTGGCCGTATGTACGGTGAGAATAGCGACACGTCCACGGATATCCGGTCGATCAACCACCACTCGACGATCGAATCGACCTGGCCTTAGAAGAGCGGGATCAAGGACATCGGGTCGATTAGTCGCAGCAATAAGAATGACTCCTTCAGTTCCCTCAAACCCATCCATTTCCACCAATAATTGATTCAAGGTTTGCTCCCGTTCATCATGACCACCCCCGAGACCTGCACCCCGATGGCGACCCACCGCATCTATTTCATCGATGAAAATAATACAAGGAGCACTTTTTTTCCCTTGTTCAAAAAGATCTCGCACACGACTAGCGCCAACTCCCACGAACATTTCAACAAAATCGGATCCCGAGATGCTAAAAAACTGAACTTTGGCTTCACCAGCAACTGCCCGAGCAAGTAAGGTTTTTCCTGTACCGGGAGGCCCTACAAGCAGTACGCCCTTAGGAATACGACCTCCCAGTTTTACAAATTTAGAGGGCTCCTTGAGAAACTCCACGATTTCCTTTAGATCGTCCTTGGCTTCATCACAACCCGCCACATCGTTAAAGGTAATTTTCTTGGCCGTACTCGATAAGCCCTTAGCTTGAGCCTTTCCAAAACTCATGGCTTTGTTGCCACCGTTTTGAGCTTGGCGCATAAAGACAAACCAGAGCACGACGAAAACAATGAGTGGGCCCCAGAAAAGAAGGTACATTGACCAACTGCTATTGTCGTTGGGCTTCGATGCTTTGAATTCTTCGACTTGGCCATCTTGCTTCCAAGCCATGATCTTTGCACCTAAGTCCTGCATAGGAGGTGTGACCGTCTTGAAACGCTCAATCGTCTCACCTTTACTGTTTTTAAAAGGTGTTTTATAGGTCCCCTCAACTTCAAATCCTGAGAGCGAAACTGAGCGATATTTTCCCGTTTGGCCTTCAGTATAGAAAGTTGAAAATGGAATTTCTTGCGTGCGCGCTCCTGAGGGAACATTCTGCACAATTAGTAAGAGCAAGAGGACTATTCCTACCCACACCAAAACACTTTTCATCATCGAATTCAAAAAAACTCCTTTGAGAGCCCCCGCACTCACCCAATAGCGGGGAGGCACTAGGCTCACTCCTTATATAATCTCATGCCTTCAGAATCGGGCAATAGACTCAAAATATAGCCACCGTTTGAGGCTTCTAATTGAGAGCGTAATCCGCGGCAAACCCAAAGGCTCAGGTTTTGAAGATGTCTAGATTCTCTAAGATACCCCCACTCCCTAAAAGCAAGGTTCATAATCATGGCTAGCTCGGTTTCATTCCATTCGCGTGGCTTAAACAGAATCGATTTTGTCGAAAGATCTAGATCCCATGATTGGGGTCTCAAGGAGGCAACAAAGGCTTCTGCTAGAGCTAAGGTCGACTCGCTCTGTCGGTGAGTATCCCAAACATGTTCATCGAATGATGGACATTCTTCTCGAATAGATTTAAGAATCATCCTCCAACGATTTCGGGAGGTAAAAGGCAATGCATTGGTGGGGTCTTCCCGCCATGGGGTCTTATTTTCTAAAAGATATGATCTTAGAGTAGAGCGAGTGAGTTGGATCAAGGGAGACCATCGAGGGGATTGACATGCCGAGAGGGGAGTGAGGGCACGTAACCCTGAACCTCGAGCCATTCGCATAAGTACCGTCTCCGTGTGATCGTCCAGGGTATGCCCTGTCGCAATCCATCGAGCCCCTTGCTGATCAGCAATTTCTTTTAAACATGACCATCGGGCCTCGCGGGCTTGCATTTCCACCCCTCCCGGATAACCATCGAGGCATGATAGCTCTCTAGCATGTAGTGAAAGATTTAATCGAGATGCTTCTTCTTCGACGAACCCTCGATCTTCACCACTATCTGGGCGGATCCGGTGATCAATATGGGCCACTTCTAAAATTAAATTCAGACTTGCTCGCAGTGCTACGAGGAGATGAAGTAAAGCCATAGAATCACCGCCACCACTACAGGCCACGAGGATTTTAGTACCTTTAACTTGATCCCCTCGGTCCTTAATTTGACCCAGCAGGAGTGATTCAAGACGGTTCACCTGAGTGAATCCAAAAAGCGAATCAAGATAGGCTGCAAAGGCTTGTCGATCCAAAAGGCTTCCGCATAGTTTGATTGAATTAATGAACCCCAATGCATGGAACGACCCTCAATTCCTCGCAAAAAGGTGGGGTGCGAAATACGGGTCTGATTCTCGTCAAAATTAGGATCAAATTGGCTTCGATAAGCGCCAAGGGCCTTCATTTTATTTAACCAGACGGTTGAGATATCAACGACTACATCAGGGACCGAAGGATTTTCTCCTCCCACCCAGAGGATGGCCTCAGGTCTCCAGGGTTTTTCTTTACTCAAAAATTGAGACAGGCCAGACATAAAGAGAGCCTTCTTAAGAAGTGAATGAGCATTCCGATGATCGGGATGGCGATCCGCAGGCGATGGAATGACACAGATTCTTGGGCGTCGAGAACGAATAAAAGTAACAACCTGATCTAAAAAGATTGGGTTATCTCCAATACCTCCATCGGGAAGCTGAAGATTAAAACGTTCGGATCCTAGTATTTTTGCTGCCTCGAGAGATTCTTGTTTCCGGATGTTGCAATCACCACGAGTTCCTAATTCTCCCTCGGTTAAATCGAGAATAGCCGTCTTGAGACCCTTTGATGAAGCTAGGGCGAGAAGCCCCCCCGCATGAATTTCAGCATCGTCGGGGTGAGCACCAATAACAAGAAGGTCGCTGGAATGGTTCATGATTCTTTCATTATGACAACAGGGGAGCCCTCCGAGAGGGATTCGGTCAAACGGGTAAGCGTCTTTGGATCTAAAAGCCAGGGAGCTCCCGATAGGATACGCTCCTGATCTCTGCCCAAAGGAAAAAGATATTGGTGAAGAGTTTCAGGATCTTCGCCGAGTGACTGATAAAGTAGGGCGCGCTGAATTTTACGATCGATTTTTTCTAATCGTTCATAGGTTCTTTTTAACTCTTGATCAATTCTTGATTGAGTATCTGAATCCCAATCTGGATTGGAGATAAACGAGAGAGAGTTTGATGGTAGAGCTATATTTTTAGGTAATAAGGCTTGCCAATCTCCTTCTCGAAGATGACCAATTTGATCCGCCTTTAACGAGCAATGAGAAGGGATACTCCATAGCGATGGCCTCAGCTTAAGTATGGGTTTTTTGATGCGAAGCATGTCCCATAGGGGATCAATAAGTTGCCAATAAGACATTTCCGAGGGACCTAAGATGACCGTGTGCACATTAAGTACGTACGACTGCAAGAGGGGGCGTAGGGCGGCACCGGGACTCAGCCAAAGATGAGATCCGAGGGACGATGAAGGCTCGAGTCGAAGACGCTGTCCGTTTTGGGGATCGAGAGAAAACCACGTGGACTGCTTTGTGGGATCAATGGAGCATTTGATTCCTTGACGGGCTAGATCTTGGTACATCGTAGTCAATCTTGTTTCTAAATTTAATTCTCTCCAATCCTTAAGCAGATCGTTGAGTTTATACCGATCGATGTCACGCGTGGGGGAAAAGAATGAAAGCCCCCGCACTTTAAGGGGCTCACCCATAGCTTCGAAATGGCCTCTTAGGGTCGGCTCTTGTGGGGTAGGGGTCGACGGGCCCCACAACTCAACGGCCTGTTTTTGGTGGCTTTCATCGAAGGGAAACCACCCGGTAGAAGTTTGTGACTTCTGATTAAATTCGAACTGGACTTTAAGAATCTTTCCATCTTTTCGAAGGACACTTCTAGAAACTTCCGAAGCATCATGATCTTCATCGGCCATCCAAAAAATAGCTTTCCCCGATATACGCTTAGCCTCATCGAGGGCTACGAGTGCTTTAATTACACTCAAAGCAGGAGACCACCCGACCCCAATCTGTTGTCCCGTTAAAACTAAGGGAATGTTTTTTTCCATTTTTTAAGTTTACCCTTCAAAGATGACCCTAAGGGCAGCATACTCATCATGGGCCACATTCCTTGCTAGGGCCTACTTTTAGGGAGTTGTTTTGGTTCTCAACCCAGAGTCCGAGCCTTGGATTGTACCCTTTGCGCCACCGCTTGAGCGTCTCGCAATGGAGTTAGCTGACTCGACAGGCTTAACGATGACACCATTGCCTTCTGCTGATAAAGGAGGAATAGTTTTAGGCCATCTCCCCCCCTTTTTAATTTGGAAACACATTACTTCAAAAAAGATATTGCATTTATTATTTTTTCAGCCGAGAGAAATCGGCGCTTTGGTTGAGGGAGCCTCAAGTCCCGATATAGGACCTTGGATTACTCGATTCCCTTTATTAGAAATGAGCCAGTTGCTTGCACTCCATCCAGATATCAACGAGCCCACCGAGGTGACCCTCATAAACGTGGAGCAGGGACCGGTAGCTAATGTGAGGTCAACGGTGAATGAGGTCCCACTGGTAGCGATCTTGACAATTCTTAACCGTATTTCGGCCAAGCCCCTTTGGACCCAAGATCACATCAGAATAATGCAATCTTAATTGTGGTTATGGGCGCCTAGACGATTAATGGTGGGTTGATGGCGCAGCTTTGACTGCGTGGCCAACAACTTCTTGGATAGGGTGTTTCGGTGGATTCCTAACTCGCGAGCTGCAGCGCTCTGGTTACCGTCATTTGCAGCCAATACTTCTTCCAAATAGAGTTTCTCAAATTCTTTTTTTGCCATATCGAGGGAAATCCCACCCCTCATCATTTCTGCAACTAGTTCGCGTAGTTGTTCTCTCATGGCTTCGCTCCTAAAAGACTTTGGAATAGAAAAATTACCACTCTGCGAATAAAAAACATATAAATTTTTTATTATGTTGACCTTGTTAATTGTGGAAAAGTCTGTGGATAAGTCAGCGTAAAAAAAAGAAACGTTGCACGTAATCCCCGAAAGATAGAGACTTTAGCCATACAACCTAATAGGGACTTTTATGGAGTTATTTGAATTTCCTGATCCTGAAAAATTATCTACATATCACCGCAACTATCTCCAGCTTCTACCCCCTCATGTTCCACTTTTAACCACCCTCGAGGTGCAGCGACTTGAATTGGCCCATCTTTCTCGGACCATTCATGAAAAAAGAGGCAACTTTAGGTACGAAAAAGGGAAATGGTCTCTTTTTGAAGTGTTAGTCCATATCGTTGATTGGGAAAGGATCATGTTATTCCGTATCATGTCTATTGCTCGAGACTTAGGTCATCCACTCCCCTCGCTCGATCAAGATCAGGTGATGGTTACATCGCATGCCGATTCAAGGTCCCTTGAAGCTTTGATAGAAGATTGGGATGCTTCAAGAAGATCAACTATCTACTTCCTCTCAAGCCTTAACGCCTTTGATCTCTCGAGAAAAGCTGAAGTCTCTTCCCATGTGATATCTGCAAATGATCTAGCTTACGTCAATGCAGGGCATGTCGCCCACCATAAAAAGATCCTAGTTGAGCGATATTGAGCTCTTAAATTGAAGAGTGGGAACCGTCACAAAGGACGCCTTTTTTCGAATGCTTACATCCACAAAAATGAACCGTCTTCGTTTCGGTCGCCTGATAAGGTGTAGGTTTAAATTCAGTTCCCTGATGCCCCCCGTCACAAAAAGGTTGTTTTTTACTTAATCCACAGGAGCACCAATAATAAGTCTGCCCCTCGATTACAGGAACAGCAAAAGGACATTTCTGAGCAATCGTGGGTTTCATAAGACCTCCGTTAGAACTATTTGTACATCAGAAAACATATTTGCAACAACTAGTCTTCATACTTTGATAGGTCTTCAAGCAGGGCTTGTAGAGCCTTCATTTGATTTTCATGAGTAAGATGCACTTTAGCCATCAATTTCCAACCCCCCTGTATTTTCTGGTAGCGGTGAACCCAGAGAAGAGGTTTATCCCAAGAAGATTCGGAGTCTCGTTTCGTCCGTATTAAAAAAAAGGCGGTGCACCATCCACCTGCGTAAATAAAATCTCGTCCGAGTTCTTCGATTAACCCTTCGCTATCATCACCTATAATCAAATCATCAAGACTTGGGATAATCATGAAACTCCCTCTGTGGTGTAGGATAAACTCAATTTATGAAAGCCATTGAATTTATTGCCATAGGAAGCGAACTTCTCAATCATCGTCGCCAAGATTCGAACTCGACTTGGGTTGCAGAGAAGTTGAGAATTTTAGGTTTATCCCTAACTCGGAAAAGCATCGTAGGGGATGTTCAGGAAGAGATTGTAAGGGTCCTTCGAGAAAGCCGTGATCGAAGCGATATCGTTATTGTGTGTGGGGGTCTAGGCCCCACCTTTGATGACCTCACTCGAGAAGCGATCGCCGAAGCCTTCGAGGTACCCCTTGAGTACCAAGCATCCATCGCTCAAGAAATTTCACAATTCTTTCGTTCAAGAGGCCGAGAAATTTCTCCAAGTAATTTAAGGCAGGCATATTTGCCTAAGGGCGCAATCGCCCTATCTAACTCAGTTGGAACGGCACCGGGTATCTTTCTCACATTGAGAAAAAATGAAGAAAAAAAATTATTTTTTTTCTTACCGGGTGTACCGAAGGAACTTCATTCGATTTGGGATACTTTTGTGCAACCTGAGTTAGAAATTCCTTCCGCTGGGCTAAAAAAAGTGCATACGCGAAGATTTGTAACTACAGGGGTCCCGGAGAGCACTTTGAATGACCGAACAGAGCCTTTCCGGGCTAAGTACGCCGAAGCCGAATGGACGGTTCTCGCTAACCTATCCCAAGTTGAGTTTTTGGTATCCCATGTTTCAAACGAGTATTTAGACACACTCTCAAATGAGTTTGTGCGGTTTTTGTCGGACGATCTTGTCGGGCTTGGCGAGATTTCACTCGAATCCGCCCTACTGAGTCTCTTAAGAGATCGATCGGAAACGCTCTCTCTTGCGGAGAGCATGACCGGAGGTTTGATCGCATCGCGTCTTTGCTCAATTCCCGGCGCCTCCTCAGTGTTGGTTGGCGGCGTGGTTGCCTATTCCCCCAGATTTAAAAAAGATCTCTTAGATATTTCTGAAGAAATACTCCATTTGAATGGACCCACTGGAGAAGCGATTGCCAGGGAGTTGGCAGAATCGCTTCGAGTAAAATCGGGGAGCACCTACAGCATTGGAATCACGGGGAATGCGGGTCCTGAGTTGGATCCCTATTCGAAAGAATCCCTTGGCGAGGGTTATATTGCGATCACCGGAAAGAGTTGGAGCATCGCAAAGAAGTTTCATTTACACGGCAGTCGATTGGATATCCAAATACGATCATCTGCCTTAGCTCTAGACTTCTTACGTAGAGAAATCTTGAATCGGAACCCCTAAGACCCTATAGCAAGTAAACTAATAAAATGCATTCTTCCCCTTTTTTCCTATGGATGATTTTGGCGTTTTTACTAGGGTCCATTCCCTTTGGATATCTATTGGTCTACCTGAAGGGCAAGGGAGATATCCGTAATTTTGGAAGCGGCAACATTGGGGCGACGAACGTAGCGCGGGCTGGGGGATCTTTGCTCGGGATCCTCACGCTGGGATGTGATCTATCTAAAGGGGTGCTAGCGGTTCTTCTCGTTAAAACCTGGGGACACCCAGATTGGGTTTTTTGGGCGACGCTTAGTTGTGTTTTGGGACATATCTTCACTCCTTGGCTTAAATTTAAGGGAGGGAAAGGTGTCGCTACTCTCTGTGGGGCATTAGTTATTGCTTCATCAAATCTTCTCTTAGCGGCTCTTTTTGTGTTTTTTGTTTTTTTCTTTATCACACGTATCGTGAGCCTCTCAAGCATTGCAGCAGCGTTCTCTCTACCTTTATTTACTGCATATTTATTTGACTCCTTGGGCACTGACTTTTGGTTAATTGTCCTCCTTAGCCTGCTCATTATTGTGAAACATCGAAGTAATATCGACAGGCTACTCAAAAAGGAAGAGCCCACCTTTCATTTCTAAGCCTTGCGGGATAAGCGTATGCATTCTCAAAAAATTGGCATTGTTGGCTCAGGAAACTGGGGGATCGGTCTTGGCATTGCTTTTGCGCTCAGTGGTCACCAAGTGATCATATGGACACGCTCGGAAGAGAAGGTAAAACTCTTGAACGATTCGCGGTCGCACCCCCTCATTTCTCCCCAGGCCTTTCCCAAGACGTTGAGCTTCTCGGCCTCCCCCGACGAAATTATGGATTCCTCGGTAATTGTCTCTGCTCTTCCTTCACAGGTCACACTTTCGGTCTGGGAAAAGAGTTTTGTGGGTCTGGTAGCTAATCAGACCCTTATCCACTCCACTAAAGGATTACTTTCCGACGGATCTCCCTACATCTCAGAGCGATTAAGTAAGTTAACCCAAAAGCCATGGTCGTTTTTAACGGGCCCTACGTTCGCGGACGAGGTGGCGCGTCAGTTACCGTCCGCAATGGTTTTAGCCGTACCCCAATTGACCGAAGACTACGCAAATCTTCGAACGATATTGAGTTCTAAATTCTTGCGGATTTATCTTACTGATGATTTAATCGGAACCCAAATCTGCTCGGCACTTAAGAACATTCTTGCCATAGCCTCGGGAGTCCTCGATGGGCTTGAGTTAGGCCATAATACAAGGGCTGCACTGATGACCCGTGGTCTTGCGGAGATGACTCGTCTGGTGAGGTCTGCAGGAGGGAAGTCTGAAACGGCATACGGCTTAGCCGGCATGGGGGATTTACTTTTGACCTCCACGGGTCCTCAGAGCCGTAACCGAAAATTGGGAAGGGAACTGGTAAGAACAGGTAACCTCCATGATGCTCAGAAGACTCTAAATGGAGAAGTTGCGGAAGGACAGTACGCTACAGAAATTGCATTAAAGTTAGCGCTCACTCACAATCTCGAAATGCCTATTACAGAGGCTGTTCATCATCTTCTGTCCGGTCGAAAGCCTGATGACGTTATGAAAATTCTTTTGGCTAGACCTGCAGGTTTGGAGTCATAAAAAATGAACCGAAGTGCATGGGTGATCAAAGAACACGGAGCGGTCGGTTCGCCCCGGCTCGAAGAGTTAGCTCTCGAAGCTCTTCAGGAAGGTTTTGTTCGTATAACCTTGAAGTGCATGGCCTTGAATCATCTAGATTTATGGACAACGCGTGGGTTACCAGGGATACGGCTCCCTCTTCCAGTAATTCCCGGATCTGATGGATCCGGAGTAATTGTAGAAATAGGCTCCCATCACCCATTGCCTTTTGGATTAGGCCTCGGCTCTGGTGTCATGATTGCTCCGGGTTTAAGCTGTGGTTTTTGTTTTGAGTGTCAATCCGGTAATGACATGCTGTGTAAGTCTTACAAAGTAATGGGACATCACACAAATGGAACAGCCTCCACCACCATAGATGTCCCAATTCAGAATGTGCTACCAATCCCTTCGGGGTGGACTTTTGAAGAAGCCGCAGCGTTTCCTCTTGTTTACCTGACTGCCTGGGAAATGCTTATGGAAAAGGCTCACTTGGGTTTCGGTGAAACAGTTCTTATTTGGGGTGGGAGCAGTGGCGTTAGCACGGCTGCCATTCAACTAGTCAAAATGGTGGGTGCGAAGTCGATTGTCGTGGTTGGTGACGATCAAAAAGCAGTGAAATGCTGGGATCTCGGCGCCACACATGTCCTCAATCGTAATCGCGAAAATATCTTAGAGAGAGTTAAAGAAATTACTGCTAATAAAGGAGTGGATATTGTCTTTGAGCATACTGGGCCAGCCACTTGGACAACAAGCATGATGGCATGTCGAAGAGGTGGTCGTATTGTCACGTGTGGGAGTACAACAGGACCCGATGTATCGTTAAATTTGAGGTCTTTATTTGCTCGTCAAATTTCCATTTTAGGTTCTTACATGGGAAAGCGTTCCAATTTCGCTAAGTTATTGGCATGTGTAGAATCGGGTAGTATCAATGCCCCGTTCAGGCCCACTATTGATAAAGTTTTCGATTTTAAGGATTATCCGGCAGCACAACAATATCTTGAAGCGGGTCAACACTTCGGCAAGGTTATTTGTAGGGTATCCAATTCCTCTGTGATTAACTAATAACAATCGATGACAACAAGGTGACTATGAAAATTTTGATCTTAGGAGTCAATGGTTTTATCGGATCTCATATAACTCATCGCATTCTAAATACGACCGATTGGGAAGTATATGGAATGGATCTCGGGACCAGTAAAGTGACCGAGTACTTAGGTCATCCTCGTTTCCATTTTTCTCAAGGGGATATCACGATTTCTAGAGAGTGGATCGAACTTCATGTGAAGAAATGCGATGTCATCCTCCCCCTAGTGGCTATTGCAACGCCCGCGACTTATGTAAAAAATCCTCTTCGCGTCTTTGAGTTAGACTTCGAGGAAAACCTGAAAGTCATTCGGCACTGTGTCAAATACAAAAAAAGAATTGTTTTTCCATCGACGAGCGAAGTTTATGGCATGTGTCCTGACGATGAGTTTGATGAGGATAAGAGCCCCTTGGTCACTGGGCCTATCGCAATGGATCGTTGGATTTACAGCACGTCTAAGCAACTTTTAGATCGAATCATATGGGCTTACGGGTGGCAGCAGAATCTTAGATTTACTCTTTTTAGACCCTTTAATTTTATGGGGCCAAAACTCGATAGTCTCCATGCTGCGAAAGAAGGAAGTTCTAGGCTCGTCACTCAGTTCATTTGGAACCTAATTAACGGTGAACCTCTTAAATTAGTGGATGGAGGATCTCAACGTCGATGCTTCATTGATGTGGATGATGCCATGAATGGCTTAATGATGATTCTTGAAAATAAGGATCATAAAGCGGACGGACAAATATTCAATATCGGTAATCCTCAAAATGACTATAGCGTTAAAGAGATTGCGGAAAAACTGAGAAGTATTTGGGCAGATCATCCGAAGCGAAAAGAACTTAATGTACCACTTAGCCAAATTGAAATTTCAAGCAGCGGCGATTTTTACGGGAAAGGTTATCAGGACGTGCTCACTCGAACACCTAGTATTAATAAAATTCAACAAACCTTTGGGTTCAAGCCCACCATTGGAATTGACGAAAGCCTGAAAAAGAGCCTCGAACATTTCCTCTTGGAGTATGCCACGATGGGACGTGACGTTGATAACTAAGAAACTAAAGTCAAGTTCATCCCGCTTCCTAGACATTCTTCTATGGGTATGCACTTCGATCTTAGCTCTGAGTCTAAGACCTCTATGGGAACCCGACGAAGCTAGATATGCCGAAATAGCAAGGGAAATGGTGGCGACGGGCGATTGGCTTACGCCTCACCTCAATGGCGTCCTTTATTTTGAAAAGCCACCTCTTCAATACTGGATTTCAGCGCTATCGATTCAATGTTTTGGTGCTAATGATTGGGCTCCTAGAGCCCCTCTCGTTATTGCGGTTGGTCTTTGTATTTGGGCAAGTCGCAAAATTACCCGATTGATCAATCCTTCTTCGATCGGTTGGCCATCCCTTGCGCTCTTAAGTTCTCTGATGGGTTTCACGATGAGCCAGATCCTTACTTTAGACGCTCTTTTCACCTCGTTCCTAATGATGTCACTTGCATTCTTCCTTCAATCCGAAGTTGCAGGCGAAGCGAGACCCCGACTCTCCATAATGGCCGTTTGGACTTTCTTGGGTTTAGCTTTCTTAACGAAAGGCCCAGTGGCCCTGGTCTTGTTCGTAGGATCACTCTTTATCTATGGCTTGATTTACCAAGGAGGCTTCAGTTCTTTTCAATTACTTAGAAGAGTAGTTCGATGGGAAGGAATCTTACTTTTCACCGCCATAGTTCTCCCTTGGTTTTGGAGGGTTAATCAAGTCCACCCGGGTCATTCCTATTTCTTTTTTATTTATGAGAACTTTATTCGATACACCACCAATGAGCACGCACGGCAAGGTAGTGATATTTGGATCATCGATAAATCCTATTTTATTCTTTTTCTTTTAGCTGGCCTAATTCCTTGGACACGTTTTACTCTTGTGGGTTTATGGGAAATGAAGCCTATTCTAATGTCAAGAAAACCCTTAGCGGCTAATAGCCCTGATCACTTGAGGCGTCTTCTTTTTATATTTTCGATCTGGGTTCTCGCTTTCTTCTCCCTCAGCGGCTCCAAGCTTCCACCCTACATTTATCCAGTGCTATTGCCCCTTTTGCTGCTAGTCACTACTCATGAATCTTCCGAGTCTGCCCCGCTTAAACAAACTTTTATAGGCTTTGAACTTATACTCCTTGGTGCTTTACTGTTGGGCTACCTCTGCTTAAAACTTTCTGACGCCCCATCTTTTTATTTAGCTTTTGCGCTTCTTTCAATCTTTATAGTGGCGGGCGTATTTCTTCGAATTACCTATAGACCGTCAACAAAGATATTAGCTACTGTATTGTTTTTACCTATGGTTGGGCTCTTACTCACTTTCCACATACTTTCGGATTATATTGCACCTCAATCGGTAAAAAAATGGGTTATTCAATCTCCAGCCAATACAGAATGGGTATCCTTCGGAACCTATTTTCAAGGGATTACTTATTATTCAAAAAAGCCTTGCCGAGTTGTCGCAGGAACTGGTGAACTTCGTTTCGGCAAGGAGCGACTGTCTTCGGAGGAGGCAGCTCTTCGTTTTTATGAAAAACCAACTCAGATAGAACAGGCGTTAGCGGATACGCAGCGGCTATTTCCAGAAGCCCCTATAAGAATGATTGCAAAAGTTAAAATATGGAAGCTTATCCCTCAAGGGATACAAGATCAATGGATTATTTTGGATCAAAATCAAGATTTAAACTTATTACTTGCCCCTCGTAACGCATCACAACCTCCTCCTAACACTCGGTAAATCCTATGGAGACTCAAATTAAAAATCATTCGTTCGATTCCAACCGATTTAAGTACCTGAATACTCTTATTCATGTCTATGTGGTTATTTTAATGGTTTCAAATTTAGTGGGCCAAAAGATTACCAATTTTGGCTCCTTCAACATCATGGACTCCACTTTTGAGATTCAATTTAGTGGAGCCCAACTTCTTTTTCCCATCACCTATATCTTCGGTGACATATTTACCGAAGTCTATGGCTACGGTGCATCTCGAAGAGCAATCTGGATTGCTTTCTTCGCCTCGGCGCTGATGGCAGCAATGTGCGCCTTTATGGTTTGGTTACCCTATGATCCTGCCTGGAAGAATCAAATGGCTTTCGAGGCAGTGCTAGGTCAAGTCCCTCGCATGGTGATCTTCAGTCTGGTTGCTTTTTGGGCCGGTGAGTTTGTTAATTCTTATGTCCTCGCCAAAATGAAGATTATGACCAAGGGTCAGAAATTATGGACCCGTACGATTGGTAGCACCATCGCTGGACAACTCGTTGACTCGCTGATCATTAATTTTGGATTTCATACGGGACAGATCCCTGTGGGCATTATTCTAAATTTAGTCGTGTCGGGGTATTTTGCTAAAGTGATTTATGAAGTTCTGATGACACCCATTACTTATGCCACCGTTAAATATCTTAAACAGGTTGAAGCTGTGGATGTCTTTGACTATGAAACTGATTTTAATCCTTTCCCTCTAGGAAAAAATAATGAACGATCCTAAAACTATCCCGGGCGAAAAGTTTGGGCACTGGTTGCGGACCTATCGTTGGCCTATCTTTCTCTCATTGCTATACCTTAGCCTTATTCCCCTCCGGGGTTTCTGGTCACCCGACGAGCCTGATTTTGCACAAGCTGTTCGCGAGATGATTGACCGGAACGAATGGGTATTTCCTTATTTCAATGGCCTTATTTATACCGAAAAACCCATTCTCTTTTATTGGCTAATGAAAATATCTAATGGATTAGGAATAGCCCTAGGCGGAACGCCAGAATCCATAAATAATCTCATCCCTTGGGCGTTGCGTCTGCCATCGGTTCTAAGTAGCATCTTTTTCTTCTTCTTTCTTAAGAGCTGGGCACAGCGTTTTCTCAGCGAATCACTCTCTCATCATTCAGTTATGATTTTAGGCGTGTTTCCACTATGGTTCTGGCAAGGTCAGTTTATTCAGATCGATATGCTTTTTGCTGTGTTGCTTGCTTCTTGTTGGATGTATTGGATCGGTGGTTATCTTCTTGAAAATGGTTTAGCCCCTTATCGTGAGGATAACGAGGCTCCTCGCCTATATCGACGCGCCACGGTCTGCTTGGGGCTTGCGACATTAACGAAAGGGCCATTAGCCCTCGTGCTGACAATCGCCATACTTTTGGCCTTCTTGTGGACACAGCGAAAGAGATATCAACTGAAAGAATTTCACTTTTTTAGCCTACTGGCCTTGTTCGTACTAATTGTTCTACCTTGGTACGCGATAGCTATCTACCGGGCTGGGTGGTCTTACGGCTACTATCTAATCATTTATCAAAATATAGAACGGGCTCTTCGGGCTTGGGATCATATTCAACCGTGGTGGAAGTATTTTGAGTATGCTTTGGGGGATATTTTTCCTTGGTCTCTCCTATTGGTACCTAGTCTGATGAGTATTTATAAAAACAGAGAAAATCGAAGTCCACTCATGATCTTCATTTCACTGTGTATTATCATTCCCTTTGTTTTACTTTCGTTTTCGGAGAGCAAGCAAGGGAAATACCTCCTGATGAGTTTCCCCTTCGCTAGCTTGGTTATTGCAGGCTTTTTAAATGAAATCCTCATCCAAAGGAGTAGACTGATCGCCGGCTTAACGCACCTCACGCTACTGATTGTCCCCCTAGCGCTTTGGGCGGTCTTCCTCATATTGCTGCTTCGTATTGAACAATTAATTTCGATTCCCGATTTGCCTCCTATTTTTTTTGAACCGGCTGTACAAAGTTGTCTTCGGGTTCTCCTGTGCATTACCTCTCTCGGTTTAATCGCCGTAATTTATCGAATTTTTTCAAGAGATCTCATGGCAGCTAGCAAAGAGTTATGCGTGACGCTTGTCCTTCTTTTTACTTCGGCAGGACACTTGGGCTTTCCTATTTTGGAGCCCATGAAGAACTTTAAGGATTGGGGGTCAGAAACTAGGCCCATCACTAAGGATAGGGCCGTCTTTTTTTGGCGAACCGTTAGGGGCGGAGCCCTTCTTTACACTCAGCAATCCATGCCCGAGATTCATGAAACGGATCGGGCTCTCCAGATATCATCCGGCAATTTTCTTGTTGCCATGGCGAGTGACTGGGCAAGCGTCACGAGTCAACCCTCAGGTTCAGGGCTCTTATCCGCTTTTACAGCCGTAACGGAAGTACCATCAGGATCGGATCGGATCTTATTGCTGCAACGAAAATAGAAATTATTACGGGATAAGGTTAGTCTCATTTGTAGGAGTAGATTTATGAACTCACTGAGAGCGCTACCTTGGATCATCAGTTCGGTGACGCTAAATGCTCTGGCTCAAGTATTTCTTAAGCGGGGCTTAGGTCGTGTCTCTATTGATGGCCTATCTTCGTTCCTACCTCTTCTTGGCATCCCTTGGGTTTGGGCAGGCTTAATAGCCTATGGAGTGAGCCTTCTGGTATGGCTTAAGGCACTATCGCTCGTTCCTGTAAGTTTCGCTTATCCATTTTTAGCACTAGGTTTTATTTTGAATGGTCTCTTTGCTTATTTTTTCTTATCTGAATCGATCCCAATGATTCGTTGGGTAGCTCTCATTCTTATAAGTGTTGGGATTCTATTGCAAGGAATGTCTTACCAATCTTAAGTATTCACATCTCGAACTTCGATCTCTTTAAGATAAACTAATATATTCATTGTTCTAGGAGTTCGTCGTATGAAATCGCCGGTTCGAGTTGCCATCACGGGTGCAGCAGGGCAGATTGGTTACAGCCTATTGTTTCGTATCGCTTCAGGATCAATGCTAGGCCCCGACCAACCTGTGATTCTCCAATTACTCGAGATCACCCCCGCCTTAAAAGCCCTTCAGGGGGTAGTGATGGAACTTCAGGATGGGGCATTCCCATTGATTGCAGGCATCGAGGTGAGTGATAATCCCCTCGAAGCCTTTAAAGACGTTCATTACGCACTTTTGGTGGGCGCAATGCCTCGCAAAGCTGGCATGGAGCGAGGAGATCTTTTGAGTGCCAATGGAGGTATTTTTAAACCTCAGGGATTTGCGCTCAGCGAAGTGGCCGATCGAAATGTTAAAGTTCTTGTCGTCGGTAATCCTGCCAATACCAACGCCCTTATCGCATTGAAAAATGCCCCTAAACTCCACCCTAGTCAATTTCATGCCATGATGCGCTTAGATCACAACCGTGCTGTAGCCCAATTAGCCAATTACTTAAAAGTCAGGGTGTCAGATATAACGCAGATGACAGTTTGGGGTAATCACAGTTCTACTCAGTTTCCAGACCTGTTCAATTGCCTAGTAAATGGTAAACCTGCAGTTGAGCAAATTCATGACCCCTCATGGTATGAGCAGAATTTTTTACCGACTGTCGCCAAGAGAGGCGCCGCCATTATTGAAGCAAGAGGCCTATCAAGTGCCGCCTCAGCAGCCAATGCAGCCATCGACCATATGCGAGATTGGGTCTTAGGAACCTCCCATGGAAGTGTCTCTATGGCTCTTTGCTCCGATGGAAGTTATGGCATCCCCTCTGACTTAATATTTGGATTTCCTTGCGTTTCCAAAAATTCAACAGCCACAGTATTCCCAGGTTTCGAATTCAATGAATTCGCGGCCAGTCGAATTAAGATGACCACAGATGAACTGATCGAAGAGCGAGATGCGATTCTTGCCCTTGGGCTTCTTTAGGAGAGGCCCCCAATCAACAAAAAAAGCTCCGAAAGGAGCTTTTTTTGTTGTGACGCACCATAAAGTTACCTAACTGCAACCGGTGGTGCCACCGCAGGTTTGGCACTTCATGCAAGCACCGTTGCGCACTAGGGTTAAATGACCACATTCAGGACACGGATCGCCTGTGTATCCTTTTTCTTTTGCCAGTTGTGAAGGCGAAGTTTGTTGTTTGGATGCTTGCCCAGAAACAACCGAGACAAGTTGTGGCTGAACAACTGGCTTCGTGGAAGCGGCTGCCGTGGGAGGCTCCATAGTTGATTTATCGAAGGGCAACGGAGTTCCATGAACTAACTCTTTGGTCGCCGTAGAGAACGGAGCTAGATTCTCAGGTTTTTTCTGAACCTCAGAATCTAGAACTTCTTCATCAACGTGAGCTAAGTCATGCCGACCTAGATAAGTGATAGCCAATTCTCTGAAAATGAAATCGATAAGGGAGGTTGTAATTTTGATCTTTTCACTACCCATGACCATGCCATTGGGTTCGAAGCGAGTAAAAAGGAAGGCCTCACAGAATTCCTCTAATGGGACTCCATGCTGGAGACCCATACTCACTGAGATGGCAAAGCAATTTAACAGGCTCCTAAATGCCGCCCCTTCTTTATGGATATCTAAGAAGATTTCTCCCAAGGCCCCATCTTCGTATTCCCCTGTTCGGAGATAGAGTTTGGTCCCACCAATCGTAACGCCCTGCGTATAGCCACCTCGACGACTTGGCAATCTTCGTTGATAGGTTCGGACTACTTGCTGAGTGAGGGCTTGTGCCAAAATCGGTGTTTTTTCAGCATTTGTCATCTGGGGTTCTGACATCGACTCTAGGCCATCGAGTAGATCCAAATTAGTCGCCATGGCTTGACTCATTTTTGAACCGTCGCGATAAAGGGCAACCGCCTTAAGCATCAAAGACCATGACGCCTCATAAATTCGTGCTACATCTTCCACCGTAGATTCGGCAGGGAGATTGATGGTCTTACTAATGGCGCCACTCAAGAAAGGTTGGGCTGCGCCCATCATACGTAGATGGCCTTCAGGGGCAATATAGCGTTTCCCCGTTCGACCACAGCGATTAGCGCAATCAAAGATTGCAAGATGTTCGTCTCGGAGATGAGGAGCTCCTTCGACGGTCATCGTTCCCGTGAGGGCTTGAATAAAGGTATCCACACGGTCCTGGGAAAAATGCTTTTTGAGTCGATCGGTATCAACGACAAAAGAAGGATCAAAGGCGGACTTGAGTTGAAGTTCAAGATGAATAATCTCTTCTTCTGACCAGCCGTTCTCCAGCATGTTGGCTCTCGTAATACCAGGTGTTTCATTGGTGATATCGAGCCAACCCACCACATGGCGCTCGATTTCTTTAATCTCGGAAGGGGAATAGCCTAGTCGAGCTAAAGCTTCGGGGATGGCAGAATTAACCAGTTTAAAATAGCCTCCGCCGGCTAGTTTTTTAAATTTGACTAGCGCAAAGTCCGGTTCGACCCCTGTGGTATCGCAGTCCATCAAAAGACCAATTGTCCCGGTGGGGGCTAGAACGGTCACTTGTGCGTTGCGAAAGCCGTACTTCTCTCCCAAATCAAGTGCCTTATCCCAACTTTCTCGGGCAGCTTCAAGGATACGCTTGGGAACACCTTTGCCATGAAGTCCCTGAGGAGGCACGCTGAGCGACTCATATTCTTGTTCGGGGGCATTGTAAGCTGCTCGACGATGATTGCGGATCACCCGAAGCATATTTTCTGAATTTTTAGAGTATTTAGGGAACGGCCCTAGTTCTGAAGCCATCGCAGCTGATGTAGCGTAAGCATCACCCGTCAAAATGGCCGTCAAAGACGCACACCACTGCGTACCTTCAGGAGAATCGTAAGGGATCCCCATACGCATTAACATAGCCCCTAGATTTGCGTAGCCAAGTCCTAGCGTCCGGAAGTCATAGGACAGTTGCGCTATGGAGTCGCTTGGAAATTGAGCCATCAAAACAGAAATCTCGAGAACAATGGTCCAAAGTTTAACGCCGTGGCGATAGCCCTCTAGATCGAAGCCCCCATCTGCAGTTAAGAAGGTACAAAGATTTAGGGATGCCAGATTACATGCCGTATCATCCAAAAACATATATTCAGAACAGGGGTTGCTGGCATTGATGCGCCCATCTTGAGGGCAGGTATGCCAATCGTTGATGGTGGTATCAAATTGAATTCCCGGATCTGCGCAGGCCCAGGCTGCCCGATTAACTTTTTTCCATAAATCCTTAGCTCTAAGCCTCTTATGAACTTTTCCATCGACTCTTCGCTTGAGATCCCAATCCCCGTCGACTTCAAGGGCCCTCATAAAGGAATCTGGAATGCGAATCGAATTATTCGAGTTCATTCCAGTGACACTCATGTAACCCTCGCCATCCCAACTTGTGTCGTATTGATTAATGTTTCGATCAAAGTCTTTTAAATCGAGGCGCCCCATGCATTGAGATAGAAAAGCAGCCGGCACCCCTTCTTTTTTTGCGGTTGCCAAAGCTTTTCGAAGGGCCTCATTGGTTTTGGGGTTGGAATCTTGCGTAGTCGAAGTTTCTACTGCGGAGCACAGTTGATCCCATGCCTTTTTGCATAAATGGCTTCCGGCAGCCAACATCGCTACCTTTTGTTCCTCCAGCACTTTCCAATCAATAAAGGTTTCAATATCGGGATGGTCTAAATCTAGACAGACCATCTTAGCGGCTCTACGGGTGGTCCCCCCGCTTTTAATAGCTCCTGCCGCCCGGTCCCCCACGGCTAGAAAACTCATGAGGCCCGAAGATTTTCCACCACCACTGAGAGGCTCCTCGGATCCACGAACTTTAGAAAAATTTGAACCTGTGCCTGAACCATATTTGAAGATGCGGGCTTCTCGTGTCCAGAGATCCATGATGCCACCCGGATTAACGAGATCATCTGAAACACTTTGAATGAAGCATGCGTGAGGTTGAGGTCGCTCGTAAGCGTTGACAGATTTTTTTAATTTTCCTGTTTTAGAATCCACATAGGAATGGCCCTGTGCAGGACCCTCAATACCATAAGCAAAATGGAGTCCTGTATTGAACCACTGAGGCGAGTTAGGAGCACACATTTGCTTGGCCAACATGTATACCAATTCATCATAAAAAGCCTGTCCATCTTGGGCAGAATCGAAATACCCATGGGTTTCACCCCAGTGCCTCCAACATCCTGCAAGTCGATGAAAAACCTGTCTCGAATCGGTCTCTCCCCCATTTTGTGCATCGATACCTTTTCGTCGAAAATACTTTTGAGCAAGAATATCCACAGCAACCTGAGACCAAAAATCAGGAACTAAAACATCTTTAGCTTCAAACACGATGGTTCCGTCAAGTTTGGATATACGACTTACACGCGGAACAAAATTAATCCCTTTGAGAGCGTCTTGACCTTCGATCGTAAAGTGTCTTGTGATTTTCATGAAACAAGTTCCTCGTGCTGTAAAAGTTGGTAATGGTTTTGAAATCAGGCTTTTTTGTAAGAAACAGACTGATGTCCCAGGGTATACCGGGGATCCGTACCGCAAGGGGTGGGGTCGGCTTAGTAGAATCACCCCTATGCCTTGTGCCGTCAAGGGGGTATCTTGAAGTTTTATTTGAACCTCTAACCCCTATTTACTGAATCTCAGACCTGCAGTTAAAAAGGTGCAATTATAGGGTCTAAACACTCGTTATATCGTGACCTTGGTGTCTTTCAGGTTTTTATATGGGTACCCCTTTGGGCGATCGCAAACCTCGTATAACGGGCATAATGCGCAAATAGTCAAATTTAGTTTTGTGGGGCAGTTGCCATCAATTCCCATATGGGCCAGGGGGTAGTCAAATCGAAGGGGATCCATCGGATCCACGGTTCTTAAGGCCTCGGTGATTCGGATGGCTAATTTATTGTTAACCCCCTTCTGATTATGAATACCTAAATACCGGGTGATCCTTCCTATGTGGACATCAACGGGGATAATCAGATCGGACGGAGGGTAGCGGCTCCAGATTCCGAGATCAGGCCACCCCGAGCGTACAAACCATCGGATCATCATCCTCCAACGTTTAGCCGTCGAACCCTCATTGGGATTTGGCAAATTAAAACGGAGGCCATAGCTCATGGGTAAATCTTTTTTTAAATTTTCGATTAGTAAACCTAATTGATTATCTGCAGTTGATTTCTTTGTTGGCACAAGCCTCTGTTCTAGCCCTCCAGACTGTTGAATCTCAACCCAACCTCGAATCCAATGAGCTATATCGCTTGGTTTATGAAATCTCCATTTCCAATCATGAATAGCAGATTGATATTCCCGAGTCCAATAGTCGTGAGAGACCCCTAGTGCCTTATCTGAAGGACGATCTCCAAGGGGTTTCGTCGCTTTCTCGATCGCCTTTTGAATTCCCTCCACCCGTCCATAAGAGAGATGGGCCGCGATCCATCCGATTAATTCTTGATCCTTGGGATTTTTAAATTGTCGAACAAAGCGAATTGGATCCCGCGAAAGATCTTTTATATTTAAAACCTTATTTTCCAAAAATAAAAGAGAGGTTTGAAAATTCTTCATGTAATGAACTTAGTCATTTTTTTATTTTTCATTCTTACCAAGCGACCCTCAACCCCACCCAAGAAAAACTGCCGTACGATAAGTTAGGAAAGAAGCCAGATAAGATAAAGCGAATAAATAGGTTCCCGTGATCAAAGGTATTTTCCATCCACCGGTTTCACGTTTAATGGCGACAAGTGTTGACATGCATTGGGGAGCAAATACGTACCAAGCCAGTAGGGATAAGCCTGTCGCAAGACTCCATTGATTGAACAGGATGGGGGTAAGTAAGGCAGCGGTATTATCCCCAGACAGCGCATAAACCGTGCCAAGGGCGCTCACAGCGACTTCCCGGGCAGCAAGTCCAGGGACTAGTGCAATACTGATTTGCCAGTTAAATCCAATCGGTTCAAAAATATGTTGCAACCCTCGGCCCAGCCAACCAGCGTAACTGTACTCAATAGCCGTCTTGGTAGCCCCATCGGGTGCGATTGGGTAACTCGCAAGAAACCACAAGAGTAGGGTTAACAACAGAATAATACCTCCCACGCGTTTGATGAAGATTTTTACCCTCTGCCAAAGGCCAAGGCTAATACTCAGAACGGTGGGTTGATGATAGGTGGGTAATTCCATCATCAAGGGTCTGGTCTGTCGACCTGATGGTGTGAGGAGTTTTAGTGCTAAAGCGACCAACATGGCGCCCAAAATACCAGCGAGATAGAGTCCGAAAAGAACGAGACCCTGAAGTTCAAATCCCCCGACCGCTCGTTGTGGAATAAAAGCTCCAATTAATAAAGCATAGACAGGCAAACGGGCCGAACACGTCATGAGAGGGATGATCAGAATTGTAATTAAGCGGTCCCGTTCGTTTGCGATGGTTCGAGTAGACATGATTCCCGGAATGGCGCACGCAAAACTCGAGAGCAGGGGGATGAATGAACGACCCGAGAGACCCACTGACCCCATCAGGCGATCCATCAAAAATGCTGCACGAGGTAGGTAGCCCGATTCCTCCATTAAAAGAATAAAAAAGAATAGGATCAAAATTTGAGGCAAAAAGATAATTACCCCTCCAAGACCAGCAAGGAGCCCATCAGTAAGAAGGCTACGCCACCAGGTGTCAGGGAAACTAGATCTTAAGATTTCGGCCAACCAAGTGGTTGAGGATTCGATCAGGTCCATGGGTAAAGCAGCCCAACTGAATACGGCTTGAAAGATAAAAAAGAGTACTCCAGCCAAGATGCAGGGTCCAAGATATGGATGTAAGAGAACACCATCTAAGCGATCACTGAATTGGTCCGGAATTAAATGGTCTAGGTTTAACCGGCGCAAAATCTTCTTCACGGCCAGGTGATCAACCTCGACTTCTTTTATTGGCTCTAGGGGTTCAGGCGAATTAGAGGGGCGAGAGATTGATGTTTTTTTCCACGATTCTGTTGCCAAACATGCTCTCAAATCCTCATCACCCTTGGTCTTCACAGCCACAGTTTTAACGACGGGTAAACCTAGTTCATTCGATAGGTCATCAGCGTCAATAGTCAGGCCTCGCTGAGCGGCTAAATCGGACATATTGAGGGCTACGATACATGGGATACCGATCCGCTTGACGGTGAGGGCTAAGCGAAGACTGCGCCTAAGGTTTGTGGCATCCAGCACGCAGACCAAAAGATCTGGCTTCTTTTCACCCCAGGCACGGCCTTGAAGTACGTCACAGGTAATCCGTTCATCTTGCGATCTTGGAATTAAGCTGTAGATACCCGGTAAATCTAAAACTCGAAGATTATGGGTCTCATGAATGCGAATCAGCCCTTCTTTTCTTTCTACGGTAACACCGGCGTAGTTGGCAACTTTTTGCTGACCTCCGGTTAAAAGATTAAATAGAGCGGTCTTCCCGGAATTCGGATTTCCTACTAAAGCTACTAGGACAGTATTGGCAGGGGCGGTTGGACTATTAGACACTAGGGGTATCCGCTTCAATCTCAATACAGCGAGCTTCTGCGCGACGTAACGCAAAAGTCGAGAGACCAATTCGAACAACCATGGGATCTCCCCCGGGAAAGGCTCGGGCTAAAACTGCCACCGGTTCCCCTCGTAAAAAACCTATTTCCTCCAAATGCCTAGCCCGATCCTCGTCGCTAGGATCTGGGTTGACTGACTTAACCCGCCACTTTGTAGATAGAGGAGCTAATTCAAGATTCATGCGGCCTTTCAGGGGGAAGAACTTTAAGTATAAATGAGATTCAGTCTCAATACCAATAGCCCGTCCAGCCAATCAGCAATTATCTCGGCGTAAAGTATGGATAATCACGAGTCTCATAGCTCGGGGTAACTTTTATTTTGATTTATTGATCGGGATCGATAAGGAGCCTTTTCCGAAGAAAACTGGAGTAAAAACACCGTCAAATTTTGAGGCCATCTGTTGGTGACATTCATTACAGCTTGAAGAGGTCGAGCTTGAGGTCCTCCAAATTAATTTCCCCTCTTTATTGAAAGTGGCCCATTCCCAGCCATTTTTTTTGAACTGCGTACTATAACTAATGACCTCGCCTTTTTCACTCGTGGTTCGCTTGATAAATTCGCTACCTTCAGGCCAAGGAGCAAAGTTATTCTCTTGAAGTGCAGAGAACGCAATGGGGTTCATGAAGGTTTCTTGATAAGTTCCCTTATGAGGGCCTGCAAAGCTAAGGGATGGGGGCAGGGCAAGTTTCCAATTTGGTTCTTTAAGATCCGCTGAACTTATAGATTGGGTGGCTTTATGATCAGTTTGCGATCGTGAGCGACAAGAGATCCCATTCAGTGAGCTCAAGACTAGGACAATCAGCCACAATGATAGGGAAAGGCGACGCATGTTCATATTTTTCTCCCCCCACTCTGCAAGATTAATCCTACTCAAATGAACTCTTTGATGGTACTTTTGATTTTTCGTCTACTTTCGGAGTCCTCCCTTAAATGACCATCAATCAGTTGTCCAGTTTGGCTAAGTTACTCGAGGACGCATCCAAGCCAAATTCTCAATCTCGTGAAATTAAGCAATCGCCAAAATCAACAAAAACCCCCGCCAAAACAGTCAAAAAATCTCAAATCGTTTTAGACGAGGAAAAACAAGCGTCTTTGAAGGCCCAAAAGAAGACCCATAAATATCTTAAGCGCGTAGCATCTACGACCAGTACTCCGACCCCTGTAAAATCTTTAACTCCCCCGGTCCCAAGTGCTCCGTTGGCGAAGATTGCCAAAATGGTTCCTTCGGCCGTGGGTACTTCGTTGATCCAAGCTCTTTCTAAGGGCGTTGTTAAAAGCGACATCCCTAATGAAGAAGAAACGAAAGAACCATGGCAATCAAAATTCCAAGGTAAGCAATATTAAGATTAATTCTTAATTCACTGTACTAACTGCATCTTGGAAATACTTTCGCCCTAGCCAAGTAGTTGAACAAATCCTAAAAAGCCCTTGGGTCGCAAGTTGTTCGAGGGTTTCGAGACCAAAATCAGCGATAAGGGAGGTCGCTTTCAATTCTTTCTTCGCAATGAGATGAGGAATATCGCTCTTTGAGCTGACCCGGAGGTCCTTGTGGTCATTAGTCCAGAGAATAGATTCCGTAGGATTGACCACTTTAAGGGAAAGACTCGTCACAATCATTCCAAACTTCCGCATTAAACCATCAATTGCGCAGCCACTGGCTTCGTGAGCCATGGATTCTTCGGCAATCAAGATAACTTGGTTGAAAAGAATTGAATATGCCGGCGCATAATGTTGACCTTTATGTGCCCAATGAGATAAGAGGTTCTCAAGGGATTGTTCTAGGGACTTAGCCTGAGTCTCTGTCAACGGTAGGCTCAGGGCAACCACCCAGAGCTTAGATGAAGCAGGTAAGGATTCAAAGTCTCGAAGTTGCATGATTTATAGTAACCCTACCATCGAAATTAAAGAATGACCCTAGGAGGCCAAGGTCGTCAATTCCCACTTATGAGATTCTTGGAGAATGCGTCTGCAGAGTTCGGTGTGGAGTTGATGTCCTGCCCCTTGAGCGATAATCTTCCCCTCAAGGGGACAACCTAGGAGAGCTAGGTCGCCAACCAGATCTAAAATTTTATGACGAACGGGTTCATCTTTGTAGCGGAGGACACCGTTTAAGGGACCATGGTCGGTATAGACAATTGCGTTATCCAAGCTTCCACCTTTGGCTAAGCCAAGTTCTCGCATAGATTTGATTTCACTCTCGAGGCAGAAAGTTCGTGCTGAGCCAATTTCGGATAGGTAGGATCGGGGATCGAGAAGTAAACGGTGGTGTTGGGTACCAATAACGGAGTGATCAAATTGAATGGTGTAGTCAATAATCAAACCCGATGAAGGTTCGACAGAAATGGACTTATTTCCTTGAACAATATTGATTTTTTCTTTGATTTTAAGGGTTTTCTGAGGTAGTTCCAGACTAGATATGCCAGCCTCCAAGATGCGATTAACCCACTCCTTAGAGCTTCCATCTAAAATGGGGAGTTCTTGCGTGGTTGCAGGTGACTCTAAAACTAGATCGAGATTAAAAACCGACAATCCTACAAGAGCGGATAGTAAATGTTCAACCGTCTGAATTTCAACCCCGTTTTTTGAGAGGGTTGTGGCGTAAGCAGTAGACCTCAAGAAGGTGACATCGACGGGAATAATGGTTGAACTTGCCGAATGAATAAAACGGAGTCCAGTATCACTAACCACGGGCTTTAAGAGAATGGAGGAAGGAGTATTTGAATGAACGCCTCTCCCCTCGACACGGATCGGTCGACTTAGGGTGCGACTCATAGACAAAGAGGTGAGACTCATAGGTAAATCATAGGGGGTTTACAGATTGAAATCACTCAGTCAAATCGAGACAAGGGCTAAAGATACAGAGATCGAGTTTTCCACACCACAGAGTGTAGGACCCTTACCTCATTTTTATTAAAGGTCAGCAGGATTGGTGATCTTTCGATTGGAGATTGGCGAACTTACAATACGGACAGGTATGCCGGCCTTTTCAGCTGCTAGAGAATCATCAGTGATCTCTGCATGATGCATCTTTGCAAACTCGAAAGCTTGAACCCAGATTGATCGTCTTGCGATTTGGGGCGTTTGTGCACGGTACAAAACCGTACGATCTTCAGTTCTAGATACCAAGAGCTCTGAATCGACTCGTTTTACAGTATCAAAGATTGGCTCAGCTAGAATCACGACTTCTTCAGGTTGAATAACCTCAAGTGCTTTTTTAATCTCCCTCGCCGGAGGAAAAGGGCGCACGCCATCGTGGATAAGCACTGTGGGATTATCATCAGAAGGGATTCGATCTAGACAATTGGATACTGACTGAAAGCGTGTTGTACCGCCCTCAACGACTTCAAAGGTAATGGGCGGAGCCCACGACTTAACCAAGGGGATATAGTCGCGGGGAACCGCAACAATAATGGCCTCTAGCGGCGGCATTTCTGAATCCAGAAAAGCAAGAATCGTTGATTGAAGGATGGGTCTACCTCTCCAATTAATAAATTGCTTGGGAATGGGACTTCCCATGCGGACACCTTGTCCCCCCGCTGGAATAATCAAGTAATTCTTTTTGTTCACGAAGCATACCCCAAGGTTTAAGTATGAGAGAAAAACCTACTGAATCAACTATCGCTTCCTTGTGACATAGGGAATGACACCTTTGGCCCGTAGCACTCTTTTGAGATTCCCGGCTAAATACTCAGCGGATTCACGATCCTTATATAAACCTATTCTTAAGCGATAAACTACACGTCCATTGCGATCTGTAAATTCCTCAAGATATGAACCCTCATAAAACTTATCGACTATCTGCCTAAGTGGCTCAAGATCTTTTTTATTTTCTGCGGCCATCAATTGAATTGTGAAAGGATTGTTTACATCTAGAGTAGTCATTGGCTGTGGTTGCCCCTTAAGATCACTAGAGACAATCCGTACTCTTGAGGTTCCCTTGATCCTTATATCTAAAAGGGTTGCCGCCCGAAGAGACAGATCTATAATTCGGCCATCGACGTAGGGTCCTCGATCGTTTACCCGCACAATAACCGACCGATCATTTTCTAGGTTGGTCACTTTCAATATAGTGCCAAGAGGAAGGACTTTGTGTGCGCAGGTCATTTGATCAGGGTCATAAGTTTCCCCATTGGCAGTGAGGAGTCCAGCGAAACCATCTCCATCGCCGCCGTACCAGCTAGCAATTCCCTCTTCGGTGTAAACGGACATCTTTAGCAGGCCGATTTCTTTATTTTGATATGTGGCGTTAGACCTAAAGAGACTCGAACAGCCTGTTGAGATCATAATTGCAATAAAAATGAATAATCGCCAACTAAGTTGTTTCACTGAAGATCCTTAAACTTACGTACGCCCCATCCATTTGAATAAGGGCGTCGATGAAGTTCTAGTGAGTTCAGAACCTCGAGGGCTTCTGAATACGAGGCAAAATCTCCTAGGCTCACTCTGAATTTAGAAGATCCTGGGGGACTGGGGTCAAAATAAAGTGAAAATCTTTCTCCAAAATCACTTTTGATTTGAGTTAGACTCTCTTCATTGGCTTGGATATTGATAACAATGGTCCAGTGATTCTTTTCCCTAAGGGGAACGCTTCCCTCAAGCAATTGATATGGGGCAGGTTGAATAGGTTTCTTTTTTGTGACCCAAGCCGAGAGTACACCAATGATAATGAGAAGCCCTAAGGTGAGTGAGATAGATAACGAAAAAGACCGAATGGATCTTCTCCCGTGACCCGAAGTTTGAAGAGGAGACCCTGTTGTTTCTTTGAATTGTGAGTGAGTTTCATCTTCTAGGACTTCAATGTGACCGGTGTTCTTCAAATAATCAAGGAGACCCCAAAGTACGTCCGCTTGGTTAACCTCAGAAGCTAAGACTGAATAGGGGATCCATTCATGGGAGTTCAGGATTACCTTCAGTCGTTCTATTGGGCCGACGAGAAGGTGTTTAAATTGGTGATTGATGACCCGGATCCTGATCTTGGGTGATCCGGCCCCTATGGTGGAGCGGCGCAATATAGAAGAAGTTAAGACAATTCGGTCAAGTTGGATATCGATACCCCAGTTTTCAGAAGCGTGATTAACCGCTTCAAATTTCCAAGTAATGGACTCATCCTGAATCCAATCAATAAGAAGTTGCTCAACCCATTGTTTCTGGAGTTCTAAAAGTTTTGACTTAGTCAAAAAACCTAGATTTCTTAAGGTTTGATTAAACGAATCCCTGGGAGATACTTTGCTTAATGCATAAGTTAATTGGTTAGGGGGAAGAGCATTAGCTTTTGCTAGGAACGTTTCGAAGAGCTCATTTTCACTAGATCCCTTGAGAGAAATGATCTGACCCTGTTCAACAAATATCAGGCGCGATGGAGAAGGAGAAGAGAACCAAATCCCATGTCGATATTTCGGATCTTTATGAATCAGGGGCTCAAAAAATCTCATTCTTTATTTAATTATCCATTTCTCAATTTTTAATTTACCCACTCGAACAAGATAGTGGTCACCAACGTGCAGTTTAACTTTAATCCTGGGGTCAGAAATCTTCGTCTCATTGAGGCTGACAGCCCCCTGTTCTATCAGTCTTTCTGCAGATTTCTTGGAGTCCACTAGTCCTCGGTCTAGCAATAAGCGAACCAAGGGTTTCTCTTCAAGAGAGGGAGGCAGGGGATATTCAGGAACCTCATCGGTTAATTTGTTTGAAAAGCGCTTGATCCATCGTTCCTGTGCTGCATCAGCTTCTGCTTGAGGATGAAAGAAAGTAACAATGGTGCGAGCTAAATCTTTCTTCACATCCATGGGATGAGTCTTTTTTAAGGCCTCTATCTCTCCAATGGATTTAGCCGTTAGAAGAGGCAACCATGCCCACATGGTCGAGTCACTGATGCTCATGGTTTTGGCAAACTGTGAATCTGCATCTTCAGAGAAACCAATAGCGTTTCCTAATGATTTCGACATCTTTTCAATTCCATCAAGCCCCACGAGAAGCGGCAGGGTAAGAACAACCTGAGGGGATTGACCTAGAGCCTCTTGAAGGTCTCTTCCTCGCATCAGATTAAAAAGTTGATCGGTTCCTCCGATTTCAACATCCGATTGGAGAATAACCGAATCGTAAGCCTGAACAATGGGGTACAGAATTTCGTGAAGAGACAGGGGAGACCCTTGCTCGAGTCGACTCTGGAAATCCTTACGCTCAAGAAGTTGAGCTACCGTGAAACGTGAAGCTAATTTGATCCAATCTGAACTTGAAAGTGACTTCATCCATTCTTGGTTGAATCGAATCTTTGTTTTCGCTGGATTGAGAATTTTAAAGACTTGGGCCTTATAGGTTTCTGCGTTGGCAGTAATTTGCTCAGTTGAAAGAGGAGGGCGTGTCGTGCTCTTGCCGGTTGGATCACCGATAGACGCCGTGAAGTCTCCGACAAGAAATGTTACTTCATGACCTAGATCCTGGAATGTCTTTAGCTTTTGTAGTTGCACTAAATGACCTAAGTGGAGATCGGGGGATGTAGGATCAAAGCCGGCTTTGATTTTAAGGGGCTTACGATTTTCTAATTTCACTTTAAGTTCACGTTCGGTATTACAGGTCACAACCCCATTTAATAAAAGACTGATTTGGTCAGAAGTATTCATGCCCCTATCTTACCTTTAGGTGGTTCGACTAACCCAGACAATTTAAAGAATGTTACTGGCGATTTCCGCTAGTTCACTTCTCTCACCTTTAACGAGAGTGACGTGACCGGCAATAGATAGATCTCGAAATCGTTCGGCCAAATACGTTAGGCCATTACTTGAGGCATCCACATATGGATTATCAATCTGATTGGGGTCCCCCGTGAAAATTACTTTTGTTCCATCTCCCGCCCTCGTGAGAATCGTTTTTACTTCATGGGGGGTAAGGTTTTGAGACTCATCAACAATCATGTATTGGTTTGGTATACTGCGGCCTCGAATATAAGTCAGAGGTTCAATATTCATATACCCCGACTCTTCAAGCTGAGAAGCCGTCATGGTGGTTCGACGTCTCTGATCGACGTTTGCAGCAGATATGAATTCGAGATTATCGTAGATCGGCTGCATAAATGGTTTCACCTTATCCCCAATGTCCCCTGGCAAGAATCCGATGTCGCGACCCATAGGAACAATGGGTCTCGAAACGAGTAATTTATTATATTTCTCGTCATCGACAACCTGCTGAAGTCCTGCGGCAATTGCTAGTAGAGTTTTGCCGGTTCCTGCTTTTCCAATGAGGGTGATAACTTGAATGGTCGGATCAAGTAGTAATTCCATGGCAAATTGCTGCTCACGGTTTCGAGGCTTAATTCCCCAGGGGGGTGTTTCTAATCTCTTAAGGGGTTTTAGCAGACCCTCAGACCCGGTTACCCGAGCTAGAGCCATATGATTAGGATTGGCTTCATTAACTAGAGTGACAAACTCATTGGGGTAAAGGGGAGTGGGCAAATGGAGAGTTAATCCTCGCTCATAAAGTTCATCAATTTGCTGACTTGTTACTGAATGAATCGAAGAACCGGTGAAGAAATCATCGATCTCCACCCGATCGGTGGTGTAATCCTCGGCGGCCATACCCAAAGCGTCAGCTTTAATTCTTAAATTAGTATCTTTGGAAACAAGAATAGTTTTTTCTTTACGAGTCCTGAGTAAATGAAGAGCGCATGCAAGGATTTGATTATCTGCTTTATGTTTATCGGTACTCAAAATTCCAATTTCTAAATCATGAATCTCAATGTCAACTTTAAGAGATCCTCCGCTATCAAGCGTTACTCCTTGATTTAGTGACCCCCTTTGTCGCATTTGATCGAGAAGCCTTGAAACGGTCCGTGCATTTCTACCTATCTCAGATTGATCCTTTTTAAAATTATCTACTTCCTCGATAACAACAATTGGAAGGACCACCTCATGCTCTTGAAAATTCATGATGGAACTGGGGTCATGGAGTAGCACATTGGTATCTAGGACGAAAACTTTCTTACTGCTTGGTACCAACGGGACACTCCTGACTCAACCCTTGAATTCTAGCGAATTTTGAGTTTATTTTTATGACTTTTGTCGGACCTTTGCTAGATTGGGGTAACTTTCAAAAAAATTATCATAGCATTCAACCCCTAAGATCCTCATTCAGCGGAGACTTCAATGATGAAACTGAAACTAAACCTGCTTCTGTTGGCTGCGACCTCAATGCTCTTAGGTCAATCTCTTCCTCCTTACCCAAAGGCTACGAGGTCATCTTTTGTCGAAACGTATTTTGATAAAACAGTACCCGATCCCTACCGTTGGATGGAAGACACGCAGTCCGCTGAGTTAAAAACCTGGATTGAGGAACAGAATAAGCTTTCGAACCTTTATTTCTCCTCAATACCTCAACGCGCAGCGATTAAAAATCGTCTATTAGCTCTTTCTAATTATGAAAAATATTCTTTACCTAGCCGTATTCGCAATAAATATTTTTATTCCTATAATTCAGGCCTTCAGCCCCACGCTGTTTGGTATGTAGCTAAGTCAATAAAAGATCAGGGTACCGTCCTCTTGGATCCTAATACATTTAGTAGTGACGGTACTATTTCGCTGGGTGGGATGAGCATCTCTAAAAATGCTCAGTACTTGGCCTACGCTACTTCAGACGGGGGTTCAGATTGGCGCACCTGGTATGTTCGGGATATTGAAACCAAAAAAGACCTCGCGGATAAAATTGAATGGTCCAAATTTAGTGGGGCTACATGGTCACCTCGGAACGACGGCTTCTTTTATGGTCGGTATGAGAAACCGTCAGCTGATCTTGCTCTTAAAGCTGTAAATCAGAATCAAAAAATATATTTCCACCGGTTAAATACACCTCAGTCAGAAGATTTATTAATCTACGAGAGACCCGATCATCCCGAATGGGGTTTTTCAACAAGCGTTACGGATGACGGTAGATACCTCATTATTTATCAATCCGAGGGGACCCAACGCAAGAATAGAGTTTTCATTAAAGACTTATCAAAAGCCAACGCAGAAGTCACCCCCTTTCTGGATACATTCGATGCGTCCTACAGCATCGTTGGTAACAATAAAGAGACCTTCTTTGTGCTTACAAGTAATTCTGCTCCCCGCAATCGCCTTGTTGCAATTTCTCTGGCTAAACCCCACCCCTCTCATTGGAAAACCCTCATCAGCGAGAATCCTAATGGTTCCATCCTCCAGGATGTATCTTTTGTCCATCAGCAGTTTGTGGCCCAAATCATGACGGACGCTCAAACCTCGTTAATCATTTATGATTCTCAAGGAAAACTTCAATCAAAGATTACGATGCCCTCAATAGGATCCGTTTCTGCGATGTCGGGAGATCCCTCTGATTCAGAAGGATTTTATACTTTTTCCTCTTTCAATCGACCTGCGACTGCCTACCGTTATGATTTTAAGACCCAAGTATCTACCCCCTTTAGAACCCCTAAAATCTCCTTTAGTCCCGATGATTTTGTAACTAAGCAGGTATTTGTTCCGTCAAAGGATGGGACCAGAGTCCCCATATTTATATCTCACAAAAAAGGATTAAAGATATCTTCTGAGACTCCCTTGCTTCTGTATGGGTATGGTGGCTTCAATATAAGCAGTACTCCTTCCTTTTCGGTTCCTAATCTAGTTTGGATGGAAATGGGAGGAATCTATGTGCTTGCCTGCATCAGGGGTGGCGGCGAATATGGTCAATCCTGGCACGATCAAGGCAAATTAATTAATAAACAGAACGTCTTCGATGATTTCATTGCTACTGCTGAGTTTCTGATTAGGGAGAACTATACTTCTTCTCCTAAGTTGGCGATTCGGGGAGGAAGTAATGGTGGTTTATTGGTTGGTGCTTCGATGACGCAACGCCCGGATCTTTTTGGTGCATGTATCCCCCAAGTTGGAGTTATGGATATGCTTCGTTACCATAAATTTACAATTGGTTGGGCTTGGAAGAGTGACTATATGTCTAGCGAAACAGCTGAGGGTTTTGAAAATTTGATGTCCTACTCTCCCCTTCACAAAATTAAAGACGGCGTTAAATATCCTCCCACATTAATCACAACAGCCGAGCGTGATGACCGAGTATTTCCAGCACATAGTTATAAATTTGGCGCTCAACTTCAATACAGCCAAGCCTCAGAGAACCCAGTTCTGATGCGAATTGAAACGCGCGCGGGCCATGGCGCCGGCAAATCGATGGATATGGCTATGGGTGAATATGCTGATATGTGGGGCTTTCTTTTAAAGAGTCTCCGCATGGAACTCGCGAAAGACTTCCCTCGATGAAATAATAAGTGGAGCCACCTGCCGGAATTGAACCGGCGACCTTCGGGTTACGAATCCGATGCTCTACCAACTGAGCTAAGGTGGCTTTAGGGAATAAATAATTATTCCATACTATGCTTCAAGGTACTAATTTGTCTCCGTCCTTCTTGGTGAAAGCTGTAACAACGTATGAATGCAACGCTCATTAAACAGTCTAAGGATGCGTTTATTACGTGGGAGTTCTCATCGCGTTTAGTTCGAAAAAAACTTCTTGAAGATTGGTCGAGGGAGTTGGTTCGAGAAAGCAGTGATCTCTCCCAATTAATCACGGATGAAGTAAGTAAACCCATCACACTGGCAAGGGCTGAAGTCCAGAGATCGATTTTGTTAATCGAAAGCACCCTTGAAGCTTATGCCGGATTCAACGCTGAGGACGTAGTCGTAGATCTGTTGCCCGGAGGAAGCGAAGCCCGGGGAAGCTTGAAATTTTTTCCGTTAGGTCCGGTTCTGTTAATTACCCCCTTCAATTTCCCCGTCAATTTAGCAGTCCATAAATTAGCTCCTGCGCTTGCTGCAGGTAATTCAGTTCTTTGGAAGCCATGTCCCCAGGCCCCCCGAACTTCCCAACTTCTTCTGAGCACGCTGCACCGAGCGCTTCTTAAATCTCATCTGAGTACAGACCTCGTTCAAGTTCTCTCATCAGACCCTGAGGAGGTTGAATCTCTAGCACTCCACCCCGAAATTAAAGCCGTTAGTTTCACTGGGTCTGAGCGTGTAGGCCAGCATCTTCAAAAAATCTTATGGAATAAGAAGATCACCCTTGAACTTGGGGGTAACGCCGCCGTGGTCCTCGATCAGGACATTGATCTCCGGGCCGTAGCTATGCAACTTGCTATTTCTGCCAATTCTTATGCTGGCCAAAGTTGTTGTAGTGCCCAACGCATTTATATTCATGAAAAAATATATAATGATTTTTCCAAGATATTTCTTGAGGAAATAACTAAATTACCCGTCGGTGATCCCAATCTTCCCGAAACCGTCATTGGACCTGTCATCGATGAAGATAGCGCGAAACGAATTGAGGCATGGATATCTGGAGCTGTCCGAACTGGCGCCAAGTGCCTCCTGGGAGGACCAAGAGTTGGATCCTTCATCCCTCCCCATGTTTTAGTTGATGTTCCACCTTCTTCTGAAATTTGTTCGGAAGAAGTGTTTGGGCCTGTAGTTTTACTTCAGTCAGTTTCTAGTTTTGAAGAGGGCCTTCGTCAGGCAAAAACAACTCGCTATGGACTCAGATCGTCAGCCTACACCAACGCAGTGTCAGGCCTCTTTTTGGCTGAAAAGATCCTACAGGCCGGGGGAGTCATGATTAACCTACCTCCTACCTACAGAGTCGACAGCGCCCCCTTCGGTGGGGTTGGGGCCTCCGGGGTAGGGATCGAGGGTCCCCGCTGGGCTCTTGAGTTTTTTTCCGAGAAGAGATTGATAGCCTTCGCCCCTCCGCCCAAATCGTAAACTAGAGAGATGACCAAACGACTCTTAAAACTTTTTTTAATTTGGGCCACCCTCAAGTCCCTCACTTGGGCCTTTTATTTTTATGGCCCTTTTTTCTTTAATCAATATTCCGAGTTTACTGGAGCCCTTTTTAGTTCTCACGCCAAACTATTACTACAAAGAGACTTAGCATATCCTCGAGATCTTTTTATTTCGATTGATGAGGGTGCCCTAAGCGATCACCAGAAAGCGCACCTAACTAAGGTTCCTCGGCAAATAGGAACCGGCAAAGAAGCATTATATCGAATAGGTAATTTAGATCTATTGATCTTGGACAAACCCACACCCGAGCGAAGTTACAATGGTAAAGTCATGTGCCAAGTATTTTTTTCTTATCGGTTCAATGAAAATTCAGATTTTATTCAAATGAAAGAGCTAGGAATCCTAGAGGAATCTCCGGCCATTCTTAAGTACATCCCCCAATTTAATCAGGTAACGCTCGAGAAGGGTTGGCTTAATTGGCAAGTCCAAGATAAAGAGAACCTACTCTTATCGGTTCCCGGAAATCCCAATAGCTATTCCTTTAAGAAGCTTGTCCTTTTTCTATCCCCTTTGACTCCTTGGTGAGGGCGTGATTCAACTTGAGTTCAAACCCACACATGAACGCTGGTTGAATTTTCTTCTATCTCGACTCGATCATCGATCTAAAAAATTAATTTTTACCGATACCTCAGATGTACGGGTTCTTCAAGCCTGCGCTTTTCTCTTGAATTCCTCTTCGATAAAACCTATTTTGGTCGGTAATTCCTCGGAGATTCTGAAACAAGCACACTCCTTGGATATTTGCCTTGACGGATCAGAATACGGTTGCCCTACTGATTCTATTTATCAAAAAAGTTGGTCTCATTTCCTATCTACAAATCCCAAGTTAGAACCTAAAAAAACTACTTTACTTGAGGATCCTCTCGCATTCGGTGCCTACCTGTTGAAACAAGGGGTAGGTCATGGTTTGATTGCAGGAGCCTCTGTTTCGACTAGCGATGTTATCAAGTGTCTCTTATCGATTGTTGGGCTCAAAAATGAAACCTCATGGGCCACAAGCTCATTCGTTATGATCCACCCCGATCAGGACTTCGCATCGGAGGGCCTAGCCATTTTTGCTGACTGTGGAGTCATTCCTGAGCCCACCGAAGACCAGCTTTTTGAAATCACTCTTAGGGCGCAAGGCCTCATGAAAGAGTTTTTTCATCAGGCTCCTCGAATAGCCCTTCTGTCGTTTAGTACCTCTGGAAGTTCAACTCATCCATCTGCACATAAAATGAGATTTCTCAAAGAGCGCTTAAAAATCCACGACCCTTTAATGGAAGTAGAAGGCGAGATTCAATTTGATGCTGCAATAAGTCAATCCGTCAGAGCACAAAAGGGACTCGATAAAATCATGAAAGAGAATGCGAATATTTTTATTTTTCCGGATCTGAATGCCGGTAATATTGGCTACAAAATCATGCAGCATACTTCTCAATCGTTAGCTTTGGGCCCGTTGCTTCATGGGTTTCCTGCGCCCGTCAGTGATTTAAGTCGAGGCTGTTCCGTTGAAGATATTGTTTTGACTTCTTTGGTGGTTGCATGTCAGACATAAAGCGCGTAGCCATTTTTTTTAGTGGTCAAGGCGGGGGAGCCGAGAATTTAATTAAATCCTCGGAGATCATCGGTGGCTACACCATCGCTTTACTGCTTTGCTCTAATCCTGTGGCCCAAGGAATTGCAAGGCTAGCTCCCTACAATATTCCCTTGAGAGTTGTCCCTTGGGATAAAACCAAGGACCCCCACGTGCTTTCGATGCAATGCTTTGAAGCATGTCAGGAGCACCTCGTTGATGTCGTTTGCCTTGCCGGATGGATCAAACAGTTGGTAGTTCCACAAGACTGGATCGGTAAGGTTCTCAATATTCACCCAAGCTTGCTTCCTCTCTTTGGGGGCAGGGGAATGTATGGCTTGAAGGTCCATGAAGCCGTAATCCAAAGCGGTGTGAATAAAACCGGCTGCACGGTTCACCTCATCGATAATGAATTGGATAGAGGAAAAATCCTAGACTATAGCATTGTCGATGTGGATGATTCTGATACTGCGGAGACATTACAAAAAAAAGTTTATAATCTAGAATTAGATCTTTATCCTCGCGTCCTTAAACGTTTCCTATTGTCTTAAATTCATGTCCATACTCTTGATGCCTTCACCTCAATCAACCATAGAGTTTGGTATACGCTGTGCAAAAGAGTCGACTCTAGCCCCTTATAGAACTTGGTTACTTAATGGACCTTTGGGATCCGGTAAAACTACCTGGGTTCGGGGTTTTCTTGAAGGTTTAGGTGGCGATCCTAATGACGTTGCATCGCCAACCTATGCCATTTTGCATCGATATAATCTTCCTAATTCATGTTCCTTATACCACTTAGATCTCTACCGCTTGACACCAAACGAGGTGATGGACTTAGGCCTTCATGAATTGCTATCTCCCAATGACTATCTAGTGATTGAATGGGCTGAGGTAGCGGGTTCTCTCTGGCCAAAAGAATCTCAAATCCTCACTTTTGAATATAAAGGGGATCAGCGTTCCATAATTCATGGTTAGCGCAATAAAAATTCACATTGGTGGTTATTCAAAAGACCTGTATATTCGAGGTTAAACAGATACCCTTAAAACTATGAAACGCGACAAGTATGGACCCGGTGAAGTTATTGCCTTAGATCGCAACTATTTTCCTATGCAAGAATTCACACGACGAAAAGCCATTTGTGCTGTGGTCACAGGTCGGGCCCACATCTTAAATCCCTCAAACTTTGAAAAACGATTTTCCCTCGATGGTGCGATCGAATTGATCGTATTTCCATCCGCTGTTGCCTGCAACGAGAGTAAGTTACTGATGGGTCGTCTCGAACGTCGTGTCTTAAAGCGCGACCGACATGTCTGCCAATACGAGGGTTGTTCCAATAAAGCGACTACGGTTGACCATGTCATCCCGTCCTGCCAAGGAGGTCAGACCACTTGGCAAAATTTAGTGGGATGTTGCTTGACTTGTAACCAAAAAAAAGGCGGGCGAACACCCGATCAAGCTTTGATGAAATTAAAAACCATCCCCAAGGGTCCCAGAGCGCACCTGTTCGAGCGATTTCAGCAACTCGTGAGTCGTTCAACGGCTGCCTAGATATATCTGGGGTTAAACTAATTAAATGGAGACTTTATGACCGCTATTTCTATTCGTAAAACGAGCATAGACACTTTTAAGGGTGATTGCCTTGTAGTTCCGATGGTACAAAACTCATCGACAAATAACCTCCATCCAGAAATCAAGAAACTCTCTAAGATCGCTTTTGATAAGGAAGGATTTAAAGCGGAACTCAAGGAATCAATTTTAATGATGACCTCTGGTTTATCATTTCGATGGGTCATGTTCGTAGGAGTAGGCGATAAAAAGTCTTTAACCTCAGATCGAATCCGTAAGTCTTTAGGTACAGCAAGTCGTACTCTTTTAAAAAGAAACTTTAAGAGCCTTGCCCTACAGCATAATCTCGAATCCACCGAATTATCCCTAGCTATTGCTGCACTCGAAGGCCTTATGCTAGGCAATTATGATTTTGTTCTATATAAAACTAAACAGAAGAAAGGGAAGTCATTCGAAAGTATTGAGTATTTTTCCAATCATAGTCTGCCCGGCTTCGAAAAAGCCCTAAAAGGAATCAGTGTTGGAATTGAAGCTTGCCATCGTGTGCGTGATCTAGGTTCCATGCCTCCTTGCGATCTTTATCCAGAATCTTACGCTCGTTTAGTCAAGAATGAAGCCACTAAGGCAGGAGTAAAATGTGAGATTTGGAATCCTGAATATCTTAAAAAACATGCTTTTCATTCAGTCTTGGGTGTAGGACAAGGAAGCATAAAAACCCCCCGGGTTGTGAAACTAGAATATAAACCTAAGAAATGGACTAAGCACGTCGTTCTAGTTGGAAAAGGGGTTTGTTTCGATTCAGGCGGCCTTTCCCTGAAAGATGCCTCAAGTATGGAAACCATGAAGGACGATATGATTGGCTCGGCGATCGTATTTACCACTTTGGTTGCCGCCTCGCGCTTAAAATCAGACGTATGGATCACGGGCTTAATGGGTTTAGTGGAGAACATGCCCGACGGAAACAGTTATAAGCCCGGTGACGTTCTTAGGAGTCGTAGTGGTAAGACCATTGAAGTCCTCAACACGGATGCTGAAGGTCGGTTGGTCTTAGCCGATCTTTTAGATTACGCATCTGATCTCAAGCCGGATCATATCATCGACATGGCAACGCTGACCGGTGCTGCACTCGTAGCAGTGGGGGATGGGGTCAACGCTATCATGGGCAATGATCAAAAATTAGTTAATGCGCTCATTGACTCTGGCTCGACCTGCGGCGAAATGATCTGGCAACTTCCTCTTGTGGATGACTACCGAGAATTGATCGCAAGCCCACTCGCTGATGTCAAAAATATTACAGGTACTCGCTGGGGTGGGACCATCACCGCGGGGCTGTTTCTTCAAGAATTTGTCCGGCATTCATCCTGGGCCCACATTGATTTAGCAGGGTGTTGGTCTAGTCGTGAAAGAGATTATCGCCCGTATGGCCCAACGGGTGAAGGCCCACGTTTCTTGCTCGATTGGCTGTTTAATCTATGAGAAACCCCCCTTCCGAGCGGCTCAATTGATGTTATTTCTAACTTTAATCTTGACGATTACCGGTCTTGGGAGTTAATTAGAGTCAAACAGCCCGACCCTTTACTTCTTCCCCACAGTACCGACTGAAAGTTGCTTGATATGTTTGATAACGTCACTACGATTACTAAAGCCGATTTATGTAAGCATTTAATGGATAAGCTTCCCGTCGCTAAAGAAGAGGCAGAAATTCTTTTAAATGCATTTCTTCAGACCATTGTCGACTCTCTAAAAAAAGGAGATGGAGTTGAACTTCGGGGCTTCGGAAGTTTTCGCCTACGTGACCGAAAAGCTCGACAGGGACGAAATCCCAGAAGTGGAGAAACGATTCAAGTTCCTCCCAAACGTGTGGTCTACTTCAAGTTAGGAAAAGAACTTCGAAGTAGGTTGATTGACTGATTTTTTACCAATAGGGCGTACTGATCTTCAAATGGGAGGTTTCCCCGTCGACGTGTACTTGGCAAGCTAGTCGGGTATTTTCGGGACATTTGAGTTGTATAAGCTTAGATTCTTCAAGTTCTGAGGGGGCCGGTAATTGGTTTTGGCCTTCGTGGATGGTAACGATGCATTTTCCGCAAATTGCTCGACCTCTGCAACTTGATGATAGAGGAATAGCATGGTTAATACATAGGTCTAAAAGGGTTCCCGAACCCGAGAGTGTATGCTCGCCCTTTGATAGGACTGCCTGGATCATGCCTAGCGTTTTCTGAGAGTAGCTTTGATATTTGAGGGATTATCTGCGGGAGCAGGTGTTGAGTAGTTTCCGTAAAGAATGGCTTCGAAAGATTGGCTGAAGACGGGCACGACGATACCTTGGTCATCAGGCAGAACGACATCAGAAGAACTAGGGCCAAAGGCATCGTTAGGACTAGCAATAGTGAATCGATGCACTGTGGGCTCTAGGCCGGTGATGATTAACGTATCACCCCCTTTACCCGATTGGTCTACTTTAATTCTTACCCCGTCGATATTGAGGTCGATAGGCCCCTTTATCTTTTTTGAGAATTGAAGTACCAAGGTTCCGGGAGGTAGGATCTCTTGTTTGGAAAATTGTGGGCTGATCTTGGACGAGCAGTTCAAGTGAAATACTAATAAAAGCAAAACAAAAACACCCTTTAGGATCATTGGTCGCATTTGGGCTCCTAAGACGTGATGCAAAGGGGATGAGGATGAAAAAGAGGATAAGATAATTATAGAAGTTAAAGGGGGGTAATCATGTCGTTTATCTTATTAAAAACATCCCGAGGGAGCATCAATCTTGAGCTTTTTGAGGCTGAAGCGCCGTTAACAACCGCAAACTTCAAAAAGCTTGTTTTAGAGGGTTTTTACAACGGGCTCTCTTTCCACCGAGTGATCCGGGATTTTGTGATTCAAGGAGGATGTCCCAATACCCGCGAAGGAGCCACGGGTATGGCAGGAACGGGCGGTCCAGGCTGGAAAATAAAATGTGAAACCCAAAACAATCCCCATCGTCACGAAAAAGGGGCCCTCTCAATGGCTCACGCAGGTAAGGATACGGGGGGGAGTCAGTTTTTTATCGTCAATGGTCCCTCGTCGAATGTAAGTCATTTAGATGGCGTTCATACTGTTTTTGGTCGCTGTGTGAGCCAATCCGATATCGACGTAGTGATGAGCATTAACCAGGGGGATCGTATTCTTGAGGCTCAGGTTATTGATCCAGCTAAGTAGGAGTTTCTCTGAGTCAAAAATTCTTTATTACCACACCTATATATTACATTAACGATAAGCCCCATATAGGCCATGCTTACACGACGGTATTAGCCGACGTCATATCAAAATACCGATCGTTAATGGGCGACGAAGTCTTTTTTTTAACCGGGACCGATGAGCATGGACAAAAATGTGAAAAATCAGCTAAAAGTAGAGGTCTAACCCCCCAAGCTTTAGCAGATGAGATGGTAATAAATTATCAAGATCTCTGGGCAAAACTCGGTATCACATACTCAAGATTTATACGAACAACCGACAAAGACCATGTCACGAACGTTCAGACTCTTTTCCAAAAACTTATTGATCAAGGAGACATCTACAAAGCTTCTTATGAGGGTATGTATTCAATATCCGAAGAGGCATTTGTTCCTTCATCTCAGTTGAAGGAGATGGAAGAGCAAGGACTTGCCAGTGATCTTGTGCACCTGAAAGAAGATACATATTTCTTTAAGTTATCTTCTTATCAACAGCGTCTATTGGACTTTTATGAGTCCCATCCCCGCTTTGTTACTCCTGAGTTCAGATTCAACGAAGTAAAAAGTTTTGTTAAAGGGGGTCTCCAAGATCTCAGTTTGAGTCGAAATACTGTTAAGTGGGGGATTCCTGTCCCACAAGATCCTGAACACGTCGTTTATGTTTGGTTTGATGCACTTTTAAATTATCTTACAGGGGCCCAGTCCCATTTCCCCCCTGATCTCCAAATCGTTGGGAAAGATATTCTTCGATTCCATGCCGTTTACTGGCCCGCCTTTCTTATGGCTCTAAATCTTCCATTACCGAAAGAAATCCTTGCTCATGGATGGTGGCTCATGAATGATTCCAAAATGAGTAAGTCCAAGGGAAATATCGTGACTCCCGATCGATTACTCATCTATGGATCTGAACCCCTGAGATACTTTTTTGTCAGGGATATGCAAGTAGGCAATGATCGTGCTTTTACGGACGATGCCTTCATTGACCGTCTTAATGCTGATCTTGCAAATGGTTTAGGCAATCTTTTATCTCGCTCTCTTACAATGGTTCAGAAATATCTAGGATCTCGTCTTCCAGTCCCTAGATTACCCATAAGCGATAAAGAAACTTTCGAATTGCATCAGACCGCCGAAAAGAAACTACATGATGCTCTCTCTGGGATTCGGTCAAATAATATACACACAGCCCTTGAGACCTGGTGGCAACTGCTCAGAATCGCTGATAGCTTCATTGCAGAAAAAAAACCTTGGGTTTTGGCAAAAGACGAAAGCAAATCTTTAGAAGTCAATGATTGTCTCTATACTCTCGTGCAAATACTCAGAGCAACAGCCGTTTTAATTCATCCGATCATGCCTCAAATGTCCCTCTCTATTCTTAGGCAAATGGGTTATCAAGACCCCCTCGGTCAAATTAATCTCATAGATCTCGATTTAAATGCAGAGCTTCCAATTACACTCGCTACTTTTAGCCCCTTATTTCAAAGAATCGAGAAATCCAAGGAGAGTATATGAACGAGTTTGAAGATCAATCTTCTGAAGCTTTTCAAGTTGAGGCCCTAAAACCCGAAATTACTTTCGACGAGTTCGCCAAGATGGACTTGAGAGTGGGTCTCGTATTGGAGGCATCTAGAGTGCCCAAAAGTGATAAGTTACTCCAGCTTTTAGTTGATCTCGGCATGGAAAAAAGAACTATCGTGGCGGGGATTGGAAAATCTTATGATCCAGAGAGCCTCATCAATAAAAAAATCGTTGTTATCGCCAACCTAGCCCCAAGAAAATTAATGGGAATAGAAAGCCGAGGTATGGTGATGGCGGCTTCGGGACATAACACCTTGCCGTTTCTCATGGAAATTCCTTCTAGTGCAGAGCCTGGCTTTGTGGTTCGTTAGAGTTTTTATTTATGTCTCATGTTTCAATCTTTAGTTGGAATGTAAATGGATTCAGAAGTATTTTAAAAAAAAATTTTATGGGTTGGCTTGAATTAAGAAACCCAGATATTCTCTGCCTACAAGAAATTCGTTCTGAATGGCATGAAATTGATCTTAGTGTTCGTCAGCTGATTGAAAATGAATATCAAGTCACCTGGCATTCATGTTTAATTAAAAAAGGTTATTCGGGTACAGCTCTATTCGTTAGAAAAGGTCTTGAAGTGATAACCCAATCGACTCTGGGCATTCCAGAGATAGATCAGGAGGGTCGTTTAATTGAGGGCTTATTGGGCAAGACCCTCTTACTATCAGGGTATTTTCCTAACGCATCAGATTCTCTCAAGCGCCTCGACTACAAACGTGCTTTTTCGAGTCAAGTGGTTCGTAGGGTTCAGCATCATCAAGCCCTAGGCCACGATATTATCGTTGTAGGAGACCTGAATGTGGCTCCGGAGCCCCTCGATCTCTATAATCCGGAGGCTAATACTTCTAGTCCTGGTTTTACCGACGAAGAAAGGGAGGACTTCAGGCAGTATTTAAGCACTGGGCTTGTGGATATTCACCGTCATCTAAATCCCAGAAGCCAAGATATCTATACCTGGTGGAGTAATCGTATCGGTGCTCGAGCTCGTAATGCTGGATGGAGAATTGATATTTTCCTTATCTCGGAATCTCTTCTAGGGCGAGTCAAAAAATCATCTATTCATGCGAATGACATGGGATCAGACCATTGCCCTATCGAACTTCAAATAGAAATCTAAATTACATACCGTTAAGTTCTTGTCTAATATCCTTAGCATATTTTCCATTCGGTTCTAAGCTTAGATATTTCTTAAAGTTATTTTTTGCGGCAGGGATATTGCCACTGCTGTATTCCAACATCCCGAGAAGCCAATAGGACTCAGCAAAATTTGGATCGGCACTGATAGCCTTGAGAACTTTTGTACGCGCTTCGCCTGTTTTTCCTTCATTAAAGGCAGCCACAGCATCGTTATAGGCGATCTCAGGCCTAGGTCCTACAGCTTTTTCGAGAAATGATCGATATTTTGTCGCGTTGTTATTATCCTTTGCTGACTCATAGTGACGAACAAGCATGTCAAAAATATCGGCATTGCTTTTATTGTCGGGCTCAGAATCGGCAATTTCAGCGAGAAGTACAGTGCCTTCTTTCGTATTACCAGAACTGTATAAGGAGATAGCATAAGCTTTCTTGACTTTGGGCAGCAAGGTTAATAATTCATTCTTTATCGCTTCATCTTTCATGGACTGCAATGCTGCGCTCATTCCTTGGTAAGCCTTAGAAAATAGGTCGACGGCTCCTTTGAAATCTTTTTCTCTATACAGAGGAAGACCTTGATTGAAAAACTGACGTGATTCTGTATCTAGTTTCATTGCTGGGTCAGAAGAAGTACTGCTTTCTGGATTTTCTTCTTTTACGAATGCTTCATTTTGAATATCACGATTCGCGGTAGCGCCATATCGAACTCCACCCAATTGAGCTGGGCGATCTTCACCTATACGATAAAGGGTGATATCTAACTGGACAGGCTCCGATAGGTCTATTTTGACCTGCTCTCTCGTAGGCTGATAACCTTCGGCTGTCGTTGTAACTTCAAAAAGCTGTGGCTCGAGACCCACTTGAAAGAAAGCCCCTTTTTCGTCAGCATAGATAGTTTTAGACAGATTTCTAGACGCCAACCGTAATACCAGTTTGGCTTTTGGAATTCGCTCACCCTTCGAATTGATTACTTTACCCAAAATTCGACCGGTTTGAGCAGTCAAAGAGACTGCCAGGAAAAGGGAAGTCAAAAGGATCATTTTCTTAATCACAGACGCCTCAATCTATAGATTCTTGGGATGGAGCAGGGCTCCTAGTAGTATTGTATATGACTTCCCAACGGTATTTCTCCCCTTTAAATTTGAGGCCAATCTGATGGTCATGTCAAAAACGTCAGGAACCATCGAGTTGATCTGTGGACCGATGTTTTCAGGTAAATCTGAAGAATTGATTCGTCGGGTAAATCGGGTGGTGATATCCAAACAGCCCGTTCAGGTTTTTAAACCCATCTTAGATACTCGATCAAAAAAAGAAGAAATATCTACCCATGAAGGTAAGTTTTTTAGGGCCATTCCAATTCTAAACTCCACACAACTCATCGAAAAAATAAATCATGAAATAACTACGGTCGCTATCGATGAAGCTCAATTCTTCGATGAGGGACTTGTTTCAATAGTGGAAGCTTTGGCTGATAAAGGACACCGAGTCATTCTTGCTGGACTTGATCAAGATTATCTTGGAGAGCCATTTGGGGTCATGTCCCTTTTACTTGCGAAAGCAGAGTTTGTAACAAAACTTCAAGCGGTCTGCATGCAATGTGGTGGTTTAGGGACTCGTACCCAACGATTAGTAAATTCATCAGATCGAGTCCTCGTTGGCGCATCTGATCTCTACGAAGCTCGCTGCCGAAAATGTCATGAAAGGTCGGAAGCGGCACCGATACCACTAAATTGGGACCTTAAACGCTCAAATAGATCATCAGGAGATAATTAATTATGCCTACCTCACACTCCGGTTCATTTTCAACTGACTTCATGCTGTTTCAGCTGCATCTCACAGATGAGGAGAAATTGGTCAAGCAATCAGCCCGAGAGTTTGTAAATAAGGAAGTTCTTCCCATTATTGAAAAACATGCCCAAGATCAGACCTTTCCTCATGACCTTATTTCCAAGATGGGTAGCCTAGGTTTTTTTGGACCTACGCTTCCTGAAAAATACGGTTGTTCTAATCTTTCTGCTATCTCCTATGGCCTATTAATGTACGAATTAGAGCGAGGCGATTCTGGTATTCGCTCGGTTGCCTCGGTACAGAGTTCCCTCGTGATGTGGCCTATTTTTCAGTATGGCAACGATAGGCAAAAAGACTATTGGCTCCCCTTACTTGCCTCTGGGGAGAAAGTAGGTTGTTTTGGTCTTACTGAAGCTGACTTCGGATCTAATCCTTCCGGAATGCTTACTAAGGCAGTTAAACAGAGTAATGGCAAGTGGTTGATTAACGGGACAAAAATGTGGATTACGAACGGAAGTATTTCTGATGTTGCTGTTGTGTGGGCACAGACTGAGCAGGGCGTTAGGGGTTTTCTTGTTCCAACGTCAACCCCCGGCTTTAAATCAGTCCTTATGAAGGGGAAGTGGAGTCTCAGGGCATCCGTAACCAGCGAATTAATCCTTGAGGATGTTCTTGTTGATGAAGAGACTTCGCTCTTACCGGAAGCTCGAGGTCTCAAAGCTCCGCTGAGTTGCTTGTCTCAAGCTCGCTATGGCATTGCTTGGGGGGCTCTCGGAGCAGCTGAGATGTGCTATGAAACAGCCCTTGATTATGCCTTGCATAGAAAGCAATTTGATCGTCCTATCGCTGGATTTCAATTGCAACAAAAAAAACTTACCGAAATGGTCACTGAAATCACCAAAGGCCAGTTACTCGCACTCCAGTTAGGAAAACTTAAGGATAGCCATAAGATTACCCCTGCACAAATTTCTATGGCCAAGATGAATAATGTTAAAGTTGCCCTCGATGTATGTCGTTCAGCGCGTACGATTTTGGGAGCTAATGGAATACTAGATGAATACCCCGTCATGCGGCATATGGCCAACTTGGAATCCGTTTATACCTATGAAGGTACACATGATATGCATACATTAATTGTTGGCGAGGAGATAACCGGAATCTCTGCTTTCAGTTAACTATTTGATTTCGAGTCCGCGCGCCTGGAGCAGGGTTCCTTGCGCTTGTTCAAGTGCTGTCTTGGCCTTAGCGTAATTGATTTGTGCCTGTAATTCATTAGCTATCGATGCATCTAGGGTATTTTGCTTCGATTGAACAAGAAAGTTTGTACTCATACCATTCTGAAATTTCTTTTGCTCTGCTTCAAAGTCCTGCTGAGTGAATAATCTAGTTTTCTGAGCTGCATTTACGCCTCTTGATGCCGCATCAACATTTCTAAAAGCTTGTTCTACTTGAAGTCGAATGCTTAATTTGAGGTCTTGAAGATTGAGTTCGCTCTGTCTATATTGGGCATTGGCAACAGCATTGCTCCCTCTACCTGCACGATTTAATAGAGGAATCGAGAACGTGACCCCAAAACTATAGCCCGGATACCGCTTACTAGTTAAGTCCTCTCGTACCAATGTGGGTGTTGATCGCGTTGCAGAATTCTCGTTTATGCCCACGCTCACATCTAGTTGTGGAAGCATTCGGTTGAATGCATTGCTTTTAAGGATTTCTTTAGATTTAAGATCGAGTTCCGCTACCTTTAATTCAACTCTATTCTGAATTGCTAGGTCAATTGCCGAGATAGGGTCGCCTACAAGTGGTTCGACGGTAGGCACATCAGTTGGAATAATACCAGAGGGACGATCTTGGATAGTTGGGTAAAGGGCACGATAAAGAGCATCGGTTGCATTTAAATACTGAGCCTCAGCGGTGATGATATCCTGCTCGCGTAGAGCGACTTGTGCTTCAGCGGACGTTACTTCGATTGGAGCGAGAATTCCAACCTCAACCCGAACCTTGCTTTCTTTGAGCTGCGCTTGAGCTAAATTTAATGATGCTTTTTTGTTCTGGAAGTTTCGTGTTGCAAATACCAGATCCCAGTAAAGATTTTCTGTGGATGAGACCAGGGCAATAATTGACTGCTGAAATGTATAGTCGGAGGCAATTGAGTTATTTTGACTCACAAGATAATTAGCTGCGGCAGAACGGGGGCCAAACCCCTTAAGGAGGCTCTGAGTATAGGATGCGCTGAACGATCCGGTATAAGGGAAGGGGCTTGCAGGAAGAGGTCCAAAGGGTGATGTTATAGAGGGGCTGGAAATTGGCGTAATAGTTTGAGTACCACTTACAATCGAAGAATTGTAATTGGGGCCGAGGTAATTAGCCTGAAAAGTCCCCCCCCAAATGAAGGCTTTGGAAAGAGTAGCCGTCAGGGATCGAGATTTTCTGGTCGAATTTGTTTCCGTTGTAATAAGAGTGGATGGTGAGTTCTGAATGGTGCTATTGGAAATACTAGCCGACTGGATCTTTGAATAATTGTCGGATGTAATGAAGTTAAAATCGAAAGCGCCATCTTGTATTAGTTCATTAGCTTTGGTGGCTGCACGAATATTTCTAGCAATTCCAACTTGTAAATTATTTTTTAAAGAAGTTTGCACTGCATCGAATAACGATAACTTCAAGGGCTCGCTTTTGATAGGCTCTTGGGCAGAGACAATCATCATTGGAAGGGCTGAAAAGGCAAAGAAGGCTGATCGCGATTTCATAGAATTATGTTCCTCAAAGTAGTCGGATAAACTGTGATTCTTCAGTATAGCCCTTGAGGTATTAGGATATTTAATTAGAACTTTAGAAAGCGGCGAAAGGACCTTTAGGGTTGCTCATTGGCCAAAAAGCAGTCCTCAAAGGCCTATTTACCGAGCAACTCTCGAGCAATGACAATACGCTGAATCTCTGAGGTTCCTTCATAAATTGTTGTAACTCGAACATCACGATAGAGGCGCTCCACCACATAGTCGCTGGTGTACCCATAACCCCCATGTATTTGGACGGCTTTGTCGCATATCCATACGGCATTCTCAGTCGTAAATAATTTAGCCGTGGCTGACTCAAGGGTTGCTTTTTGATGATTCATAATTTTTGAAGCAGCACGATATATCAATAAACGAGAGGCTTGTACTTTGGATTCCATTTCTGCTAAGTAGGTTGAAATGGATTGATGGTCACCAATTCGTTTCCCGAAAGTGGTTCGTTCTTTCGAATATTTAATTGATTCATCGACTGCTCGTTGTGCAATTCCGAGAGCTTGGGCTGCTATCCCGACTCGTCCTTCATCGAGACCACCAAGGGCAACCTGAAGCCCGGCGCCTTCAGGGCCTAGGAGGTTCTCCTCGGGAACAAAAACATCCTGGAGGGTTACCATGACGGTATTCGAAGATTTAAGCCCCATTTTTTTTTCGGCCGGAGCAAGGATGAGGCCTTTGTGTCCTGATTCGACGACAAATGCCGATATCCCCTTTTTTCCAAGGCTAGGGTTGGTGACCGCCATCACTATGAAGTATTTTGCGTACGCTCCGTTGGTGATCCAAGCTTTAGAGCCATTTAGGATCCAACCGCCATCGATTCTGGTTGCCTTCGATTGGAGTGAAGCTGCATCAGAACCTGCGTTCGGTTCGCTCAGCATGAAAGATCCCAAGGCTCGTCCGGAACATAAATCTGGTAAATATTTCTTCTTCTGTTCCTCAGAACCAAAAGATAAAATTGGCCCGCAGACTACTGAATTATTTACACTCATAGCAACAGCTAGTGAGGCATCACAGTAGGCGATTTCTTCTAACGCTAATAGGTAAGAGATTAAATCCTGCCCTGATCCTCCATAACTCTCGGGTACCATCATTCCCATGAATCCCATTTCGCCAAGTTTGTGAATCAGAGCTGATGCGAATAGGCTCTCCCGGTCTCTCATTGAGGCTTCGGGTTCTACTTCACTTCGTGCAAAATTCCGAGCGAGGTCTCGGATAGATAGTTGGTCATCGGTGTACATATATCTAAATGTACCTCTATATTTTAAATTTAGATAAAAGTAAGGAAATTAATCCTTTAATAAATCCGATAATCGATCTATCACAATCCTCATTCCATCCCACGGAGTTAGATCTTTGGCTCTGTCAACGCTCGCCCATTCATAGACCTCGTGCTCGAATTCCGAAAGAACTACCTTTGCTTCTGGAGCACCAACCCTCAGAGCAAAACAATGTTCTGTGTTAAATAAATAGGGTTTTCCGAGACGTTCTTTTGGAATCACAAAAGTGTGTTGGTAATTTAAATCAATCAAGTCGCCTTTCAGCCCCGTCTCCTCAAAAACTTCCCTAAGGGCCGCTTGAGTTAACGATTCACCCGGATCTAACATTCCGGTAACGCTTTGCCACCATCCGCCATCCTCGGGAACTCGCTTCATCATTAATATCTCAATTTTCTTCGTGATCTCTCGAAAGACGATCACCGACACGCTTCGGGTTGGTGCAGGGGGTTGATGGAGATTCAAACCGAACTGCTGACAAATCTCACTGATCAAAATCTTCTTAACTACACTAACGGGAGGCGCTTTGTCTCCAAGTAAAGAGGCAATACTTGCAACACCTCGATCTTTGAAACCACAGGCATTAATACCCAAGTAATGATCAAGGTTAGGGCTAACGTTGAATGCAATTCCGTGCGTCGTAATCCACTTTGATACGTGTAACCCTATGGCACCTAGCTTGGAAAATTTATTATCCGTTCTTACCCATACTCCGGAATCTCCCTTGATTTGTTGTGCGGATATTCCTAATTGAGAAGTTGTACGAATCATAGATTCTTCGAGGCCCCTTACGAAGTTTCCAAGATTGATTCCAATCTGTTGCAGATTAAGGATGGGATAGACAACGATTTGGCCGGGTCCATGATAAGTAATATCTCCTCCCCGAGTAGTCTCAAAGACTTGAATCCGCTTCTCGTCGAGAAATTTATCGGTCCAAATAAGGTTTTCGCGATTAGCATTTTTCCCTAAAGTAAATACAGGGTTATGTTCTAAAACTACGAGATGTTGCTGGTTGGCCCCTTGAACATCTTCTTCGAGCAATTTCTGAATTCTAAGACCGGCACGGTAATGGACAGGACCCAAGTCATGAAATACGACTTCATTGTTCACAAATATCCCAAATTAAAAGGATTTTAGTTTTAGAATCTTTTTGGTTTGGTCAGCTCGAAATCTCTTCAGATTTGATGCAAGCTGCTTGTTGGATAAGGCTAAGATCGATATGGCTAGAAGAGCTGCATTGGCAGCTCCTGATTTACCCACCGCTACGCAGGCCACTGGAATCCCCTTGGGCATTTGTACAATACTAAGGAGAGAATCTAACCCGTGTAGCGGTTTGGTGTAGATGGGAATTCCTATCACAGGTAGATGGGTTTTAGAGGCAGCCATACCAGGTAAATGAGCTGAACCCCCGGCTCCCGCAATAAGAACTTGTAACCCTCGATCTGCAGCGGATTCACAGTATTTGAAGAGTAAATTGGGGGTGCGGTGGGCACTAACCACCTTCATTTCGAAGGGTACATTCATCTTCTTAAGCATCTGAGCTGCAAGACGCATGGTGCTGGCATCTGATTGAGAACCCATAATGAGACCCACAAGGGGTTTTCGCGATAGTCGGTTATTTTTTTTAGCCATTTGAAGACTCGTGAGATAGACGCTCGAATTTAATGCCCACTTCTTTAAACATTGATGCAGTCAATGCCATAGACTCGTTCCAATTATCGGGAATATCCTTTTCACAACACCAATACACCTCACGGATACCCACCTGTATGATCCCTTTGGCGCAATCAGAGCAGATCGGTAGTCCCCATACGTATAAAACAGATCGGTCTAAAGAGATTCCATTATAGGTTGCGTTGTAAATTACGTTCATCTCTGCATGAACTACGTATTGATATTTAGTAGGGCGATTCCGTAATCGCTCGTCTGTATCTTCAATCCCGCGGGGAAAACCGTTGTAACCCTGGGATAGGATCTGTCCTTTAGCGCCGACGGCTACCGACCCAATCTGACTTGAGGGATCCTTAGACCACAGCGCAACATTTTTGGCTAATTCCATATAGCGCCAATGCCACTTATGCGATAGGACTTTCACGTAAAGTAATCTCCTTATATGCTTTTGCAGGAAACTTCTATCATAACTCGCCGTTTATATTATTGCCCCGCTGTGACCGATAGTAATGCTTTTTAACCCCTTAATATAGAGGGGTTGTCTGATAAGATAATCTTTTGTATCTGCGCTGACAAGCAACACTTAAATTCAAGGAGTTTATGGATATGAACAGTCTTAATACTTTAATGTATATCGTTCTTGGCTGCACTTTTGCAGGACTTCTGTTTGCTGCCTGGCTGGTTCGATGGGTCATGGCTAAAGATACTGGAACGCCCGCAATGCGAAAAATATCTGACGCGATTAAAGATGGCGCGGAGGCCTTTTTGGCACGCCAGAACAGAACCATAGCTTATCTTTCCGTATTATTTGTCCTCCTACTATTTGCGGGCTACGGATTTATTAGAGATCATCAAGAATTCGATCCGGTTAATACCGCTCTGCAGTTGGGTATTTGGGTTGCACTTTCTTTTGCACTCGGAGCCCTTTGTTCAGTGTTTGCTGGTTATGTAGGAATGTGGGTCAGCATTCGATCTAACATCCGGACTGCGGCTGCTGCGCGGACTTCTTTAAACGAGGCGTTACAAATAGCGCTAAGAGGCGGGGCTGTTTCCGGGATGTTGGTTGTTGTTATGAGTCTTTTGGGTGTGGCGGGTCTATTTATGTTGGTCCAGTCCGTAAATCCTAATATTGCGGTTCAAAACATCCCCCTCCTTATCGTGGGCTATGGCTTTGGAGCCTCTTTTGTGGCTCTCTTTGCACAAGTGGGCGGCGGTATCTATACGAAGGCAGCGGATGTGGGCGCGGATTTGGTTGGAAAAGTGGAAGCGGGTATTCCGGAAGATGACCCTAGGAATCCAGCAGTTATCGCTGATTTAGTGGGCGATAACGTTGGAGACTGTGCCGGTCGTGGTGCAGATTTATTTGAGTCTACTGCGGCTGAAAATATTGGAGCAATGATTCTCGGATCAACACTAGCCCTAGTAAGTGAGAAAAATGGAATGGGATTTAGTATGGGCGTTGTAGGTGTGATGATGTTCCCTCTGGTCGCTCGGGCTTTTGGGATTTTAGCCTCCATTGTTGGAATTCTTTCTGTGAAACTCACTTCTGAAGATGAAGATCCTATGGCTGCTCTTAACCGTGGGTACTACATCTCAGTGATTCTTGCGTTGCCGATGTTTGCTTACGCATCTCATTGGCTCCTCAATTCTCCTCAGGCGCCCAACGCTTGGTGGCATTTCTTTTTATGCGGCGTAATTGGTGTTATAACTTCAGTGATATATGTATTTATAACTCAATACTACACAGAATATAAATACAGGCCAGTCCGTGCGATCGCAGAAGCCTCAACTACGGGTCCGGCCACCAACGTCATTGAAGGAACCGCGGTAGGTTTTGAAAGTACCTGGATGCCGGTGGTCACATTAAGTGCTGCCTTACTCAGTTCGTATTACCTTGGTAAAACAAGTGGTCTACCTGAGGGTGGCTTGTTTGGAACAGCGGTGGCAACGATGGGAATGCTGGCTTCGGCTGCGTACATCTTAGCCATGGATACGTTTGGACCTATTACCGATAACGCCGGCGGCATTGTTGAAATGTCCGAACAACCAGAAGAGGTCCGAAAACGGACCGATCGTTTAGACTCGGTCGGTAATACCACGAAAGCACTGACCAAGGGCTACGCCATTGGTTCGGCAGGCTTGGCGGCTTTTCTTCTCTTCCAAGCTTATATTGATGAAATCAAGCACTATACGGGAATCGAAACACTCGATGTCAACTTGGGCAAGCCAGTAGTTTTTGTTGGAGCCCTGTTGGGCGCTATGCTCGTTTTCCTATTTAGTTCAATGTGTATTCGCGCAGTCGGTTCAGCGGCAAAGAGTATTATCGTTGAGGTACGTAGGCAATTTTCCAGCTTACCCAGGGTAAACGACATTATTCAGTTCCCTGCTGATTTCAAACCTGACTACGGCGCATGCGTTGATATTGTCACCAAATCTGCACTAGCGAAGATGATCGCTCCCGGATTATTAGTTGTTCTAGCCCCAATAGTGGTTGGATTAACTTTCCGTGTATTTATTACAGATATCGATCGATATATTGCAGCAGAATCGGTTGCAGCCATGCTTATGGTCGGAACCATTACAGGCATTCTTATGGCACTTTATCTAAACAATTCTGGTGGAGCTTGGGACAATGCTAAGAAGTACATTGAGACAGGCGCACTTGGCGGCAAATATATCAAGGACGCGCAGGGTAATAAAGTAAAGAATCCCACGCATTCCGCCGCAGTTGTGGGTGATACCGTCGGCGATCCCTTTAAGGACACTGCTGGACCATCCCTCCACGTTCTGATCAAACTCCTGGCTACCGTAACCTTGGTGATGGCCCCCCTCTTTATTTAATTCAAATCACTAAAGGGTAGAAATGAAAAAAAGGAGCATTTAGCTCCTTTTTTTCATTTAGCCTTGGGTTGCGAAGATAGCCGTATATTAAACTAGATAAAACGGTAGGGGTGCCCTTTGGATTATATGAGACTCGGCTCTTTGATTTTTCTACTCTCTAACCTGATTTTCATTAATGGACAAACAGCCATGACTCAACCACCCAAAGCCAAAACCCAGAAACACGAGGAGATTCGCCATGGGCAAACCGTGAGCGATCCATGGTTCTGGCTAAGAGAGAAGTCAAATTCAAAAGTGATCGATTACCTGAATGAGGAAAATCAGTATACCGATCTTATGACACAGGATATTTCTGGATTCACCCAGGACTTGTATAAAGAAATGTTAGGTCGCATCAAGCAAACGGATATGCAGGTACCCTACGCACGGGGTTCTTGGCTCTATTACTCAAGAACCGAAGAAGGGAAGCAATATTCCCTAATGTGTAGAAAACCAAAATCTGGTGGGAAAGAAGATGTTTTTCTTGATCTCAATGAACTTGCTAAGGGCCATGCTTTTGCGTCTCTGGGGGGCATGACTATAACGGAAGATGGCCATTTGCTCGCTTTCACCATGGATACAACGGGCTTTCGTCAATATCGTTTATCCATTAAAGATTTATCTTCAGGAAAACTAATTGGTTTCACGGCTGAACGTGTCACCTCGATGACCTGGTCTACAGATGGAGAAACCCTCTTTTACACCACCGAAGATTCGGTCACTAAACGATCAAATCAGGTATGGCGTCGGAGTCTCAAGGACCCTGAGCCACATCTTGTCATGGAAGAGAAAGATGAAAAATTCAGCCTTTATTTGAATAAATCTAGTGATGAAAACTTTATTTTTGTCTCAATTCGCAGTACCGATACTTGGGAAAACTGGTCTTTAGACCCCAAAAACCCTAATTTGTCACCTATCTGCATACTTCCTCGCAAGACTGGGCATAAATACGACGTTGATCATGGAAATAATGCCTTCTTCATCAGAACTAATGCTAATGCGAAAAACTTTAAGATTGTCAGAACCCTGAGTCCTTCAAAGGTGGAATCATGGGTCGACTTTGTTGCTCATAATCCCAATATCCTCATTGAGGGTTTCGATCTGTTTAAAGGGTATGCCGTTTTATCTACCACACAGAATGCATTAGCTAAACTTCAACTTTATGATTTTGAACGAAAGAAGTGGGATGATTTTAAATTTGATGAAAGCCTTTATACTCTTTCTGGTGCCGAAAATCCTGAATACGATACGCCTAGTTATCGCTTTAGTTACCAAAGTATGATTACGCCACCCACCCTTTACGAATATGACTTCAAGTCTCAGACTAAGAAAGTCTTAAAACAACAAGAGATTATCGGAGACTTCAATCCTAAGGATTATGTCACCGAACGACAATGGGCAGTTGCGCGAGATGGTGTACGAATCCCTTTAAGCATTCTCCATAAAAAAGGAATTCAACGTGACGGTAAATCCCCGGCTTTTCTCTACGCCTATGGTTCCTATGGCCTAGGCCTTGATCCTAGTTTTAGTAGCGCCCGTCTGAGCCTCGTGAATCGTGGGATAGTTTTTGTCCTTGCCCATATTCGCGGTGGAAACGAAATGGGTGAAGCGTGGCACGATCAAGGGATGCTACTAAACAAAATGAATACCTTTAATGACTTTATCGATTCGGCGCTTTGGCTTTCTAAAGAAAAATTTGTAGATCCTAAGCGTATTGTGATCGAAGGAGGAAGCGCCGGAGGTCTCCTAATGGGTGCAGTGACCAATATGCGCCCAGATCTTTGGGCGGCTGTTCATTCCGCCGTTCCATTTGTGGATGTAATGAATACCATGTGGGACGAGTCTCTTCCTTTGACCGTCGGAGAATTTACTGAGTGGGGGGATCCTAAAGATAAAACATACTACGACTACATGTTAAGTTACTCACCGTACGATAATATCTCTAAGCAAAATTATCCTCCAGTTCTTGTCACCACTTCACTTAATGACAGCCAAGTCATGTATTGGGAGCCAGCTAAATATGTCGCCAAGTTGAGGACCTATAAGACGAATGAAACGCCCTTGCTTCTGAAGTGCAACATGGCGGCTGGCCACGGGGGAGCATCGGGACGTTATGATGCCCTCAAAGAAAGAGCGTTTCAATGGTCATGGCTTCTAGCGCAAATTGGGATCAAGAAGTAATTCGCTAATCGTCTGGTTTCAGCATCCGATAACCCACACCAATCGATGTTTCGATCAAATCTCCGTATGCTCCCAATTTGGATCGAACTCTTTTAACATGAGCATCAATGGTCCGACTTTCACCAAGATAATCGAGTCCCCAAACGGACTGGAGGATCTTTTCTCGACTTAATACTCTTCCTTGGTTCTCTATCAAATAAACAAGTAATTCAAACTCTTTGCGGGTGAACTCAGTAGAGATTTTTTTATTAATATGAACTTGTCGGCTTGAAAGATCAACCCTAATCGGACCGCATTGAAGGGTTAATTGAGCAGTATCGTTTGGATCTATTTGTGTTCGACGCATAAGGGCCTTCACGCGAGCTGATAGTTCCCGAATGGAATAGGGTTTCGATATGTAATCATCCGCTCCGAGCTCTAAGCCGATAACACGATCGATTTCTTCTGTCCTAGCTGTAACCAGAATGCAGGGGAGATTCTTGAGGGTTGCAGATCCCCTCAAATAACGCAATATATCAAGCCCATCCATATCGGGTAGGGTCAGGTCTATCAAAGCGATATGGTAGAGCGAGGCGTCTTTATCGGCTAATTTGAGGGCCTCCAATGCCTTTTGTCCAGTAGAAAAAGCACTTGATTTAAAGCCTTCTCGAGATAAAGCCTGGATAAGTGATTGTTGTATATCAAAATCGTCTTCAACAATAAATGCGTGAAGCATGCCTAATCTCGTTGGTCTAGATAGGTGTGTTTAGCGTTATGGCCTTCGACCATAAAAATAACTTCTTCGGCGATATTAGTAGCTTGATCCGCAATGCGTTCCCAATTCTTTATAATCAGGATGATATGGGATCCCCGTTCTACGGCCCCTGGGTCCTTTTGCATTATCTTTAAAACCTCATCGTAAGTTTTAGCATAGAGTTTATCGACAATATCGTCATCCGTAATAACAGATCTAGCTAAATCAACATTCTTAGATAAGAAAGAATCGAAGGATCTTTTGACTAGTTTCAAAGCCTCAGATCCGATTTCATTGATCCATTTATCATCGAGAGTGCTTGGTTGATTTACGATATTGATGAATCTTTTTGATATGTTAACTGAATGGTCTCCAATCCGCTCTAATTCGGAAATAATCTTTAAAGTAGAGGCGACTATTCGGAGATCGGTGGCGAAGGGGGCTCGAAGGGCTAGAATATCAAGGCACTTTTTTTCCAACTCGATTTCATGAATGTCAATAGATCGGTCCAAATCCAAGACAGTGGTGCCTAAGGCGGCATTGCGCTTAAGATAGCAATCCCTTGTTAGTTCCACCATGCGCTCTACTTCGCCTGCCATGATGGCTAATCCCGTGCGTAAACCTTGAAGTTCTTCATCAAGATGTATTTGATTCATCCGAATCTCCCCGAAATATAGTCTTCTGTTATTTTGATTGACGGATTAGTAAATATTTTTTCAGTCTTACCAACCTCAATCAATTTTCCAAGCCAAAAAAATGAGGTAAAGTCAGAAACGCGAGCTGCTTGTTGCATGTTATGGGTAACAATGATGATGGTATAGGATTTCTTAAGATTAAAAATTAACTCTTCAATCTTGGTCGTTGCTATTGGATCCAGCGCAGAGCAGGGCTCGTCCATTAGTAGAATTTGAGGCTTCACGCATAGTGCTCTTGCGATACACAGCCTCTGTTGTTGACCCCCGGATAAACCCATCGCATTTTCTCGTAAACGATCTTTGACCTCGTCCCATAACCCGGCATCCCTTAAACTTTGTTCTACGGATTGTTCAATGAACTCTTTGTCTGTGATGCCCGCAATTCGAAGACCATAGCAGACGTTCTCAAAGATACTTTTAGGAAAAGGATTAGATTTTTGAAATACCATTCCAATGTTTCGTCGAAGTTCGATGACATCACAACTTTTGTCGTAAATGTCAATACCATTGACCATAACTTTACCTTGTACGTAAGCCCCATCGATTAAATCATTCATACGGTTGATAGATCGCAAGAGTGTACTCTTGCCACACCCGGAAGGCCCAATGAGAGCCATCACGGTATGTTGATTAACGGATAAATCAATATTGAATAGGGCTTGAGTCGGTCCATAGAAAAAATTGAAGTTTTGGATCGATATAACTTCATTGTCGTTCGTGGCATTCTTGGTCGTGCTGTCAGTGATTCGTTCATTCACCATGAGGTATTTTCCTCCTTAAAAGGTACTTCCGCCAAGATTCTTTCTTGCCCTCTTGCGGAGAATGAGAGCTGCCAAATTAAGGGAAATGACAATCAAAACTAAAAGCAGGGCTGTCATAAAGACCATTGGCTTTGCGGCCTCGCTGTTCGGACTTTGAAAACCCACGTCAAATATATGAAATCCAAGATGCATGAACTTTCGGTCTAGGTGAAAAAAAGGCCATGTGGAGTCAATGGGAAGGGAGGGAGCCAGCTTTACCACTCCGGTAATCATGAGGGGGGCGACTTCTCCAGCGCCTCTCGCCATGGCAAGGATAAAGCCTGTCAATATACCGGGTGCAGATCCCGGTAACACAATGTGGGTGATGGTCTGCCATTTGGTTGAACCCAACGCTAAGCTTGCTTCTCTCTGCGACCTAGGAATAGCTGCAATAGATTCTTCTGTGGCGACAATAACCACCGGGATCGTTAGGAGAGCAAGAGTCAAAGAGGCCCACAAAATTCCCCCGGTACCAAAGGTTGGGGCAGGTAGTGCATTACTGTAGAATAACTGATCGATTGAACCTCCAATACCGTATACGAAAAATCCTAATCCGAATACGCCAAAGACAATTGAAGGAACCCCGGCTAGATTATTGACCGCAATGCGTATCGACCTCGTAAGCAGGTTGTTGCGAGCATATTCTTTTAAATAGATTGCAGCAATGACTCCCAAAGGGACTACTAGGATCGACATAATCAGGACCATGAGCACTGTCCCAAAAATCGCTGGGAATACCCCGCCTTCGGTGTTGGATTCACGGGGCTGACTCGAGAGAAATTCATTTATTCTTGAGAAAAAAATTAACGACTTTCCCCATAAATTAAGATTGTTGGGCTCGAAGTATCTCACGATGTACCTAATCTTTAGGTCCATAGCTCGGCCATCGTCTATTCGAACTTGCACTGAAGCCTGATTGGCCGATGTCTCTAATTGATCAAGTTGAGTTGATAGGACTCGGTATTCAGATTCTAACAAGAGATTTTCTTCTGTGATATGTCTTCGGGTTGTTTCATCAATCTTTGATTTAAGAGTTAATCTATTTGCCTCAACTTTCTGATTGATTTTCCCGATTTTTGTTTTCCGAATCTCATTGATCTGACTTCTTAACTGTTCTGTCTTGGATATGACTGAGTGAGGTATACGGTTGTTGACTATCGGTTCCTGAAGATCTCGAGTTACTAGGGATTCGAAACGTCCAATTAGATAACCATACTCCTCACGTTCGACAAGAACGATATCCTTTGGATAAAGAATCGATTTAATTGAAGTGGCCTCAATCCATCTAAAATCAAGGCCGTTTAGATCTCGATTTCCTACTCTAAATTGGTATTTGGCCGTATCGTTTGCAGTAGCCGATTCATAGTCGGTTAGGATGCCAAGTACTTTGGAACCATCATTTAATTCTACTTGAGCTATGGGGGATGGCCAAAAGGCCCTTAACCCTTCTTTGGATATAAATAGGATAAGTCCTGCAATCATCATTAAGGCAATGGACAGGAAAGCCCCGCTTAGCCAGATGAAGGGGGAACCGTATCTTAGGTAGGATTTAAGATTTTGAATCATAGCGACTCGTACTTTCTTCGGAGTCTAGAAGAAACAATTTCAGCGACGGTATTTAAAATAAAAGTAAAGACGAATAAAAGCAGGGCCGAAAGAAAAAGGACCCGGTAATGGGAACCCATGACCGGTGCTTCTGGCATTTCTACGGCAATATTGGCCGCTAACGATCGAAGTCCATTAAAGCCGCTCCAATCCATAATGGGTGTATTACCGGTAGCCATGAGCACAATCATGGTTTCACCCACAGCACGTCCGATCCCAATCATGATCGCGCTAAAAATCCCTGGGCTCGCAGTCGGTAAGACGACTCTCCATGCGGTCTGCCAAGGGCTTGCGCCGCAGGCTAAGCTTGCTGATGTTAAGGATTTTGGTACTGAAGATAGCGCATCCTCCGAAATGGTATAAATGAGGGGAATTACGGCGAACCCTAAAACAAAACCAAGGACTAAACTGTTTCGTTGATCAAATCTTAAGTCATAATTTGTTAATAAATGTTGAACAAAATTACCTGAAAAGAATTTCATCTCAATCAGTGGCGCAAGTTCGATCGAAATAAAATAAGCTGCAACAAGTAAGGGTAGGCACCATAAGAACTCTGAACCAGATGAAAGCCTGCGTCTTTGAGCTGCCGGTAACATAAGCCAAACCGGGATTAACAGAATCAAAATGCCAAGAAAAATAGGGAGCAGGATAAAGACGGATACCGACATCTTTTGGAAGTATGGGGCCAAGATTAAACCACCGATGAAACCCAATACAACAGAGGGGAGGGCAGCCATCATCTCAATGGATGGTTTTATAAAATTCCGCCACCTCATACCGGCAAATTGAGACGTATAGATGGCGCCTAATACCGCGATAGGGATGGCAAAGATTAAGGCGTAGAGGGTTGCCTTTAGAGTGCCAAAGACTAGCGGGATGAGGCTAAACTTTGGCTCACTATCGTCCGTCGCTGAACTGCTTTGCCAAACATATTCTTTGGAGCCGTACCCTTCGTATTGGATAGGCTTTGTTAATGTACTGAAAGTAATTTCTGGATGATTATCGCTAATTAATAATTCTTTTAATTCAGCCCCAGATTGAATCCATAAACCTTTTCCGTTAGGTAGAAAATAACCGCTGTCGATTTTGATATTTAAAGGTAAAACTTTTTCCGATGTTGCATGAACTATATAAGAATCTTTTTCAGTCCAAGCTAAAAATCTTTTATCTCTTGGAGAGATAGCGAATCCAAGGACTGGGCCATTTAACGAAGGATATTTATGATATTCATCAAGGATATACACCTCACTATTGGTTGTATCCTTTATCCTTACCCACTGGACCGCTGAGACTAAACCGTTCTCACCCCCTACAAGGAGGGTTCGTCCACCTAGTAAGAAAGATATGGTCCTCAAGGGCTCCTTAAATTCCCTTTCAGATAGGAGCTTGGTCATTTCACCTACCGAATAGACTTGAAGCATGCCCTTTTCTGTGACGATAAAAAAGCGGGATCCATCATCAGAAAATAGACCATCCCTGACCATGTCATTACCTGCGAATTCGATACCGGATGGCACCAACGGCTCACCCATCATTGATTCAGAAGGTACAGTGAACGATAAAAAACGGACGCCCCGAGGGTCGCGTGCCGCAATTGTATAGTTGGTTGACTCGATTAATCCAAACGAAAGGGACGAAAAAAAATCAAAAACTTTCTGAATTTCCTCGGGTAGACGGGGCCCGCGAACCCATTGATCGTCAATGACCCAATCGGCCATATCTGTGTCACCACTCGGCTTCAGAATCTTCAGAGTACCTATGTGGATAGTTCGATTCGAGTCAACTACAAGGGTCTGTCCTTTGCTATTAATGGGGGTCGCCGATAACCAGGGGAGTTTGGGCGCATTAACTGAGTTCGAAAGGATGGCTCCCTTTCGAAGGTCCATCAAGAAAATCCCATTTTTTTTATCTAAGGTAATCGATGCTGACCCCGTACTATCGGAAAGCATACTCTCAATCTCAATATTGGTGAGCTGGCGACTTTTCTTGACCGTAGTGGATTCGAATAGGGGATAAGTAACCCAAATTAAGAAAAAAAGGATACCCATCATTGCACTTAAGACCAAAATACCCCCCGCCTTTATAAAATAAGAGGCGATACGATCTTTAAGTCTAGTGATTTGATCTGCGGATCGAGTCATCAAGGTACCAATGAAGTGGAAAAGATAACGGGGAGACCATTTAAATTGTCTCCCCGTTTCTTAAAAAAAAGATCTGTTATTTACTGCTTATTTTTTTAATCTCCCTATCTGCAATTGATGCCGGCAGAGGATAGTAGCCATCCTTGACCACTATTTCTTGGCCCTCTTTGCTTAAGACATAAGTGATAAACTCTTTAACCAAGGGGTCCAAAGGAGCCTTGGGGCTT
>JALRCU010000024.1 GCA_023257195.1 Holophagaceae bacterium
AATTCGTGGCTAAGTGGGAAAGGATGTAAGAATCCCAAAACAACCAGGAGGTTGGCTTAGAAGCAGCCATCCTTTAAAGAAAGCGTAACAGCTCACTGGTCTAAATAAGGGTTCTCGCGCCGAAGATGTAACGGGGCTCAAGCCACGAGCCGAAGCTTTGGGTTCACCGTAAGGTGAGCGGTAGCGGAGCGTTCCGTAATCCGTCGAAGGAGTAGCCGTGAGGCGCTCTGGAGGTATCGGAAGTGCGAATGCTGACATGAGTAACGAGAAACACTGTGAAAGACAGTGTCGCCGAAAGTCCAAGGGTTCCTGAGTAAAGTTAATCTTCGCAGGGTTAGCCGGCCCCTAAGACGAGGACGAAAGTCGTAGTCGATGGGAATCAGGTAAATATTCCTGAGCCTGGTGGTAGTGACGGATCATGTAAATTGTTAACTCTTATTGGATTGAGTTGGCTGTGAAATGGTCCCAGGAAATAGCTCCACCATAAGACCGTACCCCAAACGGACACACGTGTACCGGTAGAGAATACCTAGGCGCTTGAGAGAATGATGTTGAAGGAACTCGGCAATTTACCTCCGTAACTTCGGAATAAGGAGGCCTTTCGTTCGCGCAAGCGGGCGGGAGGGGCACAGACCAGGGGGTGGCAACTGTTTATCAAAAACACAGGGCTCTGCGAAATCGTAAGATGACGTATAGGGTCTGACGCCTGCCCGGTGCCGGAAGGTTAAGAGGAGGAGTGCAAGCTCTGAATTGAAGCCCCGGTAAACGGCGGCCGTAAATATAACGGTCCTAAGGTAGCGAAATTCCTTGTCGGGTAAGTTCCGACCTGCACGAATGGCGTAATGACTTCCCCGCTGTCTCCAACGTCAGCTCAGTGAAATTGAATCTGCTGCGATCGTTCCCCATCGAGACGCATCAAGGAATGAGCCACCGAGTGGCAAGGGGGGAGATGAATGGCTCACAACGGCGCCAACGCTCATCATCAGTGATGGCAGGGCGATTGCC
>JALRCU010000055.1 GCA_023257195.1 Holophagaceae bacterium
ACAATTTGAGTAGTTTCTGTTCCAAATCCGTACGATGTTTGAGAGCTTCCTTTTCTTGACGAATCAGTTGATAAGCCAGGTTGAGGGTTCCAAGGATGAAACGAACCCCATGGTCCGCCTCCTTCTTGGTATCTCCATATAATACCTTAGCTCGACTCTCCATCGCTACTAAGCTGTGTTCGACCAAGGCTACGGCCTCTTGGAGCTCACTTTCTGAAAGTTCAGTTTGGCACTCGAGGGTCTGCCCCGCAATCTCCAAGCGTACATTTCGATAAGTCATCCGTAGCCCCAAATATGCTTAAGAAAGTTCTTCGAAGGCTCGGAGCAATTGTTGTAACTGACCCTTAGTCTGTTCGCGTTCTTGCTCAAGGGCTTTGATCACGGATTGTAAATGAGTTTCGTTGGCTTTCAATTTATCGTGATGTTCTTGGAGTTGGGTGACTCGTTGTTCAAGATTTGTGAGCGCTTGAGATTCTGAGGCACGCTGCTGATTAAAGTTAGCTACTTGGGCTCTCAGGTCTCGGCGATCTTGAAGTAAGTTTTTAATTTTTTGCTCAATCTGTTGGACAACATCCATCGGGGATTCCTCTCGGTTCAAACTTATCTTAGTGTAATTTGCATACTGGGAAGAAGATCTACGACAGTCTTCATCCATTCATCCACTTCTTCGGTCGTAAGACTACGATCCGCCTGAAATTGAAAGCGCAAAAGCCAAGCTTCCTGGCCCTCGGGGACACCCTTCCCGCGATAGACCTCGACGCATCGCAGGCTCTTACAGACGCCTGGGAGTACTTTCTTGAAGGCCGATTCAATCGGCCCGTACGTTTGCCCTTGGGACACCAAGAGTGAGAGGTCGCGTTGAACCATGGGATGCCGACTATAGGGAACAAAATGAGGAATCAGGGGAGCTACGGCAGATGGTTTTGATGGAAGAGGTAGTTCAAAGCCCAAGAGCCCTTCTCCTAAATCAACGATGTGAATCGTAGGAAGCTGAAGTGTCTGCGCTAACCCCATGAGATGTAAAGGGGTAATGGTTTGCGCAGGCGTCAGCACATCCTCGCCGCCTGCTCGTCCTCCCCAGATGAGGGCAAGGGTTAAAACTGAATGAGGTCCTTCGGGATACGACTGATAAACAGGGGCAATTTCGAATAAGCGAACTTCAGCTTGGCCGTTTCTCAAATTCTGAAGGGCAGCTTTTTTAAGCGCCGGCAATAGACTCGATCGCATTAAAGAGTACTCTTCTCCTAGGGGATTCGAGAGACGACGCCCTGATGGATCAGACGCTGAAACTGTTTCATCCGAAGGACCTTGGAAACCAAAGGTGAGAGTCTGAAAGAATCCTAGATGCGCTAATCGCTCACTCCATTGAATACGCTGAGTAAATTCAAAGGGCATCGGAAGAGGCTCGGCTTGCACCGAAGGTAATACGGAATCAATGCGATCATAGCCTTCGAGTCTGAGAACTTCTTCGACGAGATCTTCAGCCTGAGTCAGATCATGGCGCCAAGAGGGGGGGATAACATTCAGGGCATGCTCATCCATAAGCACACGGGCACCGAGACGCTCAAGATGCGCCATGGCATCGGGTCCTGATATCGGTCGGCCGGCCATACGTTCTAACAGGGATAAAGAGAGGTGAATAGGGGAAGCAACAAGAGGAAGCAAGCCGACGTTCCATGCAGCGATGACTTTACCCTCGGTCCATTGTGCAATGGTTTGCGATAAGAGATTACGAATGGGGACCACTTGCGAGGGGTCTACGCCTCGACCAAAGCGATTGGACGCTTCCGTATGAAGATTGAGTCGGTGCGCCGTCGTGCGAACCGATACTGCATCAAAGAGTGCACTTTCAACTAATATTCGACGGGTTTGAGCCGTTACTTTGGTTCGCTCACCTCCCAAAACTCCTGCTAGAGCAATGGGGCCTGCTTCATCCGCAATCACCAAATCTTGGGCGGTAAGGGTTCTCGAGATTCCATCAAGACCCACAAAGACTTCACCCGACTTTGCTAAGCGAACGGTGATCGATCCTTGCAAGGTATCCAGATCAAACGCATGCGTAGGTTGACCAAAACGATATAAAAGTTCATTCGAGGCATCCACCGAAGCCAGGGCTTTGCTGGAAGAACCCATGAGCTCTAAAAACTTAGTCGTATCGTTGGGAATATAAGGGCTCGACCCTAAGTCCACGATCGACGCGGCATAAAAAGAACATAAGGGGCTTTCAAGCCGAATAGAGAGTGCCGAAGCACCCTCGGTCACGGATGAACCAGGGAGAGGACCGAGCGTGGTCCCTAATTTAGCCGCTAAATCTCGAGCGATGCCTCGAATCGAGAGGACATCGCTTCGATTGGCGGTGATTTCAATCTCTAGAAGGGTATCCCCCGAGAGGGATTCGATATGTTCAATCGGGAAACCTAGCATCGGTAAATACTGTTGCACTTGGTCAAGACTGAGGATCCGCCCTGAGATTTCTTTTTGGAGAATACTTAAGGGTACGCGCATCATCGTACCTCTCGCATGGACTGAAGGAATCGAAGATCGTTCTCAAAGAACAGTCTAAGATCCGGACATTCGCTAATGATCATGGCGATACGTTCAATGCCCATACCAAAAGCAAAACCAGACCAAGCAGTAGAATCGATACCGGCATGGCTTAAAACGTGAGGGTGAACCAAGCCGGCCCCGAGGATTTCAATCCAACCACTGGATTTACATACGCGACATCCCTGACCCTTGCACAAAGGGCATTTGACGTCGACTTCGCAACCGGGTTCTACGAAGGGAAAATAGCCGGGACGAAAGCGGACCTCAGTATCGGCCCCGAGAAGCGCCTTCATGGCATAACTCAGAGTTCCTTTGAGATGTTGCAAACCAATATTTTTTCCAATCAGCATGCCTTCGACTTGGTGAAACATGGGGGAATGGGTGGGGTCGATTTCATCTTTGCGATAGACTCGGCCCGGAGAAAGAAAACGAATACCACCGAGGGATTCGAGGAGGGAGACCCCTTGACTATTTTTTTGGCTTAGTCGCTTGAGAACTCTGACCTGAACGGGGCTGGTGTGCGTACGGAGTAATAAATGCGGATGGGCTTCAAAATAGAAGGTGTCGCTGCTGCGCCGAGCGGGGTGGTTAGGGGCAATATTGAGCCCATCAAAATTATGTTCTTCGGTTTCCACTTCGGGACCCTCCTCAACGTGGTAACCCAACGTGCGAAAGACCGAAACAATGTGGACTTCAAGACGCTGAATGGGATGGACAGCCCCTTGGGGTAATACCGGAGGTGTCAGGGTGAGATCCACGGACGAAGAGGCGGAGGCGGAAACTAACTGCTCGAGACGCAGTGACAAAGCTGTTTCCCAAGTCATTTTCAAATGATTAATGAGCGCTCCCAAATCCGCTTTCGACTCTTTGGGTGTTTGCTTGAGTAAGTCTGTCAGCAGGGTGAGATGGCTGGCTTTCCGACCTATGAAAACACCTTTCAGACGATTGATGTCATTCACATCTTGAGCGGCACTCACCCAAGCCTCAAAGTGCTGATGGGCCTCGGCAATGGTAGGGGGAAGAAGGTCGAATCGAAGGCTCATGGTTTCCTTAACTCTAACAAAAACAAAGGCCGCTAAATGCGGCCTTTGTATGAAGAATGCATCTCGCCGCTTAGTGCTTCTTGGAAGTTTCCACTAATTGACTAAACGCCTCCGGTTGATGCACCGCGAGATCGGCTAAAACCTTGCGATCCAGGTCAATGTTGGCTTTCTTCAAACCCCCCATGAAACGGGAGTAGGATGTGCCTTGTTGTTTACAGGCCGCACCAATGCGTACAATCCAAAGCTTACGAAAATCTCTTTTTCGGACTTTGCGATCACGGTAACCGTACGCTAAAGCTTTTTCAATGGCTTCTTTAGCCGAACGATACAAACGGGATTTAGCCCCGTAGTAGCCTTTGGCAAATTTGAGCATGCGTCGACGACGTTGCGCTCGTTTCGGTCCTCGTTTAACTCGTGTCATGTTTTCCTTTCCTCGGGGCAGTTCAAATGAACTTTAAAAGCCCAGTTGGGGGCATCCTCAGATGCCGGTTAAAAGTTTACGCGTAGGGTAACAACTTATTGACGGTGGCTTGATCCGCTTTACTCACGGAAGAACCCATATCCAGTTGACGTTTACGCTTGGGAGACTTGCTGGTCAAAAGATGGCGCTGATGCGAGCATCCGCGTTTAAATTTTCCCTTGCCGGTTTTCTTGAAGCGCTTGGCGGCACCTTTGTGGGTTTTGATCTTGTAACTCATGGGTGATCCTTGTTATTCAGCGCTAGGCGCAGGGGTTGCAGGGGTTTCGGTTTTCGGTTTTTTGGGTTTGGACGCGGTCTTGGGTTTGGCATTGAGAATGGCGTGCATATCACGACCTTCGATGCTGGTTCCTTTTTCGACGTCTCCGTATTCAGCCACTCGAGCAATCACATCTTGAATGATTTGGTAACCAATATCACGATGCTGGGTCTCGCGTCCGCGGAACATGACGACGACTTTGACTTTGTCTCCTTCTTCTAAAAATTTAATAATGTGACGAACTTTGAAATCAAAATCGTGGTCATCGGTGCGAGGTCGGAATTTGACTTCTTTAACCACAATGTTTTTCTGTTTGGCGCGAGCGGCATGTTCCCGTTTCGCTTCCTGAAACTTAAATTTTCCGTAATCCATGATGCGGCAGACCGGAGGGGTTGCATTGGGTGCAATCTCAACCAAATCTAATCCGCGTTCCTCGGCGATGACTCGAGCCTTCTCGGGGGCCATGACACCAAGTTGTTCCCCGTCTTGTCCGATCACTCGGACTTCGGGGGCACGGATGCCTTCATTAATACGGGTTTCAGTTGGTGGGATAGATTCCTCCAAAAAGCAGAAAGTTAAGTTTATCAAGGCTTTTTCGAAGCACAAAGCCCTAATTTGCAGGGGGGCGGCTAGGCTCGGGCCCTAATTTCTTGGGATATCTCGGCCAAGAGGGCTTCTAGGGGCTTTTGGCCCAAGTCTCCTTGGGTTCGGTGTCTTAAAGCCACCTGCCCTGTCTCGACTTCTCGGTCCCCCAAAACGACCATGTAGGGAATTTTTTGTAGTTGAGCATCTCGGATTTTGGCATTCACTTTTTCATTCCGAAGATCTAATTCCGCTCGAATCCCAAGGGCATGAGCTTGAGCCGCAATCTTCTCGGCCATCGCATTGGCTCGATCGGTGATGGGTAAAAGAATCATTTGTACGGGAGCCAACCAAACAGGGAAAGCGCCGCCACAATGTTCAACGAGAATTCCAAAGAATCGCTCGAGACTTCCAAGAATTGCTCGATGCAACATCACGGGATGGGCTTCGGTACCGTCAGACTGAATATATTTCAAATGAAAACGCTGAGGAAGTAAAAAATCGAGTTGAAGGGTTCCGAGTTGCCACGAACGCTTGAGGGCATCGAAAACTTGGAATTCAATTTTAGGTCCATAAAAGGCTCCTTCTCCAGGATTCATAGTGAATTCATAGCCGCGATCGATGAGTGCATCCGCTAACGCTTTCTCCGCTTGATCCCAGGTCTCATCAGCACCTAAGCGTTTGGCTGGACGCGTCGAGAGGGCTACTTTAACTTCGTGAAAACCAAAGGTGGCATAGACTTCTTTGAGTAAATCAAGAAACGCCACGCTCTCTTGTTTAATTTGGGCTTCCGTACAGAAAATGTGGGCATCGTCTTGGCAGAAACTTCGAACCCGCGTGAGGCCGTGGGTCACGCCACTGCGCTCGAGGCGATGCAGGCGACCAAAATCAGCAATACGCTTGGGAAGTTCACGATAGCTATGTTTCGTACTCGCAAACATCAGACAGTGGGTCGGGCAATTCATGGGCTTCACGGCAAAATCACGTTCTTCGGCTTCCGTGAAATACATATTATCTGAATAGTTATCCATATGACCGGAGGTTCTCCACAGATTCGTATCAAGAATCTGTGGCGTGATGACTTCTTGGTAGCCGTATTTGAAATACAGTTCGCGCATGTACTTTACGAGTTCGTTATAGACGGTGGTCCCTTTGGGATGAAAAAACGGGGACGCAGGCGCTTCGGGATGGAAAGAAAAAAGATCGAGTTCTTTCCCTAGTTTTCGATGATCGCGCCGTTTGGCTTCTTCAATTAAGGCTAAGTAGTCTTCGAGTTCCTTAGGCGTATGAAAAGCGGTTCCATAAATACGCGAGAGCATGGGATTTTTCTCGTCGCCCTTCCAATAGGCGCCCGCGACATGGGTTAATTTAAAAGCGCCGGCCTTACCCGTTCGAGGAATGTGGGGGCCGCGACAAAGATCGTAGAAATCGCCTTGGTGATAACCCGAAATCGCTTCGTCCACTGGAATCTCGGCAAGGATATCCACTTTGAAATGCTCACCCATCTGTTTGAATCGCTCCATCGCTTCAGGTCGCGAGAGCACCTCACGGGTAACCCTAATATCTTCCTTCACGATCTTTTTCATTTCGGCTTCGATCAAAATAAGATCATCGGCCGTAAACGGACGATCGACTTTAAAGTCGTAATAAAATCCGTCTTCAATGACGGGGCCAATCCCCACTTGGGTTTTCGGGAACAATCGTTTCACGGCATGGGCTAAGAGATGCGCCGTTGAATGGCGTAAGAGTTCTAAACTCTCAGGTGATTTATTGGTGATAATTTCAACGTGCGTGCCGGTCGCTAACGGAGTAGAAAGATCCATCAAGCGCCCTTCCACTTTAATGGCTAGGGCGGCCTGCGCCAGCCTAGGTCCAATGCTAGCGGCTAGTGTTTCCCCCGTGGCTCCATCGGGTAACTCTTTAATGGATTGATCGGGTAAATGAATGGCGAGCGACATAAACTCTCAGGATGAATAATTCTCAGTTTAACGATAAGGCCTCTTAAAACACACTCACAACAAAAAGCCCCTTGCCAACTTGGCAAGGGGCTTCGTGATGAAACGTCGCAACGACCTACTTTTCCGCCCCTGTCTGGGGAAGTATCATCGGCCCTCTAGGGCTTAACTGCCGTGTTCGGTATGGGAACGGGTGTGACCCCTAGGGTAAAGTCACGACGAAATAGGAAAATGGGTGACCCAAAATTGAAATGGGAAAGCTAAGGTGAATTTAAAAAGAGCAGAGTGCACTTGTTACTTAATGTCCGAAGACATGAAATGGTCTTGTCGTTAATTGATGAAACGTCAAGCCAATTGGCCATTAGTATCGCTTAGCTAAGCACATCACTGTGCGTACACATGCGACCTATCAACGTGGTAGTCTTCCACGAGCCTATGGGGAAATCTAATCTTGAGGGGTGTTTCGCGCTTAGATGCTTTCAGCGCTTCTCACTTCCGAACATAGCTACCCAGCATTGCATTTGGAAACACAACTGGAACACCAGAGGTTCGTCCATCCCGGTCCTCTCGTACTAAGGACAGGTCCTCTCAAATTTCCTACGCCCACACTAGATAGAGACCGAACTGTCTCGCGACGTTCTGAACCCAACTCACGTACCGCTATTGATCGGCGAACAGCCGAACCCTTGGGACCTGCTTCAGCCCCAGGATGCGATGAGTCGACATCGAGGTGCCAAACCTTGCCGAGGTCAAGCAAGGCCATCGCTCCAACCATTGCTGCCGAAGGCCCCGCGCCGTCGTCCTCAATCGCCTCACGCAGCATCCGTTGGGCTGCGATCGACTCGTCGAGTGCCTCCTCCGGTCAGATCGGAAGAGCG
>JALRCU010000056.1 GCA_023257195.1 Holophagaceae bacterium
CTGGTGGTACCAACACGGCACAAACCCACGACGTGAAGATGTATACGGGTCGCCCCGACCTTGCCACGTCGACGTTGAAGTACAGCTGCACCTATTCATTCACCAAGGTGCAGGAAACCATCAAGGCTGCATCGATAGCTAAATTGTCTTGTTCCATCGTGATCGGATTGATGGACATCATGGCTTTGGCAGTTAATAAATGAGCTTTATCCTCATTCTTTTGTATGGCTCTTCGGACGTCACCATCGGAAATGACCCCCACCAACTTGTTGTCCTTCTCTAGAACCACCACCATCCCTAGTCGCCCCTCAGTTGATTTGGATAAAACCGTGATTAAGTTATCTTCACACTGGACTGTTGGATAGACCGTATTCATAACATCTCGTACTTTCAATAATTTAGATCCAATACTTCCACCCGGGTGGTTTAAGGAAAACATTTCACCCGTAAAACCCTTCAGATTGGCCAATACGGCACTAAGGCAATCTCCGATTGTTAACTGACAGGCAGAACTTGCCATGGGTGCAGATAACCCATTCGGGGACCCTTCGCCTTCCGGTAGCGCATAAGAAAAAACCCAATCTGAGTGTTTTCCAAGTTCTGAGTTTTTATTAGAAGTAATCAGTGCAATTTTGATTTTCAGTCGCTTGGTACTGTTTATCAGCCGCGATAATTCCTCGCTTTCACCGCTATTAGACAAGACCACCAGATGATCCTCATGACTTATATTCCCAAGATCCCCGTGAAGAGCATCCGTGGGGTGTATAAAGGCTGAAGCGGTTCCAAGTGAGGCCATCGTCGCTGCAATTTTTTGTGCAATTACACCCGATTTACCTACCCCGCTAAAAATCACCCTTCCCGAGCTTTTTTGAACCGATGTAGCCCAATCCGCTAAAGCCAGGGGATCGAGCGTATGCAAAAGATTACCTACGGCCCTCTCTGAAGCCTTAACCACCTGATTTAGGGTGCTTTTTATGGCTTGATGGTCCAATTGATCTCCCTAAAAGGTAAAATGAGATTCCTAATGATACCTACGATATTACCCATTTTCCCACTTCCAAATATTGTCCTTTTCCCCCATACCTTTATGCCGCTCCATATTTTTGAGCCAAGGTACCGGGAGATGCTAAAAGACATAGTTTCGAGTCATGGAACCTTTGTTATCACACAAATTAAAGATGCATCGGTCTCCGAGGGGAACTCAAATTCAAACTACTACCCTATTGGATGTATGGTTCGCATTGTCCGAGCTGATCCCCTTCCCGATGGTTGCTGGAATATTCTCGTACATGGAATGGCTCTAGTCGACATTAAGGAGACTTTAGACGGAAAGCTTTATCGACAAGCCTATACTTCACCGCGGATCTTTCAGGATGAAAAAGGTTTAACTGCCGAACAAAGGATAACGTTACAAAATCGTTTTATGGATTACGTGATTCAGTTAAATACAGAAGAGGATCTTAAGTCAGAAATCCAAGAACTTCTAGAGTCTGGCTTAAAGGATGAGGTTCTTCTTAACACCATCGCAATGTCTATGAGAATTGATCCCGTTGAAAGACAGTTTCTTCTTGAGGCCCAAAGTGTCCAAGATCTATACAATCGTATCTATCAACTTTGGGACTTTGTCTCAAACGATCGAAATACGCCCGAAGGTGGTCAGTGGTGGCCCCTGTAGGGTTCGAACCTACGACCAAGCGGTTATGAGCCGCCAGCTCTGACCACTGAGCTAAGGGGCCACATTGAGTTTATCCACTCAACGCTAAACCTTAAAGATCTGAATGGTGGCTGGAGGCAGACTCGAACTGCCGACCTAGGGATTATGAGACCCTCGCTCTAACCACCTGAGCTATCCAGCCGTGCTCTTAGTTTAACGAGCCCCCCGTAATATGGGTAGTGCTTACTTATGACTTAACACGCGCTGATAGATTGCTTCATAGGCATCAATCACGTGTTTTTCTCCGAATGAATCAAAAGCTCGTTTTTTTGATGACGCACTCATTTGTGATCGTAAAACTTTATCCTCAAGTAGGGATGAAACACTACGCGCCATTGAATCAATATCCCCTAAGGGGTGCAAGAAGCCATCGATTTTATCCCGAATGAGCTCGGGCAGCCCTCCGATCGCAGTCGCCACCACAGGAACCCCCAATGACATTGCTTCTAGGGCTGACAAACCAAAGCTTTCTGTTTCGCTTGGCAAAATGAAAACACTCGATTTTGCTAGGTAATTCTCAACTTGGTTTTGTTTTCCTAAAAAATGAATATCATTCCAAAAAGGCAATTTTCGACAATAGGTTTCGATTTCAGAGCGATCGGGTCCATCGCCAATCAAAATGAGATTACACGGTGACGTCATTCTCACTTTTTCATAGATTTTGACTACGTCTAAGACTCTTTTGACTGGCCTGAAGTTAGAGACATGGATAAGGCTCGGGACTTCGTGTAACGGTGTTGTTTGTTTTTCGGGTTGGGTGTAGATCAAATCATGGCTACAGACAAAATTTGAAATGACTTCAATCTGTTCACCGACCCCAAACGTATCGATTGTCTGTTTCTTTAAAAAGCGAGATACCGCCGTAACCGCATCACTTTGTTTGATGGCTAATCGAACCATAGGAAAATAACTGGGGTCGGCACCGACAATGGTGATGTCGGTCCCGTGTAATGTGGTCACAACTTTCACCTTGTTATCGCAGGCCATTTTTGCCAATAAGGCCGATGAAGCATGGGGGATTGCGTAGTGGGCATGGATGATGTCCAAATTATATTTCTGGGTAATATCCGCCATTTTAGAAGCAAGGGCATCCCCATAAAGAGGCGATTCGAACAATGGATAGGGGCTAGGCGTCACCTCATGGAAATAAACTTCGTTTCTATGAATATTAAGTCGAGGCGGTATGGCTGAACTGAGAATATGGACCTCGTGGCCCCGATTTGAAAGCCCAATACCAATTTCACTAGCAACCGATCCGGAACCCCCAAAAGTCGAATAACAGCTGATTCCAATTCTCATTGTTTGCTCATAGTAGTAAGATGAAAACTAAGGAAAAAAATGATTCAGTTTCTGGTAGTTTTACTTTCTAACATTATATCATTGTGGTCTTTGCTTATTTTTATTTGGGCCATCTCCACTTGGTTCTCACCTAACCCCTCTGCGACATGGTTTCGTATCCTGAATGCCGTCGTGGAGCCCATCTTGCTGCCATTTCAAAGATTAATTCCTAAGTTAGGACCGCTTGATCTGAGTACTTTATTTGCTCTCCTCGCGTTGCGTTTCATCAATGAACTACTTGTCACTCGCATCGTTGTAAATTAGGAGTCTCGCTATGACTAAGGCAGTCATTATCGATTGTTTAAGAAGCCCGATCGGGAAGTTTCAAGGAGCCCTAGCCTCTCTTTCTGCCCCCGACTTGTGCGCGCAAGTCATTCAAGGTCTCTTAGCTAAGTACCCCAATGTAAAACCCACCGAAGCTATTTTGGGCAATGTCTTATCCGCAGGTGTTGGACAGGCCCCTGCCCGTCAAGCCTCTTTACGAGGGGGCATGGATGTTTCATCCTCTGCATTAACCATAAACAAAGTTTGTGGCTCAGGGCTGAAGGCCATCCAATTAGCCGCATCTTCGGTTCTCATGGGTGACCATGAAATCGTTCTCGCAGGCGGAATGGAATCGATGAGTAACGC
>JALRCU010000041.1 GCA_023257195.1 Holophagaceae bacterium
ATCGCCACCAGTTTGTCGGGTGCATCGCTCATGTGTATTCCGGCAAGCATCGGTCTTGCCCTCTTAGCCGGTCCGATCATCAGCATGATTTTTTATACCGGGGCCTATTCCCTCTCGGCTGTTCAATGGACTGCTTCGACGCTGGTCTTTCAATGTGTAGGGATTTTGTTTATTGCGACCCAACGCATTGGGACTCAAGCTCTCTATGCCTTCAAAGACTATCGAGGCGCCATGATCTCGGCGTCCATCAGCCTCATCAGCAATATCGCCTTTTCTCTTTGGCTTATTCAACCCTTAGGAACTCAAGGATTGGCTCTGGCCAATGGCCTCTCTAGTTTGGTCGGGGTTGCGGTGTTGCTGGTGCGTCTCCCACGACACACGGAAAGTTTTCCCTATGGCCGCGTCCTTCGATCCTGGGGGCGTTACGGGGTCGCCGGAGTGGCAATGGGCTTTGCGGTGCAAACGCTTGATTACGCTTTCGTTCATCTCTCCATTGAACAACCCAGACTCACCCTGATGGCCGGGGTCCTCCCCTTAGTCGTCGTCGGAGCGTTCGTTTATTTTGGTCTGCTATTAGTGATGAAAGATCCCTTAGCGAAGCAACTAAGAAATCAATTAACGCAACGCTTTCGCTAACCGTCGCAAACTAACGCTTGGGTTTCCACGCTTGAGCGAGGTCTTCGGCTTGTTTGACTTGTGGCGTCGCTAATTTTTCGGCCAATAAAACTTTCAGCCGAGCCGCGTATGCATCCCCTCGTAAAGCTGCAATACTCGACCACACGTACGCTTGGAAAAAATCTTGAGGGAGGCCTTGGCCTCTGCGGTAGAGATCGGCTAGGGCTACTTGAGCTTCGAGAAATCCTTGTTCCGCCGAACGACGAATCCACGAAGCAGCTAATTGATTGGTCTCCTCAACACCTGGAGTCGTCAGATACTGCAACCCTAAAGCATATTGAGCAAAAGCATCGCCTTGATCCGCTTTTGCTTTAAGGGACTCACGGTATACATAAGGCGTCTGAGCATTGAGAGAATATGCGAAAGCTAGAGTCGTGATCACCAAGAGGAGAATTTTTTTCATGGAGGGCCTCTTTTTTATCATGCCTAAAGGTTACCCGAGTAAGGGCAGCATTCTAAACCGGTGTTACCGACTTGCGCTTCGCCGGAGAGAGCGCTCGCCGCTGGGCCCTTCCCACTCTTGCAATCAGGTTGGCTCGTAAATCTTCAGGTGCGACCACTTCGTCAAGATGAAGTTCGGAAGCCAGCTTTAAGAGATCGACGTCTTCTCGGTATTCTTTTTGAAGCGCCGCAACGTAATCAGCCCGCTCGGCTTCGGGCTTCTCTTGAATTTTATTAAAATAGACGGCATTCACGGCTGCCTCGGCACCCATCACCGCGATGGAAGCGGTGGGCAGTGCCAGCGTTGCGTCCGGATCAAAACCCGGGCCGCTCATGGCGTAAAGACCCGCCCCGTAAGCCTTGCGAACAATGACGCAGAACCGAGGAGTGGTGCAACTCGACATGGCGCTGATCATTTTAGCTCCGTGACGAATGATGCCCTGCTTTTCTACCGCCGATCCAATCATGAAACCGGGAACGTCCGATAAGAAAATAAGAGGGATCCCAAACGCATCGCACAAATTAATAAACCGTGTCGCTTTGTCCGCAGAGTCGACAAACAGCACACCCCCCTTGACACGCGGTTGATTGGCGACAATCCCTACGGGCGATCCATTAAGACGAGCCAGACCTGTAATCAATTCGGGCGCAAAGAGTTTTTTGATTTCGAGAAAGGAGTCCTGATCGATGAGACCTTTAATGAAGTCGTACATCTGGAAAGGAGAATTAATATCGTCCGGAACGATTTTCTCAATGGGCACTTTGAGGGCTTGGGGTTCTTGGGCGGCAACCGTGGGCAGTGCGGCCTCGCAGTGCTGGGGGAAATAGCTCAAATACCGTTGACAGAGCGCGATGGCTTCCTCTTCGTTGGCGCAGAGGAAGTCGCCACATCCGCTGATCGAACAATGCATCTTGGCGCCGCCGAGATCTTCGAGGGAGATCTTCTCTCCAATGACCGACTCGGCCATACGCGGACTGCCGAGATACATCGAGGCATTTCCTTCGACCATCAGGACGACGTCGCAGAAAGCAGGAATGTACGCCCCGCCCGCCGCGCTGGGTCCAAACAAAAGACAAATCTGGGGAACCAGTCCCGAGAGTGCCACTTCATGATGAAAAATCGTTCCGGCATGACGACGACCGGGAAACATGTCGATTTGATCCGTAATGCGAGCCCCCGCACTATCGACGAGATACAACATGGGGATGCGTTGACGAAGCGCAACTTCTTGAATGCGAATGATTTTTTCAACGGTTCGAGCGCCCCAAGATCCCGCTTTGACCGTACTATCGTTGGCCATCAAGGCCACCGCCCGGCCGGCGACGAGCGCCGTTCCCGTGATCACTCCATCACTCGGAAGCGCAGGGGTCACGGCATTCGCGAGCAGTCCGTCTTCAATGAAGGATTCTGCGTCCACGAGGCGGGCAATACGCTCACGGGCAAAGAGCTTACCTTGAGCAGTATTTTTGGCATGATCCTTCTCGGATCCCCCTTTTAAAACGCGGTCTTTAATTTTTTTAAAGTCATCAGCCTGCATGGGATTCCTAAAAGATTTGCAAAGATCTTCTAGGTTATCGAGTAACCCCACGGTTCGACTAGGGGAGAAATGAACTTCAGCATTAGAAGGGTTAAACTAGGGGACTTAGCCGAGTCCCAAAGGAGCCGTTTTGAATCCAGAGTCGAATGAACCCATCTGGACCCCTTCGTTTATTCTTATTTGGTGCTTTGCGCTGCTTACTTTTTTTTCTGCGTTTCAACTTTTTCCTACCGCCCCGCTTCGTCTTCAGGAATTAGGTTCCTCCCTGGCAGAGAGCGGTCGCTTTCTCGCGGTCTTTACCCTCGGCTCTTCCGTCGGCGCGTTATTTACCGGTGCCATCGGTGATCGCATCGGCCATCGACGCATGATGATTTTTTCGTCCTTAGTTTTTATGGGGATCTCCGGTATTTATGGATTCACCACGTCTTTGGTGACCTTCTATGCTTTGGCTCCGTTCCATGGCGTGGTGTGGTCGGGCATTCTGACTTCCGCTTCGGCGAAAGCCGGGGGGATCATTCCTGAATCTCGACGGACCCAAGGGTTTGCCCTCTACGGACTTGCGGGACCCATGGGAGTTATCCTAGGTCCCACCGTTGGCGTCACGATCTATCAGTCCGGGGGATGGAGGATGGAGTGTCTGGGTCTCGTCCTTTGCTTTGGAGCGCTGTCCTGTTTGGGACTCCTCATTCCTAAAGATCCTCCCTCGGTGGATCGTCACGCTTCGCATCTCCAAAAACCTAATCGCCTGATTCTCGAACTCTCGTCCTTACTCTTTGTTCAAGCGATTGCGTACGGCGCCATGAACAGCTATTCCGCTCAGGAGGGTCTTGGACTTCAACTCCGTTGGCCGGCGGCCGGATTAGCATCGATGGGACTTGGAATGGTGATCATGCGCATCGCGGTCGGGATCACCGGACTGGGATCACAACCCATTACTCACCTGCCCCGCATGACCACCCTTGCGACGCTTGGATTGGTGGTTCTATCCCTTCCTTACGGAGGTCTCGAGCGTTTAGTCATGGCCGGTCTGCTTTTTGGTGCCGGCTATTCCATGGTCTTCACGCTCCTCAACACGGCACTCTTAGATACGGTACCCGAGGAGAGTCGGGGGACCGCCTTTGGAACCTTTATGTTTGCTTTTGACGCCGGCATTGGACTTGGTTCATGGTTTTTGGGCTACCTCATTGGAACGTATTCGTACCAATTGGGTTGGAGTGTGGGCGCTGTCTTTATGACCCTTGGAATTCCGCTGGCGTATCATATCCGACGTCAGCGACTCGCACTCTCGCCGTAATTATTTTCGGCGATGAACTTTTGCGCCCGTATGACTCGCTTGATCGAGCGGCTTAATGATCATCTCGTCGATATTGACATGCTCAGGAAGGGTGAGTAACCATTGCACGCACGTGGCAATGTCCTGACCCGTAAGAGGGGTCATCCCTTGATAGACTTTTTGGGCTCGGGATTTATCTTTGAATCGCACCACGGAAAAATTGGTTTCCACCATGCCCGGATCGAGACTCGTGACGCGAATATTGTGACCGCAGAGTTCTAGACGAAGGGTTTGCATCAGCGCCTTGACGCCGTGCTTGGTGGCACAGTAGGTTCCGCCCCCTTCATAGACGGCATGACCGGCGGTGGAACCAATCGCCATGACATAACCCCAGCCGCTTTTCTTCAGGTGAGGGAGCGTTGCACGAAGGGTTTTGACTAGACCTTCGACATTCGTCCGAACCATTTCTTCTAATTCATCATCCGTGATGGTTTCAATGGGCTCTAGGCCCCGTGCCAGGCCCGCACAAGCCAAAACCACATTCAAGGACCCTAGGGATTTAAGCCCGAAAGCGGTGAAGGCTTTCACGCTCGCGGTACTTTGAACATCCACCGTCTTAGCGACGATTTTTCCGGACGCTTTTTTGGAAAGTTCTTTTTGTAATTTTTTTAACTTGTCAGCGCTTCGTGCCCCCAAGACCAATGAATGACCTAAGGGAGCCAACGCCCGAGCGCAGGCTTCTCCCATACCGGAGGAAGCGCCGGTAATGAGAATGTTGAGTTTGGCGGGGCGTCTCATGAGCCGCGAAGAAACGAAGTCGGCGAGGTATAGGTTAGTTTTTGTTCTTGGGCAACGGGTTCACACGTCAGATGTCCTTCGTGCGTATTCAATCCGAGAAGAAACCCCGGGTCATCGGTGAGCGCTTTTTTCCAACCGGCATTCGCCAACTTCAGCGCATAAGGCAGCGTCGCATTCGTCAGAGCAATCGTACTGGTTCGAGGGACGGCCCCGGGCATATTGGCCACGGAATAATGAAGGACGTCCTCCACCACATACACCGGGTCCGCATGGGTGGTCGCATGGGTGGTTTCGACACAGCCGCCTTGATCCACCGCTACGTCCACGATGACCGAACCTTTTTTCATGAGTTTCAACATGGCCCGGGTGATCAATTTGGGAGCCGAAGCCCCCGGCACCAACACGGCGCCAATGACGAGATCCGCCGAGGGCAACGTTTCTTCAATATGAGCTTGGCTACTCCAAAGCGTTTCAATGGACGAGCCAAAAATATCATCAAGATATCGAAGTTGAGGCAAGCTGCGATCGAGAACCGTCACGCGCGCTCCCATGCCCACCGCAATCTTAATGGCATTGATACCCACGACGCCACCCCCCAAAACGAGCACGTGCGCAGGCGGCACCCCCGGGACCCCGCCGAGCAACATACCTCGGCCTCCCATGGTTTTCTGAAGATATTGGGCACCCACTTGGACGGACATTCGGCCGGCCACTTCGGACATCGGCGTCAACAAGGGTAAACGATGGTCTCGATCCGTGATGGTTTCATAGGCAATGGCCGTGACTTTGGACTTTAGGAGCCCTTGGGTTTGCTCTGAATCCGGTGCGAGATGCAGATAGGTGAATAAGACTTGACCCTGTTTTAATTTTTTAATTTCACCGGCTTGAGGTTCTTTCACTTTGATGATCATCTCGGCTTGATCAAAGACTTCATCCGCCGTCGCAAGGAGATGGGCACCGGCTTGGCTATATTCGGAGTCTAAAAATCCCGAGCCTTCGCCGGCTGTTTTTTGGAGATAAACCTCATGCCCCGAGGCCACCAGCGCTTTGGCGCCGGCCGGGGTTAACCCCACACGGTTTTCATTATTTTTGATTTCTTTGGGGCATCCAATGCGCATAGATTCGCCTTCACGTTCAACCTCTATTCTACTAGTTTTTGGACAGTCTTTCTTATTCCAAGTACAACGGTGGGGCTTCTGTATAAACTACAAGGGTGCAAATAGAATTCGTGGAGGATGTGTGATCGGTTTTTCGCTTTCGGATGAACAAAAACAGTTACAAGCGGACGCTCATGCCTTTGCGGTCGAGGTCATGCGTCCCGTTTCACGGCACTACGATCTCACCGGAGAATGGGCCGTCCCGGTCTATCAAAAAGCATGGGAAGCCGGCTATCTCCAATCCCTCGTCCCCAAAGCCTACGGAGGCCCCGGTAAAAGCCAACTCGACGAAGCCATTGTATGTGAGGAACTCGCGTGGGGCTGTGCCGGTCTCTACACTTCCATCATGGCCAACGGTTTAGCCATCACGCCGATCCTGATTGCCGGATCGGATCAGCAAAAGAAAACGTGGTTATCTAAATTAGTGGAAGCGCCTTTGTTCGCCGCCTTCTCGCTCTCGGAACCCAATGCGGGATCCGATGCAGGAGGCATGACCTGTCGCGCCGAGAAAAAAGGGGATGTCTACGTCATCAACGGAACGAAGTGTTACTGCACCAACGGCGGCTATGCCGATTTCTACACCCTCTTTTGTTCCACCGATCCCTCTCGGGGCGCTCGAGGTTCAAGTGCCCTCATCGTCCCTCGCAGTACCCCCGGCCTCACCGTGGGAAAGGCCTTAGACAAAATGGGGCAACGAGCCTCCAATCAAATCGAACTGCATTTTGAAAACGCCGAAGTCCCCGTTGCGAATCTCTTAGGCAAAGAAGGCATGGGCTTCATTATCGCGATGAAAACGCTCGATCAAACCCGCGCAGCCGTTGCCGCCGGCGGCGTCGGCGTGGCCCGGGCGGCCTATGAAATTGCGCTCGACTATGCCAAGACTCGGATCCAATTTGGAAGTCCCATCATTATGAACCAAGGCGTCAGCTTTATGCTGGCGGATATGGCGGTAAAAATTGAGGCGAGCCGCCTTCTGACCTATCAAGCGGCGTGGATGACGGATCATCAAATTAAGAATTCAAAACAAAGTGCTATTTCAAAAACCTTTGCAACGGATACCGCCATGGAAGTGGCCACCGATGCCGTTCAAATTTTGGGGGGTAATGGATATAGTCGCGAGTTCTTGGTCGAGAAATTTATGCGCGATGCCAAACTGCTCCAAATTTACGAAGGGACCAATCAGATTCAGCGACTCGTCATTGCTAAAGAGATTCAACAGGGTAATTAGCGGAGCATAACCATGGGTCTCTGTCGGCTCTGTCAAGAAAAAGCGGGTTTCTTTCGAAGTGAACACTCCGCATGCGTGGAAAAGCAAAAGAATGCCGATGCCGTATTGCGCGATTTGTTTTTCAAACACAAAGACGATCCACGGCCCATTTTAGGAGAGGCTCAAAAGATTGCGGAGGAGGGCTTCATCGCCAATCTCCAGTCCTATAAGACGGACCTCTTCTCGAGCATGGTTCATGAAGCCCTCGAGACCGACGGTTTGACCGAAGCCGAAGAAGCCAAACTCGATAACCTTTTGGGGTATCTAGAGCTCACGCCGGAGGACTGCAAAGACGCTTTTATAAAAAAAGGTCAAGGAATCGTCATACGCGAAATCCTGTCCGGACGCCTACCCGAACGCAGTGGGATCAATTTTGGAACCCCTGTGATTTTAGGAAAAGAAGAACAAATTATTTGGGCCTGGTCGGGGGTTGCGTTCTATGAAATGCGTGAACATAAATCCTTTGAGGGAGGCAGCCAAGGGGTCAGTCTTCGAATCGCCAAAGGGGTGTATTACCGTATAGGCTCTTTCAAGGGACACCCGGTGGTTACCACTCGACAAACGCACGTGGGTGAGGGAGCTCTAATTTTCACCAATAAGCATTTGTTTTGGGTGGGAGACGGAACGACGAAATCGCTCAAAATGGCTTGGAAGAAATTAATTGCGGTTCAAGGCTATTCCGACGGCATTGGTCTTCAAGCCGAAGGGGCGCGCATGAAACCGATGACCTTCTCCTTTGGATCGGAGGACGGCTGGTTTGCTAAAAATCTAGCCGAGAATATTCCCCGTTTAGCAGACTAGACTCCATGGACGATCGATGAGCCCCACTGCCCTCGTCTGCGCCTATTCCTCGATTGGGACTGTGGCCCTCCAAAGTGTTTTGGATGCCGGGATCACCGTCAAGGCGCTCTATACTTACGAGCCCGCGGCAGATGATCATTGGTTTACACCGCCCGAAGTGCTCGCTCGGGCTCAGGGGATTCCTGTTTACAAAATCCCTGATTTTAATGAAGACGACAATTTTCAACGCTGTCAGGACCTTCAGCCGGATCTTCTGTTTAGTTTTTATTTTCGAGAGATGATTCAGGGTCGATTTTTATCACTCCCGACGCTCGGTGCCTTTAATCTTCACGGCAGTCTCCTTCCACGCTACCGCGGAAGGGCTCCCATTAACTGGGTCTTAGCCAAGGGCGAAGTGGAAACAGGTTTAACCCTACATTGCATGACGGAAAAACCGGATGACGGCGATGTGGTGGCCCAAGTGAAAATTCCTCTCGCCTGGAATGAAACCCCGCTCACTCTCTCCGAGAAAATGACGCAGGCAGCCCCTCCTTTGCTCCGCTCGGTCTTGCCACGGATTACCGCAGGGCAGCCCCCGAGACAACGACAATCAGCACTCGGTCCTTCGTCTTATTTTGGTCGACGACGTCCCGAGGATAGCGAACTTCGCTTTTCCATGACTGCGCAGCAGGCCTTCAACGAAATCCGGGCAGTGGCGGAACCTTGGCCCACTGCTTTTATAAAAGAAAAGGGGCGTACACTTTATATTCCCTGGGCGATACCCAGTAGCCATTCCTGCCCCGTTGGCCATTATCGAATCCACGAGGGGACTTGTCTGCTGGGCTTTCGCGAGGGCGCTTTGGCCCTCCATCGGCTTCGCTTAGACCCAGAAAAAACATCGGTTGACCCTCAAAAACACGCAGAATGGATGCATCTTCTTGGGATTCCATCGGCCTAGCGATATCTTAAGTTCTTGCTTGATAAGGAGTGCTATGAAATTCAGAACGGATTTAATGGTTTCAATACTCATGTCCCTCTCTCTGGTGGCCCAAACGCCACCGTACAAGGTGGAACCCAACGTAGCTCGAATGAAAAAAGATCTCTATTATCTTGCCGGCCCTGAATGCATGGGGCGAGGCACGGGTGAAGTGGGCCAAACCGTGGCCGCCGCCTATATTGCCAAAGAATTTAAAGCCGCAGGGCTTGAGATGATCAAGGGCAATAGCATGAACGGTTATCTTTTTTCCTATCCGCTCAAGAAAACCACCGTCAATCCCTCCAAAATGAAAATGACCCTGGGAGCACTGTCGCTCAATTCGGGGAGTGATTACGAAACCATGGCCACGACTAACTTTGAAGGAGAACTCGTTCGCATGAACACCTCGGATCTCTCTAAGGTTGGGGATCTCAAGGGCAAAATGGTGTTGATGATTTTAGGCAGCGAGAACCCGATGCAGGCCATGCAAAGCGCCTCGCGCCCGCTCATGCAAGCAGGGGCCGTCGGCATTCTTTATGGATGGTCGAACTTTGGCCCGGATCAAAAAAAATTAATGGGGATGCTCAAATCTCAAGGGGGAGGTCCTCGCTTGTCCATCCCCAACGCCACGGGCCCCGCCCGCCCAGGTCGAACGCCTCGGTTCACGGCATGGCTCACCGAAGAAGGTCTCCAAAAGATTGAAGGCGCTTTCAGCGAAGGGCTCAAAGTTTCTTTTCAAGCAGGCACCAACGAAGAAATGATTACTGCCACCAACGTCGTAGGCGTCATTCCCGGGACGGATCCTGTGCTCAAAAATGAATACGTGGTCATCTCCGCCCATCACGATCACTTAGGCGGAACCAAAGAGGATTACTATCCCGGAGCCGATGATGACGCATCCGGAACCACCGGTCTGATGGAGTTAGCTCGACAATTGCGTGCGACGAAAAACAAGAGAAGTATTTTGTTTCTCTCTGTTTCGGGTGAAGAAAAAGGACTTCTAGGATCCGAATCCTTTCTACTCAATCCTCCCATCCCCATCAATCAGATGGTGGCCAACGTGAATATCGATATGATTGGCCGCATGGAAACGACCCGGGTGGATGTCGCGCCGGCGCGCGTTGAGAAAGGAGTCAGCGAACTCACGCAATACGCGCGGGAAATTGCCGCCTCCATGGGCATTAACCTCACCGCTGAAGCCGATAAATATTGGTTGCGCTCCGACCACTATAACTTCTTTAAACGAGGTATCCCTGCCCTGTTCTTCTTTGACGGTATGGGCGATGTGTTGGATTACCACCAGAAGACCGATACGGCGGATAAGATCAATTACGAAAAGATTGCGCTGATCGTCAAGATGACCTATGGGCTGTTACGAACCACCGCGAATGCCGACAAAGCCCCTCGGATTTTAGAAAAGAGCGAATACGAATCCTGGACGTGGGCGACCCCCCCAACAGGAGCAGGTCAGTAACCTCGAACTCTTGCCTCAGTCGTGTTGATGAGGATGGGAATGGAGATGGGGACCCTTATGAATGGGGTCCTCGACTCCAGCTGAGTCGTGATTATGAATGAAGAGATGATGATGGCGATCGGCCATCGTTTGATTTTCAAAATGGATCGTTAAATGACGTACTTTGTATTTCTCCCAAAGAAGATGTTCAATATCCTCCAGATAAGCTTCTGTTTCCTCCAAGCGTTCCGCCTCGATCACCACATGAGCGGTGGCGACCGCTAAATGACTGCAGATTTTCCAGCTGCGCATATCCTGGACGTCAAGGATCCCGGGTAATTTTTTAAGGTCGGCAATGGCCTCTCCGTGATTGAAAGCAGCCCAATGAAGCAAGATGGACAGAATATCTTTCAACAGCACAAACATACCGCGAGCGATCAAGCCTAGGATCAAAAGGGCAATGAGAGGATCAATCCACGTCCAGCCGGTCAAGCGAATGACCACCATGGAGATCATTAAGACAAGACTGGTCACGCTATCAAGCAGAGCATGGATATAAGCGCCCTTCAAATTGAGATTATTTTTTGCTAAGTCTTCTTTATTGGGAACAAGAATACGCGTTGCCAAGAGATTTAAGAGCAGTCCGCACAAGGCGAAGAGAAGGACTTTTCCTGTTTGAATTGGCTGGGGGTTCTGGAGCCGATCGAGGGCTTCGGAACCCACGAAAAACCCAAAGAGACCCAACAAGATCACAACGATTAAACCGTTGACTACCTCAAGGCGATGGAGACCATAGGGCCATCGGTGATCCGGACTTTGTTTGTGGGCAACCCATAAGCTGCCCATGCTGAGGGTATTCACGAATACGTCATTGAGATTTTCTAAACTATCGCTGATTAATCCCACGGAGCCGGTTAAAAAACCTCCCAGGCCTTGAATGAGAAAACTCAGGAAAAAAATTAAAGCGCTCAGCCATAACCGGCGCAGCGTCAAGCCATGATTGGAGTGGCCGTGAAGCATGGCTATCGCCCTTCAAAACGAGGACGTCGCTTCTCTCGAAACGCGGCTAATCCCTCTTGGCGATCCGAGGTCTGAAGCAAGCTGAGGTAATGTTGGCGTTCGATGACGAGCCCTTCCGAGAGGGGAGCGAGGGATCCCTCTTGTATAGCGCGCTTGGCCGCACGCAAAGCAAGAGGGGCGTTGCGAAGAATACGCTGGGCGAGTTCTTGCGCTTCACTTTCTCCATTTTCACTCAGGCTGATTTCGTCTACAAGTCCAAGCTGATAGGCTTCGTCAACGGAGAGACGTTGCGCGGTATAAATCATCTGCTTGGCCCGAGACATCCCGAGCAAACGCGTCAGTCGCTGGGTCCCTCCGGCGCCGGGAATAATCCCAATGGACGTTTCCGTCAAGCCCACCTGAGTCAAGGCGGTTCCAATCCGAAGATCGCACGCAAGGGCGAGTTCTAAACCGCCGCCGAACGCGGCCCCGTGGAGAATCGCTACCGTGGGAAACGGCAGCGCTTCAATGCGAACCAAAAGATGACCTAATCGATCCAGAAACTTCACGACGTCGGCCTCCGTCATCTGAGCTCGTTCTTTCAGGTCAGCGCCGGCACAAAAAACACCGGGGACCTTCGAGCGCAGAAGGAGTACGCGGGTGGCTTCAGTTTCAAGTTGATCGAGGGTCTGATGAAAGGCTTCGAGAAAAGATCGGCTGAAGGCATTTTTCCCCTCGGGGCGATTCATGGAGAGTATGACAATTCCTTGGTCGTCCCCGTGAAGGTCCTGACGTTCAATCATACGGTCTTACTCAAGATCAACAAGGGCATCGCCCTCATTGACAAATTGACCTTCCGACACCCGCACCGCCTTCACGCGTCCTGCGCTCGGGGCTACCACCGGAATTTGCATTTTCATAGATTCCATAATGATCACATCTTGATCCGAGTCGACGGGATCGCCGACCTGAACACGAATTTCAAGAACTTTTCCAGCCATCTCGGCGCGAATAGAATTCATAAAACACCTAAAGACCTAGTTTAACGACTTTTTGATCTAGATGTCCTCGTTAGACTCATCGCCCTCAAGGGTGACGAGTTCATCATCCACCTGAAGAAGATCTCCTTCTTCAACGTGAATTTCAACGACCACCCCGGCCATGGGCGCATAGACCGTTTCGGGAATCCCCTCCATGCTTTTATTCTCAATGAGGACCAACGTTTCGTCTTCATCCACCTCCGAACCCAAGCGGACGCGTACTTCAACGACTTGGCCACTCCAGGGGGTTCGAACGATCACGAAAGTCTCCCAAATAAAATGAAGCACGGAACTTCATCTGTTTAAAAAATACTCTCATTATTCGAGTTCAAACATTTTTATTTTTGGGATACTAAAGATGAGGTGAAGTTATGGCCGTAGCCTGTGGCATTGTCGGTTTACCCAACGTGGGTAAATCCACGCTTTTTAATGCGCTCACCCGAGCGGGGGCGGCCAGTGCTAATTATCCTTTTTGCACCATTGAGCCGAATACCGGGGTGGTGGATGTTCCGGATGAGCGCCTCGACGCGCTCGCTCAGATTGTTCATCCGGAACGAATTCTTCCCGCGAGTCAAGAGTTTGTAGATATTGCAGGTCTCGTTCGAGGCGCGTCTAAGGGGGAGGGGTTAGGTAATGCTTTTCTAGCCAACATTCGAGACACGGATGCGATCGTACAAGTCTGTCGTTGTTTTGAGGACGCCAATGTTACGCATGTAGAGGGATCGGTGGACCCGGCTCGCGATATCGAAATTATTGAAACCGAACTCATGCTTAAAGATTTAGAATCGGTGGATAAAGCCTTTCAAAAACATAGTAAAACCGCGAAGGGGGGCGATAAAGAATCGATCGCCATCTTAGCGATTCTTCAGCGCATTCTAGAGGCTCTGAACGGGGGGAAGCCGGCAAGCTCGCTTGGCCTTAAAGCCGAGGATCGAGCGTTGGTGAAATCCTTTGGACTCCTCACTCTGAAGCCGGTCCTTTTTGTCGGCAACATTAGCGAACAAGATATTGCTGACCCTCTAAAAAATCCTCATTTTGTTCGTCTCCAGCAACTCGCCCAAGAGCGACATGCGCCCGTGATCGGCCTGTGCTCGAAATTAGAAGCAGAAATTCAAGAACTCGATCCGTCGGAGCGCCCTTTGTTTCTCCAGGAATCCGGACTCCAAGAACCCGGCTTGAATACTTTAATTCGATCGAGTTATGACCTCTTGGGTCTGCAGACGTATCTCACCGCCGGTGAAAAGGAAGTACGCGCTTGGACGATTCCCAAAGGGGCCACTGCTCCCCAAGCAGCCGGCGTGATTCATACCGATTTCGAAAAAGGATTTATTCGAGCGCAGGTGATTGCTTATACCGATTACATTGCACACCAAGGTGAACAAGGGGCTAAAGACGCGGGGAAAATGCGAACAGAAGGGAAAGACTATATCGTCCAGGATGGCGACGTCATGCACTTCTTATTCAACGTTTAGCCGCGGATTTTCATAGCCCGTAGGCGCTTGATACGCTCTTTTACCGGAGGGTGGGTACTAAATAAAGACATGAGTCCACCGCCCGAGAGGGGATTCACAATCATCATATGCGCCGTGGCAGGTTCGGCATCCATCATGGGAACCCGTTGATTGAAATTCTCAAGTTTTTCAAGAGCGGAGGCGAGCATATCCGGTCGACCGGTGACCGTAGCGCTAAATTCATCCGCCATAAATTCACGAGAGCGACTTAGGGCCATTTGTAACATCATCGCTGCAACGGGGCCTAGAATCATCACCGCAATGGCTCCGGCAGGGCTCGCACTTCGTCCTTCTTGATCTCGCGAGCCACCAAACCACATGGCCATACGGGAGATAAACATAATCGCTTGGGCTAAAACCGCCGCAATAGATCCCACTAAAATATCACGATGATTAACGTGACCGAGTTCGTGAGCCAACACGGCTTCTAATTCTTCTCGATTCATAAGACGACGAATGCCCTCGGTCACCGCTACGACGGCACGTTCAGGATTACGTCCCGTGGCGAATGCATTCGGAGTGTCGTCAGGAATGATGGCAATGCGTGGCATCGGCAAGCGGGCACGGCGTGCTAAATTTTGCACCATCTCGAAAAGCTGAGGGTCATCGGACGACGTGATAATTTTGGCGCGATAGGCTTTTAAAACAATTCGATCTGAGAAAAAATAGCTAACGCCGTTCAATAGAATTCCAATGCCTAAAGCCATGACAAGGCCCTGTTGGCCATAAAAGACATCGCCAATCAGCATGAGCAGGGCCGACATGGCCACAATCAAAACTAAGGACTTAAAACGGTTCATGTGTGTAACCTCAATAACCCATTTTAGCCTATTAGATACGGCGATTTGAAGAGATCCGGGGTGGAAAAGGCTCGACAGCACAAAGGGGACTCTGAGCGACCAAAAGGGTCCGCTCAGGTCTTGAAGAGTGACTTTCAACGGAAAGTCTGTTATTTAGAAACCTGAAGTACTTTTGAAACCTACGAATTAAGGACTCAACCCTCCATGGCAAAACTCGGAAAAAAATGGTCGTGTTTCAGCTGCGCTACGAAGTTTTATGACTTCGAAAAAGCTGAAGCCGTCTGTCCCAAATGCGGCACGAATCAAAAGGCCTCGGCATCTAAAGTAAAAGCCGTAAAAAAGACTAAGACTGCACTAGATATTGATGATGATCACTCGGAGCAGGACGAAGCACTGGACGAAGTCGCGCTGGGAGATAGCCCACTTGAACCCGAAAAAGAAGGGATCGATCCCGGGGGACTCAAGATGGATGACTACGACGAATAAAAGAACTATAGGAAGGATCTCCTAATGTCGATGCATCCTCCTCGCCACATTGATCGTCATGTTCACCTCGAGGGAGGTCTTGATCCAACTTGGATCCGCGCACGTGCGCAGGAGCAGGATAAAAAACTGCCCGACTCTTTAGAGGGTTTGTGGAAAGGCGCCGATCGTTCGTTTGAGGACTTCATTGAATCTTTTTTATTCATCGCTTCACTCATTCGTAGCCGGGACGCCATTCGAGACGCCGTCCGATCCATCACGACTCGAACCCTCGCATCCGGCGGGCACGGTTTTGATCTTTGGTGTTCCCCCCATTGGCTCGTGGTACAAGAAAAACAATTACCCCTCGAAGAATTTTGGAAAGGCCTCGAGGAGGGGTTGCAAGAAGCTCGGACGGAAGGGCTCGCTACCGCAGTGGTCATCGATGCGGTGAACCACTTTGGCATAGACCATGGTCACGAAGTCATTGACCTGATCCATCAGGATCTTCCAGACTATGTCGTCGGATTCTCCACCGGGGGGCTAGAGCGTGTACCTTTTCGAGAGTGGGCTCCCGTCTTTGATCGAGCCAGAAAGTTAGGTCTTCGAATTTCCGCCCATGCGGGAGAGAACGGACATCCCAATAATGTGCGAGAAGCGATCATGGAAGGGGGCGTATCCCGGATCGTGCATGGAGTCCTATCGGATGATGAAACGCTTCAACTCCTCCAAGTGAAATCGATTCCGGTGGATATCTGTATTTCATCGAACCGTATTTTAGTCCCTTCCCTCGTGCAGCATCCCTTGCCCCACATGCTTCGCTCCGGGGTTCGTTGTGCTCTCGGCACTGATGATCCTGGAATTATCCCTTGCTCCCTCAGTACCGAAGAAACGCACGCCCGTCGTTTGGGCCTGACCGAAGAAGAACTTGAAAAACTTTGGGTTCACGGAGAAGCGGACGCATGGTGCCTCCTGGGACGAGCCCATTAAAAGGCCAAGCCCTACCAACCCCCAAAATAGCGATTCTTTAAGTGGAAACTAGACGATACAATGAGGGTTTCCACTGCGCCCTTAGCTCAGCTGGATAGAGCTTCAGGCTTCGAACCTGACGGTCGGGCGTTCGAATCGCTCAGGGCGCACCATCAAAATTTGACAATGCGAGTGTGGTGGAATTGGTAGACACCCAGGTCTTAGAAGCCTGTGCCCACAAGGCGTCGCGGTTCGAGTCCGCGCACTCGCACCAAGTTTTTTCCTAGTCTTACCCCATGAGGTCACCATGCAATACACCCTAAACACCCAAAGCAGTACTCGCCAATCGCTCGATGTCACGGTCCCCTCGGCTCAGGTAGACGAAACCTTTGCGCGGATTACAAATCGGCTAGCCTCGACGGTGAAATTACCCGGGTTCCGAAAAGGTAAAGTACCGACTCAATTCATCATGGAACGCTTCAGTAAAGAAGTTCATCAAGAGGTAGCTGAAAGTCTTGTGCGTGATTTCTTCTGGGAAGCGTCTCGAAAAGCGGGGGTCACACCCATTTCGAATCCCTCCATTGAGAAACTTGAACTGAAACAAAATAAGGATGCGACCTTTGTGGCGAGTTTTGACGTTGCACCCGAACTAACGCTTCCAAACTATAAAAATTTATCGCTGACCAAAAAGAAACGACAAGTGGATGACGCCTTGATCGAAGAACAATTGAAGGAACTCCAAGGTCGCGCTGCCAAGCTCAAGTCGGTCGATTTGCCGGTGGCCGCCAAGCTTTTGGTCACGTGTGATCTCAAAGTAACCCCCTTTCGAGTGGACGGAAAACCTGAGAAAACGCGGTCCTTCAAAGAGCAAGTGATTCAAATTGACGAAACCCGACCGCTCGACGCGGCCTTAGTGGGTTTGAAAGTTGATGAAGTTAAAGAATTCACCCTTCAGCATTCGGATCAAGACGCGAATACCCATTTCGCGGGCAAGACGGTGAAGTATCACGTGGTCGTGAAGGATGTTCGCGAGCGAGTCCTCGCTGAAATCAATGATGACTTCGCAAAAGATGCGGGAGCATTTGAAAATCTACAAGCCTTAAAAGATCGCTTAAAACAAGATCTAGAGGAGGCCTCGGAGCGCGATGCCAACGGCCGGCTTCAAGCGGATCTTTTAGACCTTCTTTTGGATAAAACCACCTTTGATATTCCTGCTTCCATGATTGCGATGCAGTTAGATGATTATTGCCGTGAATTCTCTCAACAATTTGCCGAGCAAGGTATGGATCCTCGGCGAATTAATTGGCAAGCCTATCGAGAACATCGTCGCAAAGAGGCTGAACGAAGCGTCAAGTGTGGCTATCTCCTCAAACAATTAGGGGATGCTGAAAAAATAGAAGTTCCCGAATCTGCGGTGGATGCCGATATTGAAAAATTTATGAAAGAGAACCGCATTCAACTCACCTTAAAGCAAGTTAAGAGTGAACTTGAGAATCGAGGCGCCCTAGGAGAAATTAAAGGTCGCATTCGAACCGAATTGATCTTTAAGCGACTACTCGAATTATCGACCGTTCAAGAAACCCTTCTCGACAAGAAGGGCTATGACGCTCTTTTAGAGTCCGAGCGTAAACAAGACGAAGCCTCGACCCTCCATCCTTTCGATGAAGGAGAAAGTAGCGAGGGTACCTCCACCGATCCCCATGCCCATCATGATCACGGAAGTCATGAAGGTCATTCCCACTAGGCTTTTGTTATCCTGAGAGCCATAAGGAGTCTTATGTCGTCCCTTCCTGAAAAAAATTATTACCCTCCGATTGTTATTGAACAAACCCCTCGCGGCGAGCGGAGCTACGATATTTATAGTCGTCTTCTTAAAGACAATATTATTTTTCTGGGTACCGCCATTGATGATTCCGTAGCGAATGCCTTGGTCGCCCAAATGCTTTTTCTCGAGAGCGAAGACCCCGATAAAGATATTCAAATTTATATCAACAGCCCCGGGGGGAGCGTCACGGCCGGCTTGGCTATTTATGACACCATGCAGTTCGTCAAGAACGATATTGTGACGTATTGTGTCGGTCAAGCAGCCAGCATGGGAGCTTTATTGCTCTCGGCGGGAACCAAGGGTAAACGCTTTGCCCTTCCTAATGCACGCATCATGATTCATCAACCCAGCGGTGGAGCTCAGGGTCAAGCGAGTGATATCGAGATTACCTATAAAGAAATTCAACGACTCAAGGATATCCTCAACCAAATGTTAGCCACGCATACCGGTCAACCCTTAAAGAAGATTCAAAAAGACAGTGACCGAGATTATTTTATGAGTTCACTTGAAGCCATGGAGTATGGCTTAATTGATAAGGTTCTCAGCAATCGTCCCGTAGCTTAAAGCGAGGTCCCTTGTCCTCACGCCTTGACCTGATCGCCATTGACGGTCCCTCGGGATCAGGGAAATCGACGACGGCCAAACGAACCGCAGAGCGTTTAGGTTGGTCGTATCTCGATACGGGAGCGATGTACCGAGCCACCGCTTTGGCTCTTCACCGTGCAGGCGTTGAACTGGCAGAGACGGCACAGGTCAAAACCATCCTCGATCAAATCAACATCAATCAAGAGGGAACCTCTATTTTTCTCGACGGCGAAAACGTGAGTGACGCCATTCGGACGATGGAGATTAATCAGATGGTGACCCCGGTTAGTGCTGACGCTCAGGTTCGCGAGGCCATGGTCCGACAGCAGCAGCGTCTAGGGCAACGAGGTCGCTGGGTCGTCGATGGACGGGATATCGGTACCGTGGTGTTCCCCGAAGCCGTGAGTAAAATCTTTTTAGTCGCTTCCCTTCGGGTACGAAGCGAACGTCGGTTCAAAGAATTAAGCGATAAAGGGATCCTCACCACCCTCCAAGAGGTTGCAGAGGATCTTGAGCGGCGGGATCTGGCGGATCGAACCCGAGCCATCAGTCCTCTCCGTAAAGCGAAGGATGCCCTTGAGATCGACACCTCTGACCGAGCCGTGAGTGAAGTAGTCGATTTAATCGTCTCTCATTACGAGCACTGCCGAACCTTACCCTAAATCACCCGAGGATCTCGCTCCCAGGGTCCAAGGTTATAAACTTCTTTAAATCCTTGTTGGGCCAAAAACATTTGGGCGGTCCCACTTCGACCTCCGCTTCGGCAGCACAATAAAAGCGGTCGGTCCGAGGGAACCAGTTGGGGATTTTCGATGAGTTGATCCAAGGGACAATGCAAAATAGGTTCGGGCCCGTGACCCGCTAACCACTCGGCTTCAGTCCGTACATCAACGACCAAAGCATTTTGGGCCAAGAGTCGCCGTGCATCTTCGAGAGGAATAAAAGAAGACATCTTGTTATTCTGACCTAAATCTTTCCGAAGGTGAACACCATGGACGTCGAAACTCGTGCCCGTCAGATTAAACTCGTGGCTACCGATGTCGACGGGGTCCTTACCGATGGCCGCCTTTATTACCCCATCGAAGGGGGCGCGCACTGTAAAGCATTCCACGTCCGAGATGGGGCAGCGATCAAATGGCTTCAGGGTCAATCGATTCCCGTTGCCTTCATTACGGGGCTCGTCTCCGCTTCGGTCCAACAGCGGGCGCAGGATCTCGCCATCACGGATTGCTTCATGGGAATCGGCGATAAAACCAAGAGCATTGAAGCGCTTCTTCCTAAATATCAGTGCACGTGGGAGAACATTGCATATCTCGGGGACGATCTTCAGGATCTGCCTGTCCTCCAACGAGTGGGCTTGGCAGTCTGCCCCTCGGATGCCTGTGCCGAGGTCCGATCGAGCGTGCACCAAGTGCTCCAAGAACGAGGAGGCTCGGGGGTTTTTAGAATCTTAGCCGAATTGATTCTCAACGCTCAAGGCTCGTGGGACGCGGTGGTGAAACGCTATGATATTAGGGCTTAACGCGATCCCCGAATCTGCTCAAGAAGGTCCTCGGCAATCCGTTCCATCGCCCCGGAGCGGCCCAAGCGTTCGTGAAGAAGAGTCATTCCTCCTATCTGGGCTGCACTACCCTCAGGACCTAAGATCTTTTTTAATTCGACCCAAAGCGTTTCACTTTGAACTTCTTTTTGTAAAAGCTCCGGAATAATTTTTGAGCCCATCACAACATTAGCAAGAGAAAAATAAGGGAGTTTCACAAGGTGCTTCGCCATCCAAAAACTAAAGGGGTGCAAACGGTATACGGCCAAAAAAGGGACTTTGAGCAATGCGGTTTCAAGCGTAGCCGTTCCCGAAGCGACCACGGCGGCCTGTGCGTAGGCTCTCGACGCATACGATCGGTCGGTCACCACATGAATGGGAAGCCCGTGGATCAGAGGATTCACTAAATCAATGGAGATGGTTGGGGCAAGGGCTAATACCCATTGAAGGGTGGGCATGTCGCGTTGAGCTCTCGAGACCATGGCCGCCATCGCAGGAAGCAATCGTCGAATTTCTTCGGGTCGACTCCCCGGCAAAAGCGTCACTAACGGTCGGTAGGGATCGAGTCGGAGTTCGTTAAAGAATTCATCACGACTCACTTCGGGCTTCACCCAATCGAGCAGCGGATGACCCAAGCATACTGCACGCACCGCATAATTTTTGAAAAGGGGAACTTCGAAAGGAAATAAACAATAGAGAGTTGTGAGAGTTTGACCCAGTAACGGAATACGTTGGGGTCGCCAAGCCCATACTTGTGGACAAACATAATGATGCAGTCTTACCTGAGGGAAGGCCCGTCGAAAGGACTGCGCTAGACGTAAATTAAAACCTGGATAATCAATGAAAAGGACATCGTGAATATCTCCGTGACTTAACCGCTGATGAAGTTGTTGTTTGAGTCGCCACAAGCGAGGCAAATGCCTCAGGATTTCGAGGAAACCCACGACACCTAAATCTTTCAGATCCGCTATTTTTTCGTCCAAGTATGGGGTCATTGAACCCCCACCGATCCCCACTAGGGTTAAGTCGGATTGGCGCTTTTTTAATTCGCGTAGTAGGTGGCCTCCATGAAGATCGCCGGAGGCCTCGCCTGCGATCACGAGTAGTTTAGTTGCCATACGATCTATCTTACTGAAGGTTCCAATGTTCACCGAGTGACACTTCGGGGTCCGAGGGTACCTCGGGTAACTGCTTGGGAAACAAAGGGTCAGGATAGAGTTTGCTTAAGCGCGGGTAGGCGATTTTGAAATCATCCGGACTGGTAACGTCTAGGCCAATATCCCACCGATAGCCGAATTCATAAAGCGGTTGAAATGAATCCTCTGGGGTCCCATGAGCGACAAAGAGTCGATCCGTAATAGCCTCTGAATTGCCATGGCGGGCATCCCAACAATAACCCACGGCATCAGCACGAATACTTTTAACCAAGGCAACGAGCGGGCGAATCTCGGCTTCAGATCGCAATGCGATCTTCATGCCTCGGCCTCCAAGAATTTCGAGGAATAACTCAAGAGTGGAGAGCAATTGAAATTGAAGGGCTCGATCCGGCAAGGCCGGGACGGGAAGAACAAGAAAATCCAAATCCAAAGGCGGCTTCAGGAGCGGACTCACGACATCCATCGAGAACGTTTGAGGATTCCATGGGGGAAGATGTAAAGTTCGTATCTCGAGTCCTTTGCGAATACGGTCCATCCATGCCGGATCCAGAGAGGGTTCTTCTAACCGAAGCTCGAGTCGCGGAAAAGCTTCCCATAACACTGGGGATGAACGAGATTTGACACTCGGAATGAATTGCATATGTCTATGATGATAGAGGGAGCGGCTTTATGGGCAGAGTATTCAGTCTGGAAGAAGCGAAACAATTAACCCTACGGGTTCGTTCTCTAACCGCCCCTGTCACCCAGTTGGCTGAAAGTATGGCAAAAGAACTGCAGCGCGCCGAGAATCAAGGTCAACTGGCCCTGGCGGAAGACCTCAAGGAAAGACTTAAGAGTCTGGTGGAAAGTTGGACCGAGGGGGTTGAGCAACTCGGGGGTGAAGTCAAGGGACTCTGGCTTGTGGATTTTGATGCAGGACACGGTTATTGGTGTTGGAGTTGGCCGGAAACAGAACTCTCGTTTTGGCATACCCATGAGGGAGGGTTTCGCTCTCGGAAGCCCCTGGATCCCAAAAAACATTTGATCGCTACGGATCAGGATTCGCTTGCCTAGCGTTCATTCCACTCAAAAATTGGAGGCCTCCCTTCGCCGGAGACGAATTCAAAATATTCTAGCGGTGGTTCAAAGGATTCCTCGGGGCAAGGTGGCCAGTTACGGTCAAGTCGCCGAACTAGCGGGCTACCCGAATCAAGCTCGTTTAGTCGGTTGGATCTTGAGGGGATTACCCTTGGAAACCTCCATTCCATGGCAGCGAGTTGTGAATCACCGTGGGCATATTCCTAGTCGTGGACGGATCAGCGGGAGTGTTGAACAGATTCAAAGACTCCGGAATGAAGGGGTTCGCGTGACCCATCTCGGTGACATCGCTTTGTCGATCTATCGTTGGGTTCCGTAACCCAGAGCCCTCAGGGGATCTGAACTACTGACGGATAGTCATAATATCCCTTGTCAAATCAATGGATCACAAGTATATTGATACTGAGTCTAAATATTATTAAAAAAATACACTAATAATACCCTTTGGTCACCTCCCATTTACACGCCGAGGTAAAACTTTCAACAATGTCCTCTTCGGACTAAGGAGATTTTCATGAAACGTTCCCTTTTTCATAGTGTCTTTTCTGTACTTGTCTTAGTCGGTACCTTCCCTCTTGGGGCGCAACCAAAAATGAGTGGCTTGCTTCAAATTTGGCAGACACAAATGTTGGATAACAATTTACGTTGGAATAGTGGTTTTGGTAAAAAATATTACAATCTTCGTTCTGAATTTTCCGAAAACGGTACCTCGCTTCGACGATCTGAATTCAAGATGACAGGTAGTATTGCGCCGGATGTGGACTGGGAATTAATGATTGATCCCTCCATTGCATCGGGTTCAATTGTTCAAGATCTCACCCTGTCTTATAAAAATATTTTTTCTTCGGGTATTGAACTTCGTGCCGGTCAAATGAAGAATTATCAAAGCTTTGAGGGTCTAACCTCGTCGTCCGAATTAATGACTGCCGAGCGTTCCCAATTAGCTCGCGTTTTTGGGGATAATCGAGACCGAGGGTTTGCACTCATCAAACCCTTCACCTTAGAAGGGGATCTGTCCGGTCGGGTTGTAGTAGGTTCCTTTAATGGAGCAGGAAAGTTAGCCGATGCCAATTCCCAAAAGGACCTGGTTTGGCGTGTGGAACTCAATAATGGAAAATTTAACAAGTTTGGTTTTTATGGATTAGAGGGTGCTACCGATATTAAAGATACCTTCACCGCTACCAGCACCCCTCAGGCTTTTGGAACATCGGGACCCACGGCAACTGCTATTTATGACAATCTCGATGCGACAAGAAATATGGGGGTTTTCTATCAATTCATGAACTCTGAATATCGATTTGAATTGGAGTACATGTCGGGTTTATTGGGACGTCGTTTCCAGTCCTATGGTCTGACCTCGTCGGCCGTGAAGCGAGATCACCTCGATCAAAAATTCCGAGGAATGGTCGCCAGCTTGTCCTACACCCTTGATGGCGGACATACGTTTGTTGCACGGTATGATTCGATGAATTACAACGTGGGCAATCAATTCTATGGCCCCACCAATCCTTATCTCCCGTCTGCGGGTGGGAATTTTTCTCCTGACTATAAAGAAGCAACCTTGGGATACACCTATGCCTTCCTGCCAGAAGCCAACCGAAAAGCCAATATCAAGATCAATTACATCAAGCGATCCGGTAATTTCTTGGCTCCTCGAACCGGTCAGACCGGCGCACAGGGTGGCGATTCTATCGTGATCGCCCTTCAGGTGGCTTTCTAAATCGGGTCTTTGACGAATCATCAAAAAGACCCCTCCGGGGGTCTTTTTGATTTTGGAATTATCCAACGGGTTGGCGTACCCGAAAGGACATGTGAAAATACTAATTAGGGAGATCCTTCGTGAAAATCAAGGTAACGGTTCAGCTCAAGCCTGCCATTTTGGATCCCCAAGGAAAAGCCGTGGAACAGGGTCTCCAGACGCTCGGTTTTAATGCCCGCCATGTTCGGATTGGTCGGGCAATTGAATTTGACGTAGAAGCTCCCACGCCTGAAGCCGCTCGAGCCGAAGCTCAGAAGATGTGTGAAGCCCTCTTAGTGAATCCCATCATGGAAAAAGCGATCATTGAGGTCCTTTCTTGAAAGTTGCGGTTCTTGTTTTTCCAGGATCCAATTGTGATCATGACGCCCTCCATGTAAGTCAAATCGTCATGGGTTGGGAGGCGCATCCCGTTTGGCATCAGGACACCGAACTGCCAGCCCATACCGATTTAGTCATTGTCCCGGGGGGGTTTAGTTATGGCGATTACCTGAGATGCGGAGCGATTGCATCGCTTGCCCCCATTATGAAAGCCGTTCATCGCCACGCCGATGAGGGCGGATGGGTGTTGGGCATCTGTAATGGATTTCAGATCCTTTGTGAGGCAGGACTCCTTCCGGGCGCTCTTCTTCGCAATCGGGGACTTCGATTTCTTCACCAGCGCGTGCATCTTCGTGTCGAGCGTAATGATTTACCTTACACTGCTTCGCTGCGTCAGGGTCAGATACTTGAAATGCCGATCGCGCACGGTGAGGGTAACTATACCTGCGATGAAGAAACACTGGCTTCGCTCCATGCAAATCGTCAGATAGTTTTTCGCTACGCCCATTCCTCCGGTGACGTGAACGAAACTTCAGCAGCGAACGGATCCTTAGAACAAATTGCCGGCATCATCAATCCATCAGGGAATATCTTAGGTCTCATGCCCCACCCCGAGCGTGCTTGTGAGGCAAGTCTCGGTATGGTGGATGGATTGGGTATTTTCCAATCCCTAGAACACAGTCGTCGTTACGTTTCTTAGTTCGGTACTTCAGCTGACGTTAAGAAGCGAGGGGCAAAACGAGCCTGAGTGATTTTTTCGAACGCATAGCCCAGTTGCAAGATACGATGATCTGACCACGCATTCCCAATCAAAGACATACCAATAGGTAGGCCATAAATAGCACCCATTGGAATCGTCAGATGAGGATAACCCGCAACGGCTGGAAGGGACGAACAACTAAATCCTCCACCGCCGGTCACATTGATATGATCCGTTAGCCATGCGGGTGTTGACGTGGGTGAAATCAGTGCTTCGACTTTATATTTCTCAAGATAGGCATCAATCCCATCTTGACGAGCCCCGCGCGCACAGATCGCTAACGCTTTCAGATACGCTTCATCCTTTAGGTCTCCTCGAGCCTGGGCATTCAAGAAGATCTCCTGTCCAAAAAAAGGCATTTCGGTTTCTTTATTTGCTTCATTGAAGTCAATTAGATCTTTCAAAGTCTTCATGGCTCCTCCACGCTCAGCAAGGTAGGCATTGAGATCCGCTTTGAATTCAAAAGAAAGAACTTCTCTTTCTGCTTCTCCAAAAATTGAGCGTTCCGGTAATTCCACATCCACGAGAATAGCCCCTTCGGCACTCAAGCGTTCTAAAACTCTACGGGCCACTTTTTCCACTTCCGGATGACGACTTACATACGTTCTTAAAAGACCAAGGCGAACGCCCTTCAGTGATGCGCTCTCGAAGCCTTCGGTGTAGTCCTTTTTAATTTTTCCCTTGGCCATGAGCGTTGCGGGGTCCTTGGGATCAACTCCGGCAATAGCGGAGAGGACCAGCGCTGCGTCACGAACGCTTCGGGTCATGGGGCCAGGGGTATCTTGAGTGTGTGAAATCGGGATAATCCCACGACGACTGACGAGACCCACGGTAGGCTTGAACCCGACGAGTCCATTCGCATTACTCGGACTCACGATGGATCCATCCGTTTCGGTTCCAATACCAACCGTCGCTAAATTTGCACTGATGGAAGAGCCTGTACCCGAGCTGCTTCCGCTTGGATTTCGATCGAGAGCATAAGGATTTTTTGTTTGAAGACCTCGACCACTCCAGCCACTAGAACTTCTCGTTGACCGAAAATTTGCCCACTCACTTAAATTAGTTTTACCCAAAATAACCGCGCCTGCTTTACGAAGCGATACGACGAGGGGAGCATCTTCTTTGGGCGTTGGGGCATGGACGAGTGCCAAGGAACCGGCCGTCGTTTTCATTTTATCGGCCGTATCAATGTTGTCTTTAATGAGAACCGGAATGCCGTGCAAGGGACCGCGGGGGCCTTTTGTTTTTCGCTCGAGGTCGAGGCTTCGTGCAATATCTAAAGCATCAGGATTGACTTCTAAAACACTACGCAGAGTGGGGCCGGAACGATCGATCGATTGAATACGCTGGAGATATTGTCGAACCAGCTCTACCGAGGTGGTGCTTCCTAATGTCATGGCCTTCTGAAGAGATTCGACCGAGGCTTCTTCAATCGGAACCACGGATGCTGAAACTTTCCATCGAGCCCAAAGGGGTGCTGTACTTGCAAAGAGACCCCCAACCAAGAACGATCGACGATGCAAAGCCTTAAAGATAGACGCCATGGTGAGCTCCTTTATCTAAGACGTAAGACCAAGTTGTCGCTCCAGAGCCCCGCGATGAAGGCGTTGGAGGTCAACACAAGGGATATCGAGGACCTTAACATCATCAATCGAAACGGAAAATGATTTCCCACCCACGACCCCTAGTTTAGTGAAGGGAACCCCATAATTATGGGCTAGTTGTTCGAGATCTCGGATCGCTTCACCGTGCACACTAATCACCGCACGACTCGCCGACTCCCCAAAAAGTAAACTATCCAATCGCAAGTGACCACGGCGAAGCTCTAATTGAAATCCTAAGTTCCCCTGAAATGCCGATTCGACACATCCGATGAGGAGACCTCCTTCCGAAAGGTCATGGGCACTTCTGATGAGACCCATTCGAATACCTTCGCGGAGACATTGTTGTAAAGATAACTCATCATCCAAATGAAGTTCAGGACAGGGTCCTGTGACCCGACCCAGTCGCCATTTCAAATACTCTGAGCCGCCTAGTTCATTCCTCGTCGTTCCAAGAAGATAGATCACATCGGCGGCGGAGCGAAAGGAGGATCCTGAATAATAATTCACATTTGCTGAAAAAGATTCGGGGTGATCTTCCTCGAGAGGAACCGAGGTAAAACACCGTTCAATCAGTCCCACGGCCCCGATCATTGGGGTCGGGAAGATACTTTGCCCTTCCGTGTCGTTATAGAGACTGACATTGCCGGAAACCACCGGCACACCAAGCGCAAGACAGGCTTGCCGAATTCCTAGGCATCCCTGCTCAAAGGTCCACATATTTTCAGGTTTTTCAGGATTTCCATAATTTAAGCAATCCGTTAATCCAATGGGCTCAGCCCCAACGCAAGATAAGTTGCGACACGCCTCCGCGACTGCATGAGCAGCTCCCCAAAAAGGATCCAGATAACAAAATCGACTATTACAATCACTCGTTACAGCGACCACTTTACCCGAGGGTGATCCGTCTTCATTTTTGATTCGAATCAGACCCGCGTCTCCTTCACCCATACCGAGGAGGGTATTCCCCCTCACGGTTCCATCGTATTGTCTTAAGATCCAATGCTTACTCGCCAACGTGGGGGTCTGGATCAAAGACTGAAGGGCAGCTGAAAGATCTTGAGTTTGAAGATCGGTAGGATAAGGGGCCTCCGCCACCGTCGCTAAATACTCAGGAACTTTTTTGGGACGATCATATTTAGGCGCTGCATCGGCCAGGGGTTGAATGGGAAGATCAATCACGACCTCGCCATGCCAACGCCCAATAAAGCGTCCGCTGTTCGTGACTTCACCCACGGAAACAGCGTCTAATCCCCATTTATGAAGTACGCGAATAACATCCTGCTCATGTCCGGGCTTGGCCACCAATAACATCCGCTCTTGGCTCTCAGAAAGCATCAGTTCAAAGGGGGTCATGCCCTCTTCTCGCATAGGAATAGTATCCAGACGTAATTCAAGTCCAGTACCGGCTCGACTGGCCATCTCGAAACTACTTGAGGTTAATCCTGCAGCACCCATATCCTGTATACCGACAATCCAATCGTGATTAAAAATTTCAAGACAAGCTTCTAGCAATAATTTTTCGACAAAAGGATCACCGACTTGTACGGTGGGACGCTTTTCATCATCTCCTTCAGAAAATTCTGCGCTAGCCATGCTGGCTCCATGAATACCATCCCGTCCTGTTTTAGAACCAATATACAAGACCGGATTACCCACACCGGAGGCAGTTCCTCTGAAAATTCGATCCGAGCGGAGTAGTCCAAGCGTAAAAGCATTCACGAGAATATTGCCGTTATAGCATCCATCAAAACCCACATCACCACCGAGCATCGGAATTCCCATACAATTGCCGTAACTCGAAATACCTTCAACCACGCCCTGAACTAATGAAGACATCCGAGGAGCCTTTAATTCGCCAAATCGTAGTGAATTTAAATTTGCAAGAGGCCTGGCACCCATGGTGAACACATCGCGCAAAATACCTCCCACGCCCGTAGCAGCTCCTTGGAAGGGCTCAATGAAACTGGGGTGATTGTGGCTCTCCATTTTAAACGCCACCGCCCACCCGTCTCCAATATCCACGACACCGGCATTTTCACCGGGTCCTTGAAGTACACGGGGGCCTTCAGTGGGAAGGTTCTTGAGATGGATACGGGAGGATTTATAAGAACAATGCTCACTCCACATCGCTGAAAAGATACCTAATTCGGGATAGGTGGGGGTTCGGCCTTCGGTGAGTCGAAGGACAGATTTCCACTCTTCCGCACTTAGTCCTAATTGAAGAGCAAGGGTTTCGGTCACCTCAGGATCTTGCACCAACGGCCTGACGGACATATTCGCTCCTCTCTCTTTATTTTATCTCGGAAGGGTTTATGATCCCGAACTTAAGAACTCAAAGAGTAGGCTTTCTTTTTCACTACACTTTGAATTTCTTGAATCGCCGATGCTAAACGCTCTTCGGGACTACCCGCTACAAGGACAAAGGGCTCGTGTCGCTCTTCGAGTAGATGAATAAATCGCTCCGTCATCCAATGGCGGATCCGTTCACCGTCTCGAAATCCATCCTGAACAAATGGAATTTCGTCTCCTGTTACTAGGGTGAGATCGTAATGCTGAGTCGATCCAAAATTGGCAACCACCGGAGACCAAAATTTCATATACCGCTCATGCCAAACCGCCGTCGCTAACGAATCCGTGTCACAAATTAACAATCGATTCGCTTGCCGGGCCATTTGATCCTCGAGACGATTTTGTTCTCGCGCAATATGAATAAATTCTTGACTGGTCCACATGCCTTCCGAAAAACCTTTTTTGACTCGTTCGGTATACTCTCGACCATATTCAGGAACCCAAGAGGTTTTATAGCAACGAGCAAGATCTTGGCATAAGGTTGTTTTACCCGTGCTCTCCGCTCCCAAAACTCGAATACGAAGCGCAAAATAACTTCGGACACAGGGTTCAAGATAGTTCCAATAGCGAAAGGGGTCCTTTCGAACTTCTGCTGCATAGACCGGGAAAGCCAGGCGTGCCTGGTCGACCATAAAGTGGCGGATGCCTAAAATTTTAGCGAAGTCATCTCCATAGGTCTCTGAACTGAAGAAGATATCCGGAGTGAAGCCCAAGAATGATTGAGTATGCGTCACCCAAGCTTGTGTATCTAAATCGTCTTCTAGATCGGGCATCCCAATGACCTGAGCCTCGGGGTACATTTCCTTCAGCCAAGCCATTCGGGTTGTAAGGGGAATCGTCGCATCTTGAGTATCGCGGACACAAATAGTTAAATGAGACACAATTGTGAGAGCGGTATCGATTAAGTATTGATGGCCTCGATGTAATGGAAGGAATCGTCCAATGATGAGTCCTCTCATAGGGTGGCTCCTTCGCGGTAACTCTTTGTCCAAAGTCGCAAACCCGACCAACAGAGCCCTAAGAAGATCATATAAAGAGTGGCCGTAATATACAAATCTCTCACGACACTACTCACGGCCGACAAGATATTAAACAGAATCCATATCCACCAATTCTCAAGTTTTTTGCGGGCCATAAGGATTTGGGCCACCAACCCTAGAATCAAAATTAAACCATCCAGAAGAGGAACGCGACCGTCCGTCCAATCACGAAGACCGGTGCTGATGGCCCACCACGCAAATCCAACGATCACGATCCCTGCGATCCATTGGGATGAACTCAATCGAGAGATGGGGGTCTTAGGGCGATCCGAAAGAACTTGAGACCAATACCACCATCCGTAAATACTAACCAGAAAAAAAATGAGCTGAAGGATAAATTGACCGTAAAGTTTTGATGTATAGAAAACGAATCCAAGAACTAGGTTATTTATCATTCCAATCGGCCAATTCCAAATATTTTCTCGGGTGATTAGCCACACGCAAAGAGCGCCCGACATCCAGCTATATATTTCAAGTTGATGGTAGGTCAGAAAGTTAATCACTGGGATCAGTCCATTTTAGATGGGGGCTTTTATTGACAATAATCGTAATAAGTTCCTCAAGATATTCGACAAGCACAAAATGAATCCGAAGAACCTTAAGGGATCCTGGGGTTTCAGGATCGGGTTCAGCCTTGAGTTGAAATAAAAAGAAATGTCTCTTAAGTCGTACAATTCGCTTCCAAGTTAAACGGCCTCCTCCCAACTGCCGCGATAACCAGAGTGGAATCAAGTGATGCTGGACGGTGATCCCAATATCATCAATAACCACCTGGGTCGTCTCCATTAAGATCAAAAAAAGGAGGCTTAATAGGAGTACGACCAAGGAGGCCAAGCCACTGATCGCAAGGATTCCAATGGAGCCGTAGAGAAAGGAGGCGGATTCTCCTTCGAGTTTAAGAAAGTGCACTTGAGTCCATAGCGAAGGGAGCTTTTCAGCCACCTGTCGCAACATGCTCATCGAGGATAGCCAACAACCACAAAAAATCACGAACGATAAACTACGCTGAAAAAAAGAGGCTCGGAAAATTGAAGGACTTGGTGATGAGGTCTGCATGGGACTTATTGAAACGATGCGACTAAGGCACGAGCAGCTTCGCGAGGATGACTCGCTGCTGTGATCGGTCGTCCAACCACTAAATAATCAGCCCCGGCCTGGAGTGCTGATCTAGGATCGGCTATCCGAACTTGATCCCCGAGGTCGGTTCCGGCCGGCCGAATACCCGGACACACCAAACAAAAAGATGAACCCAAGTGTGCCCGAAGTTGGGAAGCTTCTTGAGGGGAGCATACTGCTCCGTCCATTCCGGATTGGTGGGCAAGGCGACTAAGACTTAAAACCGACGTACCTATATCCTGGGTATGGCCGATGTGTTTCCATTCCGTCTCATCAAAACTAGTGAGAACGGTCACCGCTAAAGATTGCGTCTGACCTCCCTGTTGGCGATGGGTATGAAGAAGTTCACTCACCGCTTTCATCATGAGTCTTCCCCCTGTCGCATGAACGGTCAGGAAGTCAGGGTCGAGGGGAAGCACCGATCGAAGGGCCCCGGTCACCGTGTTAGGAATATCTAAAAATTTAAGATCTAAAAAAATACGGGCGTGTCGTCTGAGGGCCTTCACTAATTCAGGACCCTCCGCACAGAATAATTCGAGACCAACCTTAAATAAACCCACTTCTCCTGAGAGTTCCTCCGCCAGTCGAAGAGCCTCCGAGGCACGGGGGACATCGAGGGCCACGATAAGGCGTTCTCGGGGATGCTTGGGGCGAGAAGAAGACAAGGTATTTCCTGAATGAGTCTGCTTCTATTCTCTCAGGAAAAACCTTGCCTTCCAATGCGAGTTAAAGGAGTCCAATGCCCTGCAAGCTATAGGTTAAAAAGGACATGACCATATGAGCCCAGTAGGCGATACCACGCGTCGGGGCCTTGGGACTCCAAGAAGCATAGAGGCGGTTATTTAAGATCGGGTATTCAAAATCGGGATCCAACTGAGCTTGTACAATGGGAGCGGGGAAATCAAAATGGACCCAACGATCTTTCCCATCCCATCGTACTTTTCGTTCTTCGCCTGTAGAGAGCCTAACCCAAAGCGTGATGGGCGATACAATTTCCCCTCGACGTTGGAGTTTGATTCGCCCCTGCGGCATCAAGGTCGTGATCGGTTCAAATTCGGCCTCTAACTTCTGATTAATATCCCACCCACCCTCTTGGGTATTCAGGACACTGACCTCTTCAATTTGGTAATCCAGTATTCCCGTCCCCATGACGTAATCCGACCAAAAAGAATCGAGGTTACGACCTGAAATACGTTCGGCAATACGCTTGAAGTCTAAATGGGTGGGATGCTTAAACGCCATCTCGCGCGTATAAGTCATCATCACCTGACTCATGGTTTGATGCCCCAACCTCGCTTCGAGTTGCTGTAAGACCATATCGGGTTTGGTGTAGGCGGTATTCCCATAGGTGGCACTTTCATAGCCCTTGCGGGTCAGTGGATCGGAATTGGGCGTCATGAGATAGCTCATCAGGGATGAGAAATTTCCAGGAAGTTGGAAACGACGCGAATTGAGAAGGCCTGAATAATGCCGCTGCATGACCTTCGATTCAAAATAACTAGTAAACCCTTCATCGAGCCAAGGCTCGTTCACTTCGTCACTGGCCAGCATCCCATAGAAATACTGATGCCCGAACTCATGCACTGTGACCACTTCAGGGATTCGGAAATTAAAGGGATCAAAGGCACTGGTTCCCGCCATGATCAGGGTGGGGTATTCCATCCCGTCGGCTCCCGAAGCGTTGGCGGGAGGGTCGACGACCGTTAACACCGGATACGGATATTTGAAGTACCACTCTTCCGCCAACCTCAAGCTGGTCTCAATCGCCGCCACATGTCGATCAATCATCAAATGATGGCTAGGCTCATAAAAAAGAGAAACTCTTACTCCACGATAAGTAAAGTCTCTTCGCTTCCAATCTAAGTTACTTTTCATGGCAAAGGCAAAGTCATGAATATCTTCGGCATACAATTTATAGATCATGCGCTTATCATCCAACGGATCCGGCCAAGCATCTTTCTTGAGGCCATCCGCAGGATCGATGTAAGTGATCGCTTCACCTGAGTGAGCCAACCAAAATCCTCGGGGAACATTCACATTGACCGCATAGGTTCCAAAATCTGAAAAGAACTCTGTATTGGCGTGATGGGCATCACAGGTCCATTGAGACCCTTGATAAACTCCAACTTTAGGAAACCATTGGGCGGCCATTAGGAACCCATCGGACCACCCCGTTCGGGCAAAGACGCGAGGAAACTGACTCACCCATTCGATCTCCAGCGTAACGGTTTCTCCAGGCGAAACGGCTCGCGTTAAATTGACCCAATACACCGACTCGTCTTCACCGTAGGATCCTTGGAGGGAGCGACCTTCTAATCGAATCGACTCGATACGACAATAGCCCCAAGATGATTGATCATTCTCGTCTCCCATGCGATCACCCCGCAGGCTCCCGCCTCCTTCTCGCATAAAAATGGAATTGGGTCCCTTAAAGGCATTGAGGTAGAGATGGAGAGGCATCTTTGTCGTAGCTTGTGTTCCTGCATTTTTCCAGGTCAACTTCAAAGAGCCTTTCAGGGTGTGCTCTTCAGGGGTTACATACGCCTCGATTTCATAGTTCGCAAGGCGAGGAGCCAAAGGCGCCTTAAACCACACGGGATTTGAGGCCTGGCCCCATAGCGTTAAGGGGAGGAGTCCGAGGAGTAGGCGACAAAATAACTGCTTCATAGCACTCTCCTCTTCAGATCTTCCACGGTCTTTAAAACAAAATGTTGATTTGATAAGAAATGAACAACATTTACTAAGAGGCATCGTAAAATTCCAGCATTAAGAATAGTGACACCCACTTGAATGAGGATGACGGATCCCAATGCAGCGGAGGTTCCCGCTCCCCATCGCCATGCCATCCAAAGGGCTCCATAAGAAAGAGCGACTCGCAAGGCGGTTGACATAATGGCTAGGCTGAGCCATGAGCCTATGTTTTTCCAAATCATATAGAAACAAAAACGGAGATGATCTTTGTAGCTAGTCACGGGCTCTAGGAGTCGCTGGACTCGACAGATCGACCATTGCATCATCCAAAAACTAGTGAGCGCCATGGGCAGTAAGATAGTCCACACAAAAGCCGCCCACATCATGGGTAAGGACCCAATCCAACGGAGGCTATCGGTAAGCCAACTTAAGAGCCAACCGAGCAAGATCGTCGGAAGAAAGCCTATGATGAGCGCATCGCCTAAGCCTTTTATCCAAGGAGAAAAGCGGGCGGATTGTCCAAGCATATGAGCTTGTAGACGCCAACCGCTTCTTAGGATGAGAAATAAAATTCCTGACGATAAAAGAATGAAGACTGATCCTACCCATGATTCAACATTGGTAATCGTCGGACTTCCTTTAATAAAATAAACTAAATCATTACCGCTGAGACGCGTACCCCAATCCTGAGCCAGCATGCTAGATCCATTAGAATAAGTCATCAAGTCGAGCCATCGACTTTTCAGGCTCCACGCTCCTGCTAGTGTCAATGCGACCCAGCTCAAAATAAATTCTGCATCTTCGCGACTGCAGATCGGTATCAAAGATTTTTTAATAAAAGCCCAGGGTCCTTGCGGACTATACTCGTTACTGGTCTGAAAGGTTTCCATGGACTCATGCTCCTAGATCGAGTTGGCAGATCTTTAACTCTACATAACCTATCGTCTCTTTTATATGGCCTCCCTCCCCAAGAGATCATTTATCAGGGGGATCGGTATTTTGAATAGTGTACACTATTCAAATAGAGGTTTTATGACGACTAAATCAAGGCAGGGAGGTGCTCGGATTGGAGCGGGACGAAAACCCGGCCAAGGCCCCTACGGCGAGCGAACGCAAGCCCTTCGAGTTCCCGAAAGCCAACTCAGCCTTCTTAAAAAATACTTATCTCAGTATCGTCAATCTCCAGAAACTCCTCGACTCAAAAGGGGCGAAGTCATCGCGCTCGAGCTGCATGAAGTTCGGCGTGATACCCATCCACGCTTCATTCCCCTCATTCCCTCCAGTGTTCCAGCGGGGTTCCCTTCTCCGGCCGATGATTATTTTCATGGATCGATTGATTTAAATGAACATCTAATTCATCGACGTGAATCGACGTTTATCTTAAGAGTCTCTGGTTGGTCGATGTTGCGAGCAGGTATTCACGACGGCGATGAACTTATCGTCGATCGATCACTCGAGCCCCAAAACGGTCATGTTGTGATTGCCGTGGTAGACAATGAGTTGACCTGTAAGCGTCTTCTAAAATCAGGATCGGTGATTCGTCTCATTTCTGAAAACCCAGACTATCCCGAGATCATCGTAGATAAAGCCCAAGAAATTACGATTTGGGGTGTGGTCACACGTGTCCTGCATAAGGTATGAACGGTCGCCCTCTCGTCGCTTTGATCGATGTCAATAACATGTATGTTTCTTGCGAGCGGGTCTTTCGGCCTGATCTGGCTCGAACCCCGATAGTCGTGCTGAGCAACAACGATGGCTGCGTGATCTCGCGCAGTGCAGAAGTGAAAGCCCTGGGGGTTCCCATGGGCGTCCCTTGGTTTAAGGTTCGAGATCTTGCTAAAACTCACCGTATTCTAGCGCTCAGTTCCAATTACGATCTTTACGGTGATATGAGTGATCGATTCATTTCCACGTTACGTCATTTTAGTCCCACTCAAGAGGTCTACTCTATTGATGAATGTTTTTTAGGTGTGGGCGATATGCCTGAGTCTTCCATCATGGATTTAGGCCGCGACATCCGTCAGACGATTCAGCAATGGATTGGTCTTCCCGTGTGTGTAGGCCTTGGGCCCACCAAAACGCTTGCAAAACTTGCGAATCATGCCGCCAAAAAACAGGAACATCGACAAGGGGTCTGCTTTCTAAAGTCCCCTGAGGACGTCACTTCAATTGCGCAAAGCTTTCCCGTTCGGGATGTTTGGGGTGTAGGCGCTCGTTATAGCAAGCATCTGACGAGTTTAGGTCTTCGAACCATCGAGGATCTCCGACAGTGGTCGCCCGACTTAGCGCGTCAGCACTTTGGGGTCAACCTCGCTCGTACGATTTGGGAATTGAGAGGCGAAGCCTGTTTTAAATTCCAAGAGATTCCTGAAGATAAGAAGTGTATTACATCCTCCCGGTCTTTTGGTAATGCCTTAACTAGCTTGGAACATTTAATGGAAGCGATAAGTCTTCATGTCACCCGAGGATCCGAAAAGTTACGCGCGCAAGGATCGGTGGCTCGAGCGATTCGGGTTTTTATTATGACGAATCGACATCGAACCCAAGACCTGCAATATTATCCAGGCGTGATCATTAGCCTAGAGTCACCTTCCGACGATACGCGTAGTCTGATGCAAGCAGCCGCTGAAGGCTTGCGTCGAATCTATCGGCCGGGGTTTCGCTATGTCAAAGCAGGCATTAATTTAATTGACTTAACTCGGAAAGATCTTCAACCGACGCCCTTATGGGGGATGCCTCGAACGGGAGAGAACTTAATCTCGGTCATGGATGCTTTGAATGATCGCTTTGGATCGAGAACAGTTGGACTTGGAATCATGGGGCTCTCACAAGAACGAAATTGGTCTATGAAACGAGAAAATAAAACGCCAAGTTATACGACGGAATGGGACGAACTCAGGTGTGTCTTTGCGACGCGACATAAAAAGCGAATCCCTAGACTTTGGAATCACAATTAAAGAGTCTCTACTTCATGTGGATTCAGGATCCTATCATATTCTTCTTGTTGAGTGACTTAGTAACAAGAATAAAGAGTACCGTTGCGGACACCTGAGAGACAATAAAACCTATAATGCTACCGGGGTGAATGCCCACAAAGGTATTCGTCATTGACCGTGCAACCGTGACTGCAGGATTACACAAGAAAGTAGACGAAGTAAACCAGTAGCCTGCAGTGACTATCAGGGCTACCGCTAGGGGAACTTCTTGCTGAGCGGATTTTGAGCGGTGATGAATAACGAATAATAGAATGAGGCTACCTAAGAATTCACTCATCAATATACCAAAGCCCTCCCGCACCTGACTTGATAACTGTATGAGGGGAAGACCAAACATACTATGCGTGATCCATACACCTACAATGGCTCCCAAGAACTGAGCCATGAAACAAAGAAACAAAGTTGGAGTATCAATTAACTTTTTCGACCAAGCCACCATGCTGACGAGCGGATTAAAATGAGCAAAAGAGAAAGGCATGACCGTAGAAATAAGGACATAGAGACCCGCACCGGTCACAATGCTGTTTCCCAAGAGGGTTAGAGCTGGGTTGTCAGGACCCAGAGAGGTCCCCATATGCCCTGACCCGGTCACCACACTAAGTAAAAATGCAGTTCCAAAAAACTCATACATAAAATGTTTTTTCATTTAGAATCCATGAATGTCAGTAAGTTTTTTTTGTAATACACCCCTGTCCATTACATCCAGGGGTAAGGCACAGAGATCTTCAATAGACTTTCTTAGACGATTCGTTAAATCAAGGAATGCTTTTCGTTTGAAAACATCGTCTCCTTCTAGTCGCGATGGATCGACGAATCCCCAATGAGCTCGGATCGGTTGACCTAGCCAGACAGGACAAGATTCATTTGCGGCTTGATCACAAACCGTGATAACAAAATTCATTTGAGGAGCATTAGGTCGAGTAAACTCAGACCAGTGTTTTGATCGAAGTTTATCTGAAGGATACCCCATCTCAATGGCTAACTCGGCCGCGATAGGATTTACAGTATTGCTAGGATGTGAGCCTGCTGAATAGCCAACTAGCCGACCTCGTGAGTAGACAGTGGCCGTAGCTTCAGCCAAGATGGAGCGGGCAGAGTTATGGGTGCATAAAAATAAAATGTTGTAGTTTTTCATAGTCACTCGAACATTTTGGACATACAAATCTTTTTTTAGAATATCTCACATCATCAGTCCCTAGTCTCAAGTTATAGAGTCTTTACGGGATGGACTATGGAGTGGACATACTCTAGTTGGGATCTAACCAAAGATTGGTAGCGGGGATAGGATTTGAACCTATGACCTTCGGGTTATGAGCCCGACGAGCTACCTGGCTGCTCCACCCCGCGATTGAGTCCCTTAGTCTATCGCAAAATAAACGACCGACAAAGCCTAGATGTCTAAGTCGGCAAAGGGGACGGACTCCAAGGTATCCGTTAGAACATTATAAAGATAACCTTCGATTTGGGCCTTTGGATGGAGGATCTGAAGACGAGCCATATAACGCCCCACTTGCTTTCGATAATCGTCGAGTTTGAAATCAGGAATACTACGTTTGTAATCGACCACGATTACTCGGTTGGGATTCGCACGATCGGGTTCCCACATCACTAAATCCGCAAATCCGGTTTCCAGGGAGACTGCGGTTCCTTCTAGAGGATATTCGGTACGTCGAGGAAGTGACAACCATCCTTTTTCATCAAGTTTTTTCAAACATCGCTCAGCTTGAGGAATGACGTCTTCATAAAAAGGGATGGATTGATACGGTTGGAGCCAGGCAGCCCGGGCACCGGGGGCGATGAGTAAAAGTTCACGGACGAGTTCATGGAGGGCAAGGCCTTGTCTTCGTGCGCGGTCTTCCTCTGGGGTGGACTCATGAAAAACCTTCTCAGCGTAATTGATAGAACAGGGATGGTCGGGGGGGGATTCATGGATGGGCACAAATCCCGAGGGAACTCGATCTACGGCGAGAGGTATGTGATCGTCAAAAATTTTAACGTCTGAAACGCCTTCTCTGATTTCAGTTCCTAAGACTGCCCAATCATTCGACCGCGCTTTCTTCTTCTTACGCTCTTCATTCAGATGCCAAGGCATCTCCCAGCGATTCTCGGGTACTCCGTCCCATTCCTCTTTACTTTTTACACGAGCTTTTTGGATCAACATCAGTCGTGATTTAGCTCGAGTGATCGCGACGTAGAAGAGATTTGTAGAATCTTCGAGCTCTTTGGTGCGCGTTTGAGACTTCACGCTTCTTAATTGGCTCCCATTAAGTTTCCCCAGAGACCAACCCGTCTTGAACACTTGATCCTCATTCAAGGAATAGAGACTTCCCTTCGGAACCCGATTGGGCGGGGTTCCAAATAGAGGCAGAATGACACTGTCGAACTCGAGGCCTTTCGATTGGTGAATCGTCGAGACGATGAGGTCGACCGAAGCGACATCTAAAAGCGCATCCCCTTTATCAGAAGCCTGATAATTTTCTTGAATCTGGAAGTAAGCTACGGCCGGAGAGTCACTTAGTTGTCGTGTAGCGGTCATCCATTCTTCAAGATTCCGTCGCGCCCTTTCGGCCTCTAGGCGACCGAAAACTTGTAACGCATTGATCAACTCCAAGACTCCAGATAGCCGTATGAATGCTTCGGAAAGAATCCTCGCTGTCGTCTGTCCTTCTAGGGAAGCTAACCATTTGAGGGCGTCTGAATAAGTTGAGGGCTGTTCGATTAGATAATGCAAGCGTTCTAACCCCTGCGTATAGCCGCTGTCTTTACATAGACGTGCGGCGTTGAGTAAATCTTGATCGGTCATCCCTATCCATGGCGAACGCAAGAGAACAAAGAGATGTCGGGGCTCTCGGGGTTCTGCAAAAAATCCTAGCAATGCATTCATAAGTCGGACGCCGGGGCTCTCGAGGCGCCCTTCATTGGTTCGAAGCATGGCCGCAATGCCGTGTTCACGAAGATGGCGCATCAATTTGTGCACATTCGTTCGGCGAGCGATCAGAAGAGCTCGGGTAGGCTTCGTTTTATCCGTCACTGGTCCATAGCCCGCTTCTTGCCATCCCTCTTCTTTAGCCAACGCGGTGATCCATGGGAAAGCAGGGGTGAGATCAAAGCCCTGATTTTTCTCAGGCTTCACTAGCGTCATCCCCAGGGTGACACCTTGATGGTGATCCGGGTGTTCCGCCCGTTGATCGTCATCATAAATTTCATAGTTTGGGAGAATTTTTGGAAACAAATTACGGACAACAAAATTAGCGAGCGCCACGATCGGTGCTTGCGATCGATAGTTGGTTAACAGCGAATAGGCTTGCCCTTCGGGGGCCGCCTGTAGAATCTTATTCCTCAACAGCGTGGAGTCGCCCCCACGAAAGCTATAGATCGCTTGCTTGGTATCTCCTACTACGATCAGTCGATCCGGCCGGAGGTAAGTCAAGAAGGTATCTTGAACAGGATTAGCGTCCTGATATTCGTCGATTAACAGCAATTTAGGAGGGGTAGAAAGGGGATTGTTGGATAGGTACCGGCAAGCTTGTCGAACGATATCTCCGTAGGTCATCCAATGGTATTGGGACTTCTTCTTGCCAAAGGTGATGAGGGCTTTTTCAAGACCTTGCGCCACATGCTGCTCTAAAAGATTTGTGAAATCACGAAGGGCTTGAATAAAGGCATCAAGATCGGGACGATCCTCTGCAAAATAGGATTTAATTAATTCTTCATCATTAAAGAACAAGCGATTCCATCGAGCAATCTGTTTAATGGCAGCACGTCCATCGGTTGCGAGAGGAACGGGGTGTAATTGAGGCAAAATATTTTTAAAATGTTGATGAGGGGTACCCGCCCTGGTTAATTTTCCGAGCCGCTGAGGTTCAACTACGAGTGCATTGAAATCTTGGACCAACCGCTGTGCCGTGGTCTCTAGCGAGTCAAGAGTGGGCCATGTTTCTCTCCAGTTTCCTTGTCCATCCATAAAACTGTCGTAAATTTGAGCGAGACGAGACCAATCGTGACCTACCGCGGAGAGCATCTCTGCGCCCAACCCTTGGGGTAGAGATTTCCAGGTCGAGCGACAGGCTGACTTGAGGAGCCGTGTTAGTTTTGGATGCGTGATTTCAATAATTCCTTTTTCCGGAAGACCAATGATCCCGAGTGCCGCTCCATGAATGGTGGTAACGGGCAAGAGTTGAGCTTCACGTCGAATCGAAACCCAATAATTACGAGCCGCACGAGAGGATTGGGTCCAATCGGGTCTTATCCCCTCAGAGGATTTCCATTGACGAGCGGCGTACGCAAACTCAGTGTCGATCTCGTAGGCCTGGCAGGCATTATCCCACCCTACCCAATCCTCGACCTGCAGAGGCTCGAGCAAAGATGCCCATGTCTTTTCAGATAAGGTCGAAATTTTTTCGAGTGGTCGAATAATGCGATCTTTAAGATCGTTGGCGGAATCATTGGTGTAACTCATGGCCATCAATTGATGCGGACGGACTGAACCTTGACCTAAAAATCCCAGCATGAAGGTGACTAAGGAGAAGGTTTTTCCGCTCCCCGCGCTAGCCGAGAGTACTAATAAAGACTCCGGGAGAGTTCCTACCTGGACCGCCTCTTTGAGTTTGAGTTCAGGAAGCTTCATGGGTTTCTCCTGAGTCATCACTTTCATCGTCCTCGTTGTGTGCGTCAAAGAGATCGACGGGGCGTCCACACAGAGCAGAAAAATCACAATATCGACAAGCCTCGCTGGGGGTGACTCGATAATGCCCTGACTGAGCTTCGGTCACGAGGTGAGCAATCACTTGTTTGAGACGTGCTTGGTGTTCGAGGCCTTCCTCGTCGTTTCCAAAGAAAGAAGAAACAATCTGCTCGTTAAAATCTTTGAGAGGAACCAGCGCTGCGCTGGTTTTTATGGATGTCTGCTGCTGAATGATGAGTTGATATACAAAACCCTGCATAAAGGTTCCCCAGGGACCCTCGGAGTCTAATTTTAGTTTCGATCGTAGACTGTTTATCGCTGAGGATTTAAAATCTAAAACACGATAAAAAGAATGATTGGGATCAGAGCAGACCATTTTCTCTAAACGATCGATTTGTCCTCCAAGCCAAAAGGTTTTTCCATCCATCTCGATAGGAATGGCTGAAGATTTCATTTCGGATTGTACTTCTTGTCGGAGCCAAGTGGCATTCGTTGGCAGGCCTAATTGAGTTACCTCGTCTTTGGTGGGAACATCCAGTCCTCCTCCAAGATCCCAGACGACAAAACGAGCTAATTCATAAAGTCGCTCTCGAATAAAGAAATCCATATTAGATTTTTGAATACGATTTAACCCCTCCTCATCCATCCAGGCAGAGCCTCGCTTTGTCCAGAGTGCTTCGAAGTGCTGGCGCATCGAAAGTTCTGACGAAGGATCAAGACCCTGCCCTTGGAGAGCGGTCACTTGAGCGGCGGTCCAATTCTCAGCGGTGGGATGGTCTTGATGAAGATTACTGAGAAGCCGATGCAGGTAGGTCCCTCCTATGAGCGTAAGATTATTTTTTTCTTTGGGCGATTTTAGTTCGAGCATCTCTTCACTGAAAGAACGAAAAGCACAGCCGGCCAATTTTTGAAGTTGGGTAGGTGAGATTGGATCATTCGGGCTTAGGCCCTTAATCCAAGGGGATTCGGCAATACGATCTGCAGGCGTACTCTCGCTAGAGAAAAATTGTGTTTGGCGTTGTTCAGTCAACGGGTGTTGAGTATGGCCTGCCCATCGATGGGCTAAATGGGAATGCGATCCAGCCTGCCAATCCCCAGCGCCTTCCAGACTTCTCCAGAAAACACTTGAGGATTGTTGTTGCTCGGCAGAATTAAAGGTTGAGTAGAGCGCCACCAGATGACGCCGGGTTAGGGCCAGTACTTTATTAAACCCAAACGCATCTCGTTGATACGCTCGAGGCATGGTTTCTTGTTCTTCCGTACGGGGTAACCAAAAGGTTTGGACCAAATGTAGAGGATTTTGAGTATCGCGATACTGTTGTCGTAAGGCTTGATTGATTAAAAATTTTCGGTCCCAATCAAGAAAGGGATTCGCTGCTGCATTCGTGGGCCATACCCCATCTTCGAGGTCTAAGATTAACGTCACCTCGCTACCCTGCCAATGACGAAGGAGGGCCGATGGGGTGATAAGTTGAACTCCTTTCTTGCCTTGCACAATGGAATCCGAAAGGGCTGTCTCTAAAAAAAGCTTGAGGGCACTCAGCATGTAGTCAAAGCTGACGGGCTCTTGTAAATCCCGCCAGGCTTCATCCAGTAACCCTTGCGTAGTGAAATAACGGCCTCGATGGTGGATGAGATCGAGCCCTAAGATCAATTCACGAATACGACAGGACCAAGCCCAACTATCCTCTGGTTGATCCGTTCCTAAGGGCATAGGGGGGCTGTTTTTCAATTCGATTAGTCTGAGCCACAGAATCTTCAGCTCTGCGTCATGGGTTAAAAGGATCTTTTCGAGAAACGACTCGTTGAGGTCGGCCATCTCATCATGATCTTGGAGTTTACGAATGAGATTCTGCAGATGAACTTGCCGATCTACTTCCGTCGTTTCATTAGGCTTCAAGGTGGAACTCAATCCATGGGCGACATGAATGGGATCATTTTCAGCCAGTCCTTCGAGTATGGTTAAGAGGGCAGACCATTCAGGAGCATAAATTAATGGGCGTCCCTTGACTGATCGAAGGGTAATTCCTTCGTGGTTGAGCATGGATTCTAAAAGGGGAGCGATCTCGGTAGGATTTGCATGCACGACAGTGATCGCCGAGGAAGGGATTCGATCTTGAGCGGGTTCATGTAGATGAACCCAATACACAATTTCATCGACCGCAGCGCGAAGCGTTGCGAAGGGGCTCGCAACTTTCCCCCTCTGCAAATGACGCTGGCCTTCTGCATCCAGTTCTAGCGGACCTTCAAAAAGATTGGAGAGACTTTGGCCCCAGGGATTTTTTCCCCATAGGGCAGGTGTTTCAATCTCGACATGATTGGCATCCGCTAAATAGCCCTCGATGGGATCCAAAATATCCTTGATGAGATAGGGCTGTTGACGTGCTTCTTTATCTTTTCCAAGAGCTAACTCAAATCGAAACTTAAATTGAGTCAATCGGCTCACCGCTTGGAGATAGATCGGTTTCATCTGGTCGAGCCCTAAAACAATAGGTCCATCTTCCTCAATATCTCGGTCCGACCATACGGTACTCTGGTCGATCGGTTTTTGGAAACGAGTCCACAGTTCGTCGGGGATCTCCACGTAAGACGATTGATGGACTTCCTGAAGATAACCTTCTAGATGACGAATCAAGGCAGCTAAGGAATGAGGATCACGAACCTCGCCTATAACTAAATTGAGTGATTTCAAGAAGGGGGGAAAAAGCCCCTGTTCCATGAGTTCTCGACATGCGCGGGCACGGGCTTGCAGGTGAGCACTGGAGAGAATCGGTCGACCATCTATTTTTGACCAATGGTGTTCAACTTTGAGGTGAAGCATCATGGCCACCGAGCCCGGAATGGCACCTCGATGGGTGGGGACGACCACCCCTTCAAATAATTGAAAACTCATAGGACTACTAGTCTAGATCAGGAAGATAAAAAAAAGCGGGCATGGCCCGCTTTTTTTATGGATAGCAGAACGCCCTATTTCTTGGGGGCGTTTTTGGGGGTACCGTCGGCATTTAGGTATTTTTCCGGTGAGCCGGTTAACTTTCTCTCACAGGAACCACAACAGATGCGGTACTCGGTGTCCTTGACTTTGACAATTTGACTCTTGTCGTTGACAGGTGAGCCCATGACGGGGCAGATCGTGTTAGTTGCGGGTGTGCTGAGCAGCACAAGGGCGGCAAGAATTTGAAACATGTAAACTCCTTTGGGGGCTACGTGAGTTTGAGCCCAATCATCATTTTACTAGAAGATGATCAGGATATGAAAGAGGGTTATCTCGACAATCCGAAAGCCCTATTTACCCTAGAACTTACAGGGAGCGCATTCGCTACTCTTCTTTTTCTTAGGTGGCTTAATGGCGGGTTTTATCGCACCGACCTCATCGATGTATTGATCGGGATTCGCGTTGAATTTCTTTACACAACTAGCACAGCACACGCGATATTGACGCCCTCTCGCTTCTACAACTCGCCGAGTTTTCTCGGTTACTTTTACCCAAGGCTCCACCGGGCACACCGAATTAGAGGGTTCGATGCCGGTGATCATGAGAAAGACGATCAAAGAAAAAAACATATTAGGCTGAGCTCCATGGAGTGTTAGACTTCATTATAAATGATACTGAGTCTCAATTTCAATATTTTTTTCTCCCTATCCCAGCGATCTCAAGCCAACCCCCCGAATATCAATATCGAAGAAAGGCCCATAAACATTGGTCTTGCTAGTATATTGTTCCAAAAGTTGCCATGATGAAGGTTTACCGTCACTAAGCCTATTAGAAGGACCACATGATTGAACGTGAATATGTCATCATCGGCGGGGGTATCGCCGGTCTCTCTACAGCTATTGCTCTCGCCAAAGAAGGCAAGCGCAGTATTGCCCTTATTGATCGTGAACTCAGTTCGTCTTATCATTCTTCGGGAAAAAATGCAGGGATTGTTCGGACCCTCACTGGTGATTTAGATTTGACTGCAATCACCAAAGAAGGTCGAAACATGCTTGTTCAAGCAGGACTGATGAAACATACTGGGGGTCATTTACTCTCGGACAAACGTGAACTACTCTCCCCTTACCTCAAGGAAGCTCGCAAATTAGGAATCTCTGCAGTGATGGGCAAAGGCTCAGGGATCATGGGTTTGAGATCGGAAGAGCACCTCAAGATTGAAGATGACGGTACATTAGATATTCCTGCTGTTCTCAAATATTGTTCTGAGAGTTTAGAACGCTCCGGTATTGATTTATTTTTTAATTCGCCCGTATCTGCCATTACACCCACCGAAAAAGGCATGATCGTGACGATTCCGAGTAACGAGATTCGCGCCAAAACACTTATCAATGCTGCGGGGGCTTGGGCCTCGCAAATCAGCCTCATGGCAGGGGGAATGCCTTTACCCCTGACGACCCATCAACGCCATCTTTCATGGTCTGCAGCCCCCTACCCGTCCAAGGGCCCATGGGCATGGTGGATGGATCGATCACTCTATCTTAGAGCCCTGGATGGGGGCGTCCTTTTTTCTCCTTGTGATAATGCTCTGGCCGAACCCCCGCCTTCCCATGTCTACCCAGTCAATGCACCCGTGATCGAAGAACTCGCAAACACCATTAAAAGCGTTGCCCCCGTCTTTAAAGATACGCCCCTAGGAAAAACATGGAGCGCTCTTCGAACGTTTGCTCCCGATAAAAAGTTCATTGTTGGTTGGGACAAGATTAACCCTCGACTTTTTTGGGTAGCGGGGCTTGGAGGTCATGGCATGACTGCAGGCTTTGCTCTTGGCGAACTTGCCAAAAACCTTCTCCTGAATCCTCAAAAGCATCCTCTCAATCCTGATCGGATCAAGCTCTAAAAAAAATCCCCCTGGGCAGGGGGATTTTTTGGTTGGGTTCTACTTTTTTACAGGGGCGGGACTCGGCAAAGTCTTAGGGACCTCGATGGGGCTTTTACCTTGCAATTCGTTCGCCAAGTTACTTGCGCCGTAAATCTTGTTCAGAGACTCAATGATGACTCGTGTATCAACTGAGACTGCACGATTCGCCGTACCCTCGTATACATATTTGCCAGGGAGCGATTCAATGTTGCCATCGAAGATCAGTCCCACTAATTCTCCTTTGGTATTGGTGACCGGAGAACCGGAATTACCGCCGATAATATCCACGCTATGTACAAAATTAAAGGGCGTCGTCATATCAAGTTTAGAAGCAGCGTCTTTCCAGGTAGGCGGGAGTGCCCAGGCACCGTTCTCTGCTTTATCTCCCCATCCCCAGGCGCGATCATAGAGGCCGGCAATCGTGGTGAAGGGTTGTATTTTGGTTCCATTGGCGGGATAGCCTTCGACAATACCATAGGTAAGACGGAGGGTGAAAGTCGCATCAGGGTAGAGTTCTTTTCCGTACACCGCAAAACGCGCTTTAGCAATTTGCGTATTTTGTTCATTGATCACTGCACGAAGATCATCGGCTTTTTTCGAAATCACTCGGCTCATAGGCTCGAGGATTAATGCCATTTTGACCAATGGATCTTGGGAGGCTTGTAGGGCCTGCAAGCCTCCTTCCAGTAAGGCCTTGCGAACTTCGGGTTGTTGTAGCGTTGTGCTAGCTAAAGCTTCTTTCGCCACTTGAGCGGCCGATTTACCTCCGAGCATCTTTTTTACAAACGGATGATTCGCTCCCAATTCCTCTTGGGCTTCTTCGAGGCCTCGTGTGAAATTGACTAATTCTAAATCCGCATCATAGTTAGCGGTAGGCATCGCCAAGCGGGCCATCGTGGCTTTTAGATTTGCATCCTTGAACATGGTCGCTCGTTGATTATCGGGCTTAGCGACTTCGATGGCCATACGGGCCATCGTGCTGGCGGCACTCAGCAGACTGCTGCCCCGCGTATTCACGTAGGTCAAATCTTTCGCCATCGCAGTAAGACCTTTTTGCGCTTGGGAGATCTTGGTCCACGAATTTTTAGCATAGGCTAATTGAGGATCTTTCGCGACGGCGGCTTTCAGGGCCGCTTCTTGGGCTTCTAATTTTTGAACGGTGGCAGCATTACGGAGTGTTTCCGCATAACGAATGGTTCTTTTTTGATCGTTTTCAATGCTGAAGACCGTGGTGGATATTTTACGGGATGCTTCAGGAGACGTCTGGCCATAAGCCCGGAGCGCTTTGAGGCGACCGGCATAACTCTTGAGAGTCATCGGAAGGGTGACATTGGCATCGGCTTTCATTTGATCCACAGTCAATAGTCGCGAAGTAGATCCCGGATGACCCATGACAAAGGTCAGATCTCCATCTTTAAGACCCGTGCTGCTCCACTGAAGAAAATGCTCAGGGCGATACGGTTTACCATTTTCGTAGACACGAAAGATGGCGAAGTCCGTATTGTGACGAGGATAGGTAAAGTTATCAGGATCTCCCCCAAAAAACGCGATCTGCTCCTCGGGTGCAAAGACTAAACGGACATCCTTGTGAACTTTGTAACCATAAATCCAGAACTCTCCACCTTGATAAAGACGAACGACCTGACAATCGAGGCCGGTCTTTTCGCTCATGGTCTTGGAAAGATTAGCCAGGGCTTCATCACGCATCTTTGCCGCGGTTTTATCGTCTTGGCCAACCGTGACCCGATTCACCTCTCCGGTCACATTGGTCATCGTCATCAGGGTACGAAGTTCAAGGCCTTTAACTTGAATTTCTTGTGCTTGGGTTTTGGCATAAAAACCATTTTTAATGTAGTCATTTTCAGGGCCAGAAACTTGCTGAATCGAACCTCGTCCCACGTGATGATTAGTCAAAATAAGACCATCTTTACTTACAAAGCTTCCAGAGCCACCGGGAAAGCGAACGGACGACAAGCGGGCATGATCTAGCCAAGCTTGATCGGGAGCAAATCCATATTTAGCTTTCATTTTGGCGGCAGGAATATTATCAAAAGTCCACATGCCTTCTTCAGCATTCACACCAGAGACAAGCATTAAAGCAATTAAAGATAAGCGAATGGCGCGGTTCATAAAGGACTCCTTGGATAGACTTTAAGATTCTCACTGATCAGGAAAAAAAGTAGGGCGATCCCTCTCAACTGCCGCAATCAAGGGGGTGAATGGATGGCTGTGCACCTAAAAAAGGGCATCTTTTAAGAGCGGTTTAGAATTGATATTTAATCCTCAGGGTCAGCATACGAGGAGGGATCACGTGAGTGCCCCCAAACACCGACAAGAAGTTGTAGAGCCCCTTTTTATCGAACATATTAAGGGCGTCGATACTGATATCCACGTTCTTTTTTTCAAATTCGGCTAGACGAAATCCAATACTCAGATTCCAAATCGTTCGTGGTTTGATTCGATAGAGTGAGCCGAATGTGGAGTCATAGTCCTCTTCAATATAAGCCGCTCCAAAAGCATAGTCTGAACCTTGACCCTCCATCGGATCTCCGGCGACGAGACCCGAGTCATATCGACCCATTAATTGGATGTACGTACTATCTTTTTGGTAGCGCAGACCCAAAACAGTGCTTAGTTTTTGATCGTGATCAATCAGAAATGCGGTGCCGGGAGCGTTTTCGGGTTCCTCAAGCATGAGACCCCCCGTCACGGGAGCCACAAAAATAGCTCGTGTTTTACCCAGGCTCAAAAAACTAGACCAGGTCTTGTAGCGCGCATCGAACCGAGCATTCCATCCCCGAAACTTACCCTTATCGACATGAATGGGAAATAAAATACCCGTGTTGAATAGTTGCTCGGAATCTGCACTGTTTGACGATTGCTTCTCCCAGTATTCAAACTGCACACGACCGAAAGAACCAAAGCCTTGTTCCATGCCGAGAGTAAAACTGTTTTGTAGCTCGGGTTTTAAGAGGCTGCCGCGTGATGAAATAGCGAGGTATTCATTATCAGGAATGATCAATAAGCGATCATACGACCCGCGGATGAGTGAATTGGTATCCCTGAAACGATAGGACATCCCAAGACGGGGCTGGACCTCGGAAGTTTGAAGGGTACGGTAGCGATAGTCATCTCCCCGAAGACCCATATTAAACGTCCATGGCCCCCGATGATAATTAAATTGAGCAAAGACAGAAAATAATTGAGGTTTAATAGAATCCTCAAAATTGTTGAGGGTACCGGGTTCAAATTCGAGAGCAGAATTAGTTTCAACCGGGCGACGATTGCGGTTCTTGGTAAGAGCCTCATTCTCACTATCAGATTCAACGAAGAATTGTATCGATTCCTTGATGGGATAGGCGACATATTCAAGGCCCGACTTAAATTCGCCCAACTCAAAAAAACGGTGGTAAACAAGGGAGGCGCCCTTCGATTCTAGAGTTCGATTTGCCCGAATCCATGCAGGGAAATCCGGGCCTCCCAAAGGCTCGTCAGAATCCAAGGGCTCGGTGGGATTGACTTGATTTGTGCCCCTTCGATAAAACGAACGAAGTTCAAGACCGGAACGATCCGTTAACGTCCGAACATAAGACGTGGACAAATTGAAGTCCTCATTGCGTTGAGTTTGATTTTGGCCCCGCTGCTCTTGGGAGACTAGATTAGGGATCTGAAAAGAAGAACTTCCGCCACTTAAATTAAATTTAAGAATATTTTTTTCATCGAGTACCCAATCAACACGAGTATAAAAACGATTGCTACGACCTTGATTATTAAGATTGTCAAAATTTACCGGGTCTAAATAGCGATCGGTTTTAGATTGAGCTGCCGAAACAAAATAACCCACATAATCCGATCCGCCACGAACCTGCGCGGTGGTCTCTGCCATATTAAACGAACCCATGCTGATTGCTGCATTCCCACCCTGATCGCCCGAACCCAGGCCTGACTTACTAGTAAGGTTAAAGACCGCGACCGGCTTCCCACCAAATTCTGCAGGGACTCCAGCGGTAATAATTTCAATATTTTGGAGATCTTCTGGATTAAGAACATTCGAGAAGGTCGATTGAATTTTATCGGTGACCGGCATACCATCCATCACGTAGGTGGACTGACCGTGGCTTCCCCGAAAATGAAAACGGCCGTTCTCGTCGGCCATAAAGCCCGGGGTCATCATTAAGAGCTGCTCAAGTCCCCGGCTTCGAGAACTCGAAGGTATCGTATTAATGAGATTTTGTTCGACGTTGATAAAGCTCGAAGGGGTATCGGGAATGAGCATCGCTTCTTCCGTGATCGCTACCGTAGCGGAGGCACTAGGCTTAAGCACCAATGTGAGCTTAATAGGAAGCGATGCTGTAATTTCAATCGTTGTGTGACTCTCTCCGACTCCGTCTTTCGAGGCCTCTAGATGGTATGCTCCCGACGGTATGTTACTCAAAACGAAACTACCGTCCTTGGAGGTTTCCGTGATGTTGCTATAGCCCGAAATTTTATTGTCGATGCGAACTTGAGTCGCTCCCACCGGTCGACCCTGTCCGTCCAAAATCTGTCCTCGAATCGTGCCGCTATTCGCCGAAGCCATCATGATAGAACTCGCCCCTAATAGAAGGGCCAGAGATCGGAAATCGGGGGGGAGGATCATAAATACCTGTTAATGCAAATTAGTTGCATTTACAATATTAATCCCAAAAAGACTACCGGGTCAAGGCCTAAACTAAAGGGCATGATTGCCGAACTACTCTCCCATGGGACCCTCCGTACCCGATGGGCTCAGCTCGAGGATATCGAAAGCCTCCTTCCCCTCATCAATGGGAGTTATCGCGGGGATTCATCTCGGCTTGGATGGACCACTGAGGCGGATCTTCTCGAGGGTCAACGAACGGATCGCCCCATGCTCGAGACCCTTCTTCATGAAAAGGATAGTTTTATTTTTTTAATGGAGGCTGACTTTTCCCTCCTTCGCGGCTTAGATCAGGATAAGGATTTCATCGTCGCTCTACGAACCTTAGCACCCCCAAGTACAAAAGTATGGAGAATTGTCGCTTGTGCGCATCTCAAACAATCAGAAGCAGGTCTGTATTTTGGAATGCTTTCGGTAGAACCTCGACTTCAATCCTTTGGTCTTGGCCGCTTTTGCTTGGAGCACTTCAAAGGGTTGGCCCAATCCTATGGATCTTCGAGACTATGGATGACGGTCATTGATCAGCGACATGATTTAATTGCATACTATGAGCGTCGGGGTTTTCATAGAACAACCCGACGACATCCCTTCCCCAACCACGATCCTCGCTATGGAATCTCCAAGGTAGGGGATTTGCAACTGATCGAAATGGAGCAACAAATCCCAACGAATTGCTAGGATAGTTTAAGCCTTCTCTCGTACTCCTATCCTTATCTCTAGTGTCCATTTTTATCGAGCCTCTCATGCCAACCAGTGTTCCCGACCAACTGATGTCTGATCTTCAGGCACCCCTTTCGGTCTCTTTCTTTCTGGAGCATCTGAAAAAAAATACGGAGCCTCGATATCGAAGCCTCTATTTAGTAGGTGAAGTATCCGGCGTGAAATCATCCGGCGGTCATCTCTACTTTAATCTCAAGGAAGATAATGCAGCCGTCTCCTGCGCTATTTGGAGGACTGTTCTTCCAACCTTGAAGCATCTTCCAAAGGATGGAGAGCGCATTATCATTCAGGCTAATTTAAGCGTATATATTCCAAGAGGAACTCTGACACTCGCCCTCACTTATTGTGAATTAGCTGGTCAAGGAGATTTGCAGGCGAAACTAAAGCAATTAGAGGCGCAACTTCGCATTGAAGGAGTCTTTGATCGAACGCGTAAAGAGTTGCCGCTCTCTCCAAAAAAAGTTGGGGTGATCGCCGCCTTGGGCGGAGCAGCGCTTCAGGATGTCCTGCGAGTCACCGCCCGCCGAGCCCCCGGGATGGACGTCTTAATCTTTCCCGCTGCGGCCCAGGGAGAGCGGTGCGTCTCTGAAAACCTTCAGATGCTAGAAGAAGCTCAGCAACCTCATTGGGAGTGTGATGTTCTTTTGATGGTCCGCGGAGGAGGATCTCCCGAGGATCTTTGGGGCTTCAACGACCCTGATCTTGTTCGAGCTGTAGCCGCTTGTCGATTACCTTTGGTGACCGGCGTCGGACATGAAATTGATACCACTCTTGTCGATCTCGCCAGCGACCAACGAGCGGCTACACCCTCGCAAGCAGCTGAAATTATTACAACCGAACGTAACGAACTGTCACTCCAGGTTCTCGCTCAAATTCAAGAATTAAATCGAGTGATGAAAGAAGTGATAGGACGTTGTGAAACCGAGTTTAATTTATTAAGTGATCGCGACGGGCTTTATGCCGTCCCCAATCGAATCACTCAACTAAGGCATCAATTAGAAATTCATCAAGCCCGTCTAGCGGGTAGAGATCCCATCCGTCGAGTGGAGCTTTTCAAGACCCAATTAACCCATCAGCGGCAAAGACTTCGTCAATTCGAAATTCGCCCCCTTATCAAAGAGCGTTATGTCACTGCAACCACACGAATGATCTCGCTTAACCCCGAGGCCCCTTTATCTCGCGGGTTTGTCCTCACATTAGATACTAAAGGACGACCCATTATCTCGGCCAAGCAGGTTCATATCGGTGAGGAACTCACGTTGAAATGGGCGGATGGCACTCAAATGGCTCAAATTATCAAGCCGACTAAGCCATGAACATGCCGCCGTTGACCCCTAGGGTTTGGCCGGTAATATAGGCGGCTTCCTCAGAGCAAAGAAAAGCTACGGCATGGGCGACGTCGGAAGATTGACCAAAGCGTTCCAATGGAATTTTCTGGATAAAACCCGCGGTCACATTCTCCCCGAGATCTTGTGTCATCGCCGATTCAATATAGCCTGGGGCCACTGCATTACAGGTAATATTTCGTGATCCGAGTTCACGAGCGACTGTTTTGGTTAAACCTAGGAGACCCGACTTGGCGCTGACATAATTGGCTTGACCGGCATTACCCATTTGCCCCACGACAGAGGCAATATTCACGATACGACCCCAACGTTGTTTCATCATGGGTCGCGTCACCGCTTGAGTCATTAGGAACGGGCCTCGAAGATTGGTGTTTAATACCGCATCCCATTCTTCGAGTTTCATTTGAATCATCAGTTTGTCTTTTGTAATCCCGGCATTATTGATGAGGCAATGAACGGCACCATGTTTTTGAATCACGGCGTCCACAATTCGTTTCGCTTCTTCAGGCTGAGAAATATCACCGACCAAGTATTCAGCCAAACCACCCTCGTGCTGAATCATAGTCACGGTTTGTTTGAGTTTGACTTCATTACGTGCTACCGCTATCACTTGAGCACCCTGAAGAGCGAGAACTTTAGCAATGGCTTCTCCAATTCCCTGGGAAGCTCCGGTGACGATGGCAATTTTTCCTTGAAGTGAAAACATGGGTATCCTAGGTTTCCTTTAAGTTTAACAAGGCTAAGTCTTCTTCTGTTCCAATGGCAATACTTGTGATTCCATCCCGTTGGCGATCTAAGGCTTGCCGTTTCACTAAACCGCTCAGGACCTTTCCGGGACCACATTCAATAAACGTGGTAACGCCTGCTTGAAAAAGATAATCCACCGTGTCTTCCCAAAGGACCGAATGATCAATTTGTTGAACCAACCCTTGGCGGAGGAGATGGCTATCTTGCGTGGGTAAGGCATTAATGTTCTGCACCAAGGGGATGGTTGCATTTCTAAAAGGAAGGGCTTCAAGAATAGGGGTCATGGTTTGTCGCGCGGGGGACATTAACGAGGAATGGAAGGGGGCACTAACCGGTAGTTCGATGGCTCGCTTACCTTTAATTTTTTTACCTTCATCGATCGCAGCGCGAACAGTAGGAACATGACCTGCAATGACGATCTGACCGGGACCATTAAAATTCGCTGGGGCAACGACTCCACCCATTTTTCGGACTGCCGTTTCACAGCAGGCTAGGACTTCATCACGACTCATCCCAATCATCGCCGCCATCGTTCCCTGACCTTCGGGGACGGCGGACTGCATCGCCTGTCCTCGTTGGTGAACGGTTCGAAGGGCCTCTTCGAAGGTTAAAGTGCCGCTGGCGACACAGGCGGAATATTCACCTAGAGAATGACCGGCAACAAAGTGGGGCGTAGGAAGTCGATCCTTGAAAGAGGTGAGGACCATCCAGGAGTGCATTAAAATAGCAGGCTGAGTATTTTCTGTCAGTTTTAGAATCGGTTCGGGTCCCCGCTCCATCAACTGCTGCAAAGAGAACCCTAAGATTTTTTCAGCGGTTTCAAGAAGGGCTTGATTTTCAGGTCGAGCACTTAAGGGCGTTCCCATCCCGACAAATTGGGACCCTTGACCTGGGAAAAGCCAAGCAACCTTTGTCATGCAGAGCCCATCTTGGTGAGCCCTTCAGCGATCCGCCGGGGGAGATCATGCTCGATATTGGTCATCGCAGCTCGGATGGCATTCTTGACAGCACGGGCATCGCTACTTCCATGACCAATGATGGATACCCCTTTAATTCCTAAGAGAGGTAGGCCCCCGAATTCTTTATAGTCAAGCTTTTTGAAAAAAGTTCGCAGCGGCTTCATGATCAGAAGGGAGCCTGCGCGAGCAAGCCAGCTCGAAGTGAGAGCTTCTTTAATTCCATTCTTGAGGAGCTTGGCAGTCCCTTCGGCGCTCTTTAAGAGTGCATTACCGACATAACCATCACAGACAATTACATCAAATTTCCCATTCCACAAATCTCGACCCTCAGCATTGCCCTTGAAATTTAGGTTTGTCTTGCGTAAAAGTTCTGCCGCTTTTAAAGTCACTTCCGTTCCCTTTGTCTCTTCTTCCCCCACACTCATCACGGCTATCGAGGGGCGGTTAACCTGAAAGACTTGCTCAGCATAAATAGAGCCCATCAGTCCAAAGCAGGCCAGGTGTTCGGGCCGAGAATCGATACTAGCCCCAACTTCGATAAGGAGGGTGGGGGTTGCTTTAGGACTTGGCATAGGGCTTGCGAGTCCCGGACGGTCAATGCCTTCTAATTTACCAATCACCAGCGTACTGGCGACCATGGCGGCCCCGGTATGACCTAGGCTTACCATTCCATCACAGACGCCCTCACGAACGAGTTGTGCAGCCACACGAATTGAACTATCTTTTTTTTCCTTGAGAATAATCGTAGGTTGATCATGAAAGTCAACAACAGACGGAGCATGAGCAATGACCGTCCGCGCTTTGAGATCAGGGGTCCATTCCTTGGAGTTACATTTTTCACGAAGAAGATCCTCGGGACCCACTAAGGTGATCTGCAACTCGGGCCAAGCCTTCAGGGCATCAAGGGCCCCTAAGAGGGTGGCTTCAGGAGCAAAATCGCCTCCCATGACATCGAGTGCGATCCGATAAGCAGACAATCCGCTCTGTCCTTTTTTTAGACGGTAGCCGAGACTCGCGTAACGAGTTTACCTCGGTAAAAGCCACAATGCGTGCAGATGCGGTGAGGTCGTTTAGGTTCTGAGCAATTGGAGCATTTTGTGACAGAAACAGGAACTAATGCATCATGAGCACGACGGCGGTCACGGCGGGCTTTCGAATGGCGTCGTTTTGGATTTGGCATGACAAACTCCGAACTTCTAATGATAACAAATTAGCGGTTTAAGTCTAGATTAAGTTTCTTCAAGGCAAGAGCCAAGGCAGAGGGTTCAGGGGTTACGTCCTCTTGGCAATGACAGAGACCCTTATTCCAATTCTTCCCGCACTGAGGACATAAACCGAGGCACTGTTCATCACAGAGTGCATAGGAGGGAATCTGAAGTTCGATCTGCTCACGTACAAAATCTTTTTCATTCATTTCATGGGATTCAAAATAAATTACATCCAGATCTTGTTTGCCGATAGCATGATCACCACCGATCAAGAGATCGGGATCAAAGCTACCCATGAATTGGACATCAATCGAAAGGGGAACATCTACAGGGGCAAGGCAACGAGGACAGGCACCCAGCCACGTCGCTTGGGATTTTAAATCAATGTAGACGTCTTCTTTAGAGGGCAATAAAAAGAGATCAAAAGTGATCTTATCTACTGCGGATCCATCGGTTAATTCAAGCCGATCATACCGATCGCGTTGTCGCCAACCTTCTTCGGGGAGATTTTTGAGATCGATCATTTTATGGAACTTCCCTCGCTCACTTCATTACCCGTGATTTGAGAAGGCGTCCGGGTTATCCCGGGATATTCTTGGGTACGATCGGGTACCCCTAAATATTTAAGCTCATAGGTATTTCTCGAAGCGCGCCCCTGATAGGGTTGACCGAAAGGATCATTATTTTTCATCCCCACTTTGATGAAATTTTCTTTCAGGAGGGGCGAATTGGTGGTCACCATGGATTCATAGGAGGGTAAGTCAGGGTATTGACCATACTTCAAATAATATTGATCCAAGCCTTCGGCCACAATTTTCAGGTCGTCTTGGGCTTTGAGATGACGCGAACTCATGGAGTAACGCTGATACTGTTTGAACCCCAATGTACCCAAAAGGGCAATGATGGTCATGGCCACTAATAGTTCGAGAAGTGAAAAGCCTTTACTGGACATCATGAGGCCTCGCTGATCAAGTCGAACCCAAGAGGGTGTGCTTTAGTTTCTCACAATTCTTCTATAATTCAATTTAGATGTCCTTAGACTATTGATGTTAAGAGCGGCCATCTTTTTCCCTTCCTTTATCGGTGAATCTTTTTGAAACATATCCTGTTCGCTCATCGAAAACTATCCTTTGGAGGCGGCGAACGCGTTCTGGTTGAGCAGATCGCATCCCTTGCCCACGTTCCTGTAGAGATCTCGGTGCTTTTTCGAAAAGAGAAGCGCCGACGAGATCTAGAGTCTGAAATTCGTCAGCGGAATCCCCACGTAGTGGCTATCGAGTATCGCCCCTCGGTGTGGGGAGTCTATCGCTGGATCAAAACTCACCGGCCGGATGTGGTGGTGCTCTGTAACCACAAGGGAGCGATGTTCGCCTTGCTCCTTCTTGCCCTTCAGGGTGTTAAGATCCCCTTGCTGGTCACTCTTCACGAGCACTACCCCCGCCATCTTAGAAGATACCGATGGATTGCACGCTGGGTTGATGCCTGGATCTGTACTTACGACTTCTCCTTGGCTGTTCGAAGGGAACTTAGCCCAGCCTCTTGTTACATCATGCATCCCATCTATTTAGACCATCTCCCCCAACAACGGGTAGAAATCCATGAGGCTTCGCGTCAAGAGGCTCGAGCGCTTTGGTCGATTCCATCCGACGCTCTGGTGATGGGTTATTGTGGACAAGTAGATACCCGAAAAGATCCGCACGCTTTTATCCAATTAGGAGTCTGCCTAGAAGCGGCGTTGGGCCGGCCCGTAACCTTATTATTAGCCGGACGAATTGATCCCTTATTTCGAGATCAAATCCGAAGTTACGCCAAGAAAAGTCGACTGCGGGGCTCACTGATCATGACGGGTGCACTCGAACACTTTGATGATGCCTTTCGATGTTTGGATCTGTTCGCTCTTACCAGCCGAAACGAAGGTTTCTTTCCTATTTCACTCGTGGAGTCTCTTTTTTACGGAGTCCCCATTGTTGCTCCCACCGTTGGAGGCATTGAAGCCGTAGCGCGAGGACATCGGGGCGTTTTCTTGATCGACAAAGAGGATGACCGACAGGCTATTCCACTGTCCGCCCTTAAAAAAGTTTCTCGTCAAGTAGCCGAGGTGCTTCAACATAAACACCAATGGGACAATGAGAAAAAAGGAACGGCAGATCTCTTGTTAACATTAATAGATGCGGTTAAACATCAGCCCACTCTTGAAAGCATCTTAGCTCCATGGATTTAATCCCTCAGCAAGCCACTTGGGTCCGTTTCCCTCGATTTGTCGGTGACGCAGCCATGCAGATGTCTGTCTTGAGGCTTCTGCGCATGCTTAACGTGGGTCCCTTAGTCGTCTGGGGTCCCCGCGCTACCGTTGAAATCCTCAAGGGCAGTGATCTTTGTGATTACCTGGTTGCAGAAGATCGTAAGCCCTCGGCTTGGATGATGGCGAAGACGTTACGTCAGTTTCAGCCTGCGCGCTCCATCCATTTCACCAAATCGATGCGTCCCGCGTTTGCAGCTTGGCTTGCAGACGTCCCTGAACGCATTGGTGTTTCTGAAAGTCTGGCAGGTTTTTTTAACACCATCAGTCAACCCTTTTGGAGTGCCACGGGTCCCTTTCTGCTTCGCTATCACCGAGTCTTGCGCGAGCGATGGCCCGAGAGCCCTGAGATGCCCTTTGCAGACTTTAAACCTCATGTCAAGATTGCACGCCCTACCGAACCCTACATAGTTCTGATGCCGGGATCGACGTGGACCTCGAAGATGTGGCCAGCGGAAGCCTATCGCCAACTGCTTTTACTCTTTCGTTCCGAAGGTTTTCAAGTGGCTCTTCTTGGCTCGCCTGAAGAAATCGATTTATGCCGAACCATCGCTCAAGAGGATGGGATCAATTTAGCGGGTCAAACGACACTGCAAGAAGCGGCTGCTTGGCTCCATGGTGCTCGCCTGGCGATTGGGAATGATTCGGGACTATCCCATCTGGCTGCGGCCACCGGAACGAAGACGTTAACTTTTTATGGAGCCACGGATCCAAGAGGATCCCTGCCCTGGGGACCTCATAGCCATGAGCTTCATAAATCGGGCGTCATTTGTTCTCCTTGTTTCAAATCAACCTGTTTTGTCAAAGGTCACCCTTGCATGACAAAATTAACTGCCATGGATGTATGGATAACAGCCAAGTCATTAGCGGGATCTATTTCGTGAAAAAGAAATTTCTTCTCCTTCTACCCATTTTTTTTGGAATTCTTCAATCTCAAACTGTTAAGTTTGATAACCCAATACTCGACCTAGGATCGGTCAAAAGTAATACGAAAGTCAAAGGAGTGTATAAAGTCACGAATCAGGGCAAAAGCTATCTTCAAATCTCTGAATTGCGACCTTCATGTGGATGTACGTCCACGGTCTTGGGACAATGGGCCCTTCAGCCTCAAGAAAGTTCCCTAATTGAAGTCACCCTCGATACAACGGGGCTCAAGGGAGATGTGACCAAAAGCATTCAAGTGGTGACGAATGATCCCCAAAATCCTACCCCGTTACTGACTCTGAAAGCTAAAGTGATACCGGATCTCGATATCAGCCAAGAAGCAGTTTTCTGGATCAATTTGTCGGCCCAACCCTTGGCTCAAACCATCATCCGTTTTCGATCCAATCTTGGTCAGCAAGTCGACATTAATGCAGTGGATACTGGATCCTCCCCCTGGATCAAAACATCGACAAGGATTGAAGGAAAAGATGCGCTCCTAGTCATCGACGGTAATGCACAAAAAATAAATTCAAAAAAGCGTTATGGTATTGACATTATTAATGTTGATATTATTGGAGCTCATAAAATGCGTATTCCCATCAAAATCATTTGGGAACTTGATTAAGGATTCTGAATGAACGTACCGCAACGCGCCTCTCATTTTAGTGGTCTTTTTTTTATTTTATTAACGTCGCTGATATGGGGGCTCACGTTCCCCATCGCCAAATATCTCTTAATGACCGGTTTGACTCCCGAATTGCTTCTAGGTCTGCGCTTTACCATCGGATCTTTAATACTTTTAGGATTCGTATTGACGCAACCCTTACGGTTCCCCCGTCAGACTTATATCGATGGCTTGGTACTGGGAATTGGGCTGGCCGCTATCTTTTGGCTTCAAATGCACGGGCTGCAAACAACAACCGCGACTAAGTCAGGATTTATCACCGGCTTCTATGTCATTTTCACGTTCATCCTTGCAACCCTTTTAGGCGACAAACTCAATCGATATCACATCATCGCCTCACTCATCGCTGTTCTCGGCTTAGGTCTTTTTGCGTATAAACCGGAAGAGCCCTTTGGAGGATGGACTGTGGGAGATTCGCAAACTCTCCTCTCTGCTTTTCTCATTGGAGTGAATATCGTCTTAACGTCTATCTACGCTAAACGTACGGCTCCTCTGATCCTGGCTCTCCTTAAGTGTTCGGTGGTTGCTGTGGTTCTCAGCGCTATGGCCTTTGTTCAAACCACCCCAGAACAATTTGATCTTCTAAAGCAACTCAGCTATCAAAGTTCTTTTTGGATCCCACTGCTGTACCTAGCGATTTTTGCAACCTCCATAGCTTTCTGGTTTCAGTGTCGCTTTCAGCCCTCTCTCACCTCCACAGAGACAGGCGTGATCTTTTCTCTTGAGCCGGTCTTTGGGGCCATCCTGGCAGCCACCGGGTGGATCCCAGGTATTCAGGATCACTGGGGAGCCGTTTCGTTAACGGGGGCGGCGCTCATGTTTATTGCAACCCTGGTGAGTCAATGGCCCTCCGGTAATACGGCTAAAACTCACTAACCATCCACTAGAATTTCAGTTAAAAAAAGGGCGCTCCGGCGCCCTTTTTTTAAAAACTTTAATTGAGATTTACTTGATAGCGAAAGCAGCCACCAGCGCGTAAATAACCAACGCCTCAATAAGAGCCAATCCAATGATCATAGTGGTACGGATTTCCCCCGCGGCTTGAGGATTACGCGCAATACCTTCGCAAGCAGCCGCAACGGCTTTACCTTGGGCCAAACCACAGCCCACAGCCGCAATGGCAAGTGAGAGATGAGCGAGGAATTGACCTTCAAAAAGTGACTTAGTCACGGTAGAAGTGGCATCTTCCATTCCAAAAAGCGCTACGGAAACCGTAAAAAGTAACGTGGTGGTGAAGAACTTTTTCATAAAAACCCCTAAAAGATGAGCAGGATCAGCTGCTCCGTTAAGAAATTAATGATCATGGGCAACAGCGCCCGACAAATAAATAATAGAAAGCACAGTGAAAACGAAAGTTTGAATTAAACCAAAGAACAGACCTAAAAATAACATTGGGATGGGTAAAAAGAGAGGCAAAATTGCAAAAAAGATGCCCGCCACAAGATGTTCGCCTGCAATGTTCCCGAAAAGACGGAGCGAGTGGCTTAAATTACGACTCAGGAGACCTAAAATTTCCAAGGGGAACATGAGGGGAACCAGAAAAACCACAGGGCCTGCAAAATGGCTCCAATAAGACCAGAATCCTTTTTCTCTCATGCCGTGAAAATTGTAATAACAGAAAACAACGAGCGCCGCCCCGAGGGTGACATTCCAATTGCTAGTGGCGGGCGAAAGACCCGGCGTAATACCGAAGAGGTTATTGAAAAATACAAACAAGGCGATGGTACCAATAAAGGGTAAATAGCGTTCAGCATGATGAGCGATACTCGCTTTAACCATATCGTCTAAACCGCCGATGACCATTTCAAAGACTTGCTGAAGAGGACCGGGGATCTTAGTCATCCGACTACGAACCCACGTCGCAATGATCAAGGTAAAGAAAACGGCAAGCGATGCATTTAATAAATGATCATAGCGTTCCAGCACGGAAAAATATTCGTGAGCCGAATGGCCTTCTTCTTGAATAATGCCAAACCCCTCCCATTGGTATCGAGTTAAATGGAAGAGTTCAGTCAACCATTTAGCTAAGAAGGATGCGTGGTGTTCCATTGTTAGGCCTTTGGCGAACTTTTTGTCAACATCAAACGAAGGGCTTCGAAAAGGATACTAGCGGGAAAAAGACTTATCCCGAAAGCCAAAGGAATACCTTCACTCGGGTAATAACTCATAATCTCACGCACGAACCAAATGATCAATATCAGTTTGCTACCAAAAAGACTTCCATAAACCCAACGCTGTCTAAGATTTTCGCTGAGCATGCGATCTAAAAAGATCCGCTGGGTAGCCCAAAGCAATATGCTGAGGCTTCCCGATAAAGCAAAGACAGCGAGGCTCGAAAAAGATTGAGTAAAAAAGATCAAGAGGCCTAGGATCCAGAGACCGACTTGAATGCTACCTAGCCTTTGAAGGGTCTGCCACCCAGGCGTACGGGAGGAAAAAAGCATCACTTGTTTTGAGGAAATGAACTCTTGGCGTTCAGTCGCTTTGATGTCTTGAATAGTTCCCAAAAGGCGCTCGCAATGCCCCACCCTAAACCTATCCATTGCCCTAAGACCGGGCGCCCAAACCATCCCCCAATCCATTTTCCTAAAAAGAAACCCAAGGTAATGGCAATGGGAAAGACGAAGGCGATCGAGCTCAGATCGCTCCAAAGGGCGCGCTCGTGAGGACCTGAATTCTTTGGTTTTGGATCAACTTTCATAATTTAATTTTATCAACGATGTCGATCAGCCATCCGCTAGCTGACACACCAAGCAAGACCATGAGTGCACAGACGCTCACCAACACGCCGGTCATGCGATCCATCTTAAGAGAATCTTTACCCGTCGACGATCTAAAGTACATTTGATTGATTACACCCAAATAGTAGTAAGCACTGACGGCACTCGTGAGTACCGCAATAACCGTGAGAACGACAAAACCTCGCTCAAGGGCCATTTTGAAAAGGATAAATTTACTAAAGAATCCGATAAGAGGAGGGATACCCGCTAAGCTGAGAAGAAAAAGCATCATGGCAAAAGCTAACCATGGATTACGTTGCGATAAACCCCGAAAGTCGTCGATTCGTTCGCCTTCGCCCTTCCCTTGGAGAAAGGTAATGATGGCAAATGCACCAAAATTCATAAAGAGATAGGCAAAGATGTAGAGCCAAAGAGATTGAACGCCTGAAAAGCTTCTGATTGAAAGATTTGGATCATTAGAAAGAATAGCGAGCATCATATAGCCTACATGTGCGATAGAGGAATACGCCAACATGCGCTTCATGGATTGCTGACGTAGAGCTGCCACGTTTCCAAGGATCATACTGGCAGCAGCCATATACTCCATGCCGAAGGTCCATACATTAGGAATATTATGAAAAGCTACCCCAAAGACTTTAGCAAAAGCAAAAATTGCCGCCGCTTTGGGCGCACTCGCCATGAACGCGGTGATCGGAGTGGGCGCCCCATCGTACACATCCGGCGTCCACATGTGAAAGGGGACCACCGCAACCTTAAACGCCATGCCCACGAGAACCATTAAAACACCTAGGGTCACCATGGTTCCTCGGGCATCCATCGCGGCCACCAAGGCCGTGGAAAGTCCCTCGAAGTTCGTAGTCGTGCCCCCGGTAGCACCATAAAGCAAACTGATACCGTAGATCATAATGCCGCTAGAAAAAGCACCGAGCAGAAAATATTTCACACCAGCCTCAATACCCCGTTCTTGATCACGAAAATAGCCTACTAATACGTAAATGGGGAGTGCCATCAACTCGATAGAAAAGTAAAGCGTCACTAAGTCGGTAGCACCGCATAGTAATAACATTCCTGATAAGGTGAAGAGCAATAGCGTATAAAACTCCACGGTATGCTCATTCATGAGATCCAAGAGTTTCTTCGATAAGACTACGGTTGCCAACGTGGCAACAGTACAAATCAACTGAAAGGCTTGCGTCATTGTGTCGATACGGAACATGTTCGAGAATCCGGATCGATGAGGCGTAACAACAACAAGGTAAAGAGTAATGCCAAGAATGATTTGAGTAAAAAGAGACCAGCGACGCTTTTGATCCCGAGGAATCAGAAGATCCCCAGGCCACAACATAAGACTTGCTATCCCGATTAAGAAAAAGGGGGCTTGAACAAGAGGCGCGTCTTGCCAAAGCGCGGTCCAGAGACTTTGGACAAAGCTAGGCATCATTACTTCTCCTCAGAAGTTTCAGTAAGGTTAGAGTTTTCATCTGTTCCGGGGGCAACCATACCTTGCATGCCCTCTCGCTTGGCTTTTTCTTGATCCGAACTGGCGGAGGGGGCCAAGTAATAATCTGGATTAACCTGTCGAACTAATTTAGCTACAGGACGATCCATAATTTCCATTAACGGACGCGGGTAGAGACCAATCCAAACCGCCATGATCACCAAGGGGGCAAAGACCACCATTTCACGGGGAGTCAAATCGGTCATCTTTCGGTTGACATCCGAAATCGGGCCAAACATCACCCGTTGGAACATCCATAACATGTATGCAGCACCTAAGATAATTCCGGTGGTGGCCACTACGGCTGCCCATGGGAAAGCCTGGAAAGATCCTTGCAGAATGATGAGCTCACCAATAAATCCATTGAGGAGGGGTAAGCCAATAGAACTCATCGTCATGATCATAAAAATGGTGGAGTAAATAGGCATGGTTTCAGAAAGACCACCGAAATCAGCAATCATACGCGTATGACGACGATCATAAACAACGGCCACCGCAAGGAACAAGCCGGGAGTACTAATACCGTGATTGATCATTTGGAACAATGCTCCCTTAAATCCATAGGGATTCAGAGCAAAGATACCGAGCATACACATACCCAAATGACTGACCGAACTATAAGCCACTAATTTCTTCATGTCTTTCTGAATCATGGCCACGAGCGCACCATAAATGATCCCAATGAGGGACATCGCAATGAACCAGGGCATGAGATCCTTGACCGCGGTAGGGAAAATGGGTAGCAAGAAGCGAACAAAACCGTAGGTTCCCATTTTCAGCAAAATACCGGCAAGAATAACCGATCCTGCCGTCGGCGCTTGAACATGCGCATCGGGTAACCAAGTATGAAAGGGGAACATGGGAACTTTAATTGCAAACGCCACAAAGAACGCCAACGCAAGCAAGGTTTGATAAGTCTTAGTTTGCTGAGCAATAACTGGAGCCATTGCTTGAAAAGATTCTAGAGAAAAATCAAGCGTTCCATGCGTCTTCGCTTGCAAGAAGTAAATCGCCAGCACGGCTACCAGTAAAAGAACAGAGCCCGCAAGGGTGTATAAAAACAATTTAATCGCTGCGTAGAGTTTTTGAGGTCCTCCCCAAATACCAATCAAAAAATACATCGGGACGAGCATGACTTCCCAAAAAACATAAAAAAGGAACATATCTTGCGTGATGAAAACACCAAGCATTGCGGTCTGGAGCACCAACAGCCAAATATAATACTCCTTCAAGCGTTCGGTGATCGCTTCCCAAGAACACAAAATAGCGATCGGCCCTATGAAGGTCGTGAGAAGCCATAACAATAAACTGATTCCATCCATGCCCACGCTAAACCGAACTCCTAATGAAGGTATCCATGACCAACTTTGAGCCCATTGAACAGCATCGCTCGTTCGATCGTAGGCAAAGAAAAAAGGAATGCTTAAGACAAAGCTCAAAACCGTCCCGATCAAAGCCCCTTTCTTAATGATCCCGCTTCGATCTTTAGGCACAAAGAGTAAAACCAGAGCCGCGGCAAAGGGAATAAAGGTCGCAGTCAGCATGAGGAGCGTATTGGCGAAGGAACTCATGAAATCTCCATACTTGAGGTGTTAACCAAGGAACTTAAATAACATTAGAAGAACGAAGCCCAAAAGTGTGACAAAGGCGTAGTTTTGAACTCGACCCGATTGGAAAGCCTTGAAGAGAGAGGCGAATTGTTGCAGCAGCCAAGCGACAAAATTGACGAGACCATCCACGATATAAGTGTCAAACCAGTAACTAGCCCGAGCAAATAAAAGGGTTGCGCGGGCAGCTCCATTGACCATACCGTCTACCACCCAGGTATCAAAAGACCATAACTGACCGGCGAGTCGTTTCGTAGGTGTGATCAGGAGCGCTTCATAAAACTCATCAATATAAAATCGAGCATGGACCCACTCAAAAAGATTGGGATAATTTTTAACGAAAGTCTTTGCGCGAGACCAAGAAGGATCGGCTGCATAAAACCAATAAGCTAAGGCCATAGCACCGGGAGCCCAAATAACGGTCGCCCAAATCATTAGTGCATATTCAACTTTAGAAACCACCTCGACGCCTTCCGTAGCGGCTCCAACCTGATAGAGGATGGGAGTAAGCCATTCGGAGAAATAGGCGTGTCCTAGAAAATGGAGTGCATGCGGCACATTAAGAAAACCACTCCCGACCGCGAGTAGAGCCAGAATAAAAACCGGTACCCACATGTTCCAAGGCACCTCATGGGGAACATGAGTACCTACATGATGAGCATCATGGCCATGCGTATCTCCCGGGACAGTGAGATGATACGGATCCTCCCCTCCCCCACGATAGTTTCCAAGGAAGGTCATACAGATCAAACGCATCATATAAAATGCTGTGAAAAAAGCTGCGACCATACCCATCAGCCAAGCCGAGAGATAGAGAGTGGAACCCTCGTAGGTTCCACCTTCGTACCAGCCCTCGAAAACCTTCCAAAGGATTTCGTCTTTAGAGAAGAAGCCACTGAAAGGGAAAATCCCGGCAATTGCAAACGTGGATAGGAGCATGGACCAAAACGTCCATGGCATGTACTTTCTAAGGCCGCCCATATTTCTCATATCCTGTTCGTGGTGACAAGCCATGATCACAGAGCCGGAACCTAAAAATAGACAAGCCTTAAAGAAAGCGTGGGTAAAGACATGGAACATCCCAGCTGTAAAAGCCCCCGCACCCATTCCCATGAACATAAATCCGAGTTGAGAAACGGTACTGTAAGCTAACACCTTCTTAATGTCATATTGAGCGAGACCCATGGAAGCGGCTAGGAGGGCGGTGAGGGCTCCGATAAATAAAATTAGATGAAGTGCAGCGGGCGCATTCACAAAGATAAAATTGAGTCGCGTAATCATATAGAGTCCCGAGGTAACCATCGTCGCCGCGTGAATCAAGGCGGAGACTGGGGTAGGACCTGCCATGGCATCAGGGAGCCAAACATATAAAGGGATTTGAGCAGACTTGCCCATGGCCCCTACAAATAAACAACCCCCAATCAAGTTCATCCAGAAAGTGGGAGCGGCGGTATGGCCAAAGAGGGTGATGGAGGGCAACGCCATAAGGGATCTTGCCGAACCCATTAGCGTATCGTAATCCAAAGATCCAAAAATCATGAAGATTAAGAAAAAGCCCAACATAAAACCAAAGTCACCAATCCGGTTGGTTACAAAGGCCTTTTTGGCTGCATCGCCTGCATAGGTTTTATTGAAATAGAAACCAATCAGCAAATAAGAACAAAGTCCGACGCCTTCCCACCCCAAAAACATCATGAGAATGTTGGAACCTAATACTAAGTTCAACATGCTGAATACAAAAAGATTGAGATAAGCCATAAATCGGTAATACCTAAAATCTTTTTGCTCTTCTTCCATGTAGCCTGTACTAAAAAGATGAATGAGGAAGCCTGCTCCTGTAACTAAGAGAGCCATCGCTGCGCTTAAGACGTCGAACTTGTAGGCCCATTCTACGGTCGCGAACGTAAGGCGCTGACCTGCGATCTGAGCTGCTCCGACATCAAACCACGTCCAGAGGGATTGATGGAGGCTTCGCGAAGATTCAGGGAGTTGCAAGAGGTACAAGAAATAAAATACGGATAATAAAAAAGACCCTGCTACTGAACCGAGCGCAATACCGTTGACCCACTGATTATTTCGAAGACGGCGACCGGTAAGGCCATTAATCAGAAACCCAAAAAGCGGAAGAAAGGGGATCAGCCATAAATACGATACGGGTTGCGATGCTGAAATTAGTGGAATGAGAGTCGATTCGTTCATAAAGGCTTATCCGTTCAATAAATTAATATCATCGGCTTGGACTGTATCTTTGCGTCGATACAACGCGACGGCTAAGGCGAGACCGACGGCGACCTCAGCCGCGGCAAAGCCCATGACCAAAAGGGCAAAAGCTTGGCCATCTACGGTGCCGCTTTGTCGGGCAAATGCAATGAGATTTAAATTCGCTGCGTTGAGCATGAGTTCTATCGACATCAAAATAATTAAAAGATTACGTCGAATCAAAACGCCTGCGACTCCGATGAAGAACATCAAAGAAGAGATAAAAAGGACTAGATTCAGGGAAATCACGATACACGCTCCGACTTCGCAAGTACCAAGGCGCCCACAAGCGCCACCAAGAGAATAACGGAGAGGATTTCTAGGGGTAATAAAAACCCTGCAAATAAGCCACGGCTAACCATTTGTGCATTTTGAGCACTGACTGAGAGACCCTCGGCTAGACCGGAAGAGAGCGATAGGGCCACTGGAGTTGCGGCATCAAAGAGATTGGACTTCATCGTATAGGCAAAGATACCTAGTGCAATTAATACAAGAGGGAAAGACCATTTGATTTGGGTGGTAAACAAACTCTTTTCTTTGTATTTAGTCAATTCGACTAACATCACCACAAATAAGAAAAGGACAACAATACCGCCCGCATAAACCAAGAGTTGGGCCATGCCTAAAAATTCTGCACTTAGACATAAAAAGCAAGCGGCCACCATGATCATAGAAAATAGAAAACCGAGAACACTGTGAACCGCAGAGGTAGACAGAATCATTACCGCTGCACCCGCGCAGGCCAAAAGACCAAAGACGAGGAAAAGGTTGTGACCGATACTCGTAAAAAGGGCATTCATGAGTGGATCCTACTGGGTGTAATCAGGGGCATCGGGAGAAGCCGATGAAGAAATAGAGTACTGACCGACGGGAGATACACGAAACATATCTTGGTACTCTCCGTGCATGCCAATTGAAAAATCCTCACGATTATAAGCTGCGAGTTCAAATTGATGATTCAGGATAATGGAATCAAAGCCACAACTTTCAACACAAAATTCACAGAAAATACAGCGTTCCATCTCAAAGTCATAACGAGTAGGATAAGGAGTTTTACGTCCTTCTTTTTTGCCTTTATTAATCGTGATCACCTGTGTCGGACATATTTTTTCACAGGCCAAGCAACACACGCACTTAATTTCTCCCTGTTCATCCCGAAGCATTTGGAGTCGGCCCCGATAGCGAGGAGCAATCGAGATAGGGGTCTCGGGATACTCCACCGTAATATGAACGTGCTTCTTGGATCGATTCGCTTGTAAAAAATTTCGACCGAAATATTTTCCGGTTAATTTCATCCCTGAGGCGATGTCGATGGGTAGGAGTTTTTTCAAAATAGACATAGAAATCCTAAAAGGCAAATCGGATCGCAGCCGCGATGAGAAGATTGATAAGGGTGACGGGGATTAACCATTTCCAACCTACACTCATCAATTGATCGTAGCGATAACGGGGGAGAGTGGCTCGAACCCAAAGAAAGACAAAGAGTAAAAAGAAAACTTTTCCAAAGAAGAATAGTAAACTTGGTTCGGCGAGAAAAGGAATGCCGTCGGGCACGAATCGCTGCAGGCCGAAGGGTAGTAAGTAGTGTCCGCCCAAAAAGAAACCGGCTGCGATGGCTGATACCGCCATCATATTGGCGTATTCCGCTAACATGAACCAAGCAAATTTCATGCCGGTATATTCCGTATGAAATCCCGACACTAGTTCCGTTTCTGCTTCAGCTAAATCAAACGGAACACGATTGGTCTCAGCAAAACCACAGGTGAGATAGAAAAAGAAGCCAAAGAAGAGTGGGACCGCTGCAATTAATGGCATCTGAACCACATCACCGGCCGCCGTTACCGTAGGGACGCCTGCTAGGTAAACGGAGAGTTCTCTAAAATTTAAAGTACCCGAAAGAACAACGGCGGCTAATAACGAGAGGCTCAGAGGAATTTCATAACTAATAATTTGTGCCGCACTTCGAAGTCCACCTAGAAGGGGATATTTTGAATTAGAAGCCCAACCGCCTAAGACAATGCCGTAAACACCGATAGATCCTACGGCCATAATGTAAAGCAACCCGACATTGATATCGGTTAAGAATCCCGTGAAAGGCAAGCCGCCTACAATTGGAAATTGATCCGGAAAGACAAATAACGTTCCGGGATAAAAGCAAATGACTGCGAAGGTTGCAAAGGCCGGAATCATACAGACGACCGGCGCAATCACAAAAACAAAACGGTCGGCTCTATCCGGCACAATATCTTCCTTGAGCAGTAATTTCAGTCCGTCTGCAGCAAAGACTGGCAATCCACGAAAGAAAGATAAGATGGGAATTCGGCCCATTGCCCATGAGAGTTTATTGATGCCTGCGGCAAAACCTCGAATACCTCCGGCTTGGCGCGTCGCCCCCAATCGGACTTGGATATAGCCAATCACTTTACGTTCAGCAAAGGTCATCACGGGAACAATCAAAAGAATTATAGAAATGAGTACGGTAATTTGAATGACCGCCATTACCACTTGCTGCACAGGTGTCATCATCGGTCCACCTCTCCGAGTACCACATCAAGCGTTCCGATGGCGGCGATGACATCAGCAAGCAAGCGACCTTCGGTCATTTGGGGTAAGGCTTGAAGATTGACAAAGGAGGGGCCGCGCACATGAAAACGATAAGGGTTTTGAGAGCCCTTCTCTCCGACTAAGTAATAACCTAATTCCCCTTTGGGGGCTTCGATCGGATGGTAGATTTCATTGACCTCAGATTTTAAAACCTTAGGAATCTTTGCCATGACATTACCTTCTGGAAGTCCATCGATACATTGTTGAATGATCCGATGGCTTTGACGAAACTCTTCGAGGCGAACAAGATAACGAGCATAGGTATCCGCTTCAGTACGCGTCGGTACATCGAAATCCATTTCGGCGTAAGCGGCATAAGGGAAAGCTTTTCGAACATCATAGTTGACACCCGCAGCTCGAAGAACGGGGCCCGTAACACCGAAAGCGATACATTGATCAGCTTGAATGGGAGCAATCCCAATCGTTCTTTTTTTCCAGATTCGATTTTCAGTCAACAACGTCTCATATTCATCAATGCAGTTCAAGAATCGATCTTGAAAAGCTTGAACTTGCTTGATAAAGCCAGGGGGGATGTCTTCGCGAAGGCCCCCGATGCGAAAGGCGGTAGTGGTAAGACGAGCACCACAGAAAGACTCGAAGCAATTAAGGATTTCTTCGCGCTCTCGAAACGCATATAAAAATACGGTCATGGCACCAATATCAAGGGCATGCGTCCCGAGCCAAAGCAGATGAGAGCTGATGCGATTGAGTTCAGTCATCATGGTACGAATATAGTGGGCTCGACGAGGGACTTGGATGCCAAACAATTTTTCGACGGACTCAGCCCATCCAAGGTTGTTACTTACCGAGGCGACATAATCCATACGATCGGTCCAAACTTGACCTTGAAAAAAGGTCTTATTCTCACAGATTTTTTCAACCCCACGATGGAGGTAGCCAATCACGGGAGTGCATTTCACAATTGTTTCACCGTCGAGACGAAGTTTGACGCGAAGCACCCCGTGTGTGGAAGGGTGCTGAGGTCCCAGATTAATTTCCAATTCCTCGTTTTTAAACACCGATCAAACTCCTAGTTAGCTTCTGGTTTTTTTAGATTAATACTTAGGTTCCCGGCTTTTTCAAGGGACAAGCGCATCAAAACGCCCGATCGATCTTCTCGAAAATCAATTTCACGTTGACCAAGACCCAGCGTTGGATATTCTTTTCGCAACGGGAATCCCTCCCAATCCTCAGGACAGAGAATTCTAGTTAAATCGGGATGATCCTTAAAGCGAATACCGAACATATCAAAGATTTCTCGTTCAAGCCAGTTCGCACCGGGATAAACTGCGACAGCACTTGTCACGTCGTAACCCTCGGGTACTAAAATACGTAACCGTAATCGACGTTGTCTTGAAAGACTTGTCAAATGATAGACAATAGAGAATTTAAATGCATCGGCAGCGGGATAATGGGTTGCGGTTTCATCGGCGAGCATCTCAAATTTGAGAGCAGGGTCCTCTTTACATAAGGCTAAAGCTTCAAGAATGAAATCCGGATTGACTTGGCAAACTAATTCCCCGGACTGCTGAAAAATTTCTTCCACTTTCGAACCTAATTTCTGCTGCAGATAAATGAGTTCGGGGGCGTCCGCTAAAATCGGGGTGGGTGCTACGACATCGTTTTCATCTTTTTTGGCCGCAGGTCGAACGGGAGCCTTGGGGGCTTCTTTGCCTTCCGCGAGCGCCTTGGCTTTATTGGTTTCATAATCAGCCAATTGTTTTTGCCACTTGGCTTCATCCGCTATTTTTTGATTTTCTTGGTCGGCTAAATAAATCTTAAGGCTAGGCAGAGGAACGGTTTTGGGCATCACAACCGTTCGATTGGGTGCTGCTGCAATATTCCACACAAAAGACTGACTGGGTTCTGGACTGTGACCGTGCGCTGCATCTATTTTCTTTTCAATTTTAGGAGCATCGCCGAGAACACCGTATTTGATTACGTCGACCGGACAACCCGCAGCAGCCGAGATAATTTTTTCAATGAGAGATTCTCCTAGCAGCTCTTTGATTTTGGATTTTTCAATACGATTTTCATTTTCTTTTCCATCTAGCCGAACCTCGGCTTTGATATGACAACTATCGGCAGTGACGTGAAAGACCTCGGGGCATTCGGCTTCACAAGCGTTGCAAACAATACACCCTTCATCAATCCATACTTCTGTGATGCGTGGCTTAGTAGCTACGGAAGCATTGGTTTGAGGCAAGGGAGTGTCAATCGCAGTCGAAGTAGATTCAGGTTCGGTGGGGGCTACTGTGGGAGCTACTGCGGGGGCTGCTACTTGTACGACGACATCGACCCTAGGGGCTTCAACCGGAACTTCGGAGACTACTTGTTCGTACTGAATGACATTGACGGGACAAGCCACTGCAGCGGCAATAATACTACTTTCTAGTGAGGATTGAAGCGGGGTTTGTAAGGCAGATTTTGAAGAACGATTTTCATCCTCTTGTCCATCGACCCGTGCATCAGATTTGATGTGGCAACTATCGGCAGTGACATGAAAGACATCGGGGCATTCGGCTTCGCAGGCATTGCAAACAATGCAACCTTCTTCGATCCAAACCTTGGTGATAGACATCGATTACCCTACAGACTCGAAGATTTCAGCGTAGCGATCAGACATGCTGGACGTCATAATCTTGTCTTGTAACTTTAAGAAGCCGTAAATCAAACTTTCTGGACGGGGAGGACATCCCGGAATAAATACGTCAACCGGAATAATTTTATCGACGCCCTGAATGGTGTGATAACTATCGAAAGGACCCCCCGCGGTGGCGCAAGAGCCCATCGCAATGACCCATTTGGGTTCAGGCATTTGGTCGTAAAGTTTCTTAATTACTGGAGCCATCTTGTAGGTGACCGTGCCCGCTACAATCATCAAGTCTGATTGACGAGGAGTGGCTCTAAAAATACCTGCACCGAATCGATCAAAATCAAAACGACTTGCTCCTGCAGCCATCATTTCGATCGCACAACAAGCAAGCCCGAAGGTCATGGGCCATACCGATGAAGCGCGGGCCCAATTGACGACCTTTTCCACTTTGGTGGTGATCAAGATGTGTTCGAGAGATGAGGGCTGATTTAAAATCACGGACATGAACTTACTCCCAATTCAGGGCGCCCTTAGACCAAATATAGGCATACCCAATTAATAGCAAAAACAGAAAAAATCCCATTTCGACTAAACCAAAAATCCACAGCTCTTTTAATTGAAGAGCCCAAGGTAGAAGAAAAACTGTTTCAACATCAAAAATTAAAAATAAAACCGCAACGAGATAATATCTGACACTAAACTTTTCTCGCGCATCCGTGGTGGCCGTGATTCCACATTCGTACGTGGAGTGTTTGGAGGTACTGTAGAAGCTGGGGCGAATGAAACGAGAAAGACTCCATACCAAAGCAGGTAGTGTTAGGGATATGGCAATAAGCAACAAAATAGGTGCATAGCCTTGCATGGGATCTCCGCTCCCTTATATTGTGGGGTTTTGGTAGCGCTTGGGTCAATCATCTAAACGAGGGATAATAAGATTTAGACCTCGCGGATCTAGTCATCTCTCTGCACATAAAAAAGAACGGTCATATCCATGAATCCCTTCCCTGAAAAAAGTGCACCTAAGCCCTTATCAACCGACTCCCTTGAGGATTCGACGTTGAAATATATGGGTTTATACCCTGAATTAGACCTTGCGATTGAGGCAGTTGATTACGCTCTATTCAAGTCCATTTCCCTTGATTTGATGGTTAAGTATCAATTTGTGCCTGTGCGAGTCTTTGAGGAAAAATTGATCATCGCTATGGTTGATCCTCTCGATGTTCTAGTTCAAGATATCCTGCGCTTTGAACTCGGTCGGCCCCTAAGTTTTGTCGGGGCTCCTGCGCAGCAAATACAGGACGTACTGAAGAAATCTGAGAGTGGACAAAAAATTCTTGACGAAGCGGGTGAAGCGCTCAAAGTTCAAGTCCTTCGCGAAGAAGATATCGACGAAGAGGTTCTTGATTTTGAAAAATTAACCGATAAGGATGAAGCTCCCATTGTTCGCCTTGTGGATACTACTATTTTCAATGCACTTCAAAGGCGAGCTAGCGACATTCATCTTGAAACTTCGGCCACTCATATCCTGATTAAATATCGAATTGATGGAAGCCTTTATTCTGCCTCCGAGCGTATAGATCGGCGGTTTGCTCCATCGATTATTTCTCGTATCAAAGTCATGTCTGAACTAGACATCTCCGAGAAACGACAACCCCAAGATGGGCGCTTTAAACTTAGGGTGCGAGGACGAGCGATCGACTTTCGCGTATCGATCATGCCTACGATTCATGGCGAAGATGCCGTCATTCGTATATTAGATAAAGAAAATTTAACCCAAGAATTTGCCGCCTTGAATTTAGATATTTTAGGATTTTCCCCTTTAGAGTTAGCCCGCTTACGTCGATTTTCAAGGGAACCCTATGGTATGTTTTTGGTCACTGGCCCGACGGGTAGCGGTAAGACTACAACACTCTATGCGGTACTCAGTGAAATCAAAAATCCGGAAGACAAGATTATTACCATCGAAGATCCCGTGGAATACCAGTTGGAAGGGGTCACTCAAATTCCCGTCAATGAAAAAAAGGGGCTCACGTTTGCCCTAGGCTTGAGATCTATTCTTCGTCACGATCCTGACAAAATTCTGGTAGGAGAAATTCGAGATGCCGAAACAGCCCAAATAGCGATTCAGTCGGCACTGACGGGCCATCTAGTGTTCACAACGGTACACGCCAATAATGTGTTCGATGTCATTGGTCGATTTACCCATATGGGCGTCTCTACGTCTAATTTTGTATCCTCTCTCAACTGCATTCTGGCTCAACGTTTAGTGAAAATCCTCTGTCCTAAGTGCAAACGGGTCCATCAACCAACGCCGGAAGAATTAGGAAACAACGGGGTGTCCTCTGATTGGGCTATTGGGGGAACTTTTTTTGAGAAACAAGGTTGTGTGGAATGCGCCGGGACGGGTTTTAAAGGGCGACAAGCCATTGTTGAATTTTTAGGTCTAAACGATGAGATGCGGGAAAAACTATATCAGAATGCACCTTTGAGGGAATTAAAAGCTCTCGCTAAGCAACATGGTATGCAAACGCTTCGTGAAAGTGCTCTTGAAAAAGTCAAATTGGGGTTGACTAATTTTCATGAAATTAATAAAGTTACTTTCCGTGAAGGTCTTTGATCTCCGCTTTTTGGCTTAACTCACGCTCTAGGCTTTGTAATTTCTTAAGACGGGCATACAGACCAGAAACTTGGGCTAATTCATTGGCTGTCCCTTGTTGAATAACTTGACCTTCTTCAAGCACCAAGACTTTTTCACACGCCTCAGCAACAAATACGCGATGAGAGGTCAGCACCAAGGTGGTTTTACCCAAGTAAGATTTTAGATTGGTTAAAATTTGACTCTCGGTTTCTGCATCAACTGCCGATAAGGCGTCGTCTAAAAGCAATAAGCGAGGCCGCCGAAGCAAGGCGCGAGCCAAAGCCGTCCGCTGGCGCTCTCCGCCGCTGAGAATGACTCCTCGTTCGCCAACCACCGTATCCAAACCGTTTGGAAGGCGTTTGATTAGATCATCAAGACAAACGACTTGGGTCACTTCTTGAATTTCATCCAGGGAAGCCTTTGGGTACCCCATGATGAGATTTTTACGTAATGACTCTGAGAATAAGAAAGCTTCTTGGGGAACCCAACCTAGATTTTCCCAATGCTTCCTCAGTGAAGATTCATCAAGAATTTTATTATCTAGAAAGACTTGTCCTTTCTGAGGAGGCCGGAGTCCAGCCAAAACCTGAAGCAGAATGGTCTTGCCAGACCCTACTCCACCCACCACCGCCAACGAAGTTCCTGGAGCAAGCACAAAACTTAAGGGACCGACGCCCCGTGAGCTATCAAAGCGATAAACCACATCTTTCACCTCAAGAGAGGCGGGCTCGGCAATCATCAAGGTCGTCACGGGGGGATCGAGGGGTCTTTCGATGGGAGCCATGACTTCGTCAATACGTAATTGACCTGCGCGAGCCCGTTGAAAAAGATTTATCGCCCACCCAAGAGACATGACTGGCCACGCGAGAGTTACTAAATAACCAGAAAAGGCCGTTAAGTCACCCAACGATAGGGCTTGGCGGAGATAGAGCGTGCCGCCATAGCCAATCAAAGATAAAGTGGCCAGCGCACCAATGAACATTGCCACGGGACCATACGCCCCATAAATCACGTTTTGTTTCATACTCAGATCTGCATGAGCACGACTGAGGTCGTCAAATTTATCAACTCGCATATTCTCGAGACCAAAAGCCTGAACCACTCGCTCGCCGCTGATCGTTTCATGACTGAAGGTGCTTAGATTCGAGAATGCAACTTGAAGTTTTTGCTGTACTTGATGACTCATACGACCCAAAAAATAAAAACCAAAAGCTAAAAGAGAAAAGGGGAGCATAACGGCTAGAGTTAATTTCCAACTTGTGGAAATCATTAAACTTAGCGTGACGGGTAAAACACTTGCCGTCTGGAGAAAACTCATAAGACCTGGGCCGGTCGCCATACGAACGGTACTCACATCTTCGCCAATACGGCTCATCAAATCGCCAATTTTTTGACGTTCATAGAAGACATAGGGGCGTGAGAGTAAAAAATCATAAAGTTCTTCGCGCTGTTCTTTTTCGATTTCCCGAGAAAGACCGATAAGATATTTACGCATTACGTATCTAAAGACCCCCGCTAGTGCGGTAAACCCGAGCATCCAAATTAGAAAAATACGAGATTGATTCCACTCTTTCATTTCAAGACTATGAACCGCTTTACCAGACCAATACGGTACGAAGCTCGCTGCAGTGCTGCAGGCAATCGTCGCTATCAGACCAAGAGTTAGAGTTCTTTTGTGGGGTATCAAAAGAGACAACCACCATAGCCGTTTTGATGAATCTGTCAACAAAGGAACCTCTCCTCCTAGACTAGCAAGAACCAAGCTATTCGTCCCAATCTGAGGGTAAGATACATAAAAGTAATCAGTAGAAGAGGGCTTATGAATTTGATTGGTAAAAAAATTCCGACTTTCAAATTGCAAGATGAGGACGGACGGATGATTGATCAAAGTCTCTTCCGAGGTCAATGGACGGTCTTATATGCCTATCCGAAAGATTCAACACCGGGATGTACGCAAGAGTCCTGTGATTTTCGTGATAATTGGTCCCGACTTAAACGAATGAAAGTTCAAGTCCTAGGAATCAGTCGCGATAGCCATGCAAGTCATCAAAAGTTTCGAGACAAATTCGAACTTCCCTTCCTACTGTTATCTGATCCAGAGGCAAAACTGCTTAAACCCCTGGGGGCTTTTGGTAAAAAAATGATGTACGGAAAAGAAGTACAAGGCATTATTCGGTCCACTTTCCTGGTCGATCCCAAAGGAGTCATTCGCTTTATCTGGCCCAAGGTCTCTGTGAAGGGTCACGTAGACGAGGTAATGGAGCAGCTTAAATCACTCATGTAGGATCTAGTGTCGATGGCCAGGCTCACCATGTTCAACATCGGCATGACGTTTAGTCCACCATCGGTCAATCACCCAATACCAAGCTCCGCTGATGAGAGGTCCGACGATCGCAGCTGTACCTGCTAATTCAATCCTCGCGCCCGTAATACGCGAGATCACAATGGTTTCAATAAAAATATGACCTGAGGTGAAAATAATAGCCCGGATAATTGAAGCAGAATTACTTAATTCGAATAGTGAAGAAAAATATTTTTTTATCATGCTCTCTTTCTAGAAAGTTATTTATAGAGCCATAATACTATAGCCGCCGTCGACATAAAGCACTTGCCCCGTGATGCCACGGCCCATGTCGGATAGAAGAAAGACTCCGGCGTCTCCAACTTCTTCAAGTTCGGTATTTTTCCTAAGCGGAGCCTTGCTACGATGCAGATCTAATATTGAGGAAAAACCCCCGATACCGGCTGCGGCTAATGTCTTGATGGGTCCGGCAGAAATACAATTCACGCGAACATTAAACGGGCCTAAATCACTTGCGAGATAGCGCGTAGCGCTTTCGAGAGCGGCTTTGGCCACACCCATGACGTTATAGTTCGGCATCACTCGTTCGCTACCAAGGTAAGTGAGTGCCACAATGCTTCCACCTTGGGTCATGAGCGGCTTGGCTGCATGGGCTAGCACAGGAAGCGAATAAGTACTGATGTCAAGTGCGGTCCTAAAATCTTCTCGAGTTGTACTGACAAAATCCCCTTCGAGCGCTTGACGAGGAGCATACGCCACGGCATGTACTAAAAAATCTATCTGGCCCCAGGCTTCACGAAGATAATTAAAACCTTTATGAACTTGTGCATCATCACTTACATCCATCTGAAACATGAGAGAACCAGGGAGATCATTGGTGAGTTCTTTTACATTTTCACCTAGTCGCTCACTTTGAAAACTGAAGGCGCACTGAGCTCCCTGTTCCACGCAACGTTGGGCGATAGCCCAAGCAATCGATCGCTTGTTAGCTACCCCTACAATGAGGCCTTTTTTTCCTTTCATCAGCATAGAGAAACTCCGAGGAACAATGAAGAAGATAGGGGGGTAATGCGTCTTACATACTAGGATTAAGTATATTTACCATGTTGATGAACCTAAAGCATTCAATGAAGCTCTTTATATCGCTCGCCCTGTGTCTACCACTCGGTGGGGCGGAGGATGTATCTGGGGACTTAAGGCGCCTGATTCAAGAGGGGCGCTTTATTGAGGCGGCAAATAGGTCAGATCGCCTACTGACAGTAAACCCTTCTCATCCCATAGCCCTCGCGACTAAGTCACAGGCTCTATCTGGATTTCTTGATTTTGATCAAGCCCTGATTTTTGCCAATAAGGCACTGCAACAAAACGATCAATTATCCGATGCTCATCTCGCCAAGGGAATTGCTCTGATGGGTTTAGCCATTGAGAATATCTCTTTAAAAAGTATGCTTCAAATCTCCCAGGCATTAGATGCCATAGAGGTGAGTACAAAACGCGATCCAACCTATGGGTATGCCTGGTTCACCTTAGGTTTAAGTCGGGGAAAATTACCACTGCTCTTGGGGGGTTCCAAACCTCTCAGTTTTCAATGCGCTCAAACTTTAAAAAAAATCGACCGAGCCTGGGGTCTTGCTTTAGAAGGAATTCTTCAAGCATCGTTCGGAACATGGAAAGAATCAGAATCTATTTTTCAAGAAGGATTGAGTCTAAAAAGTAATACATCTCTTCTGGTAACGGCTTATCTCGAAGCGCTCGGGGGCGATGAGGCCAAAAAGGCTCTGGGTGTAGAGGGCCAAAAAGAACGGTTATACGAGGTGGCTAAAACCTTGTTGACTAAACCCGATCTAAACACCCACGCCCTAGAAAGTCTTGGCGATGCTTTGCTCTCTAGTGATCGACCCGAAGAGGCTTGGCAATTGATGCAAGTCTCTATTCCGAAATTTCAGGAATCCTCATTACTAAAGTTACAATGTGCCAAGATTTCAGCGCGGACGGGCATCCATCTCCCTGAAGCATTAGAGTTGATTGAGGATGCTCTCCGGGGTCCGATCGAAGGAGGATCAGGAGGCCGCGAAGGAGCTTATGTTCGCCAAGGTCAAATTCTCGAACGCCTCGGAAAATGGATGGAGGCCAAAAAAAGTTTTCAACAAGCACTCGAAATCAATCCTCGTCATCGAGGTGCAAGAGAAAATTTAGAAAGACTTCGGAAAAAAGAATAGCTATTTTTTCTTTTTTTTCTTAGAGCCAAAAACCTTGTCAAGAATAGAACCCGAAGACTCTGTGGGGGTATCAGAAAAGGCGTCTTTTAGTGCTTCGAGAGCCCCCCGTTGAGCCTCATTTAGCTGAGTCGGTACCCAAGCGCGTAAGTGAAGGTAAAGATCGCCCCGGCCAGATCGCTGGACGCGGGGTACCCCCGCATTGGCTAGACGAACTACCTTATCGGCAGGGGTTCCCGCTGTGACGGTTACTGTCTCTTCGCCGTAGAGGGTCTCCATTTTAATTTTTCCGCCGGTTACAAAAGTCATCCAAGGTACATCAACAATTTGATGAAGATCGTCACCGTCACGTTGATATCGGGGGTCCTTCTCTACTTCAAAAAGAATATAAAGGTCCCCCGCCGGTCCCCCAAGGGGACCCACTTCTCCTTGGCCATTCAATCGAAGTCGTGTTCCATTGTCAATTCCGGCGGGGATCTTAAAGCTCGTCTTGAAAGAACGTTGCGTACGCCCTTCTCCATTACAGGTCTTACAGGGATTGGGTATCCAAGATCCTTGCCCTCCGCATTTAGAGCATGTCACCATCATTTGAAAAAAGCCTTGGCGGGTCACTTGCTGTCCTGATCCACGACATTGGGAACAAGTCTGAGGTCCAGTGCCTTTTTGGCATCCAGAGCCAACGCAATTTTCACATCGTTGTAATTTTTTTAGTTCCACTTCCTCTTTGTCTTTTCCAAATACTGCGTCTTTGAATGTGACCTTGATTTTTATTTGGATATCCGAGCCTTGATTGGATGAGCCGCCGCCCCGCTGACCAAACAGATCTCCGAAGGCGCCTCCACCGAAGAAACTACCTAAAATATCTTCAAATCCTTGGAACTGGCTGGGGTCAAATTGGAACGACTGGCCCGTTCCACCGGAACCCTGGTGTCCATACTGGTCATATCGCTGTCGTTTATCGCTATCCGATAAAAAGCTATAGGCTTCCGCAGCTTCTTTGAACTTGTCTTCGGCCTCTTTATTATTGGGATTTCGGTCAGGGTGAAACTCAAGGGCTAATTTTCGATACGCTTTTTTTATCTCGTCCAACGAGGCTGAACGGTCTACGCCTAATATTTCGTAATAATCTCTTTTCATCATCTACTCAAAGCTAAACAGAGGGTGTCGAAGAATCAGGGGGAGCCGGATCTAAATGTCGATTGACTACAACCCGAGCGGGGCGAAGCAATTGGCCCCGAAGCGTATAGCCTTTTTCAAAAACAGTGAAAATGCTATTGTCGGCTAGATCGGGCTGATGAACGATCGTGAGGGCTTCGGCATGACTCGCATCAAAGAGATCGCCCACCTGAATTTTCAGAGGCTCTAGTCCTAATCGCTTTAATGAATCCGTCAATTGCTTATGAATTAAATTAATATCTTGCTGAAGAGCGGGGACTTCTTGATAATTTGTTGCTAAACAGCGATCGAGTGAATCCAGGCTCTGAAGAGCTTCTAAAAGAATCTTTTTTTCTGAGAGCTCAATAGATAACTGTATATCTTTCGTGACACGATTCTGATAATTTTTGAAATCTGCGGCTAAGCGTAAATATTGCTCTCGCAGTTCCTTTTCCGATGCGCGTAGCGCTTCGATTTCCGTGATTTCCGGAACTAGCTCGGGAGAAGGATTGGAGTAATCTTCAGAGGGCGATAGATTTTCGGGATGCATAGATGGAGTCGCTTTCAGGAATGAGAACGGTTACTAATTTCCTTGGCCCACCAAGATAAACCCCCTAAAACATGGGGGTAATCCATTCTCATCGGGGCAATGAGAGCCAAAGTCACATAACCCGATTTGTCTAATTGGACACGACGCACGGTAGTGGTAAGCCCCAAGTTACCGAGATAAGGATTCTCGCTTCCCAAGATCACTTGTGTGTCCTTGGAAGCTTTCTCGGCAAAAGCGTTCAGAAGGTGCGCTAAGCGACTTTGTTCTTCAAAATTTTCTACCAGGTGTTTTAAGCGATCGAGGTCTTCAAATTCGGGCAGATGGGTGAGTTGAGAAAGTCCTTGAATGACTACCGTCGATGGATTGGTATGACTTTGCTGGTCCCAATCCCTTGCAATCACTTGAAGTTGTGCGAGGAGGGCCTTAACTTCATGAACTCCCTCACCGATGCCTTCCATCATTTTTTTCTGCATCTCGGCCAAAGTAAGTCCTCGAAAATGCGTAGTCGCAAAGTTACCCATTTCAATAAGTTGATGAGGGGCGTAATGCCATTGATTTTCAATGACTCGGTGCTCAACGTCACCTTGGTTATCCACCCAAATGGCTACAATTTTATCGGTGCCCAAGGGAACGAATTCAAGCTTCACTAATGTGGATAAAACCATACGCGACGGTAATGCCACGCAAACGCCCCCCAGAACTTCCGAGAGGATTCGGCTCGCTCGTTGAGCCCACGGTTCAAGATCAATTTCCGGCATCTGAAGCAAGGCCTCTAAATCTTGTTTGGTGCTGAGGCTGGGGCGCTTGGCTACAAATTCATCAAGCCAACGATCAACATAATAACGATAGGCTTTTTCGGTTGGAATACGACCCGCTGAGGTATGTGGCTGCGTTAGCAGCGAATCATGTTCCAAGTCGGATAGAACGGTTCGAATCGTGGCACTTGAAAGTGGCTCAGTATGACGTTCGGCGATTAGTTTGGACCCTACGGGTTCTTTTTCTCGATAATAAGTCTCAATTAAGGTCCGGAGAATAGATTCTCGACGAGCCGATAAAGAGAGGGGGATTTCCTGTGACATTTAGTGTTCCTCGATTTATTCTAGCATCTCAATTTCCAGTGAGTTCCGACGCTTGGAGGCGATCGGCTTCGTATTGAGCACGAAGCGGTTCTAAAATAACGTCGAGATCGCCTTGCATAAATTTATCTAAACTGTGAATCGTCACATTGACACGATGATCACTTACGCGACTTTGGGGGAAATTATAGGTACGAATTTTTTCGCTTCGATCCCCTGAACCTACTTGGGATTTACGAAGTGCGGCATTCGCTTGATTTTGATCATCCATGGCCTTTTGGAGGAGGCGGGATCGAAGAACCGTCATAGCTTTAGCCATATTTTTGATTTGGCTCCGCTCGTCTTGACAACTCACAACGGTATTCGTAGGAATATGAGTCAAGCGGACAGCTGAATAGGTCGTATTAACCGACTGACCCCCCTTTCCTCCAGAGCAGAATGTGTCAATTCTGAGGTCTTTGTCTTCGATTTTTATATCCACGTCTTCGGCTTCGGGCATCACCGCAACGGTCGCAGCGGAGGTATGAACTCGACCTTGTGTTTCAGTTTTGGGGACTCGTTGGACCCGATGTACACCGCTTTCAAAACGAAACATTGAATAGGCCCCTTTACCTTCGATCTCCAGAACTACTTCTTTGAAGCCTCCTGCTTCAGCTTCACTAACATCAAGGGTTCGGGTCTTGAATCCTTTTTGCTCAGCGAAACGAAGATACATACGATAGAGCTCTGAGGCAAATAACGCTGCTTCTTCCCCACCTGTACCTGCTCGGATTTCGAGAATCACATTTTTATGATCATTGGGATCTTTGGGGATTAGCAATCGTTTCAGAAGCGCATCACCGGATTCGATTTCGATTTTGAGCGGGCCAATTTCTGCTTCCGCCATTTTTTTTAATTCGCTATCAGACGATTTGTCGGCAAGAATCTGTTCTGCCTCAGATAGTTGCTGTAGAAGATTTTTCTGAACCTCATACGCTTTGACGACCGGCTCAAGTTCGCTTCGCGCCTGTGAAAGTTCACGGAGCTTTCGGTGATCCGAAACGATCGTCATATCTTGTAATTGATTTTCAATGTCGATAAATCGTTGTTTTACGATTTCAAGTTGTTTTAGCATCATAAGAAAATTCCATCCATTAAGTCGTCAAGAGATAGAACTCGTCCCCGAGTTCTTTATTCAACTTGAGCGTACCTAAGCTTGGGTTTCTTTTTTGGCTTTAGTAACTTTGGAAGGGGCTTTGGTCTCACTTGTGATGGAAGCGCCTGCCTTACCGGAAGTTTTACGTTCGATAGTCTTTTTCTTTTTGGGTGTCGAAATCACTTTGGGTGCTTCCACGACTGCTTTGGGGGCTTTAGCAACAACGGGCTTTGGAGCATATTTACGATTAAATTTATCGACCCGACCTTCGGTATCCATTAGTCGCTGTTTCCCTGTCCAGAAAGGATGACAAGCGGAACACACCTCTACGCGTAATTCATTCTTAACAGATCGCGTCATGAATTCATTACCGCATTGGCAATGAACTTTAACGATGTGCATTTCTGGATGAATAGCTTCTTTCATGGGGAGACTCCTGTATGGCCGACCGTAAACCCACGTGAACGATGCTCACGGCTTGCCCATTGTGGACTCTCTAGAATACGTGGAAATCGCTGATTCATCAAGGATGAAAGACCAATGAGGCCTCTCCAATTAGGCTTTCATGGCTTCTGTGAGGGGGATATTCGACGCTCGCCATGCTGGTAGCAGGCCCCCGAGTATGCCCATACCCACACTAAAAAAAAGTCCTTGGGCGAGAAGACGAGGGGTAATAGTAAATGCAAAACTGATGTCGCTAAAGGTGTCAAAACTTGTCGTCCCTGTTTGAATTCCGTCCGCTAGAAAACTTAGCAAAGATCCCCCAAGTCCCCCGAGAACACAGAGCGCGATCGCTTCCCACTGAAAACTCGCTAAAATTTCCCGTCGCCGATAGCCCAAGGCTCGCAGCGTACCAATTTCTTTTGTTCGACTTGCTACGGAAGCATACATAGTATTCATCGCTGAAAACATGGCGCCGATCGAAAGAATAACGGTAATAAGATTTCCGATAATACGAATGGGGTCTCCGGCCTTGGTTAATTCTTTAAAATAGGAACGCTCAGGCACGGCTTCCAATTTGAGTCGCTTCTCTTCCTCCATCTGAAGCGTAAAGGGTCCCAGGTCATCTTCCGAGCGTAATCGAACTAAAACAGTTGAATACGTTTCTCGTTTAAACGCCTGCATTACGTCGTTCACATCGCTCCATATTTCAGAATCAAAAGACGAACCAGCGGCATCATAAGTTCCAACAATATCCCATTGGCGACCACCCATTTTAAAACTACGACCCACGACTAACTCAGGAAATCTTAGTTGCATCTTTACCGGAACCGTGACTTCAGAAAGCCCTGGCTGAAACCAGCGCCCCGAGACTAATTTAACCTGGGGACGCATGCTTCTACCCGTGACCTCCATGCCTCGTACTGTGATATTGGAACCCACGCCGTCCGATTTATTGAAAAGCTTAATGACTATCACTTCAGCTGATGCAATGGGGTTCATATTGTCTTTCGCTACGAGTGGATTAGATTTGATGATCCTGGCTTGGTCCCGGGTGATGGATGAATTGAGTTCAAAACGAGAACTAGGCCTCATGACTAGGGCTTGATTCGGTAAGCCTGAAGTTACAAACGCTTTAGAAATTCCCTGAGCTAACGATAAAACTACAATAAAAATAGCGACCACTAAAGAGATGGCAGATGCGGTGGTTAACGTCGACGATTTTCGCCCCCATAAAGATCGAAGATTATAGACAAAGGGAAGCGGAAATTTAATCGCAGCATAAATGAGCCAGGCGAGATAAGCAGCAAATAATACGAGAATAAATCCCACAAAAAGAACCATCACAGTGCCCTGAGACCTTCCACGATAGATCTACGGGTAGCAGCAAGAGCCGGAATGATTGTTGAAATGAACCCAATAATGAGGGCCATCCCCATGCATAACAAAATAGTCTCGTTGGCTAAGCGAAAATCCTGAAGGAAAATGAGGGCGCTTCCAAGAATTTCTCTTAAAATTTTGGCGACTAGACTTGCTAGGCCTATACCCAGGGCTCCGCCCAAGGTAACCAATAAGAGTCCTTCGGCCATCAGAAGGAAAAGAACACGTGCTCGACTAAAACCCATAGCCCGGAGAACGGCAATCTCTGTGGTTCGCTCTTTAATAGCCATCGACATCGTTCCAACCGTCACAATGGTAATCGCAATCAGGACGGCGATGGTCACACCGTGAATAATGGCTCCGATATTTCCTAACATTTTAACAAAAGTGAGATAGAAAGCATTTTCAGCCTCACTCATGGTTTCAACCGGTGAATTGGCAAAATGGGTATCAATTCGATTGGCTACACGAGGAATGTCATCCGATGTTTTTGTCTTAATCCAGAAAGCTCCGGTCTTACCCTTCATGAATTGGACCCCTTCTTCAAGGAGTTTGTAGTGAAAATAAAGCGTATTCTCTTCGGAAGCCATGCGACCTTTGAAGATGCCGCGAATAGTGAGCTGGGGACTCATCGGAAAAATAGTTCCGGTTAAAGGAATGGTGTCTCCAACCTTCCACCCGTATTTATCAGCTAGAATTTGACCAACGATGCATCCCTTTCTGTCTCGTTGATACTCTTTGATTTCAGCTTCAGTGAGTCCAGAAATACGGTCAGAGAACACTTGAAACATCGTGGTCTCATCATTGGCAAAATTAGCAAAGAAATTCTTGGGGTCTTGGTAATAGCCCCCAAACCACTGGGAATTTGCAACGGCTAAGACTTCCGGTTGTTGGCGCAAATATTCTCCATAACTGATCGGTAGAAATTGAGTCAATCCACTTTTATGCCTGACCACAAATCGATTACCCTCTGTCGGCTTGTTGGAAACCGCATCTAACGTTGCCAATAGAGATTGAAGAATCGTAATAAGAAAAACCGAGAGGATGAGTGTACATAAAATCAGAAACGTTCGACGTTTTGAACGCATCAGGGACTTCCATACTAAATGAAGAAATTTCATCGATTTACTTCCACGGTTTTATCGAGGATACCTTTTTCAAGATGAACCTGATGCCGAGCACAATTAGCTGCTTTGGGATCATGAGTGACGATGAGAATAGTTTTACCGAATTCTTCATTGAGCCTTTGCATCATTTCCAAAATTTCATCGGCATTCTTTGCGTCAAGCGCACCGGTTGGCTCATCGGCAACGAGAACTTTGGGGTTTCCGACAATGGCGCGCGCAATAGCAACTCGCTGCTCTTGTCCTCCGCTTAGTTGCCTAGGATAATTTTCGCGTCGATCCATCAAATTTACCAATGAGAGAACTTCCTCAACTTTTTCCTTGCGCTGAGCTCGAGTTAACGAGGTTAAAAGTAACGGTAATTCAATATTTTCAAAGGCATTCAGGACGGGGATCAAATTATAATTCTGAAATATAAAACCGATATTCTCGTTTCTCCAAGAGGCCAGTTCGTCGTCATTGAGTTGATTTAAATTGGATCCACATACCTCAAGCAAACCACCCGTGGGTCGATCAATACCCGCAATGAGGTTGAGCAAGGTTGTTTTTCCTGAGCCGCTAGGCCCCATCAAGGCATAGAAGCCTCCCGCGGGAATATCCAGGTCCAGTCCTTGGAGCACAGGAATTTCAAGGGTCTCTCGGAAATAACTTTTCGCCAGACTCTGAATGTGAATGATCGGCGCAGTTGGTTGGCTCATGGCTACAATCGCTTGGGGGTGACTTTTTGCCCTGGCTTTAGATTATCGGGGGGAGCAATAATGAGTTGCGATGAGGGAATTAATCCTGAAATTTCGTAACCTAATGGATTTTCAGCATTGAGAACTAAGATTGATTTTTTTGTGGCACGACCATCCTCTACTACCCATGTAAAACTTTCGGACGTTTGAGGATCTCGGTAAACCTGCTCACGCCCCAACACTAGAACATCTTCTTGGTAAGGAGCTCCTAAAAAAGTTACCTTGGCTCCCATGTCGGGAACCAAAAGTGGGTCCTTTTGATCTAAGGCTACGCGAACGATGATGGTAGCTTTCTGACGATTGGAGCTTGGATAAATGGCTCGCAAATGGCCTTTTAAAATCGAACTATCTTTCTTCTTTTCTAGCGCATCTACTCGAACTTCAGTAGCCATTCCTGGAGTGAGCTTCCCAACTCCTGATTCACTTACTTCTACTTCAACTTCCAAGGTATCAAAGTCGGCCATCACTAAAATGGCGTTGATGGCATTCGCTCCACCGGCACTTCCGGGAGCGACAGTTTCACCAACCTCGGAGAGTTTTTGCGTCACGATTCCTGTGAAAGGGGCTTTTAAAGTCATGCTTTCTAACAGGGCGTCCTGATAGGCTAGTTGGGCTTTCAGGGTATTCAGCTGACTTAAAAGTCGCTCGGTGTTTGCTGGACTCTCAAAACCTGACTTCTGCAGCGTAGCGCTTCGATCATAATCCTGTTGGGCTTGGTGAACCTGGGAAAAAATAGCATTTCGGGAGGCCTCAATATCGGGTGATTCTAATTTAGCTAGGACCTGGCCCTTCGATACTAAACTGCCCTCTTGAACACCGAGATAAGCGACGCGACCTAAAACCTTGCTGGAGAGGGTTGCACGGGTCCTAGCTACGATATAACCGGACGCGGTCACCAAGGGGGTTTGAGTCCCTTTTTTAAAAAGCGTCGGGGTATTCGTACTCACAGAAAGTGCGGCTCCTTCAGACAACATCCAAGCGATGAGACCGACGAGCGATATTGACCCCAAGACGATCCATCCGAGAGGCAATCTTTTTTTAAAACGAGTTGGAGAACTTGGACTTGTGGGCATCTGAAGAACCTGCTTTCTTATTTATTATGAGTTAAAAAGCACACTGAGAGAAACCGATCTCGTAATGTCTATAAAATATAATTTTTATGCAGGGCGCTGAAATCGGTAATGAGACACGATCCACTCATTACCATCGCTGTATTTCCATAACTCCGCGCAAGACATAAAAAATATTCTCCATCGTGCTAACTGAAGTTCCGCTTCAGGAAGACTCATGGAAGTCGCAAATAAATTTTTTAAACTATCGAAGTTAGCATCGAGATTTTGAAGCCATGCCTCTGAAGTATAGGCATAGTGGAGGCCGCCAACACGCCAATGATCTTCGAGTTTGAGTGAATCTTGGAATCTCAGGAGATAGTGATCACTTGGCATCATTCCACCGGTAAAGAAATATTGGGCCATCCAATCCGTCTCATCCTTTACTTCGTAGGGATAGGTCAAGTCCCGATGGGTAAAGATATGTACAAATAATTTACCTTGCGGCTTAAGCCACTTGGAAATCTTAGCTAACAGCGATCGATGATTTCGCATATGTTCAAACATTTCGACAGAAACGACGCGATCAAATGTTTCTTCGATCTCAAAGGCGTTCATGTCTTGAGTGATAACCGTAAGATTGGAGAGACCTCTTTGAAGGGCTTGGCCTTCGATATAGAGACGCTGATCTTTTGAATTAGAGACTGCCGTAATTTGTGACTTTGGAAAATGTTCAGCCATCCATAGAGAAAGAGAGCCCCACCCACAACCCAACTCAAGAATCTTTTGTCCATTCGCTAAATCTGCGCGCTCGCAAGTTCGCTGTAGCATCGCTCGTTCCGCCGATTCTAGACTTTGCTGGGGACTATCAAACCAACAGCATGAATATTTGAGATGAGGCCCCAGCACTTTTTGGAAGAAGGCAGGGGGCACCTCATAATGCTGATCATTTGCCTCTTGCGTATTGATGGCAATGGGTCCTTGAGACCAATCAACGAGGCGTGCTTGAAAGCGAGTATGAACAGCCTCCACTCCGCCGGCATACTCGTCTTTAAGACGAAGGCGGATCAGCCTCTTGATTTGAGAACGAATTAACCCATCGGGTATCCAACCTCGGCGAAGTAATTGATCGGTCAAGTTCATGAAGAGATCCCTTTCTTTGGAAACCAAGGAATAAACATAGAAGTCTCTTCTTGGTAGCGTCGATAGTCCTCTGGTCGGCTTCGCAAACTTTGAGCTTCCGTCGCGGGAATTCCCGTCACGCGAAGAAGGAAATAAAGCATGAGAGCCGGGCAGATTAAAGACCAATAACCTCCGGGAGATGGAATGGCCATCAGGGCAAAAGCCACCCAGATCAACCATTCAAAAAAATAATTGGGGTGCCTCGAGTAGCGCCACAGCCCTTGTCGGCAGGTTTGACCCTTGTGATCTATATTTGATTTAAAATGGGCCAATTGCCGATCCGCCACGGCCTCGCCTACCATCGAGACCACCCAAACGCTCAGGGCTAACCAGTGAGTCCACTGAAGATCTTCTCGGGAATCTTGGACCATCACAAGGAAAGGAATGGAAAGGATGACATCTAATAGTGCTTGAACCTGAAAGAAAAGAAAAAATTTGAGGGGTAAATTCGTTTTCCAGTTCCGCTTAATCTCACCGTATCGTCCATCTTCTTTTTCATTTTTTACACGATTAAAAAGGTACGTCCCGAGACGTGCGCTCCAGAGACCCCCCATGATTCCCGCCAAGAGTCGTGAAGTGAGGCTTCCGCTACCAAAGCAGGCATAAAAAACTACGATGAGCCCTAAGCCATATGCCCAGCCCACATCGACCCAAGCGGCATTGTCGGTTGCTCGATAATACAGCCAGAGTCCAAACTGCAAGCTGGAAACTATCAGGGTTCCATAAAGAATCAGTTCGAATGTGTTCATGGCGTCGTTTCCATGGAGTGTTTGATGCGCTGAAAAAGAAAGCTGAGGATCAGGCCAAGAATAATGACCAAAGGGATGGCTACCAACACCCAAACAACTCCTGCGTGCCAAAAACTAGTCCAATACGTTTCGAGCGTAGTAAAAGGCGAGAATGATCCAGATTTAATTTCCTGAATGATTATAGGAACAACATGCGGTTGATCAAATAATTTTTCACCGGCATAAATGAAGAAGAAAAGAAAGGGGACTTGTAGGGGAGATAAAGCCAGATGAGCAATCTGAATTGCAGGATGATTAAGCCGAAAAAGGAAGCCAGCCGCAATACAAACAAGGGTCGAAGTACCAACGAGAGGACTGGTACCAATAGCAAGACCGGCTGCCACACTCCATGCCAATTTACTTGGCGTGGTCCCCTGTTTTAAAAGATTCACAAGGGGATCTATGACCTTTTTTTTCAGCCACTTATTCATGAAGATTGCCGACGAAAAAGGTCTGGGAGGCTCTGGGCGTTATGAATCGCTATCAAAACATAAATCGCCATCGCAATATTGCCTAGAAGAAGAATTGCAACTAACCAACTTATGCTTGAAATGGACCAACCTTCGCGATAAAGAATCCAAAGCCAAAAGAAGACAAAAGCAAAATAGGTATCGTATAACGTTGCAACCCACCAGGGTTCGTCAGGAAAATACTTAATTACATCAAAAATAGATTGCTGAAGCGAGGCCCAAGTCGTCACGATAAGCATCGCAATTAAAACTGCCCACGCCCATAATTTAAGATATTTCATGATCGACTCCAAGGTTCATGATTCACCCCTATTGCTTCAGGATGACCTAGTAGTAATTGTGAATCACCAATATACCTCTCTGCAAATGCTCCTGAACAATAAGCTAAATACCAATCCCACATTCGGATAAACTCATCGCTGTACCCTAAGGCGCGCACCCTATCAATCTCAGTCCAGAATCTTTGACGCCAAGCATCTAAGGTTCGATGATAGTGAGCACCAATATCCTCGTGATGCAAGATCCGGAGCGAACCTGTTCGACCGAGTGATTTAAATATCTCAGATAAAGAGGCTAGTTCTGCACCAGGAAAGATATATTGCTGAATCCAATCAGTACCTTTGATATAGGTTTCCCACTGAGTTTCATTCATGGTGATGGTCTGGATTAAAGCCAAGCCACCCGTTTCCAAATGTCGACTAATACAACTAAAGTAATCATCGTAATGTTTGAGGCCTACGGCCTCAAACATTTCAATCGAGACAATCTTGCTGTAGATCCCTTTTAATAATCGATAGTCTTCAAAGCGAATATCGATGAGATGGCTTACCCCTTCCCTTTCAAATAGCGACTGTGCGTATTTAAATTGTTGTTGACTAATCGTCGTAGTCGTAACGCGACATCCAACATGTTTTGCGGCATAAAGGGCGAAGCCCCCCCAGCCTGTGCCAATTTCGAGGATATGATCGCGAGAATTCAAAGAGAGTTTTTCAGCAATACGAGAAAACTTTTGAATTTGCGCAACCTCGAGGGAGTCACTCGATGACCGATAATATGCACAACTGTAAGCTAGGGTGGGGTCGAGCCACAACTGATAGAAATCATTGCCTAAGTCATAGTGATGAGCAATATTGGATCGAGAACCCTGCAGATGATTGTCTCTAGAGAGATGGCGCAATCGATTGATCTTTTTTCCTAACCAGGACAAGAGGCCCCGATCTTTTGTCAGAGGGGTCATACCGCGAACTACGAGGCGTACCAAAGCGACGGGATCCGGTGAAGACCAATAGCCTTTCATATAGGCAAGGCCAAATCCCACTTCACCCTGAAATAGGCCGAGCCGATAAGTTCGTGCATCATGGATGATAACTATGGCCTTTAGAGAACTTTGAGGATCCCCTAAAAAATACGTTTGATCGGCTGTTCGAAGTTCAAGGAACCCGCTCTCAATTTTTGAGAGCAGTCGAACGGTGAAATAACGAAGGAGCCGATTAATCATTTTTGGGATTCCATTTTTTTAGGATGCGTTTGAACGGGAACTCCCTTGAGCCACAAGCGAAAAGCCTGCCAATGTATGCCTATTATCACCCTTAGTGTCATCAAGGGAAACGCTAATAACGTTTGTCGAATCTGTTGGGCGTCCCATGGGTGGTGGACTAAATTAAGATCGACATCAAAAAAGCAATGATCTTGTTGGAATTCCTGGATATGGATCCCGAGGCGTTGGGCTGGGTCGTCAAAGGACCAGAGATACCGACAGTCCATCGGAATGAAGGGGGAAACGTGAAAAACCTTGGGAACTTCAAAGGTTCGACGAGGACCCTCCTGACGCATAGGAAATTCGCTCATCCAATAAAGATGACGCTCACCCCATGGCGTATTGTTTACTTCGGCAAGGATGTCCTTTAGTTCTCCTGCATCATTATAGAAATAAAAATAAGAAACAGGATTAAAGCAATACCCGAAATACCGCAAATGGGTTAAGAGGAAGATTTTTCCAGATCCAAGATCTATCCCTCGAGATTGCGCTTCAAGTTTGAGTCTTTCACGAAGAGGTAAGTGGGGGCTTCCTAAGTGATCCCGGTCATCATAGCTAGCCCAATTGAAACGATTATGGCTGACCCAGGGCGAAGCCTGCATGAGTTCTGATAAACGATCGATATCCAAGAAGGCCATAAAAATGGGATAAGTAAATTCATGAGACTTAGGAGTAAATCGTCGATGACGAAGAGATCCACGATAAAGGCCTGAGGCTACCATTTAGCCCCCAAGGCACGAGCGACACGAAGCCCTGAGACAAGACCATCCTCATGGAAACCGTAGTTCCAATATGCTCCTGCAAAATGCGTACGACGATCCACGCTACTAATTTCTGACCATCGATGCTGGGCCGCGATACTTCGCTCATTGTATTTTGGATGAACGTAATCCATACGTCGCTCAATGAGGGCTGGATCAATATGGCTTTCGGCATTCAGCGTCACGAAGAGATCTTCTCGGGTCGCTAGGGGCTGTAAACGATTCATGTGGTAGGTGAGTCTCGCTGGACCCCCCTCGGGATTGACCGGGTAGTTCCAAGAGGCCCAACTGCGTCGTTGGGGTGGCAATAAATTTCGATCTCGATGAAGAATAGTAGGGTTTTGACTCACCTCGAAAGCAGAAAGAATCTCGCGTTCTCGATCTGAAGGATCACTAAGTAAATTGAGCGCGTCGGGAGCAGGACAAGCCAATACTACATGATCAAAAGATTGAAGTGTTCCATCCGCAAAAAATAGATCGACTCGATCGACCTGCCGTTGGATACGGATTGGTGTTCGATTGAGAAAGATTTGATTCTTGAAGGGCTCGACCAAAGGGGCAATATAACGACTCGTTCCTCCCCGTATGGTTCGCCAGCCATATTGAGTAGTCATTCCAAGCATTCCATGATTTTGAAAAAAACGAAGCAGGGTCAATATGGGGAAATCTTTCATGTGCTGTCGAGACATGGACCAAACCGACGATGCCATCGGATAAATATAGTTTTCGGAAAACGTGTCATCGAGATCATGTTGGTTTAAAAAATCCTGAAGGGTGAGGGCTGCTTTCTGGGAATCATTTTCATAAAGAAAATGATTCCCAACTTTATTGAATCGATGTATCTGGTATAAAAAACGATAAAAGCGAGGATTCCAAATATTTTTACGCTCAGTGAATACTCCATTAAGGCCGCGAGAACACCAAGAAAGACCATCGGATACCCCGCGTCGATCCACAGCAAAACTCATATTCGAATCACATGTTTCGATATTTAATTCCTCAAAGAGTCGAACCAAGTTTGGATAATTTGCTTTATTGTGAACGATAAATCCCGTATCGACTGCGACGCGGGTTTCTCCAATCGATAAATCATGCGTGTGGGTATGACCCCCAAGCCTGGTTTGTTTTTCAAAAAGGCTAATATCATAAGTCCGACACAAAAAACGAGCGGCACCTAAGCCTGAGATACCCGATCCAATAATCGCCACCCGCGCCATAAAGATCGCTATCTCAAGAGAAATCAGATGAGATGGGAGCGTCTTTATGAACCATCAGAAACTCGGAGGGCCAAGGACGAATGTCTTTCACAATAGACAACCAACTGAACACTTTTAAGATATAAAAGGTAGGATCCCATTCCCACCAACGAATACCTTGGCGACAACCATTTTGGAAATGGTGGTGATTGTTATGCCAACCTTCTCCCAGGGTCAAAAAAGCTAAAATGAAATTATTTCGACTTCCGTCGCCGGTTGAGAATCTCACCGAACCCCAAAGATGACATAGACTATTAATCGTAAACGTTCCATGAAAAAGAAGAACGGTTGGAAGGATGAAGAACCAAAGTAAGGTGACCCAAGGGCCGAGACCCGTTAAGTAACCGAGAGAAAAAGAGACCACCCCCAACAGTACGGGGCAGACCCAATGATAAGTGTTTAACCAACGAAGTTCAGGATACTTCTCAAAGTCGTGTATATTTTTGGAATCGTATGCGTCATGAGTATCTGAAAGAATCCAGCCCACGTGGGCGTACCAGAACCCTCGAGTAAGAGGGCTGTGAATATCCTGATCTTGATCCGAGAATCGATGATGATTACGGTGATGACTGGCCCACCATAAAATACCTTTTTGGGCTGAGGTCTGCGCGATAAAAGCTAGCAAGAACTGATTAAATCGATTTAATTTATAAGTGCGATGTGAGAAATAACGATGGTAGCCTGCTGTAATTGCAAACATACGAATGACGTAACTAATAACGAGCCCTGCTAGAAGAGGCCAAGAAAAGGGGGTCCAAAAAACCCCTAGGCATACCAGATGAAGAATGAGAAAACTGACCGAAAGAGGGGTCCAACTGGGCTTTGAATCAGAAGCAGCTACAGGTTGTGAATTCATTCTCTAAGCATAACAAGTGGGCCCGGGTTCCTGAAGGTTCTTATGTAATGTTCGATGACCAATACATGATTTAGGAATCTCTCATTTGGCTCTTCATACCCCCCTATCAATAAATCATTGATTTTTCAATAAGCTCTTAAATATTTGTGCCCAGTAGAGCGCTGCAGCGATCAGGGAGAGCAAAAGAACGCTCAGCGCGATCACAATCATCTTTTTTTCATCTTGAGGGCTCATTGACATAACGTTATTCCAGCCTCTAGGATACTAAATTTTTCGCTACCCACTTAACGCTCAAGCCCCTTATTCATTCAATAATTTTAGGTTTATGCTTACACTATCAGTAACACGCTGCGGGCGGCTCTCCACTATGACTCAATCTGTAAAAGGTATGCGAGATCTTTGGGGTACTGAATTAGCCTATTTTCAGTTTATCGAGAGAGCGTGCCACCAAATCATGGAGTCGCACGGTTACCAAGAAATTCGTACACCCATTGTTGAATCAACTGATCTTTTTTCTAGGGGTGTAGGCTCAACCACGGACATTGTGAATAAAGAAATGTATACCTTTCGAGATCGATCTGACCGAAGTCTCACGCTTAGGCCTGAAAATACCGCCTCTGTAGTCAGGGCGATCATTCAAAATAAACTCCTCGAAAGCAATGACCCCTTACATCTTTTTTACATCGGTCCGATGTTCCGATACGAGAGAATGCAAGCGGGTCGCTATCGACAGTTTTGGCAGATCGGAGCTGAATCCATCGGTATAGCCTCTCCTGAAAGCGAAGTTGAAAGCATCATAATGCTTTTTGACTTTCTTACATCACTAGGATTAGGCGATCTATCCCTCTCAATTAATTCAGTTGGTTTTCCCGAGGAGCGTGCTTCTTTTTATGTTGCGCTGAAAGCGTTTGTGAAGGATCGAGAACAGGCATTCTGCGAAGATTGTCGACGCCGCATCGAAGATAATCCTCTTCGCGTTCTCGACTGCAAAGTTTCCTCCTGCCAAACGGCTCTAACAGGGCACCCTGAAATACTAAATTTTTTGAGCAATGAGTCGCAGTCGCATCATGAAAAATTTCAAAAGTGTCTTCAGTCCTCCCGCATCCCTTTTTTGTCTAACCCTAAAATGGTAAGAGGATTGGACTACTATACTCGGACTACTTTTGAAGTACTCTCTTCCGATTTAGGAGCCCAATCGGCACTTCTGGGTGGAGGTCGTTATGATCGGCTCATTCAGGACCTAGGCGGTCCCCCAACGCCCGCATTCGGTTGGGCTATTGGCTTAGACCGACTCGTCTCTTTGGTCATGAAAAAGAATATTTCTTTACCATCGAAGCCCCGCATTCTTTTGATCCCCGTAGGTGAAACAATGATCAACGACGCCTTCGAATTAGCTCGATCGCTTTGGGCCGACGGTCATTCGGTTGAACTTGAAACGCGAGGAGTCCCTCTAAAAAAATCTCTCTCCTCCGCTAACCGTAAAGGTCACTCTCACGCATTCATCTTGGGCGAGAGTGAAAAAGCCAAGGGTATTATTACGGTTAAATTTTTAATGACTGGTAAACAAGAGGAATGGCTACTGAGTGAAATTTCGTCGCGCATTCTTCATATTTAATCGATATTTTAGGAGTTACCCTATGTGCCTACGACATCGAGTCGCCTTAAGTTTCATGCTCTGTTCCCTTTTTTTAGGGGCGCAACAAAAAATCACTTCGCCTCTAACCATAGATTGGATCATGCAGGGTCCTTCCCTTTATGGAAACACACCCCAAAATATTTTTTGGTCGCCGGATGGATCGAAACTTTATTTTTCTTGGAAACCAAGTAGTGCAGATATCGATGATCCTATGGAAATCTTTAGCGTAGACCGAAGCGGCAAAAATGTTCGAAGACTGTCTAAAGAAGAACTTCGAGACCTTCCCCCCACGCGAGGATCTAAAAGTCCCGATGGTCGATGGATTGCATTCTCAGACAAAGGGGATATTTATCTTCACAACATTAAAACCAAGACTAATGTAGCGTTGACTTCTACTACAGAGCCAGAGTCTTCCCCTGTTTTTGGAAATAAAGGTTCAGACGTCTATTTCGTTCGTTCTAATAATTTATTCTCCGTCAATCTTGATACAGGCCAAATTTTACAACACACAGATATTCGAAGTACGGGGTCGGATACGCAATCTTTTTCTACCCCAGGTCGCGGAGGTCGGGGGTCATTAGGTGATCAGGCTGATCGGGGAACCGATAGCCAAGAGTGGGTCAAACAAGAAGAGCGGGTTCTCTTTGAGACCATCCGACGACGAACGGATCGGCGCATGAAAGATGATCAAACACGACGCGAGGAGCAAACAAGAAAGCCGTTTGTGCTTCCTCCAACTGCATCTGTTGCATCGATACGACCGACACCTGACGGTCGATATATCATACTTAATTTGAATTTTCCTGCAGCGAAAGCCATCAATACGATTGTCCCTTCCTATGTCACCGAAAAGGGCTATGTTGAAAATATTCCCTCGAGGTCGCTCGTAGGCGATCAACAATCAACTTCTCAATGGATTCGAATCGACTCTAAGACCGGTGAAGCAAAGCCCTTTCAAATGATGCTTGAGGAGGGCAAGGAATCTAAGCGATCTATTCGTTTATCTGAACTTAGTTGGAACGAAGAAGGAACTCGGGCTATTGCTTATGCTCGTGCTACCGATAATAAAGACGAATGGATTCTTGCTATGGACTTAGATATGGCACAGGGCCGGATTCTCTATAGCCATCAGGATAAAGCTTGGATCGGAGGGCCCGGAGCCTTTGTTTTTGGATGGATTAATAATGAAGAGATCTATTTTGAATCCGAATCGAGTGGCTGGGCGCATCTTTACCGAATGTCTTATCGGGGAGGCAAGCCCGTGGCATTGACGAGTGGCTCCTGGGAAGTTCAATCAGTCACTCTCATGCCTAATAAAAAGGATTTCCTACTAGTCACCAATGAAAAACATCACGGAGAAAAACAAGTTTACCTCTTATCCGTCAATGGGGGAGAACGACGTCCATTGACCAACACCACAGGATTTCATGAACCATATATTTCTCCCGATGGCAAAACAATGGCTGATCTTGCTTCATCCGCTAATCGCCCTCCAGAAATTTTTATTAAGCAATTAAACACTAATAAATTACCTATTCAGATAACAAAGTCGATCTCAAATGATTTTGAGAGTCGTCCGTGGATTATTCCACCGGTGCTTACCTTTACTGCCCGAGATGGAGCACAAGTACCCGCTCGACTCTACAAGCCAACTCAGTGGAAGGCAGGGGGTCCCGCGGTTCTCTTTATTCATGGGGCTGGCTATCTCCAAAATGCCCACAAAGGTTGGTCTACTTATCCGAGAGAATACATGTTCCATCATTTTTTAATGGAACAGGGTTATTTGGTTCTCGATATCGACTACCGAGGGTCCTCCGGATATGGACGAGATTGGCGAACCGCGATTTCTACCTTCATGGGTGGTAAAGATTTGGATGACGCCGTCGACGCTGCTCGTTGGATGACTTCAGAATTCCAAGTAGACCCCAAGCGTATTGGAATATATGGAGGAAGCTACGGGGGCTTCATCACTTTGATGGCAATGTTTACGAAGCCTGACGTTTTTAATGCAGGAGCAGCGTTACGTCCGGTTACTGATTGGGCTCACTACAATCATGGCTATACCTCTAATATTCTAGGTGAACCCCAAAAAGAAAGTGAAGCCTATCGACGTAGTTCACCCATCTATCATGCTCAAGGTCTTCAAGGTGCTCTTTTGATTTGTCATGGAGTTATCGATACCAACGTCCATTTCCAAGACAGCGTTCGTTTGGCTCAAAAACTGATCGAGCTCCGGAAAGAAAATTGGGAATTAGCACTCTATCCCGCTGAAGACCATGGTTTTCGAGAGGCTACAAGTTGGGCAGACGAATTCAAGCGTATCTTCAAGCTATTTGAAAATAATCTAAAATAACCTCGCATTTCAACGTTCTAGTCTCTATACGGAGGGGTATCAGCATATAAGTAATGCACTTCTATGCTGATACCTTTATTCTTGTAAATTAGAGGATTTGAATGACCAAATCACCAAAACAGTCCATGCAACGAAGTCACCGGAACGGGGATTTATCTCGCGTTCATGTAGGTGAGACCGTGCATTTACTGGGATGGGCTCGAAGAGTACGCAATCTTGGGTCCCTGATATTCATCGATTTGAGAGATCGCTGGGGACTCGTCCAGCTCACAGCAGATACAACAACTATTTCACCTGAACTCTTGCATACTTTAAAATCTGTAAGAAGTGAATTTGTACTGTCGGTTCAAGGAACTGTTGAACTTAGAAAAAGTCCCAATCAAGAGATGCCAACAGGAGATATTGAAGTTCGAATTCTCGACCTCAAAATCCTGAATTCATCTTTGACGCCTCCCATTCCCGTTGAAGACGGGGAAGAACCTGCAGGAGAAGAACTACGCCTTCGATATCGCTACTTGGATTTGAGAAAAAACTCTCTTCAAAAGAATTTATGGCTTCGAAGTGAGATGACTCACCTTATTCGTGATCATTTTCGTCAAAATGATTTCATTGAAGTCGAAACTCCCATTTTGACAAAATCAACACCCGAAGGTGCGAGAGACTACCTTGTACCAAGTCGTGTTCATGCAGGAGAATTTTTTGCACTCCCCCAGAGTCCCCAGCTCTTCAAGCAATTACTTCAGGTTTCAGGGTTCGAAAGATACTTTCAAATTTGTCGGTGCTTCAGAGACGAGGATCTAAGAGCCGATCGCCAACCTGAATTTACCCAAGTTGATGTCGAGATGAGTTTTATTAATCAAGATGATATTCAGGATTTGATATCAAGACTCATGGTTCGTCTTTCCAGTATGGTAGGACGGACGATACATACACCAATACCTCAAATAACCTATCGAGATGCAATGGAATTTTATGGATCGGATAAACCTGACTTAAGATTTGAAAATCGTATTTTTGATGTGACTCATTTCTTTGCCCATTCCGAATTTAAGCTTTTTAGAAATGCCGCTGAAAGCCAAGGGCAACGTCGAGTGAGAGCCCTGGGATTTTCCGGGCCAGTGGCGGGAAATCTATCCCGAAAACAACTGGATCGTCTTGAAGAACAGGCCAAACATCTAGGAGCGGGTGGCCTGCCTTATATCAAATGGGGTAAGGAAGGTCTATCGAGTTCATTAAAAAAGTTTATATCAGAAGAAGAGGCTGGGGAAATTGCTAAAGCACTGGGCTTTAGTGGAGAAGGCTTAATTCTTCTCGCAGTAGGAACAGATACCCAAACCTCTAGAGTGTTAGGTGAGCTGCGCAATCTTTGTGGACAACAGTTTGAGCTTATTGATCCTTCGGTATTTGCCTTTGTATGGGTAACTGAGTTTCCGATGTTTGAATGGAACGAAGAATCACATCGCTGGGTTGCCGTTCATCATCCATTCACTAGCCCCCATCCTGACGATCTTGAACTACTTGAAGATCGACCCAGTGCCTGCCGGGCTTTGGCATACGATCTAGTTCTGAATGGCTTCGAGATTGGAGGTGGATCCATTCGTATTCACAGTTCTGAACTCCAATCTCGTATATTTAGGCTTTTAGGTATTTCAGCAGCCGAGGCTCAAGAAAAATTTGGATTTTTACTTGAAGCACTTAGCTACGGAGCCCCTCCCATGGGAGGCATTGCTTTGGGATTAGATCGAATGGCCATGCTATTTGCTGGAGAAGCCAGTATCCGCGAAGTGATCGCGTTTCCTAAAACCGCTCAAGCCCGTTGCCTGATGACCTCTGCACCTAGTTTTGTAGATCTTCGTCAACTTACGGATCTAGGATTACTCAAAGAAAATAAACAAACCTATCGCGTAGGTGCTGTTTTTTTTGAATCAGAGGCCTCAAGTCCTGCCCTAAGGCGAGCCTTAGGTAAAAGAATTCAGGAAATGACTTCAACACAGACGCAAGGTTTGATTTCCTTCGACTCAAAGGGTCAAGTCATTGATGCTCGTACCATCCAAGAGGGTCCCTTTTTCGAATTTGAGTAGGCCCGCTTACTTTTTACTAGCAGCTATCAATATGTCTTTAATAATATTGACGATCAAATCCTGATCTTCTTCCGTGAGTCCCGGCCACAAAGGAAGGCTTAACAAGCGATCCCCACTCCATTCCGAATGAGGTAAGCCTTGGGGCGGAAGCGCATGGGGATGAGATTGATAGTAATTTTGATAAAACGTGTGAAGATGAGCGGGTCGATAGTGGATTCCTGAGCCAATATTCCGATCCTTAAGCGCTTGTACGAATTCGTCTCGACTGAGTCTAGCTTTTTCTGGCAGGATCCTAAAAACAAATAGATGAAAACAGTGTCCAAAGGTCTCATCGCCTTCCCAGGGTAATCGGCATTCATCCACGTCCTGAAAAAGACGAAGGTAGCGCTTAAAAAGCTCTCCGCGTCGAAGATTGAATTGATCTAGTCTGGGTAACTGATGAAGTCCAAGAGCGGCTTGAAGGTCCATAAAATTCGCTTTTCGGGCGGGCTCAACTACATCGATGTGAAGATTTCCCTCTTTACTTTGACGTTTCCATGCATCTTTTTCAATGCCGTGAAAGCGTAATCGGGTAATCCGATTGAGATAGTTTTCATTGTGAAACGCAATTGCGCCCCCTTCACCCGTGGTCATATTTTTATTTGGATGAAAACTGAAGATTGACATCACCGAACGGGGATCGCTTCCAATCTTTTTTCCTTTATACGACGCACCCATAGCCTGAGCTGCGTCCTCAATCACCCATAACTGATGGCGTTCAGCAATGGCCCAAATCGAATCCATATCACAGGGAAGTCCCGTTAGATGAACTGGGATGATACCCTTTGTGCGGGGAGTGATTGCAGCTTCTATTTTTTCAGGATCGATATTAAGTGTGCGAGGGTCGATATCCACCAAAACCGGGATGCCTCCCCTTAGAATGATGGTAGAGAGCGTGCTTACCCAAGTCAAAGAGCTAGTAATTACTTCGTCTCCAGGTTGAAGGTCCATCACCTGAAGCGATACCTCTTGCGCTGTTGTAGCGCTATTCATCACTCGGACAAAAGGCACATTATTATAGATCGAGAGGTGCTCTTCGAATTTAGCAGTTTTAGGTCCAGTCGTCAGCCAGCCGCTATGGATAGAATCAATTAATTCGTTGATTTCTTCTTGACCGATGACGGGTCTCGAAAAAGGTAAAAAAGATTCTCTGCGCAAAGCCATTCTTTCTCCCAGAATGCCTAGTATTATCTCACTATATAGCTTGGTTGGGACACAGAATGAGCACTGATCCAGATAAAGAGATAGATCAACAGCGATTCGTCTTTATTGTGGCCACTATCCTTTTGATTTCGCTTATAGGATGGTGGATCTCACTACAAATTTCACAGACACAAGATATTTTAAGTGCTCGTATTGAAAAACTAAAGTCGGTTCGAGCCGAAGCTTGGCTTTACGATAGTTCAAAAGTACTCAAATACTACGAAGATAGCGGAGCTCTCGGCAAAAAGGATGGCTCGGACATCGTTATTGTCTCAAAGTTACCTACTGAGCTCCAGAGCCGCAAAGAAAGAATCGCAGATATTGCTGCTAAATTTCCAGATGTTCAAATTGTGCCAAAGCCTGTGGCCGCAGATGATCCCCCTTTGCTGGACATGTTTGATGCCTATCTGACGTCGGATCAGAGTAAGTTAGAGAATCTAGAGCGTGAGCGTGTATCAGTGATTTGGAAAGCGGCTCTTCAGAGCGGTGCTATGGCTATTGGAATCCTGACGGGATTGATAATGATATATAACAAATTAAATGACGAACTCGATCTCAAGCTGCGTCAAAAGAATTTTCTCGATGCGGTAACTCATGAACTCAAAACTCCGATTGCTTCCATTCGTATTTGGACAGAGACTCTTTTTTCTAAGTCACTTAAGGAAGAGCAGCTAGCGAAGATATCCTTTCGAATGAACCAGGATCTTACTCGACTGTCCGATCTTGTTGGGAATCTTCTTGTAGTCGCCCGGGGTGAAGCAGGCGGACTATCTTCTAATCCCCAACTTCTTAATTTAAGTGAAAGTCTCTCGAGAATCTTGTCGACGATGGATCAAAAGTTGGGTCCTGGCAATCTAGGACTCGCCCAAGAGATCCAGGAAGACATTTATGTGAAAGCCGATCCTGAGCAGATTGAAATCATCATCGAAAATCTCCTATCTAATGCTTTTAAATATGCGGATAGTCCAAGGACAACCGAGGTGCAGCTTAAGGTTGATAAAAGCCGCGCCATCTTGACCATTTCTGATCAAGGGTATGGAATTCATTCTCAGAATCTCACCAAGATTTTTGATAAATTTTATCGATCGGGCGAGGAGATGACGCGCCGAGTCCCTGGAACTGGTTTAGGGCTCTTCTTGGTAAAGCAAATGGTGGAACTCAATGGAGGAAGCGTTAAGGTCACTTCTAAAGGCCCTGATCAAGGATCTACTTTTACCATTTTCTTACCGTGTGCTGAAAAGCTCTAATAATTTTCAACAGCTCTTCGGTAGATTTCAGAAGCCGTGACTCCAAAATGCCGGGCTAAAGGCTTGGCCGCTTCTCGTAAGGTCATGCCCCCACTTCGAGCAGCTTCTAAATAGCGAATAGCCCACTCGGGTAAGGTGTCTCCTAGAATTGCGGCTTGTTTATCGTGAATTACATTTTTACTGTCGGCACCCGAAATCACTAAGACCATTTCTCCTCGATCTTCAGTGCCGAGAGCGGCTATGACCTCTTGCGGGGTACCTCGATACCAAGTTTCATGCATCTTCGTCAATTCACGGCCCAACGCAATTTCGCGGTCAGGCATAAGCCGATAGATTTCCTTAAGCGTTTCATGAATTCTATGGGGCGCCTCAAAGACCAACGTGGTCTCTTCTCGCCCAGCAATCAACCTCAAAGCCTCTTGTCGACTAGTATTCTTGTTGGGCAGATAGCCAAGAAATGAGAATTTGTGACAAGGTAATCCTGAAGCAACGACACCCAGTAATACGGCGCTTGCGCCTGGAAGTACCGTAATTTGAGATGATACTTCACGCGCTAATCTTAGAATCTCAAATCCCGGATCATTGATACCCGGCATGCCAGCATCTGAGCAATAAGCAACAATTAGGTCTTGTTTTAAATAAGTCTGAATCTCCTTATAGACACCTTCATCTGCATGATCATCGAAGCGTAGTAGTTTTTTAACGATCCCAAGATGATCGAGTAACGCCCCGGTTCGCCGGGTATCCTCGCACGCCACGACATCAGCTGTATTAAGGAGTTCCATCGATCGAACAGTGATGTCACCCAAATTTCCGATGGGCGTAGGGATCAAAATAAGATGGCCAGTCATATGATCCTATTTTAGAAGTTAATAACTCTCTGAAATCTTTTTTTCGACTTTCTTTCTTTCATTCGCATCTAAAATCCGTTTTCGCATACGAATAAAATGAGGGGTGACTTCAACTAGTTCGTCATCAGCAATATATTCGAGGGCTTGCTCGAGGGTATGCTCTCGAGGAGGAGTAAGACGAGTCGCTTCGTCGGAACCTGAGGCACGCATATTAGAAAGCTTTTTACCTTTGGCGATATTGACGACAAGATCATTTTCTCGAGAATGCTCCCCGACAATCATGCCCTCATAACACTTTGTTTGTGGATGGATGAAAATGACTCCACGATCCTCGAGATTCATCAGGGCAAACCCTACGGCCTCGGCGGTCTCCATTGCCACCAAAACTCCATTTTTACGCCCAGGCAATTCTCCCTTAAAGGGCCCATAATGACTGAAGAGTGCATTCATAATGCCTTCGCCGCGAGTATCCGTCATGAATTCTGTCCGATAGCCAATTAAGCCACGGCTCGGAATCTTAAAGTGAAGGCGAAGCCGACCCCCTTCATTTCCCATGTCTTGCATCTCGGCCTTACGCTGGCCTAGTTTTTCCATCACAATACCCATATAAATATCAGGTACGTCCACCACAAGATCTTCGTAGGGCTCCTCTTTCTCGCCGGTTTCTGGATTCGTATGAATGATAACCTCAGGTCTTGAAACACAAAGTTCAAAATCTTCTCGGCGCATATTTTCAATTAAAACAGAGAGGTGTAATTCTCCTCGACCTGATACTTTGAAGCAGTCCGGGCTTTCAGTGTCTTCCACTCGAAGGGCTACATTATGTTGAAGTTCTTTCATAAGGCGCTCTCGAATTCTTCGACTTTGAACATTTTTACCATCTTGACCCGAGAAGGGTCCATTATTCACCATGAACATCATTGAAATGGTGGGTTCATCAATTTGGACGTAAGGCAAGGCATCCGGTTGCTCCACGCTCGAGATTGTTTCCCCCACTCTAATATCTTCAATCCCGGCAATAGCGACAATATCCCCGGCCTGGCCTTTGGCGAGCGGGACTCGAGTAAGGCCCTCGAAACCATAGAGCTGGGTAATTTTATGCATTTGAATATCGCCATTCTGTTTGATTAAAGAAACGTTTCGTCCGACTTCTATTTCCCCATTAACTACCCGTCCAATTCCAATTTGTCCCACGAAATCGTTGTAGTCCATAAGGGTGACTAACATTTGGAGATTCGCAGATGGCGATCCCTTGGGAGGAGGACATTGGGTCGCAATAGTCTTAAAAAGCGCATCCATATTGGTGCTAACCTCGTCCATACTCATCATGGCGTAGCCGTTTTTGGCCGAGGCAAAGACACAGGGGAAATCAAGTTGATCATCGTTCGCATCAAGTTCAATTAATAAATCTAAAACACGCTCTTGAGACCAAAGGGGCCGTGCTCCAGGGCGATCTACTTTATTGATGACGACAATGGGACGAAGTCCCAGAGCAAGCGCCTTACGCGTGACAAATTTAGTCTGTGGCATCGGCCCATCAAAACTATCAATGACCAAAAGAACGCTATCGACCATGCTCAGTACCCGTTCGACTTCTCCACCAAAGTCTGCGTGTCCCGGGGTATCAACGATATTAAAACGGTAATCTTGCCACTTGACACTCGTGGTTTTTGCAAGAATGGTGATTCCACGCTCACGCTCTTGATCATTTGAGTCCATCGCACGCTCTTGCATGCGTTGATTGTCACGGAATGTATGGGTTGCTTTGAACATGGCATCCACGAGAGTGGTCTTACCATGATCAACGTGGGCGATAATAGCAATGTTTCGAATGCTCTCGATATAATTCATGAAAACCTATTCTTTCAGGAGATAAGGATCCCCTCTCAAGGGAGGGGCAAAAGACGGGGATATCATCGATCCCAGGCTCAATTTTATGAGGCTAGAACCTGTAATTGTAGCAGTTATGTGGACTTTTAGGAACTTTTAAACGATGGAAATCCATCTTCATTTTTAGAAATTAGGATTATCATTTCTGTAACTCATAGACACCACATTCTCCTGAAGGGTCCCCATGATCAAACTTGATATCGCTAACACAATCATGAACGTCCACCCCTGTAGTCGTCATACGGCTATCCAGGTCGTGGACATTCTGACTGAACGAATGAAGCAGGCCCTTTTGGAGGGCCATCGAATTGAAATTCGGGGTTTTGGCGTTTTCGAACCTCGACCTAGAAAAAATGGTTTGGGCCGAAATATCAAAACTGGATCGTCGGTAGATATTCCCAAAGGAAGATCTATTCGATTCAAACCAGGTAAGGATTTACGGGATATGGGTTCCGGCGAGACCTCTTAACGTTTACGTCGGCTAGCTAGAATAATCATCTCGCGTAAGGTCTTAGCCATCGTAAGGGCGGAGACACCTGAAGGGTCATAATGAGGCGAGAGTTCTAGGCAATCCATCCCCACCAATCGACGTCCAGATAACTGCTTGAGTCCTCCGATAAGGACATCCCAAAGAATACCTCCGGGTTCCGGCGTTCCCGTCCCTGGATAAATGGAGGGGTCAAGGACATCAAGATCACAGGTAAGGTAGATCGGTCGGTCACCTAAGGAATCCAAGTGCTCTCTAATGGACTCTTTAGTGAAAGGGCGGAGTGTATCGTGCTGCTGAGTTAACTTCCATTCCTCGGCCGACCCTGATCGAATACCAAACTGCTTCAGGTTTGCGTAGCCAATCTTGTCGGCAACGCGTCCCAAAATGGTTGCATGGGTCAATTCGTCTCCCCATAATTCAGATCTCAGATCTGCATGGGCATCAAAATGAACGACGGCAAGATTTGGATGACGTTCATAAGCCGACATAATTAAGGGGAAAGCCAATAAATGTTCGCCCCCAAATCCAATAGGAAAATGACCAGCCGCAACAACCTCGTGGACGGCGCTTTCAATAGAGTTTAGAACCCGTTCTTTTTGTCCAGGGGGAAGAAAGAGATCCCCATAGTCTGTATATTTAATGTCGAGTAAAGAAGCTTGCTGATAAAAAGAAAACTCTTCCATTCCTTGAGAAGACTCTCGAACGGCTGAACCTGCAAATCGAGACCCGGGCTTAAAAGAGCTTGTTCCATCCCAGCACAATCCAAAGAGGCCGATGTCGGCTTCGTGGGGATCGGTGGACCCCATGAAATAAGGGGAAACCCACTCGTGCTGCATGAAAGATGACACCATAAAAACTCCACTCTATTAAGCCTAACATCACCATGAAATTCATAAAATTAAAGAAGTAAGTCAACATAGAAATATGACGTTCTAACGAGGATCAACAAAATGATCGATGACCCTTTACTGATTCCCATTAAAGTCATGGGGCGCTCAGAAATCTTAAAGGCCGATATGATCGAAGGACTTATCTCAAAAATACTTGGCCCACAGGCTCATCACGCACACCGATATGCGGTGGCTTGCAAGGGTCAATATATCAGCCATACTTTTTGGGTTTCCTTAGGGAATGCCGAGCAAGAAAAACCTCTTCGAGAAGCCATTTCTAAACTCCCTGGTTACGAACTTCAATTGTAATTAGGGTCGTAAAGTTCCCATCATTCGAGGATAAGGGATCGTTTCGCGAACATGGGGTAATTTACAAATCCAGGCAACCACCCGCTCAATCCCCATACCAAAACCGGCATGAGGTACTGATCCAAAACGTCTCAGATCGAGATACCACTCATAATCGGCTCGATTCAATCCATGATGAGCGATCTGTTCTAGCAGGTAAGCCTCACTCGAAGCACGCTCACCGCCCCCTATGATTTCTCCATAGCCTTCAGGCGCAAGAAGATCTGCTCCGAGGGCTAAGCGAGGATCATGAGGGTCTTGTTCCATATAAAATGCTTTGAACGTTTTGGGGAACCGGTGCACCCATAGCGGACGATCGTGCGCATTCATCAAAAGTGTCTCATCGTCATTACCGTAGTCTTGACCCCATTCAATATCACTTCCCAAAGTTTTTAATTGCTCAACACTTTCCGTATAGGACATTTGGCGAAACGATTCATTCATCGCAAGAAGGAGGGGCGCTGTGTCTCTCTCGATAATCTTTAATTCCTCAAGACGATCATTGAGAACTCTCTGGAGGATGAATTGAACGAGGCCCTGTCCTAATTTGAGAACATCGTCGAGATGAGCGAAGGCCATTTCGGGCTCAACCATCCAAAATTCGGTAAGATGACGACGTGTTTTACTTTTTTCAGCTCGAAAAGTTGGACCAAAACAATAGACTTTACCAAAAGCAAAAATACCGGGCTCTTGGTACAGTTGACCGCTTTGACTTAAGAACGCCGTTCCTTCATGAAAATAATCTGTTTGGAAAAGCGTGCTGGTTCCTTCGCAGGCACTTGGTGACAAGATGGGTGAATCGAAAAGCGTGAAGCCCTCTTGGTCGAAAAAATCTCGGGTTGCCTTGATGATGGTGTGGCGAATTTTTAGAATCGCCCATTGACGCTTAGACCTCATCCAAAGATGGCGATTATTCATGAGAAATTCAGTGCCATGCTCTTTAGGAGTGATGGGGAAGTCGATACTCGACCCAATCAATTCGATGTCTTGAACTAATAATTCAGGCTCTCCACTTTTAGGATGAGCCTGGACTATGCCTGTTATGACTAAAGCGCTTTCTTGGGTAAGCGTGCCCGCTAATTCATAACTTTTTGACGAAGCATCATTCGCCGTTACCACACATTGAATAAAACCAGATCCATCTCGAAGCTCAATGAAACGAGTTTTACTCGTACGGATATTTCTAACCCAACCCCGTAATGAAACCATCTCTCCAATATGGGATTTAAGATCTTTAACCATCAGAAAAGGTGTCACAATTTACCTCTTTCTTCATTGTCGCCAAGAACGAGACGATATCCAAGGAACAACGTGCTTGAAAGCCAATAAGCGCCGAGATTTGTTGATACAATTAACGAAAGAAGGCCTAAGTAGGTATCCTCTCTCTGCCCCAGTCCCTTCGATTCCGATCTTTCTTGTTACATCCTTAGGATTACGCGTCTTCCCCCCTAGGACCCTATGAGCATGCCTCCCCCTCCCTTCCCTCACCACCATCTACTTGGGATTGAGTCGTTAACGAGCGAAGATATTTACCGTATTTTAGATCTGGCTAAAAGCCTTGGCGCTCCTAGTGAGCCTAAATTTTCCCATGTGCTTAAAGACCGACTCATTATCAATCTTTTCCTAGAGGGCAGCACTCGCACACGTACCAGCTTTGAAATTGCTGAACGACGACTTGGGGCTCATATTGTTAATTTCGATGTTGAATCAAGTTCTTCTAAAAAAGGCGAAACGCTCCTCGACACGGCTCTTAATTTAGAAGCTACTGGGGCTGACATGATGGTGATTCGTCATTCTGCACCGGGGGTTCCTCATTTCTTGTCTCGTCACCTGGGTTGTCACCTCATCAATGCAGGAGATGGCTCTCATGAGCATCCTACGCAAGCTCTTCTGGATGCATACACCTTGCGTGAGCATTTTGGAAAAATTGAAGGCCTCCGAATTGCTATTGTTGGAGATATTCGCAACTCGAGAGTTGCTCGATCTAACGCATGGTTACTGACCAAACTAGGCGCTCACGTTTCACTGGTAGCCCCTCCAACCCTCCTTCCCAAAGAACTCCAAACCATTTGGCCTGAGGCTCAACTCACCTCGGATTTAGACCGTATTCTCCCTCATCAGGATGCGTTTATCATGCTGCGGATTCAAACGGAACGAGGCACTAATACGCTCATTCCCACCCGTAAAGAATATGTGGAATTCTATCAAATGAATTCCGAGCGTTTTGCTCGGGCTCTTAAGACCGCCGTGATCATGCATCCAGGTCCCGTTAATCATGGGGTTGAATTAACCTCAGAACTTTTTAACGATCCACGAAGTCTTATATTAAAACAAGTAGCATTTGGCGTTCCTATTCGTATGGCGGTGATTCAATTACTCTTCGCCTCGAGGACAAATTAAATGAAAGCCTCACTTCGGGTCAAGGGCCCTGTCACACTTCTGATTCTGGACGGTTTTGGGGATAGTGAAGAACGTGTCCATAATGCGCCTCGACTGGCTGGCATGCCTTTTTTTAATCAGCTGAGATCAGACTACGCGAGTGGACAGTTACAAACGTCCGGCGAATTCGTGGGCCTTCCTAGGGGGCAATTTGGAAACTCGGAGGTGGGCCACATGAACCTTGGAGCAGGTCGCATTGTTCAACAAGATCTCACCTTAATTAATGAAGATATTCAAAGAGGTTCCTTTCTAACTAAAAAATCCTTAATTAAGTTAGGGGAAACCCTTAAGCGCTCCGAGAAGCGACTTCATCTTATTGGACTCCTGAGTGACGGAGGAGTTCACAGTCACGAAGATCATTTATTCACCTTGGCTCATTGGGCTCAAGCCATGGGAATCTCCACATCGGTTCATGCCTTTCTTGATGGACGAGACACTCTTCAAAAGAGTGCTGACACCTATCTTGACCGACTCCAGGGACACCTCGATAAGTTACCGTGTATCACACTAGCATCAATATGCGGTCGCTATACGGCTATGGATCGAGACAAACGATGGGAGCGTACCGAAAGTATTTATCGTCTTCTTGTTGATGGCGAAGCATCTTTTCAGGCAGAAGAGGGTCGAGCCGCTCTGCAGCAAGGTTATAGTCGAGGCGAAACAGATGAGTTTATTGCACCAACAAGACTCAAGAATTTTCATCCCATCCAAGACGGTGATGGGGTCATATTTTTCAACTTTCGCGCAGATCGCATGCGTCAACTGGCTCATGCCTTAGTTACTCCAAATTTTCAGTCCTTCAATGTCCAATCTCGGCCCCACGTTCATGTGGTGACTCTGACTTCTTATGATGAAACGTTAAATCCTCATTTAGAAGTTCTTTATCCTAAGACACCCTTAGTAAATATTCTTGGAGAGATCGTTAGTAAAAAAGGCTGGAAGCAGTTTCGAACGGCTGAAAGTGAAAAATATGCTCATGTCACTTACTTTTTTAACGGCGGTGAGGAAAGTGTTTTCCCCGGTGAGGATCGCCATGTCGTGCCTTCGCCCAAAGTAGCTACCTATGACTTACAGCCCGCCATGAGTTGTCCGGAGGTTACCAAGGGACTTGTGGGCGCTATTCAATCGAAGAACTACCAACTTTTAGTATGTAATCTGGCCAATGGAGACATGGTAGGTCACACAGGAAATTTAAAGGCAGCTGAGTTCGCATGCAATGTCTTGGACCAAAGTATTCGAGATATTGCTGAAGCCACATTACAATCGGACGGAGCGCTATTGGTCACTGCCGATCATGGTAACTGTGAGTCGATGATCGACTCAGAAGGAAATCCACATACCGCACACACCATGAATCCTGTACCGATCGTCGTGATAGCAAAGTGCACCCAAGGACTATCTTTAAGAAGTGGAGGATCTCTTCAGGATGTGGCCCCCACTCTTCTTACTCTCATGGGTATTCCTCAACCGACAGAGATGACCGGCCAATCGCTTCTCTAGCTATTTACCTCGATTACTACTTCGGGTGAATCCTAAGTTTGAGGGCTTGTTAGTTGGCTTAGTCGACATCTTAACCTTCGAAGTATCTACGTTCTTTTCGGACGACTTCGTTGCTTCAGCTGACTTACTACTTCCCTCAACGGGTTTAGCATTGAGTACGGATTGAAGAAGGTTAGTAGGGAGATTAATTTTAAGTTTATTCATAAGTAAGATCTTACTCCTTAATCCCTGAATGAATAGCGACTATTCCTCCAGTCAAGTTGATCCATTCAATTGACTTAAATCCACTTAATCTTAATTCGCTTGCTAGTGAAGCCTGATTTGGAAAGGCACGGATGCTTTTGCGAAGATAGTCATAAGCACTGCGATCTTGAGCCACGAGAGAGCCGATGAAGGGGAGCACATAAAAACTATACACATCATAGAGTTTTCTGAAAACAGGATTAGGAGGGGTAGAAAACTCAAGAATTGTTAATTGACCTTGAGGCTTGAGTACCCTCAAGAACTCCTTGAAGGCTTGTGCTCTATTTTCAATATTTCGCACTCCATAGCAGACTGTCACACCATCAAACTGAGATGACCTAAATGGGAGTCGCTGAGCATCGGCATCTGCAAACCCCCAAATCTTATCCTCAAGGTTTTTTTGATAGCTTTTAGAAGCCGATAATCGCAACATGCTATGAGTAAAATCGGTGCTTATGACCTCGGCACCCAAACGAGCCAAAGCAATGGATGAATCACCCGTTCCTGCGGCAACATCAAGAAAAAGTTTTTGAGGAGCGGCTCCACTTTTCTGAGCCATTCGTCGCCACCAGTAAAAGTCCATTCCTAGAGACAAAGCATGATTGACGAAGTCATATCGTCGTGCAATTTTTGAAAACATTTTTTGTATCTGTTGGCCTTCAGGCATAAATCAAAATCCAATGAGAGTAAGAATCTTTAGTTTAAGGGCTCCGGCGTATCCCAAAAACAAATCGCTTATTCATCTTTTGGTTTTGGGCGATCTTCAAAGGGTGTGGTGCGCGTTGTTTTAAGCCCCAGGCTTTCAGCATTGGGAAAAGGCTTGAAGGCGGTTCCCGCAGGATTTAGTGGAGTTACTGTGTTGAGATATTTGATTTCTGTCGTGAGATCGATCCAAGAAATCATCCAGTCCTTATCCGACGAAGACACGAGAATGCCTCGGCTCACAAACCTAATCCGGGGGTCTCGTATATTAGGTAATTTGAGATAAGCAATCTTTAACGTTACAGGATTTAAGCATGTTAAATAATTCTCTCCGTCATCTATCAGCCAAAGAAGATGATGAAAATCATCCCGTGGATCCTGAATAGTTGAAAAAACAGTCCGCTCTGGAATGGACTCGGGGAAACGAAGATTCGTAAGTTGTTCATACGGTAGGGGAGCCCCGTTTCCAAACCAAGATCTCAGGCGTCGTCCGGGTAGAGATCCTCTCCAAATAATTTGATTTCTTTGGTCAACGATGACTAGGGTACCGTCTTCATAAATCTCAACTCTTCGGCTTCCCGCAATAGAAGGCGGGAGAAGGACATCCTCTTCAATATTAATTTTCATATTTTGAGGAACTGCTCGAGATGGAGCATTAACCCAAGGAAGAGATTGGATATTTTGAGAGATTAAATTTAGGGCTACAAAGAGGATGGATGCCAACCGCATAGGGTCCCTAGATTCTGAGTTGTAATATCAGCTAATTGATTAAGAGAAAGCCCCCGAAGACCCGCAAGGGCTTCGGCTGTAAAGCGAACAAAGCCAGGTTCATTGGGCTTACCGCGATGGGGAGCGGGGGCAAGAAAAGGGGCGTCAGTTTCAACCAAAATACGATCTTGAGGAACCCATTGAGCTACTTCACGAATCATCTCGGCTTTTTTGAAAGTAAGAATACCAGAAAAACTAATATAGAAACCTAAGTCGATGGCTTGTTTGGCAAAGTGTAGATCCTCGGAGAAACAGTGGATAATTCCTTGAACTTCTTCTGCACCTTCTTCTTTAAGAATTTTTAGTGTATCGGTAGGTGCTTCTCGAGTGTGGATCATGAGGGGCTTATGAATTTTTTTTGCTAGCCTAATCTGAAGTCGAAAGACTTGTTCTTGCTGATCCCGAGGACTCAAGTTGTAGTGAAAATCGAGGCCTGTTTCTCCGACAAATCGAACTGAGGGGTTTCGTAGCATGGATTCTAGCTCCCTGTCGGTGTCGTGATTCCAGGTTTTTGCTTCATGGGGATGGATACCAAGGCTCGCTTGAATGTTGGGGGCTTTTTGAGTCAAGTCAAGAACCGCATGGGAGTCTTCAAGGCTTGTACCTACGGCAATGAATCCCGTGACACCTTGGGCTTCCGCACGGGTCAGGGTCGGAGCGACTTCGGACTCTAGGAGATAGGTTCCCGTTAGATGGCAGTGTGCATCAATCAGCATAGAAAACTATTTTCCCATGTTTCAACCGCTTTTCATCAGGGTAATAATTACACTTTCCCTGTGAATGCGATAATCTTTCTCCATGCAAGTCTCTAAGACTATCCTGCTTGTTGATGACGAACCTGGGATTAGAAAATCCCTCAGTACAGCGCTCAAGGATGAGGGCTATCAAGTCCTTCGCTCCGATAATGGGGAAAAAGCTATTGATCTCATAGGGGGACCTGATGGCGAAGCCGTCGATCTTGTCTTATTAGATGTTTGGCTACCAGGACTTGATGGACTCAAAACTCTGAAAGAACTCAAAAAGATTCAGCCTGAATTACCCATCATTATGATCAGTGGTCATGGAACTATTAATACAGCTCTTGAGTCTACCAAGTATGGAGCATTTGATTTTCTAGAAAAACCTATCGATTTAGAGAGGCTTTTGCTTGTTGCCGGCAATGCTATTCGTCAATCTAAATTGGAGCGTGAAAATAAAAAACTAAAGTCTCTCATCGAGCAGGAGCGTTTTTTTGTTGCTGAAAGCCCTATCATGCGGGATCTTCTTTCTAGCCTTACTCTTATTTCGGCCTCCAATGGACGAGTTCTCATTACCGGAGAGAATGGAACAGGCAAAGAAGACATTGCCCGGCTAATTCACCAAAAAAGTGCTCGTGCGCATGGACCGTTTATTGAAGTTAATTGTGCTGCAATTTCCGATGATCTCATCGAGAGCGAATTATTTGGTCATGCAAGAGGAAGTTTCCCGGGTGCCCTGAAGGATGCTCGAGGACGCTTTAGAGAAGCGGATGGGGGAACCCTGTTCCTAGATGAAATCGGTGATATGTCCCTTCGAACCCAGGCTAAGGTATTAAGGGCCCTCCAGGAGGGTCGAATCGAACCTTTGGGATCAGAAACCTCGGTGACGGTGGATTGTCGGGTGATTGCCTCCACCAATAAAGATCTAGGAGAACTCATTAAGCAAGGCCAATTCAGAGAAGATCTTTATTTTCGGTTAGCCGTTGTGCCGCTCAGAGTACCTTCGCTCCGGGAACGCCCCGAAGATATATTGCCGCTATCAGAATTATTCATTAAGCAGATTGCTAAAAGTTCCGGAAAGAGTCCCAAGATGCTAACTCCGGAAGCACGTAGTATTTTGACCTCTCACGAATGGCCTGGCAATGTACGTGAACTCAAAAATCTGATGGAACGGGCCATGATTTTATCTCGTACTCCAGAAATTCATAAACGCGATCTTCTCCCTTTGCCTTCTCGACAAATTCATAATGTTGATCCTTTCTCCTTTCCTGAATTTGCCACCCTTAAAGATGCACGGGATTGGTTTGAAAAAATTTACTTAGAGCGAGAGATTCAACTCCAAAAAGGTAATATGACTCGCGTTGCCGAAAAAGCCGGCGTGGATCGTTCTAACCTTTATAAGCGCCTCAAGATTTTGGGCATTGAGCATCGAGAGAACTAATGCAACAGCTTTGGTTTAAGATTGGAGACGCGGCTCGGATCATTGGGGTCACCCCAAAAGATTTAAGATACTGGGAACTCAATATCGAATCCTTCAAATCCAGGAGAAGTCAAGGAAACTTACGCTACTACCATCGTGATGATCTTCCTATTTTTACAAAGATGAAACGCCTAATTGAATCTGGTCTATCAATTCGCGAGGCTGCACAAGAAGCTTCGAAGCCTATCCATACTTTAGTTTTATCGCCGCAGGAAGAAACGGCACAATCTCAAGATTTATCCATCACGATTGATCTTGAGGTTGATTCGCTACCGTCGATCAATCGAAGCAATCAAATTGAAGAAGCAAAAGCGTCTCTTCGCGAAATGATTGATCAATTGAGTCGCCCGATTATCATTACTTGACGAATCTCGTGGACACCTTTAGAGTTAGAATTTCGGCGCGTAGCGCAGCCTGGTAGCGCACTACCTTGGGGTGGTAGGGGTCGCAAGTTCAAATCTTGTCGCGCCGACCAATCTACAGATCACCCCGCTGGATAGGATCGGGATGAATCACATCAACCTAAGTGTGTCCTGAGTTCCCAAAGAAGAGGGAAATACCTCGGTTCTGTTCGGCTCTTAAGATAATGAACTCCTGCATCTCGAAATGCCTGACCTGATTCGCCCGAAGGGAGGTCTCCTGCTTGAGGATGTTTAATTTTGGGAAGTTCTTGATGCCCAGTTCCAGGCTTGAATCCAATCATGCGCTCCGCCATCAAAAAGTGGCGGTGTCGCCAAACCCTGAAGGACTCATCATAGTCCATTAAAGACTCGCAAAAGAAATGAAGTGAATTCCATTTAGGTTCAGTGTAAATAATTTTTAAGGATGCTAATTGATCCGAATCTCCCCCTACTTCAAACCCTAGAGATTTCAAATATGTCATGAATGCATCCCATATCGTCGGCTCACTGAGTGCTTGGGTAAGCGCCTTATGAGCTAAAGAGTCTGCCTCATACAGGCCAAGATATCGTTCGTGCTTTAAGCCGGACATGAACTCTAAACATCTAAATTGATAACTCTGAAGGCCTGAGGCTGGGTTGAGAAGATTTCTGAATTCTAAAAAAGAAGTGGGGCTCATCGTTTCCATGACATGGATTTGTTGATTTAATACCCGGGTAATTTCAATACACCGCTTCATGGTCCAAATAGATTGGGGTAAATTGCCTTTGTTGAGAAAAGTAATCATCGCTTGAATTTCATGGGTTAGAAGTTTAAACCACAATTCATAGGCCTGGTGAACCACAATAAATTGCATTTCATCGTGCGCACTTGGCTCAGCCAAAGGAACCTGAATGTTCGTCAACTCAGGGATTTTTAGATAAGACTCGTAGGAGACAGGAACTTTAGCAGTCATTACCACATCCTTTACAGTGAAGAAATTATTGGCATTGGGGACATAGCCCAAAGAATTCTAAAGAGTGTCGAATCGATCGGTAACCTGTTTGAGCCTCTATATGGGACACGGGGGATGCTTCACAGTGGTCAATGACATCAACTCTGCCGCATTGCGTACATATGACATGATGGTGGTGCTCGCCATCATTAAGATTGAGTTCATAGCGTAAAAGCCCATCCCCAAAATCAATCTTTCTCAGAAGCCCTGCGGACTCAAAACTAGCTAGCGATCGATAAATCGTTACCTTATCTAAGCCTTTAGTTCGTTTTTGTATATCCTCTGAAGTGAGGGGGCCGGGATTCACTAGAAAGAAGCGTACGAGGGTTTCTCGATGAATGGTTTTTTTATAGCCTGCTGTCTTAAGTAAATTCATGGCTCTTAAAAAAAGAGAGTCCCGGGATTCAGGTGCTGTAGGGGAGTGAGGGTGCACTTTGGACATAGACTAAGAAACAAGATTAAAGTAAATGATCGAAGAAGGCAGATTATTAATGAGAATATATTAAGATACCTTAACGGAACTGAGGAACAATGAGCGAACGACTTATTTTAGTGACGAACGATGACGGAATTCAATCGGAGGGTATTGATCTACTGGCTACCGTAGCCTCACGTTTTGGCCGAGTGGTAGTCATTGCACCTGACCGAAATCGATCAGCTATCTCTAGCGCCCTATCGCTCCATAGTCCCATCAGAATGAACGAGGTAGGTGTAGATCGATATTCAAGTGATGGTACGCCTGTAGACTGTGTAAATTTAGGTTTTTATCACAAGCTGGAGCGAAAACCAGACTGGGTGCTCAGCGGGGTCAACTATGGCTGGAACCTGGGTGAAGATGTTTTTTATTCGGGGACGGTGGCAGCTGCTATTGAAGGCTGTCTTTTGGGTGCTCGAGCTGCGGCTTTTTCTTTAACTACGAGGGGAAACCTGGAGAACACCAAGCCCTTCTTGGCGACTTTTTTAGAACAATGGGAAAAGATGCCTCTGCCGCCTCAAACTATTTGGAATGTCAATTTCCCCCAACAGGTGCCCCTGGGTGTTCGGTTAACGGGACAAGATAATCGGGCTTATCATGATGTTGTTGAGCAGAGAAAAGATCCTCGAGGAAAGCCCTACTATTGGATCGGGGGCGAGAGCGCGCCTACCTACTCCCGACAAGAAGGGTGTGACGCAGATGCCGTGTTAGATCAGTGGATCAGCGTAACGCCCCTCAAATTAGACTTGAGCCATCCTGAGGTGGTTACACGTCGTGATGAGTTCAAAAGAATTTTTGGATAAATCTTAAAGTGGAAAAGTTAGAATAAAGCGGCTGCCTAGGGGGAGGGCTTCATAACGAGTAGATCCACCGTGATCTTCTACAATTTTTTGAACAATGGCCAAGCCAAGACCAGTACCTTTGCGCTTCATAGAAAAATAAGGTTCGAAAAGATGTTCTTGGTTTTCAGGTAAAACACCAGGCCCATTATCTTCGACCCTGAATGAAACTTCAGATCCTTTTCGCACCAGTGCGAGTCGAATAGTGGCGGGCTCCTTAGTTGGTGGGTACTCATGCAAGACCGATACGGCATTATCAATCAGATTAATAAGGGCTCGTTTGATCATATCTCGATCCCACTTTGCAAAAGTACAAGTAGGATCAGAAGTGACTTCCCATTGAATTTCAGGATGATTAGGTTCATAGAGAGTAGCCACCGTTTGGAGCAGTTCGATTGGATTACAAGCCTTAAATACGGGGGTAGGTAGTTGGGCAAATTTTGAAAAACTATCCACCAAATTTGAGAGACTTGTGACCTCTGACAAAATAGTTTGAGAACCTTCCTCTACGGAAGCAATATCTAAACGACCTTCTCTGCTTTTTCGGAGCATTAATTGAGCGGTGAGTTGGATGGGAGTCAGGGGATTTTTAATTTCGTGGGCCATACGGCGAGCTACTTCCTGCCAAGCGGCTCGCTTCTCGGCTTGCGCCAAAAGAGAGAGATCCTCGACAACTGCGAGGATTCCACCGTCTGATTGAACTTCTATGAAAGCTCGGAGAAGTCGACCCTCGGCTTCTCCGCCAATACGAAATTCTTCTTGGAGACGCCGACCCGAATCCCTGACGGCATTTTTGAGTCGATCAAGCACATCAAGACCTGGTAAACGCTTGATGGATTCCCAGGGTTGAAGATCATGCCGGAAGATTTGTAATCCGAAAAGATGGCAGGCGGAGGCATTCATAATGGCAAGTTCTCCACTGGCCCGCCAGCTAATAACACCTACTGGCAGCGTGCTTAACAACTGATCAAGATAAAGTCGTTGCTGCTCGATATTTTCAGATTGTTCTCGTATTGATGTCTGACTTTTTTTCAGATCGCGCGTCATAGCATTAAAACTTTGAGCCAGAAACGTTAATTCGTCTTTTCCCGTAATGGCTAGCTCCACCTCTAGGTCGCCTGATCCTACTCGCTGGGCTGCTTTTGCTAAACTTTGAATAGGCTCGGATAAAGATTTGGCTAGGGCAAGCCCAAACCAAACAGCAATAAAAAGAGTCAAAAGAGTAAGAAAAGTGAAGGTTCGCTGAGGTAGAATTTCAATGGCTTCGCGACCTCTGGTGACATCACTTTCTTCTCGATACCGCTGGCGTATCGTAAGCATTCGATTATAGGTATCAAGTGGAATCAGAACGCCAATAACCCAATATTCCCCTTTTTGCTCGATAGTCTGAAGGATCCACTCTCCCTCGGGAGCCAAAATTCTATTTTTGAACGCAGTCATTTTTGGCCAAGGTGGAGGCTTGAGACCTTTTTTGATATCTACCGTTCTTAATTGCCACCCTCGTCCATTTTTATTTGAAAGAGACCCTACTAAATCAATGTCAACCTCTGTGACTCTCGTGGAAGCAGGATTTTGGGTTCTTTTAAACACTCGGGCGGCATCGGTAAGACGAGACTGGTAGTTACTCTCCAATTCGTCTGCAATTTGCTTCCCACTTGAGAGAACATTTCTAACCTCGGGTTCAAACCATCGATCGACATTTTTAGAGATAAAGTTTTGCCCAACGACAAACAGAATAAGACTAGGGATAATACTTACCGCAAAAAGCGTGGTGACAAGTCTCGACCTCAATTTGGAACCTAAAATTCCCCGTCGTCTTTCGAAATAGAGCTTTGCAATGATACGAACCAACATGAAGAGCAGCGCTGCAATCGCAAAGACATTGATAATACCTACGCCGACCAAAATCCATCTCGATGGTGCGTCAAGACTCCCACCAACTTGGACACTTAACGTTTTATAAATTCCAAAAATGACCCAAATGAGCGCTATGAGCGCGGCTCCAAGATAGAGACGATTCAATTCCGGCGCACGTTTTGATGGTTGATTCAAGTGAAGACCTCATAACAAGGCTATCTGATCTAGAGCCTTTTTTCATAAAGTTGAGCGTTTTCACCATCGGAATAGTAGGAAATTCTTTGGCGATAAAAAGACCATCCGAGGTTTTGATAGAGTTCACGGGCTGCCGTGTTGCTTTCTCGAACTTCAAGCAATAAATGGTCGACTCCTTGTTGTTTGAAATAGTAATCGCTGGCTAGAAGTAATCCTTTTGCCTTCCCTTTTCTTAAATGGGACGGGTGGGTCACAATACGCAAAAGCTCTGCCTCTTTAGCGACGAGATTGATACTCCATCGCGCATAAGCCCAGGGGGTCTCTATAAATACAATTTCATGAGGGGCTAATGGACCCCACGGAGAACCAAAGACCTCTAATTCAAGTTTATGTATCCAGGAAGGATAGGGGTCAGTGGAAATTAAAAGATTCATCATTCGCGTTCTAGGAGGATACGGGGTGATCTCGAGATGACCTTAGATGAATTTCTGCATCAGTATCTCGGATATAAAACGGTACAAGGGGCTTTTGAGGAGGGGCTTTGATTTTTAATCGGCCAAGGGCGACTAGCCCTCGAAGCATGGCATTTTCTTCATCCGCAATAGAAATAGGGGGGTGAGTATGATTGATCTTCTCGAGGATGGCTCGGGGAGCCCACCAAGGGTTGTGGCCCACCGCTTCTTTGAAGCGGGGAATGGACTTTAATGAAGCTGGCGCCAATGGAGCTTCATGATTCCAGGGCTGAACGAACAGGTCTCCTCGCTGGCCCTCAAGGGCAATCCAGCAGGTGGAGAGGCGTTGATCCAAGTGGAGAGCCGCCCGTCTAAATTCAAAGGAAGTAAATCCCCATGTAGGAAGGCCGCCAATCGCCAAACCCTCAGCGGTTGCTACCCCTACCCGCAAACTGGTAAATCCTCCGGGGCCCACTCCGCAGACTACTCCCTGAATTTGAGTTGGAAGTAAATTATGATTGGCCAATAGGGTATCAATAGATTTCATCAACAGAACGCTATGGCGCTTACCCTGTTCTGAGGGAATAGCTAACGAGAAAGCCTCTGAGTCATTAAAAACGGATAGATAAATAATGTCGGTGGCAGAATCTAGGGCAAGAATCATGATCCTCACCTAACCTTTAGCTATGATATCAAATACGTTTAAGCTGTTTTTTTAGCGCGACCTAATCCTCGAGGAGCTTTAGTAACTTTTCCTGCTTGGATGCAAGCCGTACAAGCTGAGATGCGCTTAGGGGCACCTTTGACAAAAGCTCGAACCGTTTGAAGATTGGGATTCCAACGCCGTTTAGTCACATTATTAGAGTGCGAAACATTGTTACCAAATTGAGGTTTTTTACCACAGATTGAGCATTGACGAGACATAAGGAACCCTCGATTTTGAAGCGTTTTTTGTGATTAATTAGTTTATCAGCGAACGCTAAAAGCCGCAAAGTGTGATTTCCAAGGCGAGGCAGCCCTTTGGCGATTAGGGGTTTCTTCGGGATCGAAGAGGGCTGGACTTTCTGAAACTATATATATATTTTTTTAAAAGATGTATTTATCCAATAAATTAAAGGGGTTCAGCCTGTTTGAATACCCCTTAAATAGAGGGGGTTGGCCGATTGACCTATTGACAGACCCCTATGGGGATACCTCATTATCCGCTATTCACCCTAATGTGGAGACGAACCCCTCGTGAAACTTGTTATTGTTGAGAGCCCAACTAAATCTAAAACTATCGGAAAGTACCTTGGAAAAGATTTCAAAGTACTAGCTTCAGCAGGTCACATTCGTGATCTTCCCACACAAGAGACCATTACTTTATCGGAGGGTAAACGGGAAACCATCGATGTCGATAATGACTTCGATGAGTATTATGAGATTCCTGACCGTCAGAAAAAAAATGTTGCAGAACTTCGAAAATTTTCTAAAGCTGCAGACGAAATCTATCTAGCTACCGATCCAGATCGAGAAGGTGAAGCCATTGCTTGGCATTTAATGGAAGTCATTAAGCCTCCTAAAAATTTACCTGTTCACCGAGTCTTATTCAATGAGATAACTCCGAATGGAATCAAAATTGCAATGGAGCATCCTCGAAATGTCGATCAAAACCTTGTCGATGCACAACGAGCACGCCGCGTTCTTGATCGACTTGTAGGCTACAAGGTCTCTAAAGTCCTTTGGGACAAGGTTCGCCGAGGCCTTAGCGCAGGTCGGGTTCAAAGTATTGCGTTACGACTTATCGTAGACAGAGAAAGGGAAATAGAAGCTTTCAAGCCTATTGAATATTGGACTTTTAAAGGGGAATTCAAGCCCCTACGAAAGGTTAAACCTGCGACTTTTTGGATGCGTCTTAAAAAGATAGATGATCAGATGCTTCAATTTGGAAATACAGAACAAAAGCTGAGAATCGGCAGTGAGAAAGAGGCTCGAATTCTTCATGAAGCACTCAAAAAAGCAAGCTACGTTATTTCAGATCTAAATACCAAAGAGAAGAATCGAAATCCTGCAGCACCTTTTACCACCGCTGCGCTCCAGCGGGAAGCTTCTAGTAAATTAGGTTTTGGGGCAACGCGAACGATGCAAACAGCTCAACGTCTTTACGAAGGTGTTGACTTGGGTTCAGGAGAACCAATTGGTCTCATCACTTATATGCGAACAGATTCTCCCCGAATGGCTCCCGAGGCCATTGAAGGGGCTCGTGATTTTATCAAAAAGAAATATGGTGCAGATTTTCTTCCTAAGGCACCGCGGATTTATAAAGGGAAATCGGACGCCCAAGATGCTCACGAATCAATCCGTCCCACGGATTTCAATCGGACTCCTGAATCCATACGGGGACATCTTGATCCCTCACAATTTAGACTTTACGCCCTAATATGGCGACGAGCGGTAGCCTCACAGATGGAAGCCTCTCGTTTTGATCTCACTACGGTCACAGCTTCAAGTACCCTCGCTAACAAGCAAGTGGTTGTCTTTGAAGCGAAGGGGGAAATTGAACGATTCGCTGGATGGCTCAGTGTTTATCGAGCCGATGAGGAGGAGTCCTTGGCAGAAAGCATCAAGGATGCCACCAAACTTCAAGGAGAAGAGGAAGAGGAGGAATCCATTGGTCTGCCCGACCTTCAGCCTGATGAAACTTTAGAGTTGATCAATACCGATGTAAGTCAGCAGTTTACAAAACCTCCCGCACGCTACAACGATGCTTCACTCATAGAAAAATTAGAAAAAGAGGGTATCGGTCGACCTAGTACCTACGCTGCAATCATAGAGACGGTTCAAAAGAGGGAATACGTAGTCAAAATTGAGAAATCATTCAAACCTACTCAGATCGGAATGGTCGTAAGCGATCTTCTAGTCGAGGGATTTGAGGAACTCATGGAAATGGGCTATACGCGACACTTAGAAGAAGACTTAGATTTGATTGAAGAAGGAAAGAAGACCTACGCCGCTACCCTTCATGAGTTTTATAAACCTTTTATCAAATTAGTGAATTCAGCTGGAAAGAAAATGCAGGATCTAAAAGCGGGGGTTCCAACGGGTGAGTCTTGTCCCAAATGCGGGGAAGAAGCAAAAGGGAAACTTATCAAGCGCATAGGGCGTAACGGTCTATTTTTAGGATGCACTCGATACCAAAAACCTAAAAAGACTAAAAAGAAGAAGGCTGAAGAAGTGTTGGATCTTGCAACGTGCGACTACACGCGAGATCTAGAGGACGTAGATCCTAATATTGATCCACCCGAATGTCCTCTTTGCGGCGAGACGCCCATGGTACTAAAGCGAGGTCAATATGGACCTTTTTGGGCCTGCCCTCATGGTCCCAAAGATTGCAAGGGGATTGTCAAAGCGGATCCGAAGGGTATTCCGGCTCCTCCCGACGAACGGACCGAAGAGAAATGTCCCAACTGCGATAAATATTTCGTAAAACGATGGGGGCGCTATGGACTCTTTACTTGTTGCGAAAATTATCCAACGTGCAAAACAGTCAAACGCGAAATTCTTGAAGGATTTCAGTGCCCAAGATGTCAGTCAGATATTTCTCCAAGAAAAAGTCGATTTGGCAAAATTTTTTATGGATGTACAGGGTATCCCAAATGTGACTTTATCACTTGGGATAAGCCTCGACCGATTGCATGCCCCCAATGTGCTAATGCTTACATGGGAGAAAAGATTAGAAAGCCCCGCGGCAAAGATCCCATTACCGTCTTGCTTTGTCCTGAGTGCAAGCACGAAGAACCCCTGCCGTCTTAAGTTAATAAAAAAGCCAGTTCTTGTAGAATCATATTTGCCGAAGGATTTCGATCAACATGACGGAGTGCCTCAAGTGCCTTGTCTTCGATTTCTCGAAGAGGGATTTCTCGCTCGCTGATAATTCTTAACCTTTCAGAATAAAAAAGTAAACTTGGTTCAGCATGGTATCGAATACGATTTAGGTCATTAATAATTCTCAGGAGTAACTCTAGCGTGTCCCTCAACCATTGGTTTGAAGCTGTCGCTTCATCTTCTTTCTTCTGAGTTAAAAGTTGATCTATATCTCGTAAGTCGCCCTTCCCTTCAAGCAACTTTAACCAGGTATCTACTTGGAGAAGGGCTCGTTCATAGCGCTCTAGATCAAGATATCGACACGTTCCTTCTGCAAGAGATAACATGGGCGGAATTTCACCTTTCACCCAACCATGAGAGAGGGCTATTTGTTGGACTTCGGAGGAATCGAGCGGAGAAATGATAACCCGCTCGCACCGGCTCTTAATGGTTGGAAGCATCGCTTCAGGTCGGTGAGTGATCAAAATAAAATAGACATGGGACGGTGGCTCTTCCAGAAGTTTAAGAAGCATATTAGCCGACGTGGTATTTAGTTGGTGTGCGTCATCAATAATGACCCATTTGTGCAGATCAGGGCCCAAAGAGGTTCCGAGCCACTCAAAAATACCGCCCTCTAAATCTTGTACACTTCTCAAACTTTCTACCTTAATCTGTCCTGCTTTCCCCTCTGGAGCAATGAATAGTAAGTTAGGTGGAGGAGCATCAATAAGATTTGTTTCCAGATATAAACAGCACGGTTGGCAGGAACCACAACTATTATTTTTCTCGCAAAGATCTTTTTGCGCTAAGTCTAAAGCTAGAAGTTTTTTTCCAATCGAGGTAGGGCCTTGAAACAAGAGTGTTTGGCCTAGTTTTTTGGATTGAAATCGCCTCGCAAGTTGCTCTCTCTGCTCACTATGTCCAATAAATCGAGATGGCATCAGGAGACCAAATGACCATGTGCTTTGAGCGTCTCGGATACTCGATCCCAAATCGATTCAAAAACCTGCTCGGGGGGGTGATGAGCTTCGACAATAAAAACACGGCGAGGTTCTGCCCTTGCAATCTCTAAAAAACGTGAGCGAACTTCTTGATGAAATCGAAGGGTTTCTTGGTCATAACGGCGCTCCTTGAATTCGCGACCTAAAGATAAATTACGAGTTTCAACCCGCTGAAGACTAAGTTCGGAGTCAATATCTAGCAAAATGGTCAGATGAGGCCGGGTAGATCCTAAAATATTTTCAGCTAATTGATCGAGAAGACTTTTAGAAGCTCCAAGGGTTCCCTGGTACGCTCGACTTGAATCTTCAAACCGATCCACTAGTACGATCTTGTTTTCAGCTAGGGCTGGACGGATCACTTCCTGAAGGTGCTGCGCACGATCTGCATAAAAAAGAAAGAGTTCTGATTCAGGAGTACAGGTTTCCACTGTAGGATCTCGATCTAAGAGTACTTGTCGAATTCGAATACCTAATGATGTGCCCCCCGGCTCCTTAGAGACGACCAGGGGTAATTTTTTTTCTCTGAGGCGCTCGGACAATAGACGCATCTGGGTACTCTTCCCAGACCCCTCAATTCCTTCAAGCGTTAAAAAGACACCGGAGACCACGACGGCACCCAATCATTTGTTGTGAATATCTAGTCTAAAGAGTCCCATTGAATACTCCAAGTACTCTTTCACGAATCCTCTAAGGACGTAAGTTGGGGACTCGTATCGATCATACTTGATATATTTAAGTGAGGGTCCCTATGATTTTCAATCGAAACCAAACAGGCAAACATTTCTTTTTTTTAGGCGTGCTTCTTTTATCTGCATGTCGCCCTGTCGAAATACTCGAAGTAGCCCCGAAAGACTCCTTCATAAAAAATCCCGCCGATGAAAAAACATCACCCCTGAAGAGTCTCGGACACACCAAATTACCGTTTCTATGGGACAAGATTATTCGTATTGAAAACGAAGTGGACGGTCTCATTGTTAATCATGTAGTTTTTACTCAAAAAAATTCTTTATTTAACATGAAGAGCACGGAAATCAAGGTGATAGCCAATATTCAAGTGACGAATGCAAGCTCAATTCGGAAATATCCCTCATTTTCGATTGCCGTTTTTAACGAAGAGGGTTCACTGGTGGGTGTGGCGAGCGGTGGAACTTGGATTAAGGGCGTAAAACCCAAAGAAACGATGACTTTCACCCTAAGTTTTGAGCCCATGAAAGAACGGATTCCTTTTGGGACTCTATTTCATGTATCGGTAGAGCTTAAATAGCCAAAGCTTGATAAAGCTCATCCGGAGTCACAAAACTGGTCCCTAGTTTGGAAACAGCAATTCCTGAAGCAAGGTTGGCGAGGGAGGCGGCCGTTTCCCAGGAAGCTCCTGAAGCTAAGGCGGCAGTGAAAACCGCAATGACAGTATCGCCGGCACCACTGACATCTATAACTTTTCGAGCGTGCGTTCGAACGTGAAGTACTGGAGCTTGGGGAGATGGAAAGAGAGACATACCCTTCTCCGATCGTGTGATCAAAAGGCCTTCGAGGTGAAGTTCGGAAATGAGTGCTTTTCCAGATCGTTCGACTTCATCATCTGAGTCACAAGGCATGCCGGAAAGTGCAGCAGCTTCTTTCGTATTGGGGGTGAGTACCCTTGCGTTACGGTAAAACTGTTTATGCTGAGGCTTGGGATCGACCACCCAAGGAATATTCTGATTCTGACATGCACGCTGCACTTGATTTAAGAGTTCTTGATCGACTACGCCTTTGGCGTAATCGGAGATTAATACTCCGGACGCTTCGGGGAGTAGGTCCAATATAGATCGAATCAAGGCATCGCGTAATTCATCATCGAGAGAGGTACGAACTTCGCGATCATATCGAATACGATGTTGGTGCGGTAATTCAATGAGACGGGTTTTAGTCGTTGTGGGACGGCTGCGGTCAACATGAAGTCCCAACGTGGGAATACCCGATTCATCTAAATACTTTACAAGCATGCTACCCGCTTCATCCTCACCTCGAACACCAAAGGGAACGGGATCACATCCTAATTTTTTTAAATTAATGGCAACATTACCTGCCCCGCCCGGCATATAGATTTCAGATTCTAGATCGAGAACAGGGACTGGGGCTTCGGGCGATTGTCGGTGTACCGAACCAAAAATAAAATGGTCCAAAATGAAATCACCGATCACGATAATCTTTAGACCCTGAATTTGAGAAATCTGATTGCGAAGTAACTGGGGGCTTAAGGCGTTCATGAAGATTTTCGAGCCCTTTCAGCGAGCATCACCGGAATACCATCCTCAATGGGATAACGAAGATGGCATTTTACGCAGGCGATCTCATAATCGGACAATACAACATCACCTTGGCAAACTGGGCAGCAAAGAATATCAAACATTTTTGGGTTCATGGATACCTCAGCACAAAGTGTATTTGGGTCCACCGCCCCCCTCGGGAGGCGTCCAAATAACATTCTCTTCCGGACATTTAATGTCGCATGTTTTGCAATGTACGCAATTAGAAAAAGCAATATCTACTTGCTTCACGTGTCCCAAGGCATCGGGATGCATTTCATAAACTTGCGCCGGACAGAAGACGGTACACGGAGCTCCTTTTTCTTCATAACATTCAACACAAATCTCATTACCCTTCACAATTTTTAAATGACAAGGTTGATGCTCGTCATGCTGAGTTCCACTGGCATAGACATTGTCTAATTTTGAAAATTGTTGACCTTCCGTCTTAATCAGATCCTGAACATCACTATATTTGACCCCCTTCTTACCGTAATATTTCTCGGTCGTTTCGGTCTGGGCGGCATCCTTATTAACTCGCAAAGGATCACCGGGTACCCAGCCATTCGTCAGCAGAGCAACATTAAGTTTCGTGAACGCTGATGGAGTTAATCCATGTTGGACAATTCCATGAAAATTACGAGAAGTATATAGTTCGACTCCTGCCCATGACTCCATAAAACGCTCGGAATATTTTTCGAGTTGAGGGAAAGAAAAGTCATTCGCTAAGAGGCAGTCCGCAATTGTTTCAGCCGCAGACATCCCCCCTTTCATCGCTAAATGAATTCCTTTGAGGCGAGCTGCATTCACCATCTGAGCCGCATCTCCAACTAACATGCCCCCGGGAAAAGCAAGTTGGGGCATCGAATACCAACCCCCAATAGCAAGGGCTTTGCCGCCATATTGAAGCATTTTCCCACCATGTAAAAATGGAGCGATCTTCGGATGTGTTTTGAAGAGCTGTAAAACGGCATGTCCATCTATAAAGGGGTCGTGTGAATCAAGACTGACGACATACCCTATAGAAACCTTATTTTTACCGAGCGCATAGACCCAAGATCCCCCAATTTCACCTTGAGGCAGGGGCCAACCTGTACTATGCAACACAAATCCTTCTTCAATGTTGCCCTCTGGAACTTCCCAGATCTCCTTGACCCCCATTTCGTAAACCTGTGGATTCACGGAAGTAGACTGGAGGTGTAAGACCTCTTCTAATTCTCTCGATAGATGGCCACGGGGACCTTCTCCAAAAATTGTGATTTTGGCATGAAGGAAATTACCAGGTTCAAAATTGGACTTAGGATTTCCCTCTCGATCCACCCCCTTATCTGCCGTTTGTACTCCTTTAACCCGAGGGGTACCGGAACCGTCTTGCTCCCATAAAATTTTCATCGCTGAAAAGCCTGGAAGAATCATGACATCGATACCTTCGACTGATCGCTTTTCAATTTCAGAGGCGAGCCAGCGACAGACCTTAGAGAGAGAAATGATGTGATGGCCTATATTATGAAGAAACGGCGGAATAATGGGAGCCTGAACGCCCTGACGCTCGGATGTCAAAAGCCAGACTTCTTCTCGCTGAACACATCCTTCGGTGGGAAATCCACGCTCAAGATAATCCGGCATCGCCTCCTCGAGAGCCTTGGGGTCGAGGACTGCACCACTAAAAATATGATCGCCAATTTGATCCCCTTTTTCAATTAATCCAATAGTGATTGGGGGGAGTGTTTTTCCTTTTTTCTTAGCTTCTTCTAATTGGTTTAATAAATGCCATAAACTTATTAAGTTACTAGGTCCGCCCCCGATATAGAGGACATCAAAATCAAGTACTTCCCTCTCAATGGCCTCTCTTTTGGGATGACGTGAAGACCAATTGGTTCCTAGACCATTCATTCTACAAACTCCAATAGATAAGTTTAGCCTCCGCGTGGGACGATGGAGATAATGTAACTAAGGATTAGGATTTCCCAATGAAAGAAACGTCCAATAAATACAAGTTTGAGGCGGCGGTTCAACGCCCATTAAGTATCGTTTTTCGCCATCCGAATGGGGCGTGGGAGGGTCATGACTACTTAATTGAGGTTGTGACTGGACGACAAGGACTTGACAGTTTTGATGTGGTCATGGACTTTAGAGAACTGGAAACTCATCTGGATGCACTGCTGGATCCTTTCCGTGGGAAACTTTTATCTGAATTGGGGATTAACGATCCTATCGAATTAGCTAAACATATCGCTGATGGCTTAGAGAAACATATACCCCCTCCAGCTCAAATTAAAGAAATTAATCTCATTGATGGTCATCAACAGCGTCTAAGTTATCGAGTTGACCGTGGATAAAATTATCTTACGCGGTGGATCATCTCTCCATGGATCTATCGAAATCTCTGGAGCAAAGAATGCCGCCCTCCCTTGTATGGCCGCATGTCTACTCACCGATGAAACTTTAATTTTAAAGAACCTACCCGCTGTCGCTGATATACGAACAATGGAGAAAGTCCTAGGTACCCTCGGAACCTTGGTTTCTCATGAGACGAGTCCTTCTCTTTTGGCTATTAGCCAATCGCTGACCTGCAATCAACCCAGTGAATTTAAGGCTCCCTATGAATTAGTTAAAACCATGCGAGCTTCGATTCTTGTGTTGGGCCCCCTTTTAACTCGTTTTGGAAAAGCCTCAGTCTCTTTGCCTGGGGGATGTGCCATCGGGGCAAGACCCATTGATCTCCATTTAGAAGTGATGTCCAAAATGGGAGCTTCAATCGATATTCATCATGGCTATGTTGAAGCAACTCTTCCTGCAGGAAAAAGACTCAAGGGAATCGATCATACTTTTCCGTATGTGAGCGTTGGAGCCACAGAAAATAGTTTATTAGCTGCTGCCCTTGCAGATGGAAAGACCATATTAAGAAATGCTGCTCAAGAACCTGAGGTCTCAGATCTCGCTTACCTTTTGGTTGCAATGGGAATTCCCATTGAGGGAATTGGTACCTCCACGCTGAGGATTGAGGGTCAAATCCGTGCCGGTGGTGCGCATTACACAATTATCCCAGACCGAATTGAAGTGGGTACCTTCATATGCGCCTTAGCCATCGCCGGGGGATCTCTCAGCCTCACGGGTGTGATCGTAGAACATGTGGCCGCTTTGCTGATGGCCTTAGAGCGATCTGGATGTAAATACCAATTTGATGCAACCAAGAAAATACTCAGTTTAGAGCGCTCACCCTCTAATCGCTTGCAGCCTATTCATATTAGTACAGCTCCGTATCCGGATTTTCCTACGGATCTTCAAGCACAATGCATGGCTGTTTTAACCCAAGCCGAGGGTACATCCACCATTGTAGAAAATATTTTCGAAAATAGATTTCAACATGTTATGGAACTTCAGCGTTTAGGTGCCTCAATCGATATTGATGGACGCACTGCACACGTGCATGGCCCTTCTCGTCTTTCGGGTACCACCGTGATGGCGTCTGATCTTAGAGCTTCAGCTGGACTCGTTATTGCGGGATTGGTCGCAGAAGGATCTACCACCATTGAGCGTATTTATCATCTTGATCGTGGCTATGCACATCTCGACCATAAACTTCGGTCCGTAGGCGTTGACATTAAGCGTATAAAAACCTAAGAATTAAATCATTAAGTTTTCATAGGGTCTAGGTTCCGTTAGAATAGTAAATGGGGCGACATATGCTAGGAGAAATGAAGATTTTTTCTGGAAGCAGTCACCCAAGTCTTGCAAAATCAATTGCTTCACACATGGGTATGCCCTTAGGGGAATTAAAAATTACTCGCTTTAGCAACGAGAATATTAAAGTCAAAATCGAAGAAAATGTTAGGGAGAGCGATGTCTTTGTTGTTCAGACAACGACCCCCCCTGTCAGCGATCATTTACTAGAACTCTTGATAACGATCGATGCCCTTAAGTTTGCCTCCGCCGCACGTATCACAGCCGTTCTTCCCTATTTTCCCTATGCACGAAGTGATAAAAAAGATGAAGCGCGTATTTCGATCACGGCGAGACTAGTTGCCGATCTCTTAGAAACTGCAGGAGCAGATCGGGTTTTGACTATGAATCTTCATGCCCCCCAGATTCTAGGTTTCTTTAGAAAGCCTGCAGATCATCTTCTGGCATCACCTGTCTTGGCTCAATACTTTAAGACAAAAGATTTATCTAATTCTGTAGTGGTCGCAACGGATGCTGGGGCTGCTAAATTTGCCGGCACCTTTGCAAAACGTTTAGGTGTCCCCTTGGCCATCATCGACAAACGTCGTTCCGATGACTCGGAACGGGCACAAAGCGTAGCCCTCATTGGAGAAGTGAGCGGAATGGATGCCATTATTTATGACGATGAAATCTCCACAGGAGGTTCGATCAAGGCCGCAAGTCGTATGCTCAAAGAGGCAGGGGTCCGTTCGGTTCGAGTGGGCGTTACACACCCCGTACTCTCAGGTAATGCTGTGGAATGTCTCAATGAAGCGCAACTCGATGAAGTTGTTGTTACCGATACAATTCCCATCTCTGAAAACCAAGCATCAGCCCTTAAGGGTCTTAAAGTGTTATCAACGGCTTATATGTTTGGTGACGCCATTATGAGAATTCATGAGGGGCGAAGTATCTCTGAAATGATGGGTTAACTTGAATACGCTTCGTCACCTGTTAGTACAGCGGGCGGCTAGATTACAAGATCGACCGGCTCTTACCTGCAAAGCTTGGGGCACTCTAGACTATAGTCAACTAAGGAATCGAGTAGAAGGTGTCGCTTTGGGCTTGATGGCCGAGGCTCCGCCTCTCGGGACTACCTACCATGCATCTTGGAATGACTCAAAATGTCCCTATGAGCCTTGGAGTTGGATTGCCGAAGTAGCGGTGACCGCTTGCGGTTGTGTCTGGGACCCCGAAGGCCACCCTATTGATCCTTCAATTTTAGGTGGTTCACGTTTCAATAATGAGGAGGGTCGGGGGACGTACCATGATCGGGATTATCTTCTCACTGGATCCTGCCTAGCTCTTCCGACACTATCTCACCAAGATATCTTGCTGAGATTACAGCGAGAAAATCAAAAACATGGCTGGGATCATACGACAAAACTATCTTTATCCTGCTCTGATTCGTTAACTCCAAGGGGTCGGGTACTTCTATGGAATGCGCTTTACGCAGGAAGTCATGTTGTCTTGACAGAGCCTGAAACTCCAACTTCTTTTTCAGTCTTCTTTTCTAAAAATAAGCCTATTTCTTCATCTCTAGGGGCTTTGAGTGATTTTTGGATCTCCTAAATCGCGATGGGGCGGCCAAGCAGTAAATGGTTAAAATAGCCCGTCCCTAGGCGGTGCTTCGCCTATTAGAAAAATGGCTAAAGCAGGATCCTTAATAACATTAACTTCACACTGAATCCGCCACACGTACCAATGGGCTTGTAGAAGAGAGGCCGTTTGAAGGATTGGCCATGCCTTTATTTTTTTATAGATCGGGTGTTGAAAATATTTAGATTGGTAGTCCCAAGGGGAATCGAACCCCTGCTACCGCCGTGAGAGGGCAGTGTCCTAACCGCTAGACGATGGGACCATTTTTTTCTTGATGGTTGGGGAGGAAGGATTCGAACCCTCACCTGACAGAATCAGAATCTGTTGTCCTACCATTAGACCACTCCCCAGAGAGTGGAATTAGAATTCTATCAAGGCGATCGAAAGAACCCAACTATTGATTTCGAGAATGCTGGAAGATTGAGAAATCATTAAAAAAGGGCCTGGTGAACAGGCCCTTTTTAGGCATTCTGAAAAAAGTTACTTCTTGCCTTTTTTCTGGGCAGAAGCAGCCTTGAAGCCGATAGACGAAGAAGCTTTGATTTGGATGGCTTCACCCGTTTGTGGATTACGACCCACACGAGCCTTGCGTTGACGCAAGGTGAAGGTACCAAAACCAAAAATGCTCACGCGGTCACCCTTGTGGACGCCTTTGGCGATGTTATCAAAAACGTTCTTCAGGGCATCGTAAGTAGCAGACTTAGGTGCTCCGAGTTCGTCGGCTAGCGAGTCAGATAGCTCGCGGAGTGATAAATTGGCCATGTTGATCTCCTTAGAGGTTATCCTCTTCCAAAATGCTATCAGGAGAAATACCCAATATATATGCCGAAAATATGAGGCCAGGTAGAATTATCCCTTGTTGGGACGGGGGCCTGAGTGGGAAGATGGGTCAAGTCTGTTATTAAAAAAGGGGGCTTTCTTATTTTTTGAATGCTTTTTTTCTTCTTGGATATGCTTTAAATGTTGCAAATAGTACATATAGTGATCCTCGCATCCCTCACGGCTCTGATCGATGGGGGCTTAGCCCACCGCTTCCGCTCTCTCCCTTTATATCGGAGGCATCTCTATCTCTCAGTAGCCCTGATATTGGTCCCCATGGGGATACTGCCCATAAGTTTGGGCACCCAGGTCGCCGGAGTTTTGATGGGATTGACCCTACCCGCTCTTCTTAAAATGAGGACACGGTCTTGGCTTATGCACTCTTGGATGAGAGGGTCATGCAGGCGACCCGATGCTAGTAAGCCACTGATTGTAATTGCAGATCCTCATTGGTCAAAAGATACCGGACATCTAGAAGAAATTCGAAAAAAAAATAGTCGGGTGGATTGGCTGTTCCTGGGAGACTGCTTTGATCTTTGGATTGGGCTTCCAGGATACGAAACTCCAGCGCAGAAAGAATTTTTACATTGGGTCGATCTCCGTCGCCAAGAAGGTGCTTGGGTCGGTTTATGGCTAGGTAATCGAGAATATTTCCTCGACTACCTAGCCCCAAGATTTGATCTAATGGGCGAAGGAACGGGTGGGCAACTAACCGGCGAATCTCTGTACTTTGAGCATGGAGATCTTATTAACGAGAAAGATATTCAATACCGCTTATGGAATCTGCTTTCGCGATCTTCCTTTACGTGGATCTTATTTCGACTCATTCCTGCAAGTTGGGGTCAGCACTTAGGGTCATGGTTAGAATCAAAACTAAGAACCACTAATCAGAATTATAAGATTGCCTTTCCCCAAGATTCTTTTTATGAGGTTGCTCAATTGTTTTCACCCTCAATTTTTATCGTGGGCCACTTCCACACCGAACACCAGATAGAAAACGGAAGGGTAATTCCATGGAATTATTCAGGAAGTCATGCTCTTTGGTCCAAAGGTCATTTGGAACTTAAAACGATGGCTTGAGGCCAAGAAAAGCCCGATCTTGCTCAACCTCGAAGGCCCTGATAGGGTCATAGGTAATGGGAGAATGTATGGTGAGAAAATATTATGGTGCTTTTATCAGTCTCCTATTTCTTCTTGGTTGTGGCCCTACTATCCGGTTTAACTATGACCCAAGTATCGATTTCAAAACCTTAAAGACTTGGGCTTGGGTCGAGCAAGATGAGTATCGGGAGGGCGGCCGAGGAAATCGTCGTAACCAGCGATCTCTGGCTGAGCGGCCACTTATAGAGAAACGTATCGAAATTATTATACAAAGAGAGCTGATCTCGATGGGTTATCAGAAAGTGAGCATAGCGGAAGCTCAGTTCTTGATCAGACAGTATGCCCGATACAAACAAGTCCCTGTAGAGACTAGAACTCGCATGTCATCAAATTACTGGGGTTGGGGTTGGGGTTGGCCTGGACCAGGGATTGGTGGAAGTATTTCGACCGTACGAAGAGATACTTACGAACAAGGAACGATCATGATTCAAATTATTGATGCCAAAACCAACGAACCTATTTGGGAAGCCGAGGCCGTCAATGCGTTATCAGACGTCCAAAATCCGGATGAAGCCGATGCGCAAATTATGAGGGCTATCAAAGGGGCTTTAGCCAAACTTCCGAGATAGATTTCATTTATTTTTTGCCCATGAGAAACTAAAAACTCCTATGGAGACTTTATGGCCCAAGTGACGCTCGGTGGAAATCCTGTACAAACCAATGGCGAATTACCTAAGCCAGGAGAAGCATGCCCCCCAATGGTTCTCATTAAAAATGATTTATCAGAGTTGAGTCTTCAAGATCTACGAGGAAAAAAGATTATTTTAAATATTTTTCCAAGTATCGATACGCCTACCTGTAGCAAATCGGTCAAAATCTTTAACCAGAAAGCTTCTGCAACCACCAACACGGTGATCTTGTGCATCAGCGCCGACCTTCCATTCGCACAAAAACGATTTTGCGGTAGCGAAGGTATCGAAAATGTGATGGCCGTCTCTACATTCCGTGATCCTAGTAGTTTAGATCGATTGGGTGTTCGCTTAACAACGGGAAAATTGAAAGACCTAGCGGCTCGTGCTGTCCTCGTTTTGGACGAGGAAGGGAAAGTTATTCATACGGAGTTAGTGAGTGAAATTGCTAACGAGCCCAACTACGAATCAGCGCTAAGCGTCCTCTAAGCGATCGAGTTTTCTTAGGGTAGGAATTTTCCAGGCCACAGTACTGACCGTGACAAGAGTCATAACCCCGCCGAATATGACACTTGGGACCACGCCCAAGAACCTTGCAGCCACACCGCTCTCGAAAGCTCCGATTTCATTACTGCTGCCGATAAAAAACGAGTTCACGGCCCCTACTCTTCCCATAAGACGCCGGGGAGTCTGAGTTTGAACGAGCGCCGACCGCATAATGACACTTACGTTATCGGCTGCACCACACACTACAAGAATGATCAGACTAATTATGAATGAATGGGACAGGGCAAAAGCAATCCATCCTAACCCAAATATAAAAACGCAAATCAAGAGTCGTCTACCCGCATGACGAGTAGGAGGATAAAAGGTGAGCCATAGAGACATCATAATGGAGCCTACGGCCGGTGCACTTCTCAGGAGACCAAAGCCCTTCTCTCCCACCTGTAAAATATCGCGGGCAAAAATAGGTAACAGAGAAGTAGCTCCTCCGAACAATACTGCAAATAAATCCAGGGTGAGTGCACCCAGAACGATTTTTTCTGTAAAGACGAAACGAACCCCATCAAAGAACCTCGTTTCGTCAGAGGGTTCGCTCTTGAAGCGAACTAGGGGTTGGATTTTAAGGTATGAAATCATCGTAGCGAGGATAAGAGCGCACACAGCCGCATAAGCCGATCGATAGCCTAAAGGAATCAAGAAACCTCCGAGAACAGGTCCGATCACCATAGAAATATGGAAGGTGCCACTCCGCATGGTCGAGGCATTTACATAACTTTCTTTGGGTACCAGATCGGCGGCGAGTGCTTGATAGGCAGGTCGAAAAAAAGCACGACCCACGCCACCAAGAGCTTGAGCTCCATAAAAAATCCCTACGTGCTGCGTCGGTAACGTCCAATTAGTGGTCAGGAGCAATAGGCCCCCGGCTAAAATTGGTAACAAGGATAGAAGACAAAGAGTTTTACGGTCCCATCGATCCGCGAGATAACCCCCAAAAAGGGTCAGGCTTAAAAAGGGGAGTGCCTCGGACAATCCGATAAGTCCCAATGAAAGTGGATTCTGGGTCAGATTATAGATTTGCCAACCGAGAACAACCATTTGTATTTGGTTAGCAATAAATAGGGTAAACCCACCGATTAAAAACCAAGCGTAGGGTTTATGGCGCAGCGATTCAAAGGGGGAAGGAGCTGACTCACTCATACCGGAGCGCGTCAATCACATCTAGATTGGCCGCTTTGAGGGCAGGCAAGAAACCTGCCGATAAACCAATCAGGGATGAGAAACCCATCCCGAGGATCACAGCCCACCCCACGATCACAGCTTGGACATTTATCGCCTGCATTAAAGCAATAAAAGAGAAGGCTAGACCCACGCCTATCACTCCACCTAGAGAAGATAAAACCGAGGCTTCAATTAAAAACTGCCATAGGACGCTTCGTCGCGTAGCTCCGAGAGCTCGACGAATTCCGATTTCACGTGTTCGCTCCGTCACACTCACCAGCATAATATTACCGATTCCAATACCACCCACAATAAGAGAAATCGAGGCAGCCACAGCCAAGAGGGTCGTAATAATCGCGCTCTGCTGGGCCGAGGCGGCTAACCAGTCATTTTGCTTTCGTATAGAAAAATCATTATCGGCAGTTGAGGAAAGGCGGTGTCGTTGCCGGATTAAACTTGTAATTTCTGATTCAGCATAATCAACTTGATCTTCCGAGATAGCTGAAACTAAAATTTGTTGAATTTTATCGCGGCCCATAATTTTTTTCATGACGGTAGTGTAGGGAGCATGAACAACGTCGTCTTGATCACCCATAAAACCTGCACCTTTGCGAGATAAAACTCCAATGACTTCAAAAGGCATTGTACCGATTCTAATAGTTTTACCGATGGGATCTTCTCCGCCGGGAAAGAGATTTTCTTCAACAGTTTTTCCGATGACACAGACTTTGGCTAAAGATCTCACTTCCTGTGAATTAAAATATCTTCCTGCATCGAGGCCCCATGATTTTATGTCCAAATACTGCTCGTTGGCCCCTTCCACGCGCCCCACGAGCCAATTATTTGCTCCATAAACAGCGGGTTTAGCCGTTCGCACATACGGAGTCGCATAAGCCACACTGTTGGGCAGTTCCTCTTTTAGCGCTAGGGCATCCTCTTCCGTCAAGGTATCAACGGCACCCTGACCAACGGGACCCCATGCCCCCTTGGGAACAGAACCTGGAATTACGGTAATGAGGTTGGTACCCATGGAACGAATTAATTGCTCTGAAGCTTGTTTAGATCCTTGGCCAATACCAATCATTGTAATCACCGCGCCTACACCAATGATGATTCCTAGCATCGTCAACATAGAACGAGTCTTATTTCGGCGAATAGCCGTAAGGGCTAATTTGAGAAATTCAAGGTACTTCATAGCAAAATCCTTTCAGTCTAGCGACCTCGACCCATACCGCCGCCCATCGGAGAAGCGGTCGTGGGTGCTGATCCACTTTTCTTTAGGGGCTCCAAAACTCCTACCAGTACTTCAGCTCCTTCAGGGAGTTCGCTTGCAATAATTTCAGTAAATTGACCGTCACTTAACCCTGCATTAATTTTTATATTTTTTAGTTCGCCCTTAGCATCGATAATCCATACTCGATCCTCTCGGCGATTCACGAATCCTTTACCGGAGCCCCCGAACATCGGGGAGGACGTTGAAGTTGGTGTGGGTTCCGATGGCTTTACGTTCGAGGTAGCCTTAGCATTCTTAGACTCGGCAGGTTGCTTTTCAGCCGGTAAAGCGGGTCTCTTGTTAGTTTTTTCTCGACCTTCAGATCGTTGCCCGGAAAAATTCTCACGTCTAGATTCACGCCGCTTCCGAAAGGCGTCAATTTGTTCGGGGGTCATATTTTTCCTAAAGGCTTCGGCTTGTTGAGGCGTAATATTTTTTCGTTCCCCTTCGCCGGATTCCTCAGATCGACTCCGACGCTGCTTGGAGCCTGACGTATCTTGAGATGCCTGAGTAACCTCGGAAGGGGTAGTTATTTTTTCGGGTGGAGTAGGCACTGGCTGAGGGGCTGGATTTTGCATCTGAGCCATTCTTTTTTTCATCTCCTCTTGAGCTTTATTCCGATCCTCTTGCAATTTTTTATTGAAAGCCTCTTGCGCTTTAGGAGGAAGGAAGGTCACGGGATTAAATCGAAGGGCTGATGAGGGTAAACGAAGTACAGAGTCTTTAGTCGCGGTGAAGATGGTGACGTTCGCTGTCATACCCGGACGGATCTTGAGGTCACTGTTATCCACTTCAATTTGTACCGTATAGTTCACAACATTCTGTTGAATACGTGGGTCAATTCGGACCAGCATCACTCTGCCTGTGAACTGAGTATCGGGAAAGGCATCAACACTAAAGAATGCTTGCTGATCAAGCTTGACTTGGCCAATATCAGCTTCGTCGATATTAGCTTCGAGTTTCATACGAGTTAAATCCTGAGCAATAACGAACATATTCGGTGTATTGAAACTAGCCGCAACCGTCTGTCCCCTATCCACCAATCGACTAATCACCACTCCGTCCAAGGGCGACTTGATGGTGCAGTAGTCTAGATTTACTTGGGCTCGAGTCAAAGCAGCTTTTGCTGAAATGAGATTTGATTCTGCAGAGATTTTAGCTGACTCAGCGTCTTGAAGATCTTTTTCTGAGATAAGTTTTGCTTCGAAAAGTCTTTTCTGTCTCTCAAACTGACGCTTTGCATCATTAGAAATTTGGGTGGTTTTTTGAACAGTAGCTTGTGCATCACTTACTAAAGCAGCATAAGTGGTTGGATCAATTTCAGCTAGTTTTTGTCCTTTTTTGACGGGTGTATTAAAGTCGACATATAAATTAGAAACAATGCCGGATATTTGAGATCCAATATTGACTTGAATTAAGCCCGATAAAGTCCCAGTCGCGGTGATGCGTTGACGAATAGGCCCCCGATCGATTTTAGCGGTTCTCCATTTAGGCATTTCCTCGGATTTGCCTAGATAAAAGAAACCAATGACTAAACCTAAAAGAATGCCCAGGGCTAGGCCTTTCTTTTTAGGAGAAAGATCTTTAATCTGTGAGAATTTGAAATTCATTAGAAGCCTCGATAGTCAAAAGGGTTTAAAGAGGTACCGTTTACAAGAAAGCTTAAACTACTACTTTCCCACATACCCTTTGACTCCACTAGAGGATAGTTGGTTAATTACCCGTAATTAATGGCTCAATGAACCTAAAGGGGTGCTGAACAGTGGGAATCGCAATATGATCTAGCAACCATTGAGGCCAGAGGCTTAAAGCGATAATCGCAATCACGGCTATTAGCACAGACGTGCTACTCCAAAAATAGGAACTCACTCCATGATGATCCTGGGCGTAGGCCAAGCCCTGAGCCGGTTGATCCATAAAGAGAACCACGGGTAGTCGTAGGTAAAAATAAACTCCAATGAGGCTAGCCAATACTCCAAAGATTGCTAGGCTCAAATGACCGCTTGAGACTAATTCGCGAAAAATAAAATACTTTGCGTAAAAGCCTGCAAAGGGGGGAAGACCCGCAAGATTCAGCAAGAGAATCAGGGAGGCCATACCCAAAAGGGGGCGTTTCCATCCTTGCCCTCGGGCATGATCAAAATCGGTTTGTGTCCCAACCCATCCAAAAGCCGTAAGGATGCCAAAAAGCCCGATGTTGGTAAATCCATAGATCACTAAGTAGTAGAAAACATATTGGAGGCTTTGTTCCGTACCCGAAACAAAGGCTAAAAGAAGATAGCCGGCGTGAGCAATGGATGAGAAAGCAAGCATACGCTTGATATTTTGCTGAACTAAGGCAGTGAGGTTACCGACAAAGAGGGTTGAGATTCCAATAACGGATAAAAAATGCTTTAGATCTAAAGAGGGAACTTGGGCATCGCCAAGAAAGCCCCAAATAAAGATTCTGATGAAGACGATGAAAGCAGCTGTCTTGGTTGCCACACTCATAAATCCAGAAATAGGATGAGGAGCCGCTTGGTATACGTCGGGGGTCCATTGATGCATAGGGACTGCACTCATTTTAAATAACACGCCAAATAACATCAGTCCTAAGCCCAAAAGCATCAAAGAATCGGACCAACCCTGTTGTCGAGCAAATTGAGATATTTCCATGAGCTCTAGGGAACCGGTTAATCCAAAAAGGAGAACGATGCCTAATAACAAAAAACTTGAGGCAACGGCACCTGAAATAAAATACTTTAGCCCCCCTTCGGCTCCTTCGGGGCGTACGCGAATGGATCCGGTTAGGACATAGAGGGGCAGGCTGAATAGCTCGAGGGCCAAGAATAAAACTAATAGATGAGTCGAAGCCATGAAAATCATCAGCCCTGCCACTGAAAATAAAAAGAGAGCTAGGGTCTCTCCCTTAAACCAACCTTCATGATGGAGGTGGTCCCACAACTGAAGAACGGATAGTCCAGCACTTCCTAAAACGATCAATGAACCAAATTGAGTTAAACGATCAACCAAGAGAGGGCCATAGCTAGGTTGATGCCCACCGATCCACAGTTGAAGAACAGATTTAAGAGCAGCGTACAAAACCCAAAGCGTCACCAACCACATCGTCCATCGAACGAGCTTTTCGTTCCGCTTAGTTCGCGTAAGAACCATCATGGGTATTATGAGGGCGCCTATAAGAGGGAAAAGAAAAGGGGTGAGCGCTGACCACTGAGTATAGGTAAGGGTCATGGGGTCACCACTCCGGGCAAAGCGACAGGGGGCATTACTTGAGTCACTATGGTTTTCATTAATGATTCGCTATCGACCATGAAGGTTTGAGGATGAATACCCATCCAGAAAATGAGAATGACGAGAGGGAGAAGGACGAGACCCTCACGCCAACTCAGATCCTTAACAAGATAAGTATTTCCTGGGGCCAAGGGACGATCAGGCGATCCCCAAAACATCCGTTTAAACATCCACAGCAAATAGGCTGCACTTAAGACAACACCCAAGGAGGCGGTGCTCCCTAAAATCAGGCTTCCGCTCAGACTCGAAGTAAACGTCCCATTAAGGATTAAGAATTCACCGACAAAACCATTAGTGAGGGGCAGACCAATGCTGCTTAGTATGACCACGAGAAATACGGTAGACAGGACGGGGAGTCGACGAGCGATACCACTAAAATCTGAAATTTGTCTCGTATGTGCCCGATCGTAAATCATGCCCACCAAAAAGAATAAAGCACTGGTGCTCACTCCGTGATTAAGCATTTGCAACATAGAACCCTGAAGACCAATAAGAGTGAAACTAAAAATACCCAAAATCACAAAGCCCATATGAGAAACGGAGCTATAGGCCACAAGTTTTTTCATATCCTCTTGAACAAAGGCAACCCAACCACCATAAAGAATGGCGATGACGGAAAGGATGCTGAGACCTCGACTCATGCTAAGGGCCACTTCAGGGAACATTGGAATAGCAAAACGAAGTAATCCATAGCCACCAAGCTTCAACAAGATTCCAGCTAAAATCGCTGAGCCGGCCGTCGGGGCCTGAACATGAGCATCAGGGAGCCACGTATGAAGCGGGAAAAGGGGGACTTTTATGGCAAAAGCCAAGACAAAAGAAAGAAATAGAATTTCTTGGATGTATGTCGATTGGCTTTGAGCTATGAACGATAAAAGATTAGGATCAAATCCGCCTGCAAGATTAGCTAAATAAATTAAAGAGAGGAGCCAAATTAAACTTCCTGCGAGCGTGTATAGAATAAATTTATTTGCAGCATATTTTCGCTCGCTACCACCCCATACTCCAATGAGGAAAAACATGGGAATAAGCATAACCTCCCAAAAGATATAAAAGAGTAAAAGATCCTGGGCCAATAGAGCACCAAGAATACTAGACTCAAGAATCAAGAAGAGACCGAAGAAAACTGGTTCTTTCTCTTTAATATTTCTCCAAGAAGCCAAAAGAGCTAAGGGGATCAAAAGGGTAGTGAGTTGAATCAACCAAAGATTTAATCCATCCATCACAAGGACGTAATTTGCCGACAGACCTGCAACCGAGAACCATGGCCGTGATTCAGCTAAAAAACCGGTCATCCGCATGGGTTGAATCAACAAAAGGCTGTAGAAAAAAGTAAATAGAGAGGCGCCCAAGCCAAACAACTTCATCGTTTTAACGGATAAATAGGAAGGAAATACAATCAAGCGTAAACCGGCAATTAAAGGAATACCGATCAACCAGGTGAGTGGGAATTGGGTATCTGAAAAAAAAGATGGCATTAGATCCTCGCAACCAAGAGAAGCATCAGGAGTCCCAGAAGCCCAAGCACCGAAAGCAGCGTATAGTTTCGTACACGTCCCGTTTGAAGATGAGAGCCGAGATCACCCATGACGCGGGTGAGGGCTCCCGGAAGATTGACTCCAATGCCGTCAATGATAATGACATCGCCTAATTTCCAGAACACTTTCCCTAGAAAAAAGAAAGGGTTAATGATTAAAGCCATCACCCCTTGATCAACAAAATATTTTTCACGAAGGATCTGGTAAGTTCGGGAGCACTTCCTCTCAAAACCTTCTTCCCAGCTGAGACCTTTGCTATAAAGTTTCCAAGCTATTCCCGCGCTAAGCAAACTCAAGACCGTGGAAATAAGGGCTAATGTCCAGGCTAAGGTCGGTATTAATGTATGGGCTTCTTGCTCAGCAGTTTGACCATAAGTGATGGCCGAATGGAGCCAAACAGCAATCGTATTGTGCCCTCCAAAAGACTCCGGCCAACCAAACATGACCGCCAATAGAGCTCCAAGGGACAGAAGAATTAGGGGGATAGTAATCCATTTAGGACTTTCATGGGCATGATCAAATATTTTTAAATCGCGGGGCTTACCTGCAAATACTAAGACCATCAATCGTGCGGTATAAAATGCTGTACAAATAGCTGCGAGGACTCCAAATCCCCATAGGGTCGGACTATGGAGGTAGGTTAAATAAAGAATTTCATCTTTACTCGCAAAACCACTTGTACCGGGGAAACCCATCAAGCAAAGCGCTCCGATCAGCATGGTGTAAAACGTGATAGGTAATTTTTCTCGAAGTCCACCCATTTTGAAAAGATCTTGTTCGTGATGGAGCGCTACAATGACACTCCCGGCTCCCAAAAAAAGTAAGGCTTTAAACCATGCATGCGTGAAAACATGAAAGAAACCTGCAGAAAAACCGGTAACACCCAAACCTAAAAACATAAACCCCAATTGAGAAACAGTGGAATAAGCCAGAACTTTCTTTATGTCTCTTTGGAAGAGAGCCATCGTGGCGGCAAAAAGAGCAGTGGCGACACCAATCCACGCAATTAAATGAAGGGTGATGGGCGTTAGTACAAAAAGAGGTGCGAGTCGACATATAAGGTAAATACCGCTGGTCACCATGGTAGCCGCATGAATTAAGGCCGATACAGGTGTCGGACCCGCCATGGCATCTGGCAACCAAAGGTAGAGAGGAATTTGAGCGCTCTTTCCCGTACAACCGATGAATAACATGAGTGTGGCAAAAGTGATCAAACCAAAATGTGTTTCAGGCCTAAGTTGGGATACTTGTTGAAGTAAATCACCTATCGTCAGAGTTCCGAAGATTAAAAAGAGAGTCATCATCCCGATAAGAACTCCCACATCACCAACGCGATTATATAAAAAAGCCTTAAGACCCGCTTGAGGTGCTTCTTCGGTTTCAAAGTAATAGCCAATAAGGAGATACGAACAAAGACCGACGCCTTCCCATCCTACAAAGAGAAAGGGGAGGCTTGAACTCATGACCAATAAGGTCATAAAGAATACAAAGAGATTCAAATAAGCAAAATAGCGAGCGGTACCCTTTTCGTGATGCATATAGCCAACGGAATAAATATGAATCAGGAGACCAATGCCGGTAATGACCAATAACATCACACTACTTAGAGCATCAATGACAAATCCAAATGGAATTTGGAGATTTCCTACCGACATCCATTCCCCAACCACCAAGTCAATTCGATGATCGGGGCTCGCTAAGACGCGGGTAAACCAAATTAGACTCAGGACAAAGGACGAAGCAATGGTACTGCAAGCAATGACTTGGGAGAGCCCCCGCGATAAGCGGTGACCCATTAAACCGTTGATCAGGAATCCCAACAGGGGAATCAAAGGAATTAGAATCACCGAGGTCATTAGTGTCTCAACGTAGAATGTTGGTCTGCATCAGTGGTGCTCTTAAGGCGATAAAGTTCAACAATCAGAGCTAAGCCAACAGCTGCTTCGCACGCAGCAACACCAATGATGAAGAGATAGAAAGTTGAAGCTGTGGGAGCTCCTCCTTGCCATTTACCAAAAGCTAAAAGAATAATATTGATGGCATTTAGCATCAGCTCAATACCCATAAATTGAAGAAGGAAGGATCGGCGAAGCAGAACCGTCATGAGCCCAATGATAAACAAAAGAAAGCCTACCAATAGGTAGCCTTGTAATCCACCCGTCCACAGGGCTTGAAGAAAAGAAGACGTTGACATCATAAACGCTTCTTGACCAAGGTAATGGCCCCAATCATAGAAACCAATAAAAGAAGGCCAATCATTTCGAAAGAAACAATATGACGGGTGAGCATTTCAGCCCCAATCTCGTTAAGAGAAGTGGGTGCAATCTGATCAATAGGTCGTTCGGCGACGGATTGGAGAAGTTTAGACTGCTTGATGAACCAAAGACTTCCACCAAGTAAAAGTCCCCCAACCCCAAGTGCTATGTAACGTTGCAAGTAAAGATCGTCTTGAGGCGATTCCTCTTCGTGCGCATTGAGCATCATAATGACAAAAAGCAAAAGGACTAAAATAGCCCCTGCATAAACAATAATTTGAAGTGCCGCTGAAACAGGATTAGAAAGCAAAATAAATAGTCCAGAAACTCCGATGAAGGTCGCTACTAAAAATAATCCTGCCACAATAACATTTTTCTGAAAGGCCATCGCTAAAGCCGAACCTAAGGTTAAGAGAGTAAAAGCAAGAAACATGATTACATCGTGACAAAGTTGCGCGGTGGAGAGGGGGGTAATTCGCTGGATTCTGTCTGAATCGGTTTCCCATCCGTATCAGCGTAGGTATTCATGAGATCCCACTTACCGTAGTTGAGAGAAAGTCGATCATAAGCAGCTAACTCGTAGTCTTTTCGGAGCCAAATGGCATCCTTAGGACACGCTTCTTCACACATCCCGCAATAAATACATCGCAACATATCGATCTTGAATACCTTGGGGCGCTTTTCTTCAAATCCTTGGGTGAAATTCAAATCACTGAATTCTTCTGCTTCAATGGTGATACATCGGGCGGGACAGGCTTCTTGACACATAAAACAAGCGACACATTTGATCGATCCATCTTCAAACTGTTTTAATTCATGCAGACCTCGATATCCCTCGGGCATCTCTTTCTTCATTTCGGGATACTGAATCGTGAACCGCTTAGAGGTAGGGGTTAAGATCTGACGAATAAAGTGACCCCACGTAATCCACATTCCCTTTAGGACCGAAGGGAAATAAAGGCGGTCCCACCAAGAAAGTTGTATTTTTTTCACTAAAGTCGCCACCGTGTTTTACCTCGTAATCCACCAAGCATTCAAAACTAAATTGAGTAGGCTGAGGGGAAACATGATTCTCCAGCCAAGGTACATCAACTGGTCATACCTAAATCTTGGCAGAGTCCATCGAACCCAGACAAAGACCCAGCACATAAATAAAAGTTTTACCAAAAAGGAAGCCACGGTTACCAATACGGGCCAACGGTCACCATCCCCATTAAATGGAATGCTCCAACCACCAAGATAAAGGGTCACAATAAGGGCTGAAGCGACAATGATATGAATATATTCGGTTAATCCCATGAGGCCAAACTTCATCGAACCGAACTCAGTATGAAAGCCTGCCACGATTTCAGATTCGCCTTCAGCAAAATCGAAAGGCAGTCGATTGGTTTCAGCAAACTGGCAAACAAAGAAAACTAAAAAACCTATGGGTTGCCTCCATAAGAACCACCCGTGCTCAACTTGATCGAGGATCACTTCATGCGGATCGTATCCCCCAACGGCCACAAAGAGAGCTAAAACTGATAGCCCTAGGCCTAGTTCGTAACTAACCATTTGGGCACTAGCCCTCATTCCACCAAGAATTGACCACTTGTTATTACTACTCCAAGCAGCGACCAAGACGCCATAGACTGCGAGTCCTCCGATTGCCAACGGATACAAAAGGCCCATCCCATTATTAGGATCAATGAGACTCAGATGATAAGTGACACCTTCCACTTGAAAACTGCGTCCCACCGGAATGACCGCAAAGCCAAGAAGAGCGGGAATAAAAGCAAGTGCAGGAGCGATCCAGAAAAGGGAACGGTTAGCATCTTTGGGGATAAGATCTTCCTTAAAGAAGAATTTGAGCCCATCTGCTAGGACATGAGCCAACCCTAATATTTTTATCTTTCCGAAAAGGGCTGCACGATTAGGGCCGATTCGGTCTTGAATCATGGCGCTTCCTCTCCGCTCGACCCACGTCAAAGGAGGAGCCAGAAGCATAAGGAATCCAATGCACACTAATACCTTAATGAGCATCCATGAGAGCTCGGGAGTAAGAGACAAAATACTAAAGATCAAAGAAGTGATTCTCCCAACCCAAGCCTATTAATAAAGAAAATTCAATTCTTCAAGTTACCACTTTGGCAAAAAGATGGCTAGAGACAAGGCGCTAGATCCATCGAAGTAATCGGCGTTTAATTTCTTCAGGGCCAAGCAGCAATAACGTCTCATGGATCGGCGGACTGATGGTCCCCCCCGTCAAGGCGACCCGAAGGGCTTGGGCTAAATCTTTCAATTTCATTTGATGTTGAAGGAGCACTTGATCAAGACCCTCTCGGAGTCCCTCCGTGGTCCAATTATTGAGAGCACTCACACTTCGGAGTGCTTGCCGGTGGGATTCAGACAAGTGTTTAAGAATCAATTTTTCGTCGAAGACTTGTGGGGCTTCCCAACAAAAAGATAAGGACTCAGCCATTTCTTTCAAGGTACGTGATCGCTCCTTGGTACAACTCACAGCTAACTCTTGCCATTTCTTTTCGCGTGAAGACCACGAGGGAGGCATGAAAGGATTGAGGGCCTGAATCAAGAACTCATTCGTAGAATTCATGATTAGTTTTTGATTGATCCAATACAGCTTATCAATATCAAAAACCGAAGGGCTCGTTTGAATGTCCTCTAAATTAAAGGATGCGATTAACTGAGCATCAGTAAGAATTTCTTCTTCGGCAGATTCGGCTACTCTTCCATCGATTTTAGGAGTCCAACTTAACTTGGCAAGGGTCAACCGAACGGCCTGGGGTAAAAAGCCTAGATCCTTAAATTCCGTAATACTGGCAGCTCCATGACGTTTACTTAGTTTTTGTTTATCTTTGCCTAGAATCATCGGCACATGGGCAAACACCGGAAGGGTATAGCCGAGGGCTTCAAAAAGGGGGATCTGTTTCGGTGTATTAGCCACATGATCATCACCCCGAATAACATGGGAAACTTTCATGGCAACGTCATCAACCACGACAGAAAAATTATAAGTAGGCACTCCGATGTCACCAGGTTCTGACCAGCGGGCAATAATCCAATCGTCTAGGCTTTCTGAAGGAAACCTAATCGTGCCTTTGATAGCATCGTGCAAAAGAATATCTCCATCAAGGGGCATCGCAAATCGAATAGAACTCGGAGCCGAATCATCGTAACGGAGGTCGCGACAGCCTCGACCAAAATCGATACCTCGGTTGTATTGAAAAGGTTTGCCTGCACGATCGGATGCTTTACGTCGATCCTCTAGAGATTCTTTGGTACAGCGGCAGCGATAGGCTTTTCCTTGGTCGAGCAGTTCAGTAATTTTTGATTTATAAAGATTCATGCGAAGAATCTGACGATAAGGACCCTGGTCGCCTAGCCAAGCCCCTGGTTGCTTTGGGTCGGGGCCTTCATCCCAAATCAAGCCCGACCAGAGCATACCCTCCTCAATAATACGAATATTGTCTTCCGTCGATCGATCGGTGTCCGTATCTTCAATTCTTAGGATGAATTTTCCCGAGTGCTTTTTTGCGAAGAGCCATGCAAAAAGTGCCGTGCGGACGCCCCCGATATGAAGCATCCCGGTCGGAGAGGGCGCGAAACGTGTCACTACAGAACTAGACAAAAGAATCCTCCAAGAACTTTAATTAGTTTGACCTAGAACAGTACATTCTGTGAATGTAGGCGATAGTCCTAACGACCTCAAAGTCAAGGTAGCCTAATAGATTGGAGCCTCTGTGAAAGTTGGATTTGTCAGTTTAGGTTGCCCGAAGAATCTTGTAGATAGCGAAGTTATGCTTGGTCACTTGAGGCTAAAGGGGTATCAGATCACACCAAAGATGAACGAAGCGAAAATTATTGTCGTGAATACATGTAGTTTTATTGAGGATGCAAAACGCGAGAGTTTAGACACCATATTTGAGGCGGCATCTATGAAGAAGGAAGGGGCGTGTGAGCGATTAATTGTGGCCGGTTGTATGGTGGAGCGCTATCGGGAAACTCTCTTGAAAGATATTCCAGAAATTGACGCATGTTTGGGTACCCGAGATATCGAAAAGATTGCAGAAGTCATTGGAGGTTCTGGATGGGAAGAATTGGATCGGAATCCCTCGTATCTATATGACGAGTATTCACCTCGCTGGGTGACCACACCCAAAGCCACGGCTTATCTAAAAATCAGTGAGGGCTGCGATCATAGTTGTGCCTTTTGTATCATTCCTACGATCCGAGGTGGACAACGCAGTCGATCGGTTGAAAGTGTTGTCGCCGAAGCTCGGCAACTAGTCAATCAAGGTATCTTGGAAATTTGCTTGGTTGCCCAAGATACAACTGACTATGGGCGAGATTTTGGAGAGCCCGAAGCCTTGGCAACTTTGATACGGGAGTTGGGGAAAGTAGAGGGACTTCAATGGTTTCGAATTCACTACGCCTATCCCAATCGTTTATCCGACGGCATGATTCGTGCAATTGCCGAAACTCCCAACTGCGCCAAATACTTGGACATGCCTCTCCAGCATGCTAGCAGCCATCTTTTAAAAAAGATGGCTCGAGGGGGGTCAGCAAAAAGCTTTGATCATTTAATTCATAAGATTAGAGAAGCTTGTCCTCAAATCCACTTGAGGTCTAATTTTATTGTGGGATTTCCGGGAGAAACTGAATCGGATTTCGATGAATTGAAATCTTTCATATCATCGGTACAGTTTGATCATGTGGGAGTATTTACCTATAGTCAAGAAGAGGGGACTCCTGCTTTTGTTTTAGGTGACTCTATTCCTTTATCGGAAAAGATACGAAGAAAAAATCAGATCCTGAGTCTTCAACAAGATATTGCACGATCAAAAAACCAGCTTAAAGTCGGAAAAACTCTCAAGGTTTTTATTGAAGGAACCCATGAAGAAACTCCTATGATCTTCAAGGGTCGGCATGAGGGTCAATCCCCTGATATTGATGGAAATGTCCTCATTGTTGATGGCAATCCCCAACCCCAAACCTTCCAATGGGTCAAAATTATTGAGGCTCATGCCTATGATTTAGTTGGCGAGATCCAGGAGGGTGGATTAGAGTCAACCATAGACAATTATGAAAAAAATTACCGAAGTCGGTCCTGAGCCCCAAGTCTTAACTCATCGAAGCTCTTGGGTTATCGCCACGGGGTTCGGTTCAGGCCTTCTCCCTTTTGCTCCCGGTACATGGGGGAGTTTAGCTGCTCTCACAGCTTGGATTGGCATCGTCATTCTTGGGCTTCTGCTGAACCTGAGAAAACCCCTAGCTGTGTTTGTTTTTCTGGGCCCTTTTTTACTCTGGTGGATCGGCTCCGGTAGTATTAAGCGGATTCAGTTCGAACTTGAAAAAAAAGATCCCCCCTATATCGTCATTGATGAATGGGTTGGGATGTGGATTGCGCTGATGCCTCTCGCTTCAGTGATCGCGAGAGATCCCTTTGCATCTTGGCAAGAACAGTTCTTGCGATGCGCCCTTCCCTTTTGTCTTTTTCGTCTATTAGATATTTGGAAGCCTGGACCAATCGGTAGGGCTCAAAAGTTAGGGGGGTCATCGGGCATTATGATGGATGATGTCTTAGCAGGTATAGCTACGGCTTTACTAACTAAACCTTCACTAATCGTGATGCATCAGTTTTTTATTGACTAAACAAAAATAGGGTTAGGATTCAGCGACAGGGGTGAGTTTACCTTGACTGTCTAAATGGCGACTCTGAATTTGGTATTTATAGCCTTGCTCGGTAAGAAAAAGTTGTCGATTGCGGGCAAACTCTTGTTCGGTAGTATCTCGGCTAATCAACGTGTAGAAGTAACTGACGTTGTCGGAATCTTTGGGTCGAAGAATGCGCCCTAAGCGTTGGGCTTCTTCTTGTCTTGAGCCAAAGGTGCCGGAAACCTGGATTGCGACACTTGCATCAGGTAAATCAATTGCAAAATTAGCCACCTTACTGACAATCAGTATTTTTAATTCTCCCCTTCTGAAGAGATTAAAGAGTCGCTCCCGTTCTTTCTCCGGTGTCTGACCCATGAGGACCGGAGATTGAAAATATTCTGAAATGATTTTAAGTTGTTCAATGTATTGACCAATAATTAAAATGGAATCCTGAGGATGGAGTGCTAAAATTTCAGCGATCACAGATATTTTAAGAGAATTCTCAGAAGCAATTCGGAAGCGTTGACGCTGATCAGAAACGGCATAATTCATCCTCTCTTCATGCGGGAGTGGAATTCTTATTTCAAGGCACTGAGCCGTGGCAATAAACCCATCCTTTTCTAGCACTTTCCATGGGACATCGACACGCTTAGGGCCAATCAAGGAAAAGACATCCTCTTCTTTGTTATCTTCGCGGACTAATGTTGCCGTTAAACCAAGTCGACGACGGGCTTGCAGTTCTGCAACCGCTCTAAAAACAGGAGCGGGGAGCATGTGAACTTCGTCGTAGATAATGAGTCCCCAGTTAGAAGCCTCAAAGATTTTGAAGTGGTCAAAGGGTCCATTTTTATCTTTGCGATAAGTCAATATTTGATACGTTGCAATTGTCACAGGGGCTATTTCTTTACCTTCACCGCTATAAAGACCAATTTGATCTGAGGCCAAAGTTGTTTTATCTAGTAATTCTTGTTTCCATTGCTTCACGGCTGTCACATTGGTTGTTAAGATCAACGTATGCGTCTGTAAACCCCGCATGCAGGCCATCCCGATCACTGTTTTACCTGCGCCACAGGGAAGAACCAAGACACCTGCACCCCCCTCAGGACCGCCTCCTGCATGAAAAACATCGGCTGCAGCTTGTTGATATTTTCTCAAGGCAAAGGGTTTCTTACTCTCCTTAAGATGGGATCTCAATTCAAAAGATAGGGGATGGCCTTCTTTAAAGCCGGCTAAATCTTGAACGGGATGACCCAATCGAATGAGTTGTAGCTTAATTTCTCCTCTGGATCCGTCACGAATGTATATCCCTTTCTGATCTGCAAAAGGCTCCTGAAGAAAGTCTTGGAGTGTTTTTTGATTAGAAATTTCCCAAAATAGTCCCCGATCTTCAATATCTAGCGCTAAGCGATCATTTTTTTTGATTAATTTAATTTTTCCGTATCGTGTGGAATGGTCTTTAATTTCTTGAATGATATTTTGTGGAATTTCGTATTTAGACCACATTAGTAGAATTTCGATAATCGTCTCTTCGAGGATGCCGGAGGCTGAGGCATTCCAGAGACTCAGGGGACTGATGCGGTAAGTGTGAATGTGTTCAGGACTCTTGATCAATTCGGAAAAACGAGAGATCTCATCTCGCACTCGCTCGAATTCTGGATGAGCAACCTCGACTAACAAAGTGCGGTCACTTTGGACGATCAATGGATTATCGGGACGAAGTGGGGTCACGGGCTACCTAACCCTCAAGGCTAAAGGCATATGACCTAAGGGTCAAATAGGAATCTTTTATAAGGCCAGCAAGACTTTACTCAGGGCTAGAGCCTAAAAGTATTAGAATCTATCCATGCGTTCATGGGAGAAGTAAGCATGAGTTTTATGAAGCAGCTTTTTACTCTGATAATGATGGTGCTTATTGGTCAAGGCCTATCGGCGCAAGATAGTAGCCAGAATAAAGAACTGGGGAGTTTAGGGGAGAGGCGAAGGAATTTGCCCGCTCGAGTGGGTCCCAATGTATTAAAAGGCCATGATTTGGCAGAAGAGAGACAAAAATGGGCTCTAGAATGGTTTGGCAATTCGTCTTTAGAGTATCTCGACGCTGTGAACAAAATTGCTGAAAAAGAAGTCAGCAAATATCGATCTAAAGTTCCCGTACCTGTTTTTTCAGGATCATCCGCTACCTTAACGTATCCACTTTTAGGGGGTGCTATCGGATCTTTGGGTGGAGGGACGTGGACCAACATCGGGCCTTTCGGTAATCTGATTGATTCCACTTGGCCTGATCATGACACTGGGCGAGTGACTCGTATTGCACCTCACCCAAATTGGCCTACGACTCCGACCCTCTATGTGGCCTTCTCGGGAGGGGGAGTTTTCAAATGCACAAATGCAGACCCCGCTGCGGGCGCGACAGGTTGGTCCTGGGTATCCATCACGGATAGCCTTCCCGCCACTAGTTCTGATGGCAATCAAGCTGTTGGAGCTTTGGCTATTGATCCCAATAATGGGAACACTCTTTACTTGGGGCTAGGAGACCATGTCGATGGTGAGGGACGAGGATTTTATAAATCAATCGATGGCGGTGCAACTTGGTTTGCTGCGACAGGTTTGGGATCAGCAACTCGAAGTTATGACATTCTTGTGATGAACGATGGTCGTATTTTTTGGGCAACCAATGATGGTCTTAAGGTAAGTTCATCCAATACTTCCTCAACTCTAACATTTGTGTCAGTTGGAGTTACAGAGGGTATTACGGGACAAGTATGGACTATAAAAAAACTCAATGAAAGTAATTTAGTCTGTAGCGTTAAGGGTTCGGCGGGCACTATTTTTTACTCAACCAATGGGGGCTCAACTTGGGCTTCATCTTCGATCCAGGGTGTTACAGGTTCAATACTTCGAATTACGTTAGCGGCGGTAGCCTCAAAAGTAGTTGGAATTTTTGAGACAGGAAGTGGGATATCAAAAGGGCTACTCGTCAGTACCAACGGAGGATCAAGTTTTACCTATCAAGCCCAAACCGGTTCAGGCGCTACGGGTCTTTTCTATGCCAGCGGGGGATCGTCTGACGGAGGTCAGGATTGGTATAACCAACTCCTTACTATTGATCCTAATAATGGAAACAATATATTTGTGGCTGCTAATTTAGCCCTCTATCGAAGCCAAGATGGCGGATTGACCTGGCAGCAGATGACCCACTGGTACGGGGGAGGTAAAGTCTATATGCATGCCGACCACCATACGGCGGCGTGGTCATCGAATGGACAGATCTTACTGATTGGAACTGATGGAGGGTTTGCAATTTTACGTGATCCTTTTCGTGCAGTTGTCCCCTCTGCAACAGGAACGACGAGTGTTCCCGCCGACATTACTTTTGTCGACCATCGTCGGAATTTTGGTCTCGCTACTCATCTCATCTATAACTTAGGATCGACCAATGCTACTACTCCCTTGGATTCCAAGTACCGAGTGGTCATTGGCCTTCAAGATAACGGAACCCGTGTGAGGCAAGCGGTGGCTAATACCGGGTTACTTGGCAGCACGGGGCCTCTACAAAATAGTGGGATATTCGAAGATACGATCGGTGGAGATGGTTTTTCCTCGCTGATCCATCCGGAAAATGGAAACCTCATGCTCGGGTCGCTTTATTACACGCGCATATACAAGAGTACAAATGGAGGAACGTCAGCTTTCTCGTCGTCAAGTACAGGAATCGTAGGATCGGGATCAAACTCAACATCACCTTTTTACCCCAAAATGCATTTAGGCAATTCTATTGCCCCTGATTCCGTATACACCCAAACCAATTATGTACTTTATAAAAGTGGAAATTTTGGTTCGAGTTGGACTGCATTACCTATGACAGGGTATCCCACGAATAGTGCAATCCGTAACTTTCATACCTCAGAGGCTAATCAGGCTCTGCATGTCATCGTAGGGGGTAATGGTACTTTTTATAAAGCTCGGATTCCTGAATTAAACAATGACGCCGTTGTCGATGCGCTAGATTTACTTGTCGTGGCGAAACATCATGGATCATCGACCGCAACGGCTAATAAATGGGCTGATGTCAATGGTGATGGAAACGTTGGAGATTCAGATATTACCGCTACGATTGGGGTTCTTGATGGGGCGGTAAATAATGTCGCCACCTGGACTCAATTAGGTGGAACAGCCAATGCGGCCTTAAATAACTCATGGGTATGGATTGACACTACGAATGAGCAAATCATGTATATCGGATCCGTTACACGTAATCTAGGCGCTACGGGGCTTCAGTCAAAATTATATAAATCTACCAACGGGGGTACTACATGGTCTGCTATCGGCGGTGCCTCGAGTGGACTTCCCTTTGGAGTGCCCGTTCATGTAATCAAGAATATTCCTGGAGACGGCACGAAATTATTCTGTGGAACGGATTTTGGAATTTATTACTCTGAAGACTCCGGAAATACTTGGGTTCGCTATGGCGCTGGTCTACCCTTAGTGGCCGTCCGAGATATTTATATTGCCCCGGATAAGTCTTTCATCCGAATTGCTACTTATGGAAGAGGTGTGTGGGAAATCAATAATCCTACTTACACTGCTTCTGAATGATACTGAGGACATTATGAAACAGTTGCATCATCGTTTTTGTTTTGGAATTTTAGGAATTTTAACTACTCTCATGATCGCTTGCGGAGGGGGTGGGGGGGGTGGTGGATCTTCACAACCACCGGCACCGCCTGCACCCATAGCCACATCACTAACGGCAGGTGCAGCCTCAATCTCCCCGGGAGATTCCACCACTCTAACTCCTGTTTTTAGTAATGGAACCGGTGTGATCACCCCGGGCAATATTCCAGCCACGTCTGGTACCGCAATCCCCGTTTCACCGACGACCACCACTACCTATACGCTCACTGTCACTAACAGTGTTGGTCTTACGGCAATAGCGACCGCCACTATCACGGTCATTAGTACAACTAAAACTCTTAGTTATGTGGATCCTACTAGCGGCACATATCGTTGGATAAAAAATTCATCGCTGAGTACTAGCAGCCTTCTAGTTCTTGATCTTGTCACCACAGATTCTCAGCTTCTTTCTGGGATTGCATTCACCATGACCACAGATCCCACAAAAGCAGGTTGGAGCAAGGTAAATAGTTCAGATAATATGTTCGTCCAAAATGGAACGGTATTCAATATAGGAGCGTCTACTCCTATTTTTTATTCCAATCAAGCGTCTAGTAATGCCACTCTCACCGCAGTAATAGCACAAAAAGGAGCTTCGGGTATTCCCGTAAATGGTTCATCGGCCGTCTTAGCAAGAATCGCTCTGCTCGCAAATAACTCGGGCACTGCGGGCACCATTAATTTGACTCCCATCCGGGCTCAAATTAATGTTCAAGGCATTTCTAATCCATCGAATATTACGATTACGGCTGGAACATTAACGCTCAATTAGGCTCCATCAATCGAGACTAAAAACAGAGGGTTCTTATACTCTCTGTTTTTATGCTGGCAAAGTGTGCCGCATAACTAATTTTTAGTATGTTTTTACATATCACAATGAGACACTATAGGGTGATTCTTTAGGTATTACTTCCATGAGTGAAGCCTTAAATCATTTTCAACTCCTCTCCAATTGCACGGAAGGAGAGTTGGAATTGATCTGCGAACGACGACATATAACCATCCCCATCCGATGGAAAGATCGACCCGATGGATTAAAATCTTTAATCAAAAGCATGATTTATCACCTCGAGGATCATCATCATTTATCGGGTGTTTTGGCCTCACTTCAAGAGTCTGAGTTAATTGCCTTAAAGCATCTAACCGAGGGAAAACAGCCCCCGACTTTCATGGTTCCCTCTCTGTTTTCACTAGGCCTAATTCTTCCGGCTACTGCACAACAACGAGATATGTGGATTCTACCGGAGCGTATCCGAGCCGCACTTGATGACTTTGATGATTCAGCATTGTCACTTCAAGCGCCAGAGGGTACTCAGCTTAACCCCAGTGGTTCTTTCAGATTTTCTCTGGCACTAGTTGTTATTCTTCTCCGGTGTGTTCATGGGGTTCGTGTTCTTAAAGCGGGATTGCCTGCCAAGAAAGAATTAGATCACATTACCCGAAATAATACTCTTTTCTCTGCCACGCCTGCAGGAGAAGAAGATGCTTCTTTACTATTTACTCTACTCCACCGACTCGGCTTATTGTGGCAACGAGAAGGGCGAGTCGAGACATTAATTCCTGCCGTTTTAGCTCATCCGCCTAGGTGGATTGCTGAGCGAACATTTTCATATCTTGTCGAACATGACTTAGATGCATGGCAAATGCCGATGTCCGAACATCGTATCTTCTTTTTGCAACATCTTCTCGATCGACCCAATCAAATTTTAAAAGTGGATACATTTCTACATTTCTTAGGAACGCTTCGTCAATTTGATGCCCAGAAAATTAAAGAACGATTCATTCCTTTCCTCTATCGCATGGGTTTATTGGATATGGATTCAAAGGGTCATTTTATTGCTCTTTCGGTGCATGGCCTAGCCCTAACTGAGGAATACATTCGTAGAAATCCCTCCTCAACTCGGGCCCATTGGACTCTGTTTGAATCTACTCAAGCTCTTGTTATTCAACCAAATTTAGAAATTCTCACACCCCTTCTACAAAATCCACATCGCCTCCTTCGTCTCGCCGAAATTTCATCTCTAGAATCCGTCGATACGTTGGCTAACTTTAAACTTTCTCACGATTCAATAATCAAAGCTGTTGATTTAGGAGTCACGATCGGTGAAATAAAAGATACGCTGGGTTCATCACTTCCATCAACGGTATCCGATTTACTGACTGATCTTGATCGTCGAATTGGTGAAGTGGTCATCAAACAAAATGCTCGCCTCATTGAAACAAAGACACCCGAGCTGGCCAATGAGATTATGGTACGTCCTGAATTTATCGCTCTAGGGTTGAGACAAATTAGCCCCACTCTCATTGAAGTTCATGGGCAAGGCAACATTAATACATTCCTCAAAGAGGCCGGGTACCTTCCCAAACCCTCTCGATTTCTCCCTCTAAGCATTGATGCGCAAGAAGATCTTTATCTTTGGTCGCTAGCGGGCCTAGCCTTTATTGACGAAAAGGGGCTCAACCACCATTTGGATCCGATCCGACAAATGATTCGCCAGTCTCTTCAGCAGATTCATGATGAAAACCCTTCCCTGTTTCAGCAGATTCAGCGTCGCATTCCCATGCTCCATTTATCAGGAGATCAGCAGCCCGTCGAAGAAACGAGAGGAATTCTTGACTACGCAACCATGCATAATTTAGCCGTCGAAGTCACATATCTGCCTCCCGCAGCCCACCGAACACAACTTCGACGCCTCAGTCCTAAAGCCATCGAAGAGGATACATTAGTGGCTTTTTGTCATTTACACCAAGAGGATATGGTTTTCAGACTCAAGCGCATTCACGGCGTGCGTCTGCTTAATGAAAAAGGTTGGAACCGCGATAATCCCCAAGTGGGTTAGTTGGTTTTATTCCTAACCTTAACGGTATTCATCTGATTGACTGAATTCTCACGATTGGGCAGAGGAATCACTAAATATTTTTGGCGATCTTTGGCCAACTGAAGTTGAGCATCCTGGATAACTCTTTGAAGATTTTGGTTGGCATCCACCAGGCGTTTTTGTTCTATTCGATTCTGCTCAATTTGTTGAGCCAAGGCTTTAGCTTTATGATGCTGGGTGATACCCCAAGACCCTAAAGCAAAAATAATCGGGAGGGCAGCAGCCGCAAGCATCCAACTCAAACGGGATCGCTGGCGAAGAGTGCGACGGCGTCGGAGGGCCTCACGATAAAGGCTTTGAGCCAGTTCTTGGAGACGATGAGATTCTGCTATCGAAGTGGGCTCTGATAACACTTTTAGGCCGAGCATTTCTCCAAAGTCGGATCGTAATTGAGTATCCTCGAGCGGCTCTATCTTAGGTACTTTGGGGAATCGAGAGCTAAACCATAGCATGGTGACCTCCGGGATTAAGTTGATCTCTCAGTTGGGCTTTGGCTCGGTGAATGCGAGTCTTTACGGTGGCTTCAGGAATTTCTAAAACGTGAGAAATTTCTCGAACGGACAGTCCGTCAACGACAAAAAGCCAAATAGCTTCACGAAAAGTAACGGGAAGCTTTTGGATTTCTTTCCGGATTTCATGGGAAAGAAGTGCATCGTATGCATCGCCTTCTTTGCCGTGATCGACTATAAATTCGAGAGAAATATTTTGATTTTTAAGCGGCCGACGCTCCGTCAATGCAAGCGTACGAACGGTTCCATATAAAAAAGCAACCGGATGGTCGATTTTATCTTCTCTTTGCATAAGGATAACAAAGGATTCTTGAGTGATATCTTCAGGATAGATGGCCCCAAACCGGCGGGCATAACTCACTAATTTGGGATAATATTCGGAAAAAGCAGCATAAAAGGCCTCGCTTGTTCCAAAAGGACTAAAGTCGTTCATGGGGAGATTTTCCTGAGGATATGCCTATTATGACTTGTATGTCATGAAATGGATGAAAGTTCCCTAAACTAGCCTATATGACTAAGGACATGGAAGACTGGAAAGCCGCCTTGAGAGACCTTGGGGTGACCTCTTTAATTCGACCTGAAAATTTTCATACGCCCCCTCAAATGAGTCCCTCAAAAAATAAAAAAGTAGCAGCGACACCATCCATTGCTTATCAGCCGCCGACGGATAGTGTTCGAAATCCGCCTACTGAAATCATTCAAACCTTATCAGATTTACCAGGGTTATTGGAGGCGATACGAGGTTGTCAACGATGTATCTTGGGCACCACCCGAAATCAATTCGTCTTTGGGGAGGGTAATCCTCATGCGGATATGATGTTTGTGGGTGAAGGCCCAGGAAGAGATGAGGATCTTCATGGTAGACCCTTTGTAGGCCGTGCAGGCGATCTTCTGGAAAAGATGATTGAAGCAATTGGCTTGAAACGCAGTGAGGTCTATATTGCAAATATTGTTAAATGCCGACCCCCGGATAATCGCATCCCAACACCCGAAGAAGCTCGCTCTTGTTTAGGCTACCTGCAAAAGCAAATTGAAATAATTCAACCTAAAGTTATCGTCACGCTCGGCGCTACTCCTCTTCGTGAATTGCTGGGTATTACCGAAGGAATCACAAAAGTAAGAGGGACGTTACGGTTTTTTCATGAGATCCCAGTAATTCCCACATTCCATCCGGCTTATGTACTAAGAATGTACACTCCCGAAGTAAGAAAAGCCGTTTGGGATGATCTTAAATTAGCTAAAACAAAAATCGAGGCCAATGTCTGAAGACGTTCGTTAGTGGAACTTGGGTGTTTTAGTTTGCACAGACGAAGGATCTGAAAAGAATTCCATTTCACTGTGCACTTTTCTTTTTTCAATGATTTCTAAATAAGACCATTGATCCTTCGATTTGATTTTAAAAGCAGGAAAAGCTAGAACGCGGACTTGATACTGATCATTGAACAGAGTGAACTCAATGATTTCTCCCCCGGACAAGTCAAATAGTCCTCTTCGAGGAATGCCGTTCACGCGTATCGAACCTTCCTCGCACAAGTAATGAATGATATCTCTTCGAGCAATTAAAGCGGTATTACGCAAAAAGGTATCGAGACGCATACGAGTAATCCTAAACTAAATTTCAAGGAAAAGGACTAGCCTTTTATCAATTGTTCCCTGGGGATCATGTAACGAATATTTGCTCGTGTTCTTAGGTTATTCATAAATTGTTCAATGGCCGATTCAGCTTTAGGTTCTTGGACCTTGACCAACAGTTTATCCTTCACCTCAGCGAACGGCTGATATGGACTGGTTTCGCGGTCGACGAGTTGCACAAAATAATAGTCACGTGCCGTTTCAATCACAGAGGAAATATCACCTACTTTGAGGGCTAGGGCTACTTCTTCGATGGAGGGACGAAGCATACCCTTATTAATCCAGCCGGCATCTCCACCTAAATCTTTGGTAGGAGATGCAGAGTACGTACGAACTAATGATTCAAAACTTTTTTTGTCGACGATTTGTTTTTCTACCTCAAGGAGAATTGCCGCGCTTTTAGATTTTTCTTCAGTAGTAGTACCTCGTGGAATAACTAATTCTCTAATTCGGAATCTTTCGGGTAGACGATAATCATCTTTGTTTTTTTCGTAATAAGCCCGTACTTCATTCTCAGTCACGGCTATTTTCGAATACACTTCCCTTCCGAGTACTTGCTGTTCCAACATCATACGTTTTTGATTTTTTCGATATTCGGATAATCCAATGCCTAGATTGGCTTTCAGGGCTCTTTCAAATTCCTCATCCGAAGCAATTTTATTTTCTTTTTTAACCTGTTCGATGGTGGATTCTACGTAGTCATCAGGAATAGAAAGGCCCATTTCATTTGCTTTATCTGCCAAGAGGAAAGCATCAATCAATCCCTGGAGAGTCTTAGCGCGAGCTTCGGATAGTTTTTCATCTAGAGCCTTACCTGAGAATTGTCGGTAAAGAGACGCATTCTGTTGCTCAAAGGCTTGTTGGAAGGATTTTCGTGTAATGATGTGTGAATTAACTGCTACTAAGATTTCTTCTTGAACCACTGCTTCGACTTTATTTGTTTTAACAATTATTGCCGGAGGAGGATTTTTATCTTGCTCTTTATCCTTTGGGATAACTTTTTTTTCATCTTGAGTACTCGTCTCAGTTTTAGATTCCAAATTAGAGATTGCACTTTTCTTTTCGACAGCCCGAGTTTGCCTGAGTGAATAACTGAATGGAGTATTGCAGGCACTAGTTACCAAAAATAGAATCAAGATTAAGATATGACTCAAGGCAGTTCCTTCACGTAATGGGTTTCTCTGTATGGTAAATCAAACAGTGGTTTTACCCCCATGAACAGTCCAGGGGGGATTTAAGGGTTACTTTATTCAAATAAAGCCTTTTCATTCATTGGTTTTGTTATTAGTTGATCGATTTATAATGTACAAATTTTGTTATCTATGTAATCGTTGTATTAGTTGAACTTAGCATTTTCCTTGTAATGCTTATCTATTCTTTATATGGTTATTTAACTCACCTCTAGGGGATGATGAAAGAGAGCTAAAAGGGCTCCAATGCGCCATTCTCAATACTTTTCTTAAATTCCACAACTATCTGCCTCATAATTTTGTCTTTCACCTCTCTAAAGGAAAATCCATGAACAACCGAAAAAATACCCCCATCTATTTGGCTGCCCTGAGTGCTTTTTCATTGGCACTAGTTGGCCAAAGTTCCTCCGTTACAACCTCAGATCTTAAAGGAACCATTAGTGGGCCTAATGGACAGGTCATTGCCAAAGCAATGGTACGACTAACTTCCGAGAGTACCAATCAAATCCGCACCGCAGTATCTGATGAAAACGGTAATTATTCATTCCGCCTGGTTAATCCTGGATCTTACTCCATCGCCATAGAAGCCGAGGGTTTTGCCCCTAAAAAGTTCGGTAATCTTTCTTTACGGTTGGCTTCTACATTGGATTTTGACATAACCCTTACCAAGGAGGATGTCTCCGCTACCGTCGAAGTTACCAGCCAAGGTCTGGGTATCGATCCAACCCGAACGCAGGTTTCGACAACAATTTCTAATGATGCCATTATGAATCTCCCCATTAATCGCAGAGACTTTGCGTCCTTCAGCTTGACGGCTCCTGGAGTCACAGAAGCCAATGGACCCGAGAGTCGCAAAGGCGGTGCTGCAACGGATTCAGGGCTTTCATTTGCAGGTATCAATCCAAGATCCAACAATATTATGGTCGATGGATTAGACAACAACGACCTTGCGGTTGGTGCTGCAAGAACAACTTTTGGCCAAGATTCTATTCAAGAATTTCAAATTGTGACCAACGGCTTTAGTGCCGAATATGGCCGTGCGGCCGGTGGAACCCTTAATGTGATCACCAAGAGCGGAGGAAATGATTATCAGGGTTCTGCATTCTATTTTGGTCGACGTGCCCGCTTTGATTCTAAACTCCCGATATCGGCCGCCAATTCTTCTACCAGTCAAAATCAATATGGATTTAGCGTGAGTGGTCCTATTGTTAAGGATCAACTTTTCTATTTTGTTTCTGTTGAAAAATTAGATAAAGATGATGCAGCTAATGTCGCCTTCAGTAGCAATGCCACCACCAATGCGGCCATAATTGCAGCTGTTGCGGCTAAGGGTTTTACCATCACATCAGGTTCTTCCCCCTACAAGGAAGCATCGACTTCCAATTTGGTTAAATTTGACTATTTACTCTCTTCGGATCAGCGTCTTAGTGTTCGCTATTCCCACACGGAAGAATTTAATGGTAAACAACTAGATTTTGGTGGACAGACGGATCGAAGTGCAGGCGGTGCAAGAGACATTACCGATGACACCTTCAGCCTCAATCATCAATGGACATCTACTAATTGGGTCAATGAATTTCGCTATATGTACTCCATGCGCGATCATTCCTTGTTGAGTTTGGATACAGCCAATACCCCCTATGTAAGCATCATTGGTGTGGCCACTTTTGGTTCCCATCGTTTCTTACCTCAATTGAGAACGGAAAAAAGCCGTCAAGTAGCTGACACCTTCTCATTTTTCACCAAAAACCATGCCTTCAAAATCGGATTTGATGTTCTTGAGACTCAAATTAAAGGTCAACTCCCCCTGCAGTTTGGTGGGATATATCGGTTTGGTGGTTTTCCTGCTAGTTCAGGTATTCCATACACAGATGGCTTGACAGCGTTCAACAACAACGCGCCGCTTGTATTTGCCCAAAATTTCGGCATGAGTCAAAACAGCCCTGAAGTAAGCTATGTCAGCACCTTCATTCAAGACGATTGGGAAGTCACCAAAGACTTCACCTTAAAATTAGGTTTACGCTACGACCGAGAAGGATTGCCTGATTTTCTTTCTAAATCAACGGGGCAAGTACCTGCGGCTTACACCGCCTTAGCAACTCCGGACTACACAACGTCTTTGGGAGCTAACATTGGGCCTGTTCGAATTGCAAAAACTCTTCAACAATACAACTTTGACAAGAACCTCACGGCTTCTGTTACTAATTCAAGTTCACGCGTCTCACCTCGACTTTCATTCAGTTGGCAAGCCGCTTCAGATCTACGATTATACGGCGGCTACGGCGTTTTCTCGGGTCGTACGCAAATAGGACCGCTCGCTGCGCTTTCGATCTCCAACGGTACCGATATGCGGACCTATATCCTTCAAGGCATTCCTGCTTTCGCAGTCTTTAGTAATGCACTCGGTAATACCAACAGGCGGTTTCAAGTTGAGCCCACAGCCAGTCCGCTCACGGGAATCTTCCCATCGCTACTCTTGCCTGGAAAAATCAATATGTCTCGAAGCATTCAAGCCAATGCGGGTGCAGAGTACAACTACTCCAACACGCTTAAGCTCACTTTAGACCTGGTTCACTCCAACGGTGACGGATTTTTGCAGGTTCGTGACGCTAATCCAACCGTTCTTAATCCCTACGCTAACTTTGCTGCAGCCAACTCTTCGACGAATCCTTGGGTTCGTCGTCCTGATGTACGATACGGATCAGTCTTTTTATATGATTCTTCGGGTTCAAGTTCCTACAATGCTGCCACGCTAGGACTTAATTGGCGTCCACAATCAAATTTTGCTTTGAATGCCAATTACACTTTCAGCCGTGCGATGGATAACTACATTGACTGGTTAACGGACTACTATCCCAATAATCCTTATGATCTTGCGGGTGAACAAGGTCCCTCCAATCAAGATCAACGTCATCGATTCAATCTGACCATGATTTATTCCAAAGATACTTGGACATTCTCCATGATCGGGAAGATGTTCTCTGGACGACCCTGGAATGTCTTTGCGGGTGCTGACCTCAATAATAACGGTGACGGTGGCGCAGGAGATCGACCGGCCGGTGTCGGTCGAAATTCTGAGTACCTACCAAGTAGTCATAATATTGATCTTCGAGTTGCAAAGTCTTTTGCACTCAAGGGTAAGCAGAAATTTGAATTGATGGTTGATGTCTTCAATGTGACCAATCACTACACCGTTACTCGAGTTCAAAACGTGGCGGCGATCACCTCAACTTTTGGCCAACCGATAGCCCAGAGTTATGACTTCAGACGCCAGTTCCAGTTTGGAGCCCGCTTTAGTTGGTAAGTTAGAGTCAGTTCATAAAAAAAGGTGCCTATGGGCACCTTTTTTTATTTTAAGGGATCGAAGATCGGGGGCTAGACTAAAAGGAATAAGGATTTTGATATGAAACTCATTACTTTTAGACATTTGGGACAATCGAAGATCGGAGCGGTCGTCAGCGATAATCAAGGCATTGATTTTTCAAAACTCGATGAGCCAATATCGCTCACTATGCTCGAGCTGATCGAGAATCATCCTCACTATTTACCAAGACTCAAAAAAGCTCTTGCGTCCCCACCTCCATCAACCCTTTTCGATCTTTCTGACGTAGAAATTCTTAGCCCCCTTCCCAATCCTATTTCGATGCGAGATGCTTACGCCTTTCGCCAACATGTCGCCACAGCTCGAAAAAACCGAGGGCTTGAGATGATCCCCGAATTCGACCTGTTCCCTGTCACCTATTTCACCAATCATTTAGCCATCACCGGTCCAGGCAAAGTTCTTGTTCAAGGGCATCATCTGATGAAATTGGATTATGAACTTGAAGTCGCCATCGTTCTAGGAAAACCGCTTTGGAATGCAACGATCGAAGAATGTGATGATGCCATTTTTGGATATATGATCATGAATGACTGGAGCGCTCGTTATCTTCAAATGGAAGAGATGAAATTATCCTTGGGGCCCGCAAAAGGCAAGGACTTTGCAACCAGTTTGGGTCCTTGGTTGGTCACGAAAGATGAACTGAGCCTACGATCGACCCCTACTGGTGATGTACTTGAGGCAAGCATGAAAGCTTTTCTGAATAATAAACTCTTATCGGAGGGAAATTCCAACTCAATGAATTGGACTTTTGCTCAGATTTTACAAAGAACCTCTTACGGAATTCATCTGAGGCCTGGAGAAGTCGTTGGATCGGGGACCGTGGGTAGTGGTTGTCTTTTAGAATTGAATGGCTCTAAGATTACTGACAATCTATGGCTTAAGCCTGGAGATGAGGTAAGGATGGAAATCACGGGCTTGGGATCTTTATCGAATACGATTGTACGCCAAGAAGAGCGGCTTCAAGGGGTAGCTCCCACGCTTCTGGGCGGCTCCCTGGGTAATCTTTTTGGTCAAACCCCCACTGGCGAATCTGGAAATTAGGTGAATCTCTAATGAAAACCATTGAAGCAAAGAGCCTCAGCCCCATCGAGACCAACGCATGGCTTTGTGGAGGAATTACGCCAAGACCTATTGCTTTGGTCAGCACAATCAACAGCGAAGGAAGTCGAAACCTTGCTCCTTTTTCCTTTTTTAATGCTTTTGGGAGTAATCCGCCCACCATTGCCTTTGCTCCCAATAGACGGGGTCGAGATGGGAGTTTGAAAGATACTTATCGAAACATTAAATCAACAGAACAGTTTGTCGTAGCCACTGTTAGTTTTGCAATGACTGAACAGATGAATATTAGCTCAGCGGACTATCCACCAAATTTCGATGAATTTGTTAAATCAGGACTTACTCCAGAAAAAGCAAAGATGATTCAGCCTGCTTTAGTAAAAGAGAGTCCTTTTCAAATGGAATGTCGGTTGAATCAGATTATTGAATTAGGATCTGGTCCAGGATCGGGATTAATGATTATCGGTGAAGTTCTTTGTTTCCATATCTCTGAAGATTGTCTTCTAAATAACCTCCCCGATCCAGAGCGTTTAGATCAAATCGGGCGCAATGGAGGCGCCTACTACACACGAGCGCATGGAGAAGCTTTATTTAAAGTCGCTAAGCCTATGGGAGAGCCTATTGGCTACGATGCCCTTCCTGACTGCCTGAAGACTGCTACTTTTCTTACGGCTAATGATTTGGGCCGTTTAGCCAACAGCGATCATAAGCCCTCTTTTATGGGCCTTCGGTCACCCGAAGATGCCCAAATGACTAAACCTCATCTAGAGCAATACATTACCGAAGCTATTCACAATCATCGCCTGGAAGATGCTTGGTATTGGATTCATATCTATTCTGCAGAATAAACAAAGAAGACTCCCATGGGGACTCTTCTAAGCTTGGTTATAGTTGATAACACTATTTCCAAGACGCCCAATAATTGACCGTTTCAACCGCCACAGCTGCAGGTGTAGGATGCAGATAATGAAGAGTATCGACCATCACGGCGACTTCGTTAGTACGGTCTTTGGTGCGAGATAGTGGAATAGCTTTTGGGTGTGGTCCATGATGAATGCCGGTAGGGTGCCACGTAACCATGCCTGCCCCAATACCGTCGCGACTAAAAAATTCACCTTCGCTATAAAAAATGACTTCGTCAAAATCAATATTTCGGTGAAAGAAGGGAACTCGCATAGCATTTTCATCTTCTTCAAAAGGCCTCGGCAAGAAAGTGCAAACGACAAAATGGGTCCCTAAAAAAGTCGTATGTACACTTGGGGGCAGGTGATAACGATGACTGGTAACGGGACGAATATCTTTAACATTAATTCTCATTACCGTTAGGTCACCTTTCCAACCAACAGCATCAAGTGGTTGAAAAGGATAGGTAACTTTAGTGATTTGATTTTCACGCTTGATATGAACTTGATGCAGACCAGGGGTATCTTGATAGGTTGAAATTTCAGGGGTATCAATCATAGCGGGATCGAATAGCGCATTGGGGCCTAACATGCCCCGATCAGGAATATTAATCTCACTAAAACCCTCGATTAATAGATACATCTGATCCCCTAGGTCAGGCATAAATCGATACGTCGTCCCACGAGGAATAGTGATGTAGTCTCCCTTGGCATAAATCAGCTGGCCAAAGTCAGTTTCTAAAAGACCAGAGCCTTGGTGAATAAAATAAAGGTCATCTCCATCAGCATTTCGGTAATAGAATGGCATCGACTTCGGACTGACCAGATGAAGAGCTACATCGTGATTTTTTAAAAAACAGATTGGTTTGAAAGTATCTTCCTGGCTACCTAGAGCTGAAGATTTAAGGGCAGCTGACAGATCCTTGGAATCGGTAGCGGCTTTAATGAAATGATTCAAATTATAACTTCTTGGCTTTAGTGGTCCATCAATCTCAGTCCAATTAGTAGGAGGGTGTTGTCGATAAAGATGGGAAACCTTCCCATAAAATCCTTGACGTCCATGCTCTTCTTCAAACGTACCAGGCGGAAGAGATACATGCGCTTGACGAGAATGAATCCCTTTTCGCAGAGGGAATAACGGAGATGATTTTTTGCTACTCATAGAAAGACCTTTTGTTGTGATTTATATTACTTGACTAATCTTTTCCCATATAGGGGTACTTGTAATCCGTTGGTGGACGATGAGTTTCTTTAATGGTCCTCGGGCTGATCCATCGAAGGAGATTCAGCATCGATCCTCCCTTATCATTCGTACCGCTAGCTCGGGCACCTCCAAAGGGTTGTTGACCGACCATAGCCCCTGTGGGCTTATCATTAAGATAAAAATTACCTGCACTATAACGAAGAGCCTTGGTAGCCTCTTCAAGTGCCGATCGGTCTTGGGCAAATACTGCTCCGGTAAGTGCATAGTGAGTGGATTGATCTACAACCGAGAACATGTCTACCCATTGTGCATCAGGATAAACATATACAGTGAGGATGGGTCCGAAGAGTTCTGTACACATTGTTGAATACTTAGGGTTATCAGTGTGAATAATTGTCGGACGAACAAAATAACCCTCACGATCATCACAGATGCCTCCCGCAAGAATACGAGTTCCAGCCGTGTGCCGGGCTTCTTCGATAGCTTTCTTATGGGTTTCAAAACTTGGAGCATCAATAACGGCTCCCATAAAATTTGTGAAGTCAGAAACATCACCGATCTTTATTGACTCAACCACCTCGATTAATTCTGTTTGTATTTGAGACCAAATACTTTGCGGAATATAAGCCCGGCTAGAGGCTGAACATTTTTGACCTTGGTATTCAAATGAGCCTCGGACCATCGCAGTAATCAGCGCCTTAGGATCAGCAGAAGGATGGGCCAAGATAAAATCTTTTCCGCCTGTTTCACCCACAAGCCTAGGGTAATCACGATATTGGTGAATTCGATCACCTACTGTTTTCCACATGTTCTGAAAAACAGAAGTGGATCCCGTGAAATGAATTCCCCCCAGATCCCTTTGTTGGAGTATCTGAGATCCAATCTGTGCACCAGAGCCATAAACTAGATTAATAACACCATCAGGAAGCCCCGCTTCCGTTAGAAGTTGCATTAAGTAATGAGCGCTCAGGGTTGAGGTGCTAGCGGGCTTCCAAACTACGGTATTTCCGCAAAGTGCAGGGGCACACGAAAGATTGGCTGCAATAGATGTGAAATTAAAGGGTGATACGGCAAAAATAAACCCCTCGAGTGGTCGATGATCAAGTCGGTTATGAACCTCGGGAGTAGATATGGGTTGAAGTTGGAGTGCTTTTTCATAAAAGTGAACATTGAAACGGAAAAAATCAATCAATTCACATGCAGCATCGATCTCTGCCTGATGAGCAGTTTTGCTTTGGCCCAACATGGTGGACGCGTTGATTCGATCACGCCAAGGACCAGCGAGGAGATCCGCGGCTTTCAGAAAGATTTGAGCTCTCTTTTCCCAAGGCCAAGAAGACCATTCATGGTGAACATTCAGAGCCGCTTTGATAGCCGACTGAACCTCGCTATCACCAGCTTGATGATATTGACCCACCACGTGTTGGTGACGATGCGGCATAATCGCCTGTCCCGTCCGACCTGTACGAACAGCCTTACCGTTGATCCATAAAGGCATATCAATCTGCTCAGAGGACATATTTGTCAACGTGGCTTGAAGCATCTTTCGATCAGTGCTTCCCGGCTCGTAGTTTTTTACAGGCTCATTAATAGGCTCTTGAATCTTCAGTAGATCTGACATATTACAGGGCCTTTCCAAAGATTTAGATGGATTCTTTGAGATGCTTAGAGGCTTTAAAAATAACTTTTTTTCGGGCGGGTATCGCAATTTGTTGGCCCGTCTTGGGATTGCGGCCTATCTTAGGTTTCGTATCACGAACTTCAAGAACGCCAAGACCAAAAAAATTAACGCGATGTCCTGCGGTCAGTTCAGCAACCATTTTGTCTCGAACACGATCTAATATGATGCGCGCTTTCACTTTTGAAATATCTTGTTCTTCGGCTAGTCGAGAAGCTAGATCCGCTATTCCTACCGTTCGATTGAGGACTTTAGTCATGATGAGCTCCAATCATTAATTAAGCTTTTTCATTTTCTTTAAGAGCTACGACGTCTACTTCAATGGAGGCTGTAATGCCGGAATACACCTTGACCTCAATCGAATGAATACCCAGGCTTTTGATTCGCCCTGCATTAATTTGATGCTTATCGATTTTAAATCCCTTTTCAAGCAAAAGTGAAGCAACTTCCGCATTGGTCACACTTCCGAATAAGTGGCCGTTTTCCCCCACTTTTTTGGAAATAATAACTTTAACACCCGAGAGTTTGATCTTGATTTGCTCTGCCTCGAGTACTTCGGTCGCTCGAATTTTCTGGGCTTTCTCTTTTTCCAATTCGATTTGGCGCTTATTGCCTGCCGTCACAGGAATACCAATTTTGTTAGGTAATAAAAAATTACGTGCATATCCGGGCTTCACATTAACAATATCTCCGCGGCTTCCGAGACTAATAAGATTTTCAATTAATAGAATTTCCATAAATCCACATCCTTATGTGAAGGGGAGTCAGCGCTTGTGCGTTGTTCCAATTTGGTTAGGCAATCTTTGGATTGCCAAAGAGAAGAATCTCTTTGTCCCTCATGAGGTTAGACTCAGTACTTAATAATACCCTAAAATACCTTAATGAAAAAAGGACTCAATGACATCAGCGACCTCTTCTAGTTGCTGATGGTTCATTTCGGGATAAACTGGGATACTTACTACTTCGCGAGCGGCTTGTTCTGAGTGAGCAAACTGACCCTGAGTCTTTCCCAAATATGCAAAACAGGGTTGCTCATGAAGACAGATGGGGTAGTAGACCGCATTCCCAATCCCATGGGTACCCAGATGTGCCCTAAAAGCATCCCGTTGTCCGTTTTTGATCTTCAAAGTGAACTGATTATAAATGTGACGGCCTTGGGGAATTTTGAAAGAAGGAAGTTCGATTCGATCTGCATCTAGATGAGCTAATCGATCGAGATACCAGGTAGCATTTCGAATACGGCCTTCGTGCCAAGATTCTAAGTGCTTCAGTTTGGCTCGAAGTACCATGGCTTGGAATTCATCGAGTCGACCATTGATACCTACTTCGTGGTGAACATAGACCGGTTCCATACCATGCACACGAAGGCGTTTAATTTTTTTGAAGAGAGAGTCATCATCAAGAATGGTGGTAAGTCCTGCGTCACCAAAAGCACCTAAGTTCTTAGTGGGATAAAAACTAAAGGAACTCATCGATCCCCACTCTCCCGCTTCTCTACCCCAACCCCGCGCTCCCATACTTTGACATGCGTCTTCAACTACCGGAACTCCCGATCCGTTAGCTATATTCATAATCGTAGGCATATCGGCTATTTGTCCGAAAAGATGAACCGGCATAATGGCTTTGGTTTTAGGAGACAGACTACTGGAAAGACTAGAAGGGTCCATATTAAATGTTGAAGGATCAATGTCTGTAAAAATAGGAGTTGCTCCGAGCCGAGCGACAACTCCAGCTGTCGAGAAGAAAGTGAAAGTCGGAATAATGACCTCATCGCCGGGACCGATCCCCAGTGCCATCAGCGCTAGAAGTTGAGCATCAGTGCCACTAGAAACTCCGACGGCGTATTTGGTGTGGGCATAAGCAGCAACTTCTTTTTCAAACTCCGAGACATGGGACCCCAAAATAAATGAGGATCGATTCATCAGATCCTGAAGTCCTTCTGCAATTTCATGGCGAACAAGTTCATTTTGAGCACGGAGATCTAACAGAGGGACAGGCATAAATTAATCATTCTCTAGAAAATCATCTTTAGGCTTTAGGGGGCGCATAAGCGGGAACAAGATCACGTCTCGAATGCTAGCTTGATTCGTCAGCAACATGACTAAACGATCTACTCCGAGACCCTGGCCTCCCGCCGGTGGCATTCCATGTTCCATAGCTGTTACAAACTCTTGATCGATTTGCATGGCTTCTTCGTTACCGCTCTCTCGATCCTTGGCCTGTATCTCTAGCCGTTTCATTTGATCAACAGGATCATTAAGTTCAGAGTATGCATTTGCAAGCTCCATGCCGCCAATAAATAGTTCAAAGCGATCTACTGTTGATGTACTACCCGAAACAAGTTTCGTAAGGGGGCTTACCTCAACTGGATAATCCGTGATGAACGTGGGTTGAATGAGGCGGCTTTCGACCAGATGTTCAAAAGCATAAAACTGTAGAAGTCCTATCGATTTTTTACCAGTCTCTAGTACGCCAATCGAAGTACAAAGTGTTTTCATAAAATCGTGACTATCAATCTTATCTGAAGGAAGTTCGCCGACTGACACGAGAGCCTCACGCAAGGTAAGTCGACGAAAAGGACTCTGATAATCAATGAGCGTCTCTCCCCAGGGTAAATGCAACTTACCTCTAACTTGTTGGGCTAAAAAACGGATGAGACCCTCTAAGAGATTCATCATGTCGCGAAGATCTTCCCCAGCAGCGTAAGATTCCATCATCGTAAATTCGGGATTATGCCGGGTGGACAATCCTTCGTTTCTAAAGTTTCGATTGATTTCGTATACCTTCGTGAAGCCTCCGATGATCAATCGCTTTAGAAAGAGCTCTGGCGCAATACGAAGGTATAGGGGAATATCAAGTGCATTATGATGGCTGATAAAAGGACGAGCCGTAGCTCCGCCCGGAATAGCGTGCATCATAGGTGTCTCTACTTCTAGGTAGCCTAATTGATTCATGTAGGTTCTTAGAGCGGCGATGAGATGACTTCGTTGTTCAAAAATTTTAAAAACTTCTTCATCAGAAATGAGATCTAAATAACGTTGGCGATAACGTATTTCGATATCTTGGAGACCATGCCATTTTTCAGGAAGAGGGAGTAAAGCTTTTGCAAGAAAAGAGATCGTGCTCGATCGAAGCGTCAGTTCTCCAGTTTTGGTCCTCATTAAAGTGCCGCCCACTGAAATAAAATCGCCGAGATCAATAAGATGCATTAGTTCCCATTGTTTGTCTGTCAAAGCATCTTTCCTCAAATAGACTTGGACTTTAACTCCCCCTTCAAATAAATGAAGGAAGATGGTCTTGCCTTGATTCCGAAGAGAAACGACTCGACCCATAATAAAAATAGTCTTCACTATTCCTTGAAGGGTAAGTTCATCTAGTGACTGAAATTCTCTTACAAATTCAACTAAAGAATGGGTCTTGTGAACTTTACTGGGATATGCTTCGCCCGTAATAGCCTGAATCTTTTTTAACTTTTCTTCCCGAACTTGACGAAGTTGATTGTATGAATGGGGAGTGTCCACAGAGCCTCAGGCAAATAGAGTACTTCTATTTAATTTAATCGTCTTGAGGTCCGAAACCTAATGTTTTGGTTGAACCAAGATGATTCCTAAGGCTTCTTCTTCCAAGGCCTCCATTTTATAGGGCTTACCCTTAATGGTGATATCTAGGGAAGTAGGTACACGTCCATCTTCTAGGGGTTTCAGTGCCTTAAGATGGGTTTCAAAAGTAAGATCTAAAGTCGATAAACGCTGTCCTTCGAGAGGAAGTCCTTCCTGAATCCATGTAGGAGTAGCTTTTATGACCACACCGGATGTTCGATCAAGTAAGCAGGCCGAGGTATTTAATTTTGACCATGCTTTTCGATAAGAGCCAAAGTAAAAATTTTGATCCCGAATCTGAGCGACCATTGCGCCCTCCAATCGCCGGTTTTCTCGCCAAAAACGATGAGCTAAGATGGCTGAGAACAAAAAGGCTATAACCAAGAATAAGACCCCACGGTCCATGGGCTGTGCCGTGGGTCCTTGAATTTGAAAGAGGAAGGACAAGTGCCAAGCCTGAAAAATTATAGCCATCCTACATACCTCCTAACCTCAGATTAACCTTATCTTGTATGGAACAAGAAGCAACCCTAGTCTAAAATAAATTAGTTAGACATCGAAGGGAAATAGGAGCGTTATGTCGGCACAAGAGAAATTTAAAGAGGGGCTTGAAGATATCATTGCGGGTACCTCGAGTATTTGCTTCATTGATGGAAAACTCGGTCGTTTAGTTTACAGAGGTTACGACATTAAGGATCTTGTTCAGGGCTCCTTTGAGGAAACGATTTTTCTTCTTTGGCGGGGTAAATTACCAACAATTACAGAATTAACTGCGTTTAAGAAAGAACTCAAATCACATCGAAAAGTAAATCCAGATATTTTAAAACATCTTCGCGATCTCCCTCAGCAAGGTCACCCGATGGATCATTTACGGACCGCCGTAAGTATCAATGGCATTTACAATAAAACAGGAAGTTCCGTTAGTGAAGCCGAAGAACATCTGAATGCCCTCAGACTCGTTGCCAAATTTCCAACATTCGTGGCTGCAATTTACCGATTTTCAAAAGGTTTGCCCTCCATTGATCCCAGAGAAGATCTGGATCACGCTGATAATTTTTTATATATGATGTTTGGTGAGCGACAACCTGATCTTTTTGTCAAAGCCATGGATATGGGATTGGTTCTCCACGCTGACCATGAGTTTAATGCTTCAACTTTTTCTGCGCGTGAGATTGCATCGACAATGTCGGATATGTATTCGGCGGTAACAGGCGCAATTGGAGCTCTTAAGGGACCTTTGCATGGCGGAGCTAATGAAGCCGTGATGAAGATGCTGATCGAAATTGGCAATATGGCTAATGTTGAACCTTGGCTAGCCAAGGCACGGAGTGAAAAAAGAAAAATAATGGGGTTTGGACATCGTGTTTATAAGACGAAAGATCCTCGAGCTGAAGTTCTCGAAGGTATGAGTGAACAAATCGGCGTTGCGACCAATAATCGCAGTTGGTTTGATATGAGCCGCCTAATTGAGTCCTACATGCTTAAATCAGAAAAACCAATCTATCCGAATGTTGATTTTTATAGTGCATCGATGTACTACCAAATGGGAATTCCTTTTGAGCTTTTCACTCCGATTTTTGCCGTCAGTCGTATTGCAGGCTGGAGCACTCATGTACTTGAGCAACATGCTCGAAATCGAATCATTCGACCCGCCGCTGAATATACTGGCCCTGAATCTCTCCCTTATCTTCCAATCGCACAACGCTAACCGAATTGAGACAACCCAAAGTGCTCATGCTTCCCTATGTGATCTCATCCCTACTTTGGGCCCAAGATCCTCAGGCTAATTTGCCTTCAACCATATCTCCTACAATTCGGGAGTTATGGGACAAAAAAGATGTATGGCTATTGAAGCGAGTACAAGCCGTTGGGTCGATTGTGGGTTCCAAATTAATAACGGTTGCAACTGTTCGTGTGACCGAAGAGAGTACGATGATTCAAGGTATTGCCCTGATTCTAGACGAAGATGATCAATATCTTTTCTCTATCGACGAAGCGAATGAATATCTAAAAAAACTTAGTTTTCTATCGACCAAACTAACTAATCCAATGTCGTCCGAAGAAACCTACACTTTCACAAGCGAAAATGGTATTCGTATAGTTTATTCACCAAAGGGTACGAGCTCGTTTATTGAATTGAATAATATTAAACTGACACAGCGACAATTAGCCGATTTGATTAAACTTTTTGAAAAAGCCTTGAATGCTAAGAAATCTTCATAATAGTTTTTGCAAGTTGAACGACGTGCTCCGAAGTAAGACCGTAGTTTTTAAATAATGCGGATGCGGGCGCACTGGCTCCAAAAGTATTGATCCCTAAAATATGTCCTTGGGGACCGGCGATGGTCTCCCAGCCCCATGTTATACCCGCCTCGATAACAATGCGCTTCGAAATCATGGGTGGCAATACGCTCTCGCGATAAGAAACAGGTTGAGATAAAAAGAGTTCAAGACTTGGGACTGAAACAAGCCGTACCTTCATACCCAAGGCTATGAGTTGATGGGACGCTTCTTCTACAATCATTACCTCAGACCCGCTAGCCACGAGAATAATATCGGGATTTACAACATCGGGATTGATGGTGTAGCCACCTTTACTGAGTTCATGCGCACGACCATAGGTTAAGTTTTTTGTTTTTTGTCGAGTCAGAATAATTGCCGTAGGGCCTGCTTGATTAGTTAGAGCATATTGCCAAGCATAAACGGTTTCATAACTATCGGCTGGTCGAAGAACGCGCATATTAGGTATGATTCGAAGACTCATTAAATGTTCGATCGGCTGATGCGTAGGGCCGTCTTCTCCAAGCCCAATAGAGTCATGCGTGAATATATATGTCACAGGGAGTTTCATCAAGGCTGCAAGCCGAATACTGGGTCTCATATAATCCGCAAACTGAAGGAAAGTTGCTCCGTAGGCGCGTACACCACCATGGAGTACGAGACCGTTTAAAATGGCACCCATGGCGTGTTCACGAACGCCAAAATGAATATTACGCCCCGCATAATCTCTAGTAAAATCTTTCTCAGCCTTCAGGTGAGAATTATTACTAGGAGCTAAATCCGCGCTTCCTCCCAAAAGATTTCTCAATGTTGGAGCTACTGCATTTAGAACTCGTCCGCTTGATTCGCGAGTCGCAATAGACTCATCCTGAGCAAAAAGAGCTAATAAACTATTTGGATCGATAGTAATTTCATGCTTAAGGAAGGTTTTTAGTTCTTGGGCTAGATCGGGATATTGGACTTCGTAACGTGAATGGAGACCTTGCCACTCCTGCTCGCTATTTCTTCCTTTATCGACCACTTCTCCCCAATGCTCAAGGATGGATAGTGGGATCGCGAATTCAGGTTCATCCCACTGAAGAATGTCCTTTGTCAGCTTGATTTCGGTTGAGCCTAAGGGCTCTCCATGCGCTTTTGATGTTCCTGTCTTATTGGGAGAAGGAAATCCAATTTGGGTTTTACAATTTATAAGAACCGGCTGCGTTTGCTGATGAGCTTCATGAAAAGCTGAATGTAAAAGAGTAAGATCTTCCCCGTTTTCAACATTAATAATATGCCAACCATAAGCTTGAAAACGCTGGGAAACATTTTCTTTAAAGGTCAGGTCGGTACTCCCTTCAATCGTTATCTTGTTGTTGTCCCACAATACAATGAGTTTTTTGAGGCCTAAATGACCGGCCAAACTCGCAGACTCTTGGCCGACTCCTTCCATCAAATCCCCATCACTACAAAAAGCATACGTGTAGTGATCGATAAGGTTAAATTCAGGCCGATTAAATTTTTCAGCTAGAAAGCGCTCGGCCATAGCCATTCCTACTGCATTTCCAAGACCTTGTCCCAACGGACCCGTAGTGGTTTCAACCCCAGGAGTATGTCCTACCTCAGGGTGACCTGGAGTTTTAGATCCTAATTGACGAAAATTTTTGAGATCTTCTATGGTGAGATCATAGCCGGAAAGAAAAAGTAGCGCGTAAAGAAGCATAGAGGCATGGCCACAACTCAGAACAAATCGATCCCGATTTATCCATGCAGGATTTTTGGGGCTGTGCTTCAAGAAACGGTGCCATAAAACATAACCTGCGGGAGCCAAAGCCATTGGCGTTCCAGGATGACCCGAGTTAGCTCGCTGAACTGCATCCATAGATAAGATGCGAATAGCATCAATACTTCTTTTTTCGATCATGGAATTTAATGTCCTAAAGAGAGGCTGGCCTTGATGAATGATGAAAACAGTGGGTGGGGATGGAGAGGTTTAGATTTGAACTCAGGATGAAACTGACATGCAAGAAAGTGTGGGTGGTCCTTCAACTCAATCATCTCAATAAAGACTCCGTCTGGGCTAACGCCCGAAAAACTTAAGCCCGCTTTTTCTAGTTGAGGACGATAGGCGTGATTGAATTCATAGCGGTGGCGATGGCGTTCACTAATTTCTAGGGATCCGTATGCTTGATGCGCCTTGCTGCCACGGGTTAAAGCGCAGGGATAAGCACCAAGGCGCATTGTTCCACCAAGTTGCTCTACTCCCACGAGGTCACGAAGCTTAAAGATAACTTTATCCTCTGCGTTCTCGTTAAATTCAGTGCTATCCGCTCGAGGAAGACCTGCAACATTCTGGGCAAATTCGATACAAGCCATTTGGAGCCCTAGACAAATTCCGAAAAAGGGGGTTTTCTGTTCTCGGGCATATTGTATAGCGCGAATCATTCCTTTTGTACCTCGGACTCCAAACCCTCCAGGAACCAAAATGCCATCAGAGCCTAGGAGTAATTCTTCGAACCCATCTTTTTCAAGTTGCTCCGCTTCAACCCATCGCAATTGGATATCGGCTCCATGAGCATACCCTGCATGATAAAGACTTTCAGTCAGGCTCTTGTAGCTTTCCTTGAACTCTACATACTTACCAACAATAGTAATCATGACTGTTGTATTGGGATTATGAATGCGATGAATAAGGTCTTCCCAAGGAACTAAATCGGGCTCACGACTAGGAAGTCCAAGTAGTTCGGTAATTTTTTGATGAATATTTTGTTGATGAAAATTAATGGGTACTTCATAAATTGACGAGACATCCTGCGCGCTAAAGACAGCATCCTTGGTAACCGAGCAGAATAACGCGATCTTTTCACGAAGATCCTCAGGAAGCGCCATGTCGCCTCGACAAAGGAGAATATCCGGATGTAGACCAAGCGTGCGAAGTTCTCGAACACTATGCTGTGTAGGTTTTGATTTAAGTTCACCTGCCGTTTTAATATAGGGGACGTAGGTCAGATGAATGTTGAGAGCATTCGGTTTTCCTTTTTCATCAGAACCAATGTCTACACGAAATTGCCGAACAGCTTCGAGAAAAGGTTGACTTTCAATATCACCAACTGTGCCGCCGATTTCTACAATGACAATGTCGACACCTTTCGCTACGGAATGCATTGCAGTTTTAATTTCATTAGTAACGTGGGGGATTACTTGAACTGTTTTTCCTAGATAGTCACCTTTCCGCTCTTTACTTAAGACGTTGTTATAGACACGTCCTGCTGTCCAGGTATGATTCTTCGAGGTTTGACTTGAGGTAAATCGCTCGTAGTGGCCTAGGTCGAGATCCGTTTCTGCACCATCGTCGGTGACAAATACCTCTCCATGTTGAAAGGGAGACATGGTACCAGGATCAATATTCAGATACGGATCCATCTTCATGAGCGTAACTTTTAGCCCTTTTGCTTCTAAGAGCGCTCCGATACTAGCCGAGGCAATTCCCTTACCTAAGCTGCTCAGTACGCCCCCGGTCACAAAAATATACTTCGCCATACTAACTCCTCTACATTTCAGTTGGGGCGAAAATACCCAACCATCGTAAGCCTTGATTGATTACACGAGCTGTTGCTAAACATAGCAAGAGACGAGACTGCCTGATCGCCTCGGATTGCTCGACATTAAGAATCGGTGAATCATTATAAAAAACACTAAAGGCTTTAGAAATCGTTAACAGTTGTCTCGCAAGGGACGTAGGAGAAAGACTAATTGCAGAAGCTTTGAGTGCGGGCTCTAATCCATTTAATTCGAAAATCAAATGCTGAGCAGAAGCATGGTCTAGTCCCTGGAGCGACTTGGGTAGTTCAATGGATTCAAAGTGTAGTCGGCCAAAGTCCTCGGAACGGGGTTCTGCCCATTGAGACCAAGACCCTCCGGCCCGTCGAAAGATGGAACAAATTCGAGCATGGGCATACTGAACATAGGGACCCGTATCTCCTTCAAAGGCTAGGACTTTATTCCAATCGAAAGTAATCGAAGTATTGCGATCATTAAACGCATTAATAAAAATAACTGCGCCCGTTCCAAGCATTTCAGACGTTGCTGCTTGATTACTAAGTTCAGGATTTTTAGCACTAATAATTTTTTGAATACGATCTCGGGCTTCGTTAAGAACATCTTCAAGGAAGATCACATTTCCTTTTCGAGTACTCATCTTCCCTTCGGGTAATTTAATAAGACCAAAGGGAACATGAGTTTGCTTATTTTTAAACCAAGGATCAATCTTACTCAAAATTGCAAAGACTTGTTGGAAGTGAAAATTTTGCTCCGAGCCAGCAACATATAAACAGCGCTCATAGTTCCATTTACTTTTTCTAAAGAGTGCGGCAGCAAGATCTCGCGAGGCATAAATACTGGTCCCATCTCCTTTTTGAATTAGGCAGGGAATGTCAAAGCCCTCCTCGGACAAATCCACAACCTTGGAGCCGTTTTCGCCCTCCTTCAGCAGACCCTTGGAATCTAACGCGTTCAACACTCCGGGGATCTGATCTTCATAAAAAGCCTCGCCATATTCGAGGGAATCAAACGTAACGCCGAGTCGCTCATAGATTCGATTGAACTCAATGAGGGAAAGATCTCTGAATTTTTTCCAAAGGCGGCGAGCATCAGGATCTTGATTTTCTAGTTTTTTAAACCAGGCTCGAGCATCTTCACGAAGTGATACGTTTTTTTCTTCTTCGGCATGAAAACGAATATAAAGCTGTAAGAGTCGGTGGAGGGGAGTCGTGGATTCGGATGAGTACTCTGCTGCCCATGGAAAGTTCTTCTCTAACTCAGGATTACTATCTTTGGCCCATAATTCATAAGCCGCTAGTAAAGTACCAAATTGCGTGCCCCAATCGCCTAAATGATTGAGTCGAACGACTTCGTAACCCTCCTGGGCATAAATATTGGCCAGAGCATGGCCTAACATCGTACTTCGAACATGACCGATGGTGAATAACTTGGCGATATTGGGTGAACTGTATTCCACCAAGATCGTGGCATTCTTTTTTTCTTGGGGGGGAAGTGGATAATTTCCTAGAGTGCTTGCGAGTGTCTCTCTCGAGCGGACAGATTCAAGCAAACGAAGATTAACGTAGGGGCCAGTGGCCTCAATAGTGGCATCCTTAATTTTAATTTTTGACGCTAGTAAAGAGGCTAAGGATTGCGGGCTCATGCCTAGCGATTGTGATGCTTTAAAGCAGGGAAATGCAAGATCACCTTTTTGGTAATCCTTGGGGCGCTCTAAAGTAACTTCTTGAGACGGCAAAGCGAGCCTTAATTGCTCCGCAAATGCCTTCTTAAAACCTTGCACGCTGCCCCCTTGAGATGACTGTGGAGGTCAATCGCCTCCCTTTAGAATGCCCTATTTCCAATCTTTCTTGAAGTCCCTAGAGAGGTGGCTAATGCGAAATACTATTTATCAAGGCCTATTCATAGGTTACGATTAAATTTCGGTCTAAATACGTTAAAACCTTGCCTCTTGGAGTCCCCATGGCCAATATCAAATCTGCTGCTAAAAAAGCTCGTCGAGACGTTAAAGCCAGACTTCGTAATCGTGGATCGCGATCTTCGTTAAAAACCCAATTAAAGTCTTTCGATACCCTCATTCTCTCTGGTAATCGCGCCGAAGCCCTTAAACTTTTGCCGGCTATTTTTGGCTTAGTAGATCGGGCTCAGAAAACAGGCTTAATTCACAAAAATGCTGCCAACCGAAAAAAGTCTCGTTTAAGCATTAAAGTCAAAAAACTTAAATAATTTAGTTACCAACCTAAAATATGAGCAAACATGAGAGGAGCAACAATGGTTGCATCACTCTCGATAATGTATTTGGGCGTCTTGGTTCCGAGTTTACCCCAAGTTATTTTTTCATTGGGTACAGCTCCTGAGTAGGATCCGAAGCTCGTCGTGCTATCACTAATTTGACAGAAGTAGCCCCATAACTTAGCTTTGATTTTTAAATCTTGGTGCAGCATGGGAACGACGCAGATTGGAAAATCGCCTGCAATACCTCCGCCAATCTGAAACATACCTAGGGTATGACGTCGTGTGGCTTCTTGGTAATACTGCGCAAGCCAAGTCATATATTGAATGCCAGTTTTAACAGTATGGACATTCTTGATTTCACCTCGGTAGACCGCGGCAGCATACATATTACCAAGCGTACTGTCTTCCCAACCTGGTACTACAATGGGAACATTTTTTTGTGCGGCGGCAAGCATCCACGAATTTTTAGGATTAATCTGATAATACTTTTTTAGAAGTCCCTTCTTGAGAACTTTCATGAAGAATTCATGAGGGAAATAGCTTTCACCGGCCTTATCGGCGGTAGTCCACTCTTTAAGCATCACTTTTTCTATCCGTCGCATGGCTTCGTCCTCAGGAATACAGGTATCTGTGACTCGATTCATATGCCGACGGTAAAGTTTTTCTTCATCAGCTGGGGTCAAATCACGATAATGAGGAACTCGTTCATAAAAGTCGTGGGCAACTAGATTAAAGACATCTTCTTCAAGATTTGCCCCTGTACAGACAATGAGATGGATCTTGTCTTGGCGAATCATTTCTGCCAAAGAAAGTCCAAGTTCAGCAGTACTCATGGCACCGGCAAGAGTCACCATCATCTTCCCATCTCGCTTCAAGAAATCGTTGTAGCCCTGAGCGGCATCAATGAGTGCTGCCGCATTAAAATGACGGAAGTGATGTTCGATGAACTTTCCAATTGGTCCCTTTTTACTCATAGGCAGATTCCTTTTCTCTCAACCCTAATAGACTAAGGCGTTCTTCCGTAATTATCTTCTAGACGCCTAATATCGCTCTCATCAAACGTACCAAAACTGATCTCAAGGATCCGAACCGCATGTGGATGGCCTTCGGGGCAGCTTAAACGATGGGTCGAGCCAATAGGAAGCCAAAGAGATTCCCCTATGCCAGGTCGATGATGTCGCCCGTCAATTTCGATCACGGCACCTTGATCGAGAGCGACCCACAATTCACCTCGGTGTTCGTGCTTCTGTAAACTAAGTTGATGTCCTGGATTGCAAGT
>JALRCU010000001.1 GCA_023257195.1 Holophagaceae bacterium
ATCTCGGACCAATCTAGGCTGGGCATGATGTAGCCGCGATGATGCAGTCGATGAAGAATGTGTTGGAGCTGCGTCGGGCCACCCGTAAGCACGTGAGCGATCTTGGGTGACCAAATCGAAGCGCCGACAAAATGATAGGGGCCTCGACCGCTTTGTCCCGTTGGGAGAATGCGATCGTCGTCGTCCATCCAAACCGGCGTCCACGGACCACCCGGATGGGGAACCAGCAGCCAAGTGAGATCTGCGCCCGAAGAGAGATGATCGGCTCGAAGTTCCCGAAAAGGAACTTCGAGCGCGATGGCATCGGCATTCCAGACCATCAAGGCTTCCTGAACGCGCGGGGCCACCGAGGCAAACCACCCTGCGGAACCCAAGAGGGTCGTTTCATGAATCAGTTCACTCTCGGGGTGCAGGGCGGTGAGCAGATCCGATTTGAAATGAGAGTTAGCGGCCCGGAACCGACAACCCTGACGATCCAAAAGATCGAATCCCCATTGAAGAAGGGTTTTATTTTGTAACGTCCAAGCAGGTTTGGGTAGCGCTTTTGACAGAACGCCCATGCGCGTTCCTAAGCCCGCCGCTAAACAAAATCCATCTAAGGGCCCCATGGCATACCCCTCTTGCCTCGCGCGTGATGCACGTAATTTTTAAGTATGACGGTGTTTAAGAGCCGGGGATTAGCGCCGAGGTATCGCCACTGAAAACCGTTGGCCGGTTCTTGGATCCGTGACAAAGACCAAGAGTACGGTCTTTGCTTTTTGAAGTTGGGTTTGAAACTCTTTAATATTCTTAACCCCGTTTCGCCCTACGTCTGTAATGACCCACCCCGGGCTTAGTAATTCACTGGCCGCAGAGCCGCTCACAACCGAGGTCACGACGACGCCCTGCAGATCCTCTCCAATGCGATATTTTGCTCGCACCGAGGGCGATAGATTCTCTATTTGAAAGCCCCAGTTTTTTTCTATATTGGCTGGGCTTTTATCGTCGCCCTCGGGAGTTCCCTCACCGGGTCCCTCTTCCGTCTTATTTTGAGTCATGAGATTTCGGTCACCCAGCAGGACGTTGATGACCATTTTCTTTCCGTCCCGGATGACCTCCAAAGCCAC
>JALRCU010000018.1 GCA_023257195.1 Holophagaceae bacterium
AAGGAGAAAAATCTTTGACCTGACTAATATCGTTTGATCGACGCATGCAGACAAAGTTGCCTTCTTCAAGGTTGTCAGAGCCTTCGGTGAGCGCTAAGGTAGAAATAATGGCTGAAATATTATGGGTATTACACGACACCACTTGAATCCATTTATCTTTTAACGGATCAATGGTTTCATCGTTGATGCCCCGCGCATACATTTTCCCAAAATTAAATTCACTGCCTTGAGCTAAAAACCCTAGCGCATTTTTTTCATAGTGTTGATAGAGCGATTCTTTCATCTCATTACCTTTAGGTGAGCAATCAATGACCACGATCTGGTCACGCGAGAGAATCTCTTCATGAGTGTAAGTCGCCGGAGTTCCGTAGGCCTCAAAGGCTTTCTTCTTATCCGCATCGCAGACCAACTTAGCGCCGCGCGTCAGAAGATCTTGGATTTTGGGGCGCTCTACCACGCTGTTTTTATGGAAGGTTACTTCGTCAATACCGAGGGCTTCCCGGTAATGGGCGAACAGCGAAATCAGGGGGAGACCAATGGTGCCGGTACCGACAATATGAACGGTTTTTGTCATATCAAACTCCTATGATCCGGTATTTAGGGACACCCCATCCGGTATAAGTGAATTATCTCAAAAAATGCTTAGAATCCCAAGCGGGATTAAGGCATCAGCCCATTTTTATTCACGGTCATTTGCAGTGTCACAATCACCCACTGCTTTTTCTCACCTTTTCCGGGGAGGGGCATGCATGAGAGGACCATCAGTTGTTTGTCTTTGGAAATGCCCAGTCCCATTTGTACCAGTGGACGTCCTGCCTGAACCGTTTCTTCTTTACTCAGAATTTTCATTTTCTTCCATGCTTCTGCATTGAAGCCTTTGGTTAAACGATAGAGATTGGCTTGAAATGCTTTCGTGGCTTGATCTAAATTGTAGTTCCCCGTTTCCATTTGCGGGAGCCGGCTACTGTTGAAATTGTCATACTCCTTCACTAAGTCCTCGACACCAAAGAGCGTCGCCTCCTCGGGGGTCAACTGAAGATCTAATGACTTGGCCATATACGCACACCAAAAAGCATTCGAAAACACAATATTGGGATACGTGGTGTGAATTTGCTTTAAGTGACTCGCGTCTTTTTTAACCGCTACGTATCGAAGACTTTGAAAAAGAGCTTCGGGACTTGTGGGTAGTTCAGGGGCAGTGTCGGGAACCGAAGGTTGGCAGGCGACTAGACCAATTAAAACCAAAGAGGCCGTCATCCATTTTGTAATTTTTTTCATAGTAGGCTCCTCGTTTCTCTATGTATGATGATTACGCACCCAAGGCAAAATCGCCAAGAGCGTTTTTTTGAACCCCTCATAAAAGGTCTGGTTTTACGTGACTTACCCCATCACCCTGATTGCCTTTGGCAAGTCCAAACAAACCGCTCATCGAGAGTTGATGGAGCATTATCAAACGTTACTCAAGCGCTATATACGCCTCACGCTTCATGAACTTCCCGAAAGCAAGCAGGAAGGGCTCATGGGCTTGGCCGATGAGGCGACGAGATTGCGCAAACTTCTCAAGCCCCAGGACTCTTTGATTTTATTGAGTGAGGCAGGTCCCGTGATGACCAGTCACGATTTCGCGGAGTCCTTATCCACCCAACTCAATCGGGGAACGTCTTTGGTCTTCGCAGTGGGATCGAGTCATGGTTGGGATCAACAACTCAAACAAGATGCGGCGCAACTTTTAAGTCTCTCCCCGATGACTTTTCCTCACGATCTCGCACGCATTCTCTTTTGCGAGCAACTCTACCGTGCTTTTTCTATTCTTCACGGTTCGCCTTACCATAAATAAAGATTAGGACTTTGCGAGACGCTCCGCTGCTTCATAGAGAGTGAGTTCACCCTTCGCAATTTGCTCAATTATAAGTTGCCATTGCTGGGCATTATGTTTTTCATGAACGCGACTCATCATTAATTCTGCCACTAAGCCTTCGAGGCGAAGGCGCAATCGGATCGCTTGCTTTTTCTGACGATGCCCCTCGAGATCGAGCCAATCTTGATGACGATTGACGGCTTCGTCGAGGGCCTCCAACCCCTGGCCTTCGGCGGCGATGGTTTTCACCCACGGTGCATCCCAAGCCTTAGGGTTTTTTTCAGGCTCTAGGGATTTCATAGCCTGAAGGGCTTCGACCACTTGATCCATTCCGGGTTGATCCGCCTTGTTCAAGATAAAAACATCGGCAATTTCCATGAGGCCCGCTTTGATCGCCTGGATTTCATCTCCCATGCCGGGAATCAAAACGACGCAACAGGTATCGACTCCCCGAACCACATCGACTTCATCTTGCCCTACCCCCACGGTCTCCACAAGAATCGTATCAAACCCCGCCGCATTGATGAGATCGATGGCATCATGCGTCGATCGGGATAGCCCTCCCATCATTCCTCGAGTCGCCATCGATCGGATGAATACATTCGGATGAGGAGCGGTGCGTCCCATGCGAATGCGATCCCCTAAGAGGGCGCCACCGCTAAAAGGTGATGAGGGATCAATGGCCAAAATGCCCACTCGCTGACCTTGACCGAGGAGATGTCGTGCCCATTGATCTGTGAGGGTTGATTTTCCACTACCGGGACTCCCGGTGATACCAATCACTCGCGCGCGGCGCGAGGCTTTGTGAAGTTCGCGCATTAGCTCGGGACCATCGGGGTGACCATCCTCAAGCCAGGAGATGCCTCGCGCTAAGGCACGAGAATCCCTCTGAAGAATAGCCTGGGCGAGTGAATGAGCGTCTTGCATGTATTTAAGAGTGCCTCACCTCCTTACACTTGGATAGATACGGTAGGGAAGATCGCCCCTAAAGCCTCATTAAATTGAGGGGTGAAAGTAATGAGAGAATAGGAAATAATCCCGAGTAACCCTATCTTCCTTTAAAGAGAATGCATGAAAGCCTGGATCAATCGTTATTGGATGCTAGTTGTGGTCGTGGGCGTTATGCTGCTGTACGTCCCGCTATCAGGCCGATCTGAGAATCAAAATCTTAAAGTTAAAAATCTTGAATTGTTTAGCGAAGTCTTATCGATTCTTCAAAAAGAATCCGGGGAGCCCGCTCAGAAAATTTCAGAATATGCCATCGATGGTATTCTCTCCACCCTCGATCCCCATTCGAGTTATTTCAATGAAGCCGAATGGCGGCGCATGCGCGAGGATCAACACGGTTCTTATTACGGGATTGGTTCAACCATTCAAGAACAGGATAATGGCATTGTCATTATTTCGCCCGTGAAAGGGGGTCCGGCGGATCGAAGTGGAATTCGCTCGGGTGACATTATTCGAGAAATCAATGGAGAAACCACCGAGGGGATTTCTTCCGCTCAAGCCCAACAAAAACTTCGAGGTGAAAAGAACACTGCAGTCAGTATTAAAATCCAACGCATTGGAGTTGCTGACCTTATTCCCTACACGCTCCTTCGAGCTGAGATTCCCAATAACAGCCTCTATGCGGTCTTTATGCTTAACCCCACAACGGGCTATATTTTGATTCGTGACTTTGGAGAAACGACCAACGAGGAGTTTAGAAAAGCGATCTTAAATCTCAAAAAACAAGGTATGGAAAGTTTAATCCTCGACCTTCGAGGGAATGGGGGCGGCTTGCTCAACGCCGCAGTCGGTATTTGTCGTCAGTTGCTAGGTCCCAACCAATCCATCGTAACCATTAAGGGTCGCTATGCAACCGATGATATCGAAGAAATTACCACCGAAGACTCCGATACACTCGACTCTTTCCCGATTGTTTGTCTCATCAACCGAGGTTCAGCGAGCGCCAGTGAAATTGTCTCGGGCGCGATTCAAGATCATGACCGAGGTCTGATTGTTGGAACCACTTCCTGGGGAAAGGGATTGGTACAAAGCGTCATTCCCTTGGGGCGCTCCCGGGGTGTGGCCATCACCACCGCGCGTTATTACACCCCCAGTGGACGATTGATTCAGCGTAATTACAGTGACAATTTGGATGACTACTTAAATCCCGAGCAAGAAACGGATCGAGCCGTGCAACCCACGGGTACGCCCTACACCACCGACCTGGGCCGAAAAGTCTATGGGGGCGGAGGGATTAATCCCGACGTCTTTGTGACCCCTGCTCGCATGTCCCCTTGGATCGTGGACTTGCGTCTTCGCCAAAATGCGTTCTTCCGCTTTGCAGTTCTCGAAAAAGAAAAACAAATGTATCGTGCGGGTCAGCCGATCAACGAAGCAGTCCTCACGCGCTTTCGTCGCTGGCTGGACGAGACCCGTGTTCCCTACGATGGGAACCAGTGGAACGCAAATATTGAACAGATCAAAGAATTCCTAACGCTAGAGTTCACCAATCTTTTTTATGATGCCCAACAAGGCCAGAAATTCCTGATGCAATCCGATCCAACTGTATTAAAGGCTCTGGAACTAATGCCGGAAGCCGAGGTCCTGTTCAAGCGAAAAAAACTTCACGACCAAACCAAAGCGCCGGCTCAGCAGACCTAGTTCTATTAGTCACCGAGCGTGGTTTTGTGTGATCAAATTTGAACATTTTTTTTACTGTAAACTTGAAGAACTTGCGATAAGAAGTTCGCAACCTTATAAAGAATCTTATGGCTCAATCGAAACTCAAAAAACAAGGCTTGGGGGGCGATATAGCGGCTACTCAAGAAAAGGGTCGTCTCGAGAAAAGACAACTCGTCACACCCGCCGACCCTGCGGTTACGCCTCGAACCAAAATTTGTACCAAATGTGCCAAGACGTTTCGGGTTGACCCGGGTAAGAAGTTTTATCTTTGCTCAGATTGTTATCGTCGAACTTTTTTGCATAAAAAAGCCTCGTCATCGTTTGACACACGCATCCTGACCTCGATTATCTGTAGCACATGCGGTACGCGCGAGTATCTGCCTTTTGTACCGAATCAGCATGAAAAAACCTTTTGTCGTTCCTGCTATGCTGAACAGAGGTTGGCCCCTTCGTTGGTGACACCGCCCGCGAAAGAGTAGTCCAATATCCTGTAGCACGAGGTTCATAAAATGAGACTTAATCGGCTAACTTTTCTTAGCTTACTGTGGGTAGGTATGACCTTAGGCGTATTACAGGCTCAAGGCATCCCGGCTGGCAAACAAAGCTCATCGGATGAGGCTCGGCAACTCTTTCTTCAGACTTTGGATGCGGTGAATGACGCCTGGTTTGGAAAACCCTATCAGTCCATTACAACCGCACGATTGAAGGGAAGTCTAGGGATTACCCTGTCGGGAGCGGTCATCGATCAAAAAATTGATTCTGTCACTCAGGGCCAGGTTCAATCGAAAGCGAAGTCAGGGAACGTCAATCTCAACGTGGATTCAATCTATTTTGCCAATGGAGATTATCAAACGGAGGCCACGGGAGATTTGGGGAATCTGACTGCCCAACGACGAGGCAATCGGGGCTTTGTATACTCCAAAGATCAAGGGACCTACACGACCGCCATCGATCGAGTGTCGGGTGATATTCCTCTCACTTATCTGTCTTGGTTTCGACAATGCCTCAATGATTTAAAGGCAGCTTATATTGACGGAAAAGGCTTTAAGGCCACGCTCGTCGGCGAAGAAGGGTCAGGGGCGAGAGTGGTTCAACGTATACGATTTGAATCCCCTACCTCAAAATTTGACGCACGAAAACGAGAACAGCTTCTCGCCGATACCCTAGGCTTTTGGAAACGGGGCCTTCTCGAATTAGTCATTGATAAAAATTCAAAACTTCCTCTGCGCATGGAATTTCAGAATGTAGAACAAGGCGTCAATACTCGGGTGGATTTTAGTTATGGATCCAATAAGCGTCTTCAGGCCGCTTCTTTCTCGAATAATTCGGTCGGTTTCCAGGGTCCCGGGTTTCTTCGTTTGGGCTATAACAATCTAGGACAGATGACCTATCTTTCAGGCGAGTTGGCGAGTGAAGGTAAAAAAATTAACTTTGAATTATCCCTCGCTTGGTCGCAAGAGTCGTCATCGAATGTTCTCAGAGCCACTCCTCCCCTTACTGCAAAGAAGAAGGGGAAAGAAGAATTTGAAACGGGGGTTCTTTTGGGTCTCGCCGGTCAGATTTTTGATTTACAGAAAAATGGATTAAATCTTCGTAGTGTAGCGGTGACGTCAAAGATGCCCTAGGTTGTGTCATCGCTTTTTTTGCCTGTGCATTGTAAGATAAGAATCCTGATCTTGAGGGATCAGACATCTCTTCCCCAAGGGGCTGTTCCGGTTTCGACAGGATAAAGCTCAAGGTTGCGATGCAGGCGGGAGTTGGTCAGCAGGCTCCCTCATCAAGCCGACCCCATTTAACTGCCAACTTTAATTCAGAATTGGCTGTTGCTGCCTAAGCAATTAGGCATCAACCGAGTCACAGTGATCGCTAGGTAGCTGTCTCGTTAAACCCTTGAAAGGGTGACTTCGGTCTGCCGGACACGGGTGCTAGCTGGGGGTTCGAGCGGTTCTCGGCGAACCTTGAGATCTAGAGAACAACCTCACTGGAAGGGCTCGTTCACTTTCCCCCAGTGTTGGATGTGAGTGAACCAAGCCTGTGGATGAATCCTGCCCTGACGTATCTTGGACGCGAGTTCAATTCTCGCCAGCTCCACCACTCTCAAATCGTATCCCCTCTTCATGAGGGGATTTTTTACGGATTTTTAAATCCTTGAGCGTATTTCTTTTGAAGTGCCTCAAGCGATTCTTCGCTACGAATGATCTGACGCTGCGAATACCCCGCATCGAGAATCAATCGATTGATCTCAGGGTCGCTGAGGGTCACCTCTCCCTCAAAACTCACAATGACGACACGAGTTTTAAAATCTACGAAGACTTTTTGAACCCCCTTGACTTCCTTAAACTTATCTTCAAGACTTGTGGCACAGAAAGCACAGACCATCCCCCGAATATCGATGACGACGGAGGTCGGCGAGGAATTTAACGAGGGGGGACTGAGCCACAGGAGGCTGCTCAAAGTAAAAGAGGCAATCCAAGTCATTCATCCTCCTCGGCGCTAAAAAAGATACATCACGGAGACAAACATTTTACCTCGAGACTCACCCGTGACAAAGACACCGGCATCGATCCACCAACGCTTAGAGACGGAGCGAATCATCGGAGCTAAGGATCGTTCTTCGTGATGCCTCTTTTCGGATCGACCCTGCACACCCAACCAAAAAGTGGGTCGATTGTAGGTCGATTCCCAAGGGGCATAAAGGGCTTGAACGGTCGCAATTTGATGGGTGGAAATCGAACTCTCGAGTCGCTCGAGGGTCCCTCGATAATACACTTGGGTCGTTTCATAATCGGCGGACACCGTGCCTTCAAACCCTAGGGTTTTTCGTTCAGGATGAATCCTATGAGGCTTTTCGTGGACCTGAACGGGCCCCCCAATAAGATAAACATTCAAGATCCCATCATCGGTATAGTGTCGATGGAGCACATAAGAGGCCTGAAGGCCTTGCGCGACCAAAGGACCGTGGTAGGAAGTTTCCTCCCATTCCACTCGGGAGGCCCGGAGGGCTAAAGTGGAGGAATACCCGTATGCAAAATCGTAACGACGCATATGGGGATCCTGGGAAACCATGCCTATTTTGGCGCCCTTGGGAACAAAATCATTACCCCACATTCCTCCAGAGAAGATGGCCAATAAAAGAGCGATTCGAGAGACACGTTTGGACATAAAACTAAGTTTAATCTCCTTGGTATAAGGCCTGTAACCTTTTTCAGCTTTCAACGATGTCCTCTGGGTCCAATAATGAGGGATACTCTTTTTCATTCTACCGCGTACACCGATCTAAAAATCCATCAGGGTGCAGAGTGTACATCGACGAACAATGAGGTAAAATCATAATCAATGCCACCGTTCAGATATTTTCTCCGGGATCCAAGGTTATGGATACTGTTTTTCATCCTAGCCGCTTACACCCACCTACAATTCAAAAGCAGAAGCGAAGTTGCCTCAACGACGATTGAAGCATCCTCGATAAAGGGGGTCTGGCCCATAGTTCAATCTACGGTTTGGAAGAAGGGACCGGCCCTAAATCAAAATCGACGAGCCCATCGTGCCTCTCTCTTAGCCGATGGCCGCATTCTGGTATCGGGGGGATTGGTGGGACTCGGCACGGTGACCCAACCCAATCGATATTTGTCGAGTAGTGAACTATACGATCCCCAAAGGGGCTCATGGCAGACCATCCCTAACGCCACGGCTCGGTTTCGACACACCTCGACCCTCCTCCCTTCGGGTGAAGTGATGTTGATCGGCGGTCAAAACGATAAAGAAGCGCTCGACACCACTGAGATCTTTGATCCTAACCTCAACGTATTTCGACCTGGGGTTTCTCTCTTAAAACCTCGTCGCCTCCATACCGCGACGGTGCTCAACAATGGAAATGTTTTGGTCGTAGGAGGCTATACCGGCCAAGAGCAGAGTACTACTTATCTCTATCCGTATGGGCCTCAGCAACTTCGTCGGGTTGAAGAAATTGATCCTCGCGGAGTTCAAAAAACAAAAGTGACGACGCTTCAACGACCACGAGAATTGCACACCGCTACACGCTTACAAGATGGACGCGTCCTCGTAGCCGGAGGAGTGTGGGGCGAAGATACCTTGCGTGACTGTGAAATGTATGATCCCAAGCAACAAACTTGGAAATCCGTTGCGCCGATGCAGTTTCCCCGAACTCGCCACACCGCCACACTCTTACCCGATGGACGGGTTTTAGTCATTGGGGGTTCGGTGGGTAAAGCCATCGACCAAGTGATGGCGAGCCCACAAAAAGAGATCTACGCAAGTTGCGAAATTTACGATCCGAAAACGGATCGTTGGACGTTAACAGATTCCATGCATTACCCCCGAACCGCTTTTATGAATGCGGTGCTCCTCCCTCAGGGAAGAGTTTTAGTGGGGGGCGGTTTTGGCTCAGTGGGTTATGAGAGTAATTTATCTTGGGAACTCTACGATATTGCTACGGGACAATGGATCCTCGTCGGATTCTGGAGCGAACCCATCCATGGTCATCAGCTCGTTCACGTGCCTCAATCGAGCCAAGTTTATCGAATCGGAGGGCTATCGAAAAGTTTCAGTGTGCCCACCACAGAAATCTGGGATCTGGCCCAAGAGAACATCGGCGATTTGCCCAAAGTAGAATGGATGGCGTCCAGGACCAATCCGGGATCCCTGACGCAGGTTCAAATCACATCGAACTTTTCAGGGGGATCCGCAACGATTGAACCTCGGGTAGGTCCCGTTTTAAGCGGTCAGGTTTCCACGCTGACCATCGATCGAACGACGGTATTTACGTTCCGACACCGTATGGGCGGTTACATCTTTACTAAAAGATTTGAGGTTCAACCCATTCCACTGCCCTAAGTCGGAGAAAAGGATCCTGTATTTTCGTGACTAATTCACCGTCACGATAAATCGGGAGGTACTTGAATTGGTTCCCATGACACTCACGGCATTCGAGCTGCTGCTTTCAAAATCGGAGACAATCAATCGATCCCCCACGCGACGAAAAGATCGTTTAATGAATGAGCTGGTCTCAAATCCAATGAAAAACCGACTTCCTTTAAGTTCCGTCTTCTCCTCGCTCGCGACCGGTAGACCGTTTTCATCAATCCAAAGCGTTAATTCATCAACATAGGACTTCATGCTTTTTCGATTCGCTTCGGTGAGGGGTTTATTGACTTTGAATTTGAGTTTTCGTAAGGTTTGTCCGTTGCGTGCTTCGGGCGTCTCGCTCAACAGCTGACTGACACTCAAGGTTCGAAGAAGATCATCGCTATGGGCTAAAAGGGAATCCATGGTGGTGGCATTAAAAGAATTCATAAGGCCCCGAAGCGGATTGGGCAAATTGGGATTCTTGAGACCCTTGACGGCCTCATCACGAACTCGATCTAGGTCGTCCTGAGACCACAGAATACGAACCCCGCTGGAATTATGGTCAACGGTGACCTCCATGGATCCCGAGGCTTGCGTTGCTTTTTTATCTTCCGTGGTGACGGACGATGTGAGGGCCTTCACTTGAGCTCGAATGGGCTGTCGATTATTTAATTTTTCAAGTGTATTTTTAAGATCCGCTAATCCGTCACCGAACAGTGAAGTTGCCATCATCCAAACGAGGATAGCCAAACGAATGATCATACAACCCTCCTTGCGATCGAGACTCTTGATTGAGTTTAGAACAGCTCAGGTCTTTTTGGCGGATCGAAGCGGTAGTGATTGTTCATCGGAGCCACCGAGCGGTTGATCGGTATCATTAAGGCAGAGGGGGGCTTCTTGGTTCATGCTTGGAACGTGGGATTTCAGTCGTTGGATTAAACTATCTCTTTTTCCCTTCACGTGGGTTCAGTCTCTTTTAACCCAAGCGGGTTATGGGATTCCGACTCCCTGTCTTTACAGCTTTTGGACTCATCGGGCCTGCTATGGTTGCGGCATGATGCGATCCCTCAATGCCCTCTGGCAGGGCGATGGGGTGGCTTCATGGCAAGCCCATAAACTCGGAGGCGTGGTCTGGCTTCTTTTGGCCGGATTGTTTATTCAACAATGGATCCACCTCCGATCCGTTGGTCCTTGGAGATTCGGTCCCCATCCCAGGATACGCCCCGGGGCTGACGGCTAAAAATAGGGAACTTGCTCGGTTGATACTACAATAAAATCTTTAGTCATAAGGAGCTCTAGATGTCTGAATTTTCCCTCACCGAACAATTAATGATGACAAAAGATTTGAGCGATCAGCAGAAAATGTTGTTCGAGAGCCAATTTAATTCCGCTAAAAAGGATCGAGGCCTGATTCTTGTGCTCTCGGTTTTGTTTGGCTATTGGGGTGTCGATCGCTTTATGATTGGGGATATTGGACTGGGCGTCTTGAAATTGCTCACCTTGGGCCTTTGCGGGATTCTTTGGCTCATTGATCTCTTTAGAATTCAGGCAGCAACCGATGATTAAAATCGAAAGAAAGCTCAAGAAATCTTGATGAGCATCAAAATGGCCGGCTAGTTTATTGCAATCGTTACAATCGTAATCAAAAAAAGAGGAGCCTAGGCTCCTCTTTTTTTTTAGACAAGACTTTTTTTCAGACAAGACTGTTTTCGTTGTTCGTCACCGCCCTTAAAAGGAAGACCGCTTGGGCCTTACTGTTTTGCAAAGATTCCGGCGATGCCTCGAGGACCTTCGGTGATCCTTCGAGAAGCCATGACGAGCCGAGCTGGCCGCGCAC
>JALRCU010000048.1 GCA_023257195.1 Holophagaceae bacterium
AGAAAACTAAGGATATTGATTAGTTCAAAGTACTATGGTTCATCTGGGCTTGCGTAATAACATTCTGAAATCTCTTCAATACGCCGCTGATTCTTTTAGTAGTTTTAGAAGGTATCTTTGGCATTTGCGTCTTCAAATAAATAATGTTAATGAACTATATTTATTACTATACTCCTATGAGAGACGGAGGGAATGTAAGATATACCCCTAGGTTTTTGAGGTCCCATAGCCCCCTGAATTTAAAGTTATATAAACCCGTAGAGAGGCGATAGGCTCTTTCCTAGGCGTAGGCTGGGCGTAGGGTAGAGTAAATAGTAAAAAGTCGGATAACGAGAAACCCTTGTCTAGACTGGAGCGGGCGATGGGGATCGAACCCACGACGTCCACCTTGGGAAGGTGGCATTCTACCGCTGAATTACGCCCGCGAAGATAGAGAGATAGGTTACCTCAGTTTAGAGATGCTTCAAGTGATGATGAACCCACTCAATTAAAGGTTCGCCTCCGGTGAGTGTTTGTTCGGCGATATAAAGGGGAAAATTAATCGCCGCCCGATGGGCTTCGGTCAATTTAACTGCATCCTTTTCGGTACAGATTAAATAAGCTGCTCCTAATGAAGTCGCTCGGCGTGTTAACTCCAAAAGATCCGCGGGGGTAAGACTAGCGTGATCGCGAAAATGTTTGGCACCCACGATCGCTTGTCCCGCTCGCTTCAGGTTTGATTCAAACGCTTCGGGATGCCCAAGGGCTGACCAAGCGAACGCAGAGGAGCGTTGAAGATCGGAGCCCCGCAATACCTGAGGGATATTCCACCCCCGTAATTGATGGATGGCAAAGTCGATAAAGAATTGAGGACCCTCTGAGCCCTGCTGAGACCACCAGTTTCTGAGAGAAGTCTGATCAGGAATCATCGAGGATCGGGTCACGACACAGAGATGAGCGCGCTTGGCGTTTGCGATCGGTTCACGAAGCGGTCCGACAGGAAGGCAATGACCATTTCCGAAAGGATCTTTTCCATCCACCACTAAAAGATCGAGATCGCGATGTACGGATCGATGTTGAAAGCCATCGTCGAGGAGCACCACATCAAGCATCGGATCCCGCTGATGAGCCAGTTCAATCGCTGCTCGTCGTTGCGTGCCGATGAGAACACGACCCGGGCCAAGTCGATGATGCATGAGTACGGCTTCATCTCCCACGTCCTTCGGGGTATGGTGAGACTCGATTTCTACGGGGCCTACTAGGTGTCCGCGGTAGCCTCGAGAGACCACGACATTACGGAGTCCTCGGGCTTGCAGTTGCTGGGCCAGATAGAGTGTGAGGGGCGTTTTCCCCGTTCCGCCGGTGGTCAGATTACCGATGGAGACCACGGGCAGAGGAGCCCAATAGGATCGATGGGGTTCTCGGTCATAGCTTCGATTACGAAGACCCACGACAAGTCGATAGAGACCCTCGAGGGGAAGCAGGAACCAACGAAGCCAAGCCATAGTCTTAGCGTATCAGCCCCCAGGATGGTTTTCATTTGGGCCTAAAATAGAAAGATGAGCGACGGCATTCTTCTTCCCGAAATTCCTCGAGGCACGCTTTTGCCGGTACGCCAACGGCTCGATCGGTGTGTCGTTGCGCGTCCTCAAATCTTATCGGTCCTCGAGGGTGAAACGGACGCCATCGCTCTCCAAGCGTCTCTTGCCTGTCTCTTATGGCATGTTTTTATTCAAAGTAATTGGTGTGGATTTTATCGTCGTGTGGCCGATCACGAATTAGCCGTGGGCCCCTATCAAGGCGGCATGGGGTGCTTGCGCATTCCTTTTAGTCGAGGCGTCTGCGGTGCGGCGGCGCGTGAAAATAAAATGCAGTTAGTCCCGGATGTGCATCAGTTTCCAGGACACATTGCGTGTGATGATGCCACTCGTTCAGAATGCGTCGTGCCGCTCCGAGATCACTCAGGGCAGGTCCGGGGTGTTTTGGATTTGGACTCCCCTCATCTCGCCGGCTTTGACCCTGATGAGGCCGCCTTTTGCGAACAACTTCTTCAGGAAATATTTTCCCGACCGGTTCGTTGGTGAGCCCATGGAGATTCAGATCTGGTCCGATGAGTTCGGCGTTGTTTGGGAATTGGTCGAACTCTCTTACGGAGAAGGTTCAGAATTTCTCATTCGCGAACGTAACCGACTCGATGCCCTCGACGGGGACGGTCATGAAGGTCTAACCATCCTCGCGCGATTTCAAAACCGCCCAACCGCCGAAGCCTTTCTATATGACGAAGGGTTCGAGCCTAGCCCCCGTTCAGTTTAAGAGCCCGGGCGGCAGCGGAGAGCGCCGGAACCACTTCAAAGAGATCACCGACGATACCGTAAGAGGCGATCTTAAAGATCGGCGCCTCGGAATCCTTATTAATCGCCACAATGTATTTACTCGAACTCATGCCGGCAAGATGTTGAATGGCGCCACTGATCCCGCAGGCAATATAGAGCGTTGGACTGACCACTTTTCCGGTTTGACCTACTTGCATACTGTGGGGTAAGCCCCAACCGGCATCGACGGCCGCCCGTGAGGCTCCGACGACTCCCCCGAGGGCGTCCGCGAGTTCTTCTAAGATCTTAAAATTCGATCCTTCTTTCATTCCTCGACCACCGGAGACAATGATATTGGCTTCAGTGAGATCGGGCTTATTCGTACTCTTAGCAAGAAGCTCTTTCACGATGGCCTTGAAGTCTTGCGTCGGCGCCGCCAGAGTTTCAATTTGAGCTACTTCCTTCTTTTCTTTCAGGCTGAAGAGATTGGGTCGTGTGGAGAGAACAGCAACGCGATCAGTAAACCCTAGGGTCATCCAGGCTTTACCGGCGTAGATGGGTCGAATCACCTGAAAAGATCCGGAACCGGGAAGTATCTCAATAATTTCATTGGCATACCCCCCTTGAAGGCGGGCTGCAACGCGAGGCAGGACATCTTTGCCGAGGGCCGTGGCGGCACCCATGACGACTTTGGCTTTTTTAGCTTGGGCGAGCGAGATGAGGGTCTCGGCATAAAGGTCGGACGAGTAAGCAGCGAGATTAGGCGAAAAGCAGGTGAAGATTTGTTGCGCC
>JALRCU010000027.1 GCA_023257195.1 Holophagaceae bacterium
GTCACTGAACGCGAAGTGTTTTCGTGCATGCCCGCATGAACGGCTTTGGTGGTAGGTCCCCAAGTTGTTGTAGCGGGCTTTTTTTTCACTTCCATCCCCCAAAGTTATTTAAGCATCTCATCAAGAAGGTTATTCACGACCGCTGCATTAAGTTGGCCTTTACCTTTTTTCATCACTTGGCCTACAAAATAACCCTTAAGACTTAGTTTGCCGGCCCGGTATTGTGCTAATTGCTGTGGGGACGATGAGAGGACTTCCTGAACTAAACCTTGAATAGCGGCGGAATCTGAAACCTGCGCCAGGCCATCTTGAGCAACAATCTCTTTGGGGGACAAGGTGCTCCCTAGAAGTTTAGGTAATATACTTTCTTTCGCGCTGCTTCGTGTCACAACGCCGTCGTCAACTAAGTGGATGAGTTCCGCCAGTCGTTCCGATGAAAGGCCAAGACTTGTGATATTTGTATCGTGTTCATTCAGTATCCGACTGATTTCCCCTAACATCCATGTACAAGCGGATTTGGGACTCACGCGCGCCAAGATCAGTGCTTCAAAATAATGGGAGAACGAAGGAGAAGAAACTAACATTTCACTATCGTACTCACTCAGTTGATAGTCTCGTCGATAGCGTGCGGCACGCGCTTGGGGTAATTCGGGGAGACGCCGCCGACTATTCTCAAGATCTTGTGACGAAATGACCAAGGGGGGGAGGTCCGGTTCGGGGAAATAGCGATAGTCCATCACCGCTTCTTTGCTTCGCTGGGAATAAGTTTGATTGGTGTCCGAATTCCATCCTCGAGTTTCTTGGGTGGGGGTTTGCCCTGTTTCATACAGTTGAATGTGCCGCTGAACTTCATACTCAAGTGCGTGTTTCACGTAACGAAATGAGTTGAGATTCTTAATTTCAACGCGGACCCCATAGTGAGTTTGGCCCTGAGGACGAACACTTACATTCGCATCACAACGAAAAGACCCCTCCTCCATATTTCCATCACAAATATCTAAGGAAGTGACCAATTGGTGCATCGTTTTGAGGTAATCGAACGCTTCTTGGGGCGAAGCAAGATCAGGTGCGCTCACAATCTCGAGCAACGGCACCCCGGCTCGATTGAGATCAACTAAACTGGCTTGCTGGCGATCGCTGTGTTGGCTTTTCCCTGAATCCTCCTCGAGATGCGCTCGCTCAATCCCTACGGTGATGGGCGCAGACGTGCCACGAACGGAACGATCTCCGGCTATCACTACTTTCCCTTGCTCAATGATGGCCCGCGGACCTTGGGTAATTTGGAAGCCCTTGGGTAAATCGGGATAAAAATAATGCTTGCGATAAAAAAAACTCTCCGGGGTGATGTTAGCTTCGAGGGCCAAACCCAGACAGAGGGCCATACTCACCGCATCTTGGTTGATCGACGGCAGGGCACCGGGTAAGCCTAGGCATACCGGGCACGTTTGACTATTCGGTTCGGTGCCGTATATATTGGCGCAACCGCAGAACATCTTTGATTGTGTTTTCAGCTGAGCGTGGATCTCAAGGCCAATAACGGTTTGATAGGCAACGGACATGCGGTCTCCATGCCTAGTTTACCTTGTGACCTTTACGGTTGGCGCCTGGGTTAAAAAGTGTAGCTGACAAAAGCACCCATAGAACGTGAGGGGCTAAATCGATTAACCAGACTCGTGGAGTCCGTTGAAAGACTTTTTTCTAGTCGTAGTCCAAGCGTCACAGCAGAAAAACGATAGCCGGCAAAGACGTTAACAAGGGGGGTTCGATAGGTGGAAGACGCTGAAAGTGATGAGGTTGGTGTGGGTCGATACGTGTAGTTTAGATTGTCCATTCGATACCCAATGCCGAGCCCCAATAAAATCCCATCGGGTCGGACATGAACCATATTGACCCCTAGGCTTGTGGCGCGGTAACCCAATTGATGTCCGGTGTATGGGCTGCTCAAGGCAACATCGGTATTGATAAGGTGTCTTACCTCGAGGGCAAATTCACCGAAGCCATTCCCAAAGGTTGAAAATCCTTTCTGAACTGATAATTCTGAGGTTGAAAAGTTTTGGCTCGCGATTGTGTGCTGAGAGGATTGATAGGCGAGTTGCCATCGCCCTAAATACTCATCGGACCAAAGCGTAGTTGACATGATTAACATGCCCATAAAGAGACGTTTCATCGCATCCCTCCAATCTATTGTTTTACTGTGAACAATAGACGTTCAGGTTAGCACAAGTAAATTTCAGGCCGGGGGCATAGGCGCCCCAGAGACGGATAACGCGTCATTTACCCAGGCAGAATCGACTAAACAATTCATCCAAGGACGATTCCGCTGGGTCCGATCCGGTGAGTCGGCACAGGTGTCTCCAGGCTCCCTGAAGCGCAGATGCGTAAATTTCGGTGGGCGCGCCCATTGGAGCGTTGAGTAAAGCCCATAGGGCTTCTTGAATATTAAGCAGTAATTGAAGATGCCGGTCTCTCCAAAATGATGTGTGGAGTTCGCGAGCCCGGTGGCCTCCTAAAAATCGATTTTCAAGGGCTTGTTGAAGTTCGTCCGTAGCAGCGGGTTGAAGCGAGATAGAACAATCGGTGACTAAAGAAGGAGGGCCTTGGTCGACCATGGTGCTAACCCTCATGACTTTATTACTGAAGGGATGAATCAAGGCCTCGGTAGCAGAATCGGGCACAGAATCCTGAGCGGGAATTAGGTTGAGAATAAGATCGGCTGAGAGAAGTAGTGGGTGGATTTTATAAATACCCGCCTGTTCAATATACTCAGCCTTATCCCGAATCCCAGCGGTATCGAAGACCGTGAGAGGCAGATCGCCTAATTCTGCTCGGCCTTCGAGATAATCTCGCGTGGTGCCCGGCGTATCGGATACGATCGCTCGTTCATCCTTCAATAAATAATTAAAGAGGGAACTTTTTCCGGCGTTCGGTCGCCCTACAAGAACAATATGGATTCCCTTTTTGATCCACTGGGCGGCTTGAGCTTTCCGGTATTCCAACTGAATTTGCTCGACCCATGCATTCGCCCATATTTTCAGAGCGCTCTCATCGAGCGACAAATGTTCGTCCTCGCCATAATCAACAGCGGCTTCCGCTTGGGCCACCCAGCCTGCTAATTCAGCATGAAAAGCAAGAACCCAAGGTGGGCTACCGCCTTGATGCGCTTGGGCTTGTTGGAGTTGTAAATCTGTATCGGCTTCCATCAATTCCTGCAAGGCCTCTACCCCTAGCAAAGATTGTTTCCCATTAAGAAGAGCACGCTGAGTAAATTCACCAGGGCGTGCTAGCCGTAAGCCAAGCGCCAATAAACAATCTGAAAAGCGCTGAACCAATAGTGGGTTTCCGTGGAGGTGGAACTCCACACAATCTTCTCCTGTATAACTTTGGGGTGCGGGAGAGAAAACGACCAGGGCTCGTTCGTGAAAATTACCTTGAGTACTGTTCCATTTCAGATCGCGCCTCGCTAGTTGCTTTGGAGGCGGGAGAGTGCAAAGCGGGGCGAAAAGGCTTTCGAGGTTGTCGCCGGA
>JALRCU010000025.1 GCA_023257195.1 Holophagaceae bacterium
CAAGCATCGCGAAGTGCTTCAATTTCGGCGTGAGCCGTTGGATCCGACGAATCAATGACCCGGTTACACCCCCGCCCAATGACCTGCCCATTTTTGACAACAACGGCCCCAATGGGGACTTCCCCTAAGCTACCGGCGCGACGAGCTTCCTCGAGAGCGAGGCGCATAAAGAAGAGATCGTCTTTATCCGTCATTTTGACTGACCTCCTTATATCTTTCAGTATGGCTTTAGCGGACCAAGATTTATAGATGGCAAGCCACGACGCTTCTTGTAAAATCAATAAGGTCCCTGTAGGACCGTTTCATCTCCCCCGCTTCAGGGGGATTTCTTTGGGGCAAACACTTTCATGAAGGCTCACCTGATCCTCAAGGACGGGACCCTGTTTCGAGGACAGGCCCCTTTGGGATTTGGTGGAATGGGTGAAGTCGTCTTCACGACCTCCATGATGGGCTACCAAGAAATTCTGACCGATCCCTCTTACGGGGGTCAAATGATCACGATGACTTTCCCCGAGCAAGGGATTTATGGAATTCACACGCATTTAAATCAAGGCCTCAAACCCTCTGCGACCGGTTTCATCTGTCGACGCTTGACGTTACGTCCTGACCACGCGCAGAGTGAACAAGATTTACAATCATGGCTCCGGTCCTTTCATATTCCGGTGATCACCGACGTGGATACCCGTGCGTTAACCCAACATCTCCGCGATCAAGGCTCTCAACCCGGCCTTATTTGGCTTGAATCCGAAGGCGATATCGCTCACGGCATCCAAAAAGCGAAGGAACTTCCTGATATGACGGGTCAATCGCTCTGTGGTCAGGCCAGTTGTCGAGATCGCTATGAAATCACTCATCCCTATGCGCAATTTCGTGTGAGTGTTTTAGACGGCGGCATCAAACAAAGTATTCTCGATCAACTGCATGCTTCAGGATTGATCCTCGAAGTCTTTCCTTGGGATACGCCGGCGAAAGAACTCGTAGCCCCTCGCTTTCATGGAATATTTTTGAGTAACGGCCCCGGCGATCCGGCTTCATTATCCGGCATGATGAAAGAAGTCGAGCAGTGCATCGGTCAAAAACCTATTTTTGGTATTTGCTTAGGTCATCAGCTTCTCGGACACGCCTTTGGGGGCAAAACGTTCAAACTTAAGTTTGGACATCGGGGTGCCAATCAACCCGTGATCGATCTTGCCACCGGAAAAATAGAAATTACCTCTCAAAATCATGGCTTTGCGGTGGACGATACGACTTTGCCTGCGGAAATCGAGATAACCCACCGGCATCTAAGCGACAACACGGTTGAAGGCCTTCGCCATAAGACCTTGCCGATCTTTTCGATTCAACATCATCCGGAAGCCTCCCCCGGTCCCCATGACGCTCGACACTCGTTTGGTAAATTCAAGCAACTGATGGAGGACTTCCATGCCTAAACGCACGGACCTTCGTTGTGTACTGGTGATTGGATCGGGTCCGATTCAAATTGGACAAGCGTGTGAGTTTGATTACTCAGGCACCCAAGCTCTCAAAGCGCTTCGTGAAGAAGGCATTCGTACCGTTTTGCTCAATTCTAATCCCGCATCGATCATGACGGACATTAACCGAGCTGATGCGACCTACATTGAACCCCTGACGCTCCCGGTACTGGAAAAGATCTTAGAAAAAGAGAAACCCGATGCCGTTCTTCCCACCGTAGGGGGACAAACGGCTTTGAATCTCGCCATGGAAGCACATCACCAAGGCCTTCTACAGAAATACAAAACAAAACTTATTGGGGCCCAGCCCGAAGCCATTGAGCGGGGAGAAGATCGACAGATATTTAAAAAATTAATGGATGAGATTGGTCTAGAAACCTGCAAAGGCGGCTTCGCGCACACGATGGAGGAAGCCCAAGAGATCCTCAAGATGACCGGTTTCCCCGCCGTCCTTCGACCAGCCTTCACTCTGGGAGGCAGCGGCGGTGGGATTGCTTACAACATGGATGAATTTAATACCATCATTACCCGAGGCTTAGATCTCTCTCCCATCAGCCAAGTTCTCATCGAAGAAAGCATCCTCGGATGGAAAGAATTTGAACTCGAAGTGGTTCGAGATCTCGATGACAACGTGGAA
>JALRCU010000050.1 GCA_023257195.1 Holophagaceae bacterium
ACCTCAGGCCTCCCAGATTCACCGAATCATAAAGATCTGGTGCAATCATAGACTCTGAAATAGATTTGAGCCCTGCACAATGCAGGACGACATCAGCCTTGCTACTCTTTAGAGAATTCAACACAAGCGCTTCGTCTCGAATGTCCCCTTCGATGAGAGAAATAGAATTTTTGCTCAAAGTCTGGAGCCGTCCAACCACATCTCGCTCGCTATTGTGGAGATTGTCATAGAGTGTGACCTCATGACCGTGTTCTAGAAAAAGTGCGGCACAATGACTCCCGATGTAACCTGTTCCTCCCGTGATAAAGATCCGCATCATTGCACCCTAAACTAGGGAATGACCCGACAAGTGGAACATATCAGAACAGATTCATATTTTTTCAAGCGCTTTTGATCTTCTCGCTTAGCGCTTCGCCAAATAAAAAACCAAAGGCCTGTCATAGCGAGAATGATTGAATAATCGCGCACCAAAGGTCGCTTAAGATCAAAAGCAAAAGCGGGATAAATGATCGAGATCCAAACGAGAAAACCCAAAATAAAAAGATGGATTGCAGCTCGCAGCGTTGGTGGAGCAATCGTAGTTAACCACCTTGGGTCGCGATCCATTTTTTTAACCTCAAGACGGTAGAGCTCTGCTTGAGAGACCAAGGGGTTCCCGCACTTTAAACAATTCAACTTATCGAACTCCTTGGGTCACTTTACGAGAAGGCATCTGAGGCGCTTGGCCGATCACCCAGCCTAAACGAAGCGTGAACTCGGCTTCTTGAGCCATACCGCTCCAATCAAAGTAAGGTTTGATCTCATCCGTAACCTGATGATAGTCCTGACTATTGTAAGCAGCCTTGAGGGCTTTCTTCTGAGCCGCATTGGGCTCGAGGTAATCCTCACCGGATTCAACGGAGAAAGCCGGAACACCGACCTTGGCAAAATTAAAATGATCGCTTCGGAAATAACTTCCTGCGAGATCCGGACGCGCGGGTGTAATCACCATATTCATGGACTGGGCCACTTGTTCCGCCATGAGTCCAAGACTGCTCCGTTCACTCCCTCGGCTGCCGATATCGCTTGTAAGGCCTAGGTAATTCGTACTATCGAGATTCAGATTTGCTGCAGTTTTATCAAGCGACCAAAGGGGATTCTGTGCGTAGTGAGCGGAACCTAACAGACCTTGTTCCTCCGCGCAGACCCATAAGAACATTTGGGTCCGCTTCGTGGGATGAGCCATCGCCACCTGAGCCATCGCCAACAGAGAAGCGGTGCCACTCGCATTATCGACGGCTCCATTGTAAATACCATCCTTACCCTGCTTGATGAGTTCCTCATTTTTACCTAAGTGATCCCAGTGAGCTGAGTAGACCACCACTTCAGAAGATAGCTGTGGGTCAGTCCCGGGAATCAATCCTCCTACGTTGAATTGCTCGAAAAGCCGAACCTGACTCTTGAGTGAACTTTTTACTCTCACGGATAAGGGCACGGGTTTAAAGGACCTTTTTTCGGCCTTCGCTCGTTCTTGATCTAAGTTGAGCCCCGACATCGCAAAAAGTTTTTGTGCCGTTTCATTCGAGATCCATCCTTGAAGATCGGTTCCGCCTACACCTGTCGCTAATTGAGAGCGTTCTTTGCGCCAACCATTCTCGACCACACTCCAGCCATAGGAAGCTGAGGGAGTCGTATGAATTAAAAGAACACCTACAGCGCCACGGCGGCGAGCTTCTTCAAATTTATAGGTCCAACGTCCGTAATAGGTTAGGGAGGCTCCGCCAAAACGACGAGGTTGCGCTTGCGTGGGTTGAGGATCATTCACCATCATCACTACAACTTTGCCTTGATAATTAAGTCCCTTATAGTCATCCCATTGTTCTTCAGGAGCAGTAATACCGTAACCCACGAATACCATCGGTGCATCGATATCGATGGCTTCTTTTGTGGCCCCCGTTCCATAAACGATGTCACTCCCAAAATTAGGGGTCCAAGAACTCAGGCCCTCAAAGGAAAGGGTGCTAGAGGGGAGTGTTTTAAGGCCGGCAATTTTTACGGACTGACGATAACTGGTGCCATTGAAAGGTTGGAGCCCGATGAGTTGACTTTGGGTCTCGAGATAACGAACGGTCAAGTCTCCCCCGCGCTCCCCTGTCCCTCGACCCTCCAAAAGATCATCGCTAAGAAAGGTTACATGAGCCTGAATTATCTTGGGATTGATCGAGAGATGAGGCTGTTGCGCCACCAATAAACTACTCAACATTACCATTAAAAAGCCTAGACCTTGCTTCATCGGTCACCTCGAAGTACTAGAATACTCTTGCTGTTATCGAGGGCTCAAGGCAAAGCCTTGAAACCCTTCTCCTTCCCACTCAAGGGGCTTTAGTTGAAAGGTGGATCCACCCAACGTCGGTGACCAAATCGTTGCGGGCTGTATCTGGGGATAGCGTTCGAGCATGGTTTTCTGATGATCGATCCCTTCTTGAGGAAACCAAGAACAAACCGAGTAGACCAAAAGACCGCCGGGGCTTAATCGAGGAAGGGCTGCTGATAAAAGTTCTTCTTGTGTTTTGCAAAGTAACTCTAAATCAATGTGGTCTCCGATCCAAGTAAGGTCAGGATGTTTCTGAAGAGTTCCACTGGCGTAACAAGGAGCATCTAACCAAATCAGATCAAATTGGTCATCGCCCTCACTGAGCCAAACACGGGCGTCGGCGGTGATCACCGAACCTTCGATCTTGCGACTTTCGAGTGTAGATTTAAGTTTTTCAGCTTTTTTGGGATGCTTTTCGATACAAGTTAACTGCGCTTCAGGATAGTTGAAATGAAGGCCCGTGCTTTTCCCTCCAGGAGCTGCACATAAGTCGAGTATGGTCTGTACGGGGCGATCCCAATTAAAAGATAATAGCGCTTGAGAAGACCGATCTTGAACCATGCCATGGTTTTGCAGGAGCCATTCGGAAGGAAACGCGGCTCCTTCATCGAGCCTCCAGCATCCCTCGAGCACGGCATCGGGAATTAACCCTTCAGGAAGAGGTTGCGATGTCTCTAAGATACGAAAACAAAAACGAGGGGGCTGATTCCATTGACGCCACAGGCTTTGCGAGTGGGTTGGACTAAAATCAGGACCAAGGGCATGGCGCAAGGCATGCTTGGTAAAGAGACTCTGATCCAAATAATGGGGGTACGCTTCTATTTTTTCAGCAAGACTTGGCCGCTCTCGGGCCGCTTGCCGGAGAATGGCATTGACCAGCCCTTGGTGAGCGGGAAAGCCCTGGTGAGGATCTGAAATCCAAGTCACCGATTCATTCACTGCCGCATAATCGGCAACCCCGGATAGCCAGGCGAGCTGAGAGAGACCTAGCGCTAGTGTGATTCGGGTTTCGAGAGGAAGATTTTTATCGGATCGTGTTAGCGCCTCGTCGACATAGGCTTGTATTTTTCCCCAATGACGAAAGATTTTTCCTAAAATAGCGTGGGCTAAGGTGGCATCGGCGGGATTGAGAGACTGATTCCACTGTTCGGGACAGCGCTCGCCCCGACCGAATACAGATTCACAGGCACGGATCACTGCGAGACGACTGGGGGCTATCATCTCTTTAGACTCCCATAAATTCGAGTGTTCACGGTGACCCTGCGTTCTAAACTAGAGAGATGAAGGATGATGCCAAGATAAGTCGATTCATGACCGCTGATCAGTGGATCAAAGTGGATATCGTGGAAATAGGTCCCTTGTGGGACCGCATTCGTAGACATCATCCGTCCTACGACGCGCCTCAATCGGCCATACTCGCTGAAGGCCTGATGGCAACATTGCTTCTCTTGGGGCGATCAGATTTTCTTCAG
>JALRCU010000054.1 GCA_023257195.1 Holophagaceae bacterium
ATTTCCGAATGGGGGAACCCATCTTCGATCTCTGCAACTCCGAGTTTCGTACTCGGGTTGTCGCAAGACATTCGAGGTGCGAGCCTCGGATTTGTAGAGATCAAATGAAGATATTTATGACTGAATACATAGGTCATAAAAGCGAACCTGGTGAACTGAAACATCTAAGTAACCAGAGGAAAGGACATCAACGAGACTCCGTTAGTAGTGGCGAGCGAACGCGGACTAGGCCAATGCCTCTGTTTCTCTAACTGGAACCGATTGGAAAATCGGGCCATAGTGGGTGATAGCCCCGTACGGATTTCGAGGAACAGTGGATTTGAGTAGGGCGGGACACGTGAAATCCTGTCTGAACATGGGGAGACCACTCTCCAAGCCTAAGTACTCCTCAGCGACCGATAGTGAACTAGTACCGTGAGGGAAAGGTGAAAAGCACCCCGACGAGGGGAGTGAAACAGTCCCTGAAACCGGATACCTACAAACAGTCGGAGCCCGCAAGGGTGACGGCGTACCTTTTGTATAATGGGTCAGCGACTTAAAGTAACGAGCAAGCTTAAGCCGGTAGGCGTAGGCGCAGCGAAAGCGAGTCTGAATAGGGCGTTCAGTTCGTTGCTTTAGACCCGAAACCAAGTGATCTAGCCATGAGCAGGTTGAAGGTGCGGTAACACGCACTGGAGGACCGAACCGGTGTCTGTTGAAATAGACTCGGATGACTTGTGGTTAGGGGTGAAAGGCCAACCAAACTTGGAAATAGCTGGTTCTCCGCGAAAGCTATTTAGGTAGCGCCTCGCATGAATACTCCAGGGGGTAGAGCACTGGATGGGCTAGGGGGTCCCACAGACTTACCAAACCCAACCAAACTCCGAATACCGAGAAGTACTGCGCGGGAGACACACGGCGGGTGCTAACGTCCGTCGTGGAGAGGGAAACAACCCTGACTTACAGCTAAGGCCCCCAATTCGTGGCTAAGTGGGAAAGGATGTAAGAATCCCAAAACAACCAGGAGGTTGGCTTAGAAGCAGCCATCCTTTAAAGAAAGCGTAACAGCTCACTGGTCTAAATAAGGGTTCTCGCGCCGAAGATGTAACGGGGCTCAA
>JALRCU010000013.1 GCA_023257195.1 Holophagaceae bacterium
CACCCTCGCAGGAGGCTCCGGGATTTGGTTGGCCCGCGGCGGACTCCTGTTAGTGGTCCTGCTCCATATTTGGTCGGCCGTGCAACTCACGTTGATGAATCGACGTGCTCGACCCATTGATTATAAAAAACATGCGTATCAAGAATCCACTTGGGCCGGAAGAGGAATGCGCATCAGCGGCATCCTGGTCGCGATCTTTATTGTTTTCCATTTGCTGCATCTCACCGCAGGAAAAATCATCCTCCCTAGCCTCGCTATTCCGCTTCTTCCTGAGGGGGGTATGAATGTGTATGCCAATGTCGTCCAAAGTTTTCAGATCAAGTGGGTCGCGGCCTTTTACATTGTCTCCATGCTGGCGCTAGCGCCCCATCTCGCCCACGGAATTTGGAGTTTGCTTCAAACGTTAGGCCTGTCACACCCCAATTTCAATACGACTCGTAAACTGATTGCCGGGTTGCTCACCGCCCTGATCATCGTAGCAAATATTTCCTTCCCCATCGCCGTTCAACTAGGGCGAGTGACGCTCCCTTCTTCCCATGTGAGTTCCCGATGAAGCTCGATCCCAAAATCCCTAGCGGTCCGCTCACCCAAAAGTGGGATCACTACCGAGAACATGTCAAACTCGTTTCTCCCGGTAATAAGCGCAAATACAAAGTCCTCGTGGTGGGCTCGGGTTTGGCGGGAGCCTCGGCCGCTGCTAGTTTAGGTGAACTCGGTTATCAGGTCGAATGTTTTTGCTATCAGGATTCCCCTCGTCGCGCACACTCCATCGCCGCTCAAGGGGGGATCAACGCGGCCAAAAATTATCATAACGACGGCGACAGCGTGTTTCGACTTTTCTACGACACCATTAAGGGCGGAGATTTTCGCGCCCGTGAAGCGAATGTCTACCGACTCGCGCAAACGTCCGTTCACATTATTGATCAATGCGTCGCTCAAGGCGTCCCGTTTGCTCGTGAATACGGCGGCTTACTCGACAATCGCTCCTTCGGAGGGGCCCAAGTCAGTCGAACGTTCTATGCGCGAGGCCAGACCGGGCAGCAACTGTTGATCGGCGCGTATCAAGCGTTGGAACGTCAGATTGGTTTAGGCACCGTAAAGATGTATGCTCGCCATGAAATGCTGGAACTCATTGTGGTGGAAGGCGTCGCGAAAGGCATTGTGGTTCGAAATATGGTGAGCGGAAAAATTGAGAGCCATATGGCCGATGCGGTATGTTTGGCGACGGGCGGTTACGGCAACGTCTTCTACTTATCAACGAACGCCAAAGGGTGTAACACCACCGCGAATTGGCGTGCGTATAAAAAAGGCGCCGCTTTTGCTAATCCTTGCTACACCCAAATTCATCCCACCTGTATTCCGGTGAGCGGCGATCATCAATCCAAATTAACCCTCATGTCCGAATCCCTTCGTAACGATGGACGGGTCTGGGTACCGAAACGTAAAGAAGACTGCGGTAAACATCCGTCGGCGATTCCCGAAGCGGATCGGGATTATTACCTCGAGCGTAAATATCCCAGCTACGGTAATCTTGCCCCCCGTGATATTTCCTCGAGGTCGGCCAAAGAAGTGTGTGATGAGGGCCGTGGCGTGGGTCCCACCGGACTCGGTGTTTATCTTGACTTCGCAGACTCCATTCGTCGCTTAGGTAAGGCTAAGATTCAAGAAAAGTACGGCAATCTTTTTGAGATGTATGAGCGCATCACGGATGAAAATCCCTACGAAGTTCCCATGCGTATTTATCCGGCGGTGCATTACACCATGGGCGGTCTCTGGGTGGACTATGAACTCATGAGCACGATCCCAGGCCTCTTTGTGCTGGGGGAAGCCAACTTTAGTGACCACGGCGCTAATCGCCTGGGCGCTTCGGCTCTCATGCAAGGTCTCGCCGATGGTTATTTTGTCTTGCCGTACACCCTAGGAAATTATTTAGCCAACGTCAAACCCACCGATCGCCCCTCTGCGGATCATGCCGAGGTCAAGAAAGCTGAACAAGCGGTTCAAAGTCGTATTGAAAAATTATTATCCATCAAAGGTCAGACCACGCCGGCTCATTTTCATCGCGAACTCGGAAAAATTATCTGGGATTACTGCGGCATGGCTCGCAATGAAGCCGGGCTTAAAAAAGCCATTAGCCTCGTACAGGATCTCAAGAAGCGATTTTGGTCCGATGTCTCGGTCCCCGGTACCGGAGCCTCGCTCAATCAGGCCCTTGAGCACGCGGGTCGGGTGGCGGACTTCATTGAACTGGGAGAACTCATGTGTCGCGATGCGCTGCAACGGAGCGAATCCTGCGGAGGCCACTTCCGTGAGGAATGGCAGACGGCGGATGGGGAAGCGAAGCGAGACGATGATCGTTTCTGTCATGTCGCGGCCTGGGAGTATCAAGGCGAATCCCAAGATCCTCTTCGGCACGAAGAACCCCTTCATTTTGAAAACGTCGAACTTGCGACGCGCAGTTATAAATAAGGAAGCTTCCGATGAAACTCAAACTCAAAGTCTGGCGCCAATCCGATGCTCACACCCCGGGCCGTATGGTGGACTACACGGCGGAAGCGCAGCCGGATATGTCGTTTCTCGAAATGCTCGATGTTGTGAATGAAGGATTGATCCAGAAGGGACAAGAGCCCATTGCGTTTGATCATGATTGTCGCGAAGGCATTTGTGGCTCGTGCTCGATGGTCATTAACGGACGTCCGCATGGACCCCGTGATCGTACGACGACCTGCCAACTCCACATGCGAAGTTTTAAAGACGGCGATACGGTGGTCATCGAACCGTGGCGCTCGTCGGCGTTCCCCATTCAAAAAGATCTGGTCTGTGACCGCAGTTCCTTTGACCGTATTATTGCCTCGGGCGGTTTCATTTCTGCGCCTACCGGCAGTGCCCCTGATGCCAATGCCTTACCGATTCGTAAATCCGATGCGGATCGCGCCTTCGATGCCGCGGCGTGCATTGGATGTGGGGCTTGTGTGGCCGCTTGTCCCAATGCCTCGGCGATGCTTTTTGTCTCTGCGAAAATTTCTCATTTAGGTAAACTTCCCCAAGGCCAACCGGAACGTTATTCTCGTGCCCTCAGCATGGTCGAACAAATGGATGCCGAAGGTTTTGGTTCCTGTACGAATCACGGAGAGTGCGAGGCTGCGTGCCCCAAGGGGATCAGCGTGGAGAACATTGCCCAAATGAATCGCGATTTCCTCAAAGCATCGGTATCGCATCGACCCGAAGTGGCGACCGGTGGAGCTGGCTAAACCGTTTCGTTCTTTTGATATTTTTCTGCCCTCCACGTCAACAGTAAGACGGGCAAGCCCAAAATCGCCGTGAAGATAAAGAAGGGGGCGTAGCCCCAGTGAGCGACGTACACGCCGGAGAATCCGGCTAAAAATCGAGGAACCAATTGCATCAATGAGGCCAGGATCGCATATTGCGTCGCCGTGTGTTTAGCGT
>JALRCU010000045.1 GCA_023257195.1 Holophagaceae bacterium
ATTCAAACCGAACATTTCTGCAGGATTTTTTGAAATCATTTTCAGGGCCTCTTCTTTTGGTAATCCATAAGCCACCGCGGTTCCGGCTTGCTGTGGAAGTCGACGGGCAAATTCCTCACCAAAACTAGCAATGGCAGTGCGAATACCGGCGTTAAAGAGGACGCTGGGCATCTTCATGGAATAGTCATAGGGGGCGTCTTCATTAGGAGGAAGCGACCAAGTGGGCCCTAGGACGACCGGAATGTCATTTTTCTTTAAAAGATCCTTCACCTTATCGGCTTCATAAGCTCCCAAAAGAACCATCTTCAGATTGTTCTTTAATGAAAACTCGACCGCGCTTTTGATCTCACTCGGTGAATCAGCAAAATTTAAAACGGGTTCCCTGCCCTCCACCACATCAATCATGCCCTCCAACTTAAGATCACGATTTTTGGTTGTGATGAGATTGTTGGCTTTTAGGGAGGCATAGTGACGACCTTTATCGAACCAATCTTGGATCGCCGCAATATTTTTATCGACTTCCGCCTTCACTTCATTAAAGGGACGGTTTCGACGAGACATCGTCGCGATATCGAAGGTACTTGTCGTTGCCTCGGGCCAATTAATGACCAGTCCTGCGGCCTTACGATAAACCAATTGTTCGCCGGTCCATCCATCAAATTGCGAGATTGAAGCATGGCCACTGATGACCGGTCCGCCGCCGCCGAAGCCGCGAGTAGAGGATCTGATTCCTGGGAGTGCACCGCCCATGGTAATCCCTTCAGTCCGCGTTACCCCGATATGCTCAGAGGCTGCGTGGACGGCTGTCGCCGTATAAATTTGCGGTAGAAACGATCCCAATTCATTGGCGTCTTGAGTAGCGGAGATAGAACCGATTTCCGAAATACCGACTTGGCTTCCGATGTTGATATACCCGGGGACAATTTCAAAGCCTTTGGCTTCGATAATCTTCGCGTTTTGCGGAATGGGGAGATTGGCGCCTAGGGCTTTAACCTTGGAGCCTTCGATGATTAACATCCCATTTTCAATCACCGGTCCATCAAGGGGATAGATATTGGCACCCCGAATGACGGTAACGGGGGCTTGGGCCAATAGAACGGTCGAAGCCAAGATGCCGACGAGGGTTTTAACGACTTGAATAGACATAAGGATCTCCGTTACTCATTATCAAAATGGTTAAAGACATGACAAAAGAGGTCTTCTTTCCATTCTTGGTCGAAGGTTTCAAAGAAATCAGAACCGATTCTTGGGTTTGGTCGTGGTCCCGGCGTTGATGGACGGTTCGCATCGGTTCTACTCTTCAATTTAGCGACCAGCTCAGCTTTTTCTTTTTCAACCGATAAATTCTTTTGGGCATCGGCGACAATATCAAAATAAATCTTGCCATCTATCATGACTTTTTGCGGAACTGCATAAACACTCAGAGGGTCATGGTTGTAAAGCACGAGGTCAGCATCTTTACCGACCTCAATGGAGCCTACCATTTTATCGATTCCCAGCTGTTTAGCTGGATTAAGGGTCACGAGCGCGAGGGCATCATCGTAAGACATATTGCCGTATTTCATGCTTTTGGCAGCTTCGACGTTGAGATGTCGGGCCTCATCATTACTATCGCTATTAATCGAGACCAACACCCCTGCTTGGTTCATGAGCGAGGCATTGTGAGGGATCGCATCGTAAGCCTCGATTTTGTAACTCCACCAATCCGAAAAAGTACTGGCTCCGGCTCCATGTTTCTGAATTTCTGGAGCAACCTTATAGCCTTCGTGAATATGTTGCAGCGTGGCAATTTTAAAGCCAAACTCTTCAGCCGTTCTTAAAAGTGCAACAATCTCGTCCTCACGGTAACTATGAGCATGAACTAATCGTTTGCCTTCGAGGATTTCGACTAGAGGTTCTAGTGTAAGGTTTCGAACGGGAGCTATTTTGGTTTTACCCTTTCGAAAGTTGTCCCAATCGGTTTGATATTCTTTTGCATCGGTGAAAGCCTGACGAATCACATCCATAACCCCCATCCGAGTGGCAGGATAGCGTCGGGGCTGACCCGGTTGAAGGGTGACATTTGATCGCTTAGGATTCTCTCCTAGGGCGAATTTGATCCCCGTAGGGGCGCCCTTAAAGATGAGGTCTTTGGCTGGTAATCCATAGCGAAGTTTAATGACCTGAGTCTGTCCTCCGATCGCATTTGCGCTTCCATGGAGTACATTGGCAATGGTTAACCCCCCGGCCACATTGCGATAAATATCCTTATCATCCGGATTAATCACATCTTGGATTCGGGCGATAGAAGAAACGGATAGGCTCGATTCGTTCACGCCCCCTTCGACCGCTAAATGGGAATGGGCATCAATAATGCCAGGAGTTAGGAATAAGCCTTCCCCGTCAATAATTTGAGCATTGCTAGAGGCCTTTAGATCTTTACCCACCGCTGCGATTTTTCCGTCTCGGATCAGCACGGATCCCTTTTGAATCGTTCCGGCTTTAGAGACCGTATAGACGGTGGCATTTTTAATCAAGATTTCTTGGGAGATAAGTGAAGTCGCAACAATGAGCGAGAAATATACGATACGTTTCATGATTGTTCCTTCCCTGAAGGTGCGTTAGGTCGATTCGTGGGCCTCTCGGGCGTTGCTGGAGGCTCCGGAATATCAAATTTGAACCCATCAATAAAGACCATCTTGATTTTTGTTTTGGACCTATTTAACCAAAACCAAAACTTTTATACTGTGGCGTACGACAACAACGAAAAGAAAATGGACAGTGTGTACAGCAAGAGAATCAGGGTCTTTAAAGAAAGATATTCTCGATATGCGTGAACGCATGCTTGAAAAGCACAAAGCCGATCGTGAGCATTTTGATTTAAAACAGGATCGCGGAGGAATTATTGATATTGAATTTATTGTGCAATATTT
>JALRCU010000044.1 GCA_023257195.1 Holophagaceae bacterium
GCACTGTTACGTATGCGGGCTGGTAATTCGGTACCAAATCGTTGCAAACTAAGAATGCTAAATGTAAAGTTTACCAGTAAGACTGTGGGGGATAAGCTCCATTGTCAAGAGGGAAACAGCCCAGAGCACCAGTTAAGGCCCCTAAATAATTACTAAGTGGTAAAGGAGGTGGGAGTGCAGAGACAATCAGGAGGTTTGCTTAGAAGCAGCAATCCTTTAAAGAGTGCGTAATAGCTCACTGATCGAGTAAACCTGCGCCGAAAATGTATGGGACTAAGTAATTTGCCGAAACTGTGCGATATATTTTGTTATATCGGTAGGGGAGCGTTCTGTTGTAGGTAGAAGTATTAGCGTAAGCGGGTGTGGACAAAGTGGAAGTGAGAATGTCGGCTTGAGTAGCGAAAACATTGGTGAGAATCCAATGCCCCGAAAACCTAAGGTTTCCTCCGGAAGGCTCGTCCGCGGAGGGTAAGTCAGGACCTAAGGCGAGGCTGAAAAGCGTAGTCGATGGACAACGGGTTAATATTCCCGTACCGTTTTTTATTGATATCGAGGGACGGAGAAGGCTAAGCTAGCCGGATATTGGTTTTACCGGTTTAAACGTTCGAGATGTTGAGAAGCGGAGAAAACGCTTTGAGTTAAGACGTGAATACGAGACACTAAGGTGTTGAAGTAGTGTATGTCATACTTCCAAGAAAAGCTCGCACTGTCATAAAATAAAAATGCCTGTACCATAACCGACACAGGTGGGTAGGTAGAGTATACTAAGGGGCGCGAGATAACTCTCTCTAAGGAACTCGGCAAAATAACTCCGTAACTTCGGGAGAAGGAGTGCCTTATTCTATAAGGTTGCAATAACAAGATCCAAGCAACTGTTTATCAAAAACACAGGTCTCCGCTAAGTCGTAAGACGATGTATGGGGGCTGACGCCTGCCCAGTGCCAGAAGGTTAAAGAAGTCGGTTAGTGATAATTGCGAAGCTGGTGACTGAAGCCCTGGTGAACGGCGGCCGTAACTATAACGGTCCTAAGGTAGCGAAATTCCTTGTCGGGTAAGTTCCGACCCGCACGAAAGGCGTAATGATTTGGATACTGTCTCGGAGAGGGACTCGGTGAAATATCGCCATAGCCGACAGAGGCCAATGTGATCACTGCCCAATAAACCGAGTTAGGAATATTGTCGAATTTTTCAGGTTGGGCTTCGTGCTCAAACACATAGCCCAAGCTTGCGGTCATGATCACCA
>JALRCU010000049.1 GCA_023257195.1 Holophagaceae bacterium
GGCTCTGAATCTTTCAGAAGCTTTAACGAGAGAAATGCCAAAGACGATGAGTAGCAAGAGTTATTCAGAGTTTATGGACGAGCAGTACGAGGCGTGAGGCGCCGCCGCATACATCTGTATGCAAGGTTGCCGAACAACAAAGTAATGCGAAGTTCAGAGGGGGATTAGCTCAGCTGGGAGAGCACCTGCTTTGCAAGCAGGGGGTCGTCGGTTCGATCCCGTCATCCTCCACCAGCCCTTTGCAGGGCGGCAATTTGGTGAGACACCGACTTAACTAAGGCACTAGACGCCTGGTGGTTTAGTTAAGTCGGGTAGGTAAGACTACTCGGTTTGCTCTTTAACAATTTGGAGAAGGACGTATACAGGTGCCGACAAACTAAGCCTGTATACGAGTTGTGATTGCATCGTAGGACTTCCGGATTACTCATGCCGGAAGGACTGCAAACACGGCGATTGTCTGGTTTAACAGCTAGGCTAGACGAATCGCCACTTAGAGCTACCTATGACATTGGATCTCGCAAGAGAGTTCAAGGTTATAGGGTCAAGTGACTAAGTGCATGTGGTGGATGCCTTGGCGATTACAGGCGATGAAGGACGTGTAAGCCTGCGAAAAGCAGTGGGGAGCTGGCAAAAGAGCTTTGATCCACTGATGTCCGAATGGGGAAACCCGGCCCGCAAGGGTCAACCCACACTGAATCCATAGGTGTGGGTAGCGAACCCGGTGAACTGAAACATCTAAGTAGCCGGAGGAAAAGAAATCAACCGAGATTCCCAAAGTAGTGGCGAGCGAAATGGGAAGAGCCGTCATAAGTTAGCAACCGCGTTAGAAGAACGGAATGGAAAGTCCGGCCATAGAGGGTGATAGCCCCTTATTCGAAAGCCCGGTTGTGGGACTAAGTATGAGACAAGTAGGGCGGGACACGTGAAATCCTGTCTGAAGATGGGGGGACCATCCTCCAAGGCTAAATACTCGTAATCGACCGATAGTGAACCAGTACCGTGAGGGAAAGGCGAAAAGAACCCCGGGAGGGGAGTGAAATAGATCCTGAAACCGCATGCATACAAACAGTGGGAGCCCCTGCTTTATTGGCCTTCTCAGTTCTTTCGTGCCCGAGCACCGTAGGTGCGAGACGCACAAAAGAGATAGGGAGGGGGTGACTGCACTGCAGAGCAGTGTAGTCAGCACTGCTTTAGAAACCCGGAGGGTTAATAAAGCAGGGGTGACTGCGTACCTTTTGTATAATGGGTCAGCGACTTACGTTCAGTTGCGAGCTTAACCGAATAGGGGAGGCGTAGCGAAAGCGAGTCCGAATAGGGCGATTCAGTCGCTGGGTGTAGACCCGAAACCAAGTGATCTACTCATGGCCAGGATGAAGGTGCCGTAACAGGTACTGGAGGTCCGAACCCACTAATGTTGAAAAATTAGGGGATGAGCTGTGGGTAGGG
>JALRCU010000004.1 GCA_023257195.1 Holophagaceae bacterium
GGGCGGGGCACCCCCGGGTCTGCCTCTGGACCTTCGCGGGCCTCGACCCCGCCCGGCGCCTCTACGAGAGCCGCGGCTTCCGCCTCGCCGAGGAGCGCCGCGGCGAGACCTGGGGCGTGACGGTGACGGAGCAGCGCTTCGCGCTCGAGAAGTTTTTCTACTTGGGTCGAACTTGACGTAATACCGCGGATGAGATTAATTTCTGTGATTGTGATGGGCTGACGGTAGGCAATGATGGCCAGGGTTTCAATTTGAGCCGGCGTGAGGCGTCCGCTACGAATAATGGTGGCGAGTTTTGCCATTAGATCTTTATAAATCGGCGCGGTGGTCATGCGCCATCCGCCCCCCACTTGAACGAGTTGAACACCCGAAGGGGGCACGAGTCTTTTTTGAAGGTCCGCAATCCCTTGCTCCAGAATTCCTTCACTAAAACCCGTCAGTTCTTTGAGGCGCTTCATCGTGAAGACTTCTCCGGCCACGGTAAAAATAGCCTGAAGGGCTCCAGCGAGATCGCCTCCATTCTCCCAAAGCGGTACGATGGACGCTTCTTTTTTGGTATCTTTTTTACTCACCGAAAGCTCCCAATCGTTGGCCTACCTTAATCATGCCTGATTTTTTATTGGCTTTCCATCTCGAAGCCTGGGGGCCACCCACAAGAACGATGACGGTCGACCCAAACTCAAATTGACCTATTTCATCGCCGGCCTTCGCCTGACGATTGGAGGGTTGTTGCCACTCTGGGTGAATGCGAATTTGGCCTACGTGAGTGGCGCCCACAAAGACTAAGGCGATCTCTAGGCCCTCAGGAGTTTTGAGATGAAGGACCGATCGTTTATTTTTGACATAGAGTTGATCGACGTTCCTCACCGCCTTTTCATTGACGGGCCATAAATCTCCTGCGAGCTCCCGAAAGGAGGTGACTTGCGCTTCACACGGCATATGAAAGCGATGATAGTCATAGGGGGCTAAATAAAGCGTCATGAAGGAACCGCCTTCGAAGACTGCACGATTTGATTCGTTGAGAAGTAATTCTCCTAGGGCATAGGTCTTGCCCTTGGCTTGAAAAAGCATCCCTCGCTCAATACGTCCTTCGCTGAGGATCGTTCCGTCCACGGGGCTATTGAGATACCCGGAAACGGGCGCGTCCTGAGGACGAAGACCCGGTTTAAGTTTTCGCGTGAAAAACTCTTGAAGACTCGGGTACTCCTCCAGATTTTTTTCAGCCTCATCGACTTTGACTTGGTAATGGCTGATAAAGAGACCCAAGAGGGGTTGGCGTAGGATACGAGGTAAGGGAAGCGACGCCAAGCGGCCTGCTAATTGAGATCCCCAAACGCGAGGGTAGAGAGTCATCCATCCCATGGGTTTTTGATCAATCCACCAAATCACAGCAAGCAAGATCAGAACAGATAAAAGGCGTTGCATCATCTATGGGATCCTTTGTCTCTGATCATTCTAGCAAGCACAATGGTAAACTAAAAAAACTGAGCGGGAGAGATGGCAGAGTGGTCGAATGCGCCT
>JALRCU010000023.1 GCA_023257195.1 Holophagaceae bacterium
TCTTCGGTTGGATTGGGTTTGGATTTTGAAATGAGGAATTGTTCAGGAGAATAGAGTGATGGGTCGAAGAGAACATTTCCATCTAAGTCTGCATCGGTGATACTGGGTTCACCCCCGCATCCAATGAAAAAGACAGCTGCAATTAGAATAAAGTATTTCATAGTGAGAAGCCCCACGATAGTGAGCATTGAATAAAGAGTGGATAGACAGTGCCAATACCGGAGGAACCATCACTTGTGATAAGATTATATCCAAGACTTGCTTGTACTATCAATGGAACATCGAATGCATATCTCGCGCCTGTTTCTAAAGAAAGTAGTGGCATGGATGCATCGATTTCATCGAAGAGAGAAGACTCATAATCAGCGAAACAATACCCTGCATTAAATCTGATGAGTGGAGAAAAAGAAGCTGATGAGAATACATAAGTGGAATGAAGTAAGATATTATCTTGAGTGATGGCATTGGAGTTAATCGCAGATCCAAATCTGGACGACACATATGTAGCACCAAAAGAGAGTTTATCATTCAAGAGATTATTAGGGGTGTAGTCAATTGTAATTCCATTTTCGGTATACATATTTATGGAATGTTGAAAGCGAAATCCAAGTGAGAGTTGTTCATCTTTGGCATTAGCAATAGAACACAAAAAGGAACATAACAGTAAAATGTAGATCATTGATAGTTTGCAAGTGATGATAATTCGTAAGTTATGAATTCTTGTTAGCATTATAAATGCAAAAAGCCGCAATCGTGAATGATTGCGGCTTTTCGTAAAAAAGATGACCCGGCAACTACCTACTCTCCCACACACCTACGCATGCAGTACCATCGGCTCAACAGGGCTTAACTTCTCTGTTCGGAATGGGAAGAGGTGTGACCCCTGCGATAGCGTCACCGAGCATGAACATCGTTTTGACCACGACTATTGTCGCAGATTATAAGAGTCTATGTGTATTCGTATGTTTCTTCAACACACCGAGTCATAAAGAGGCGCATGTGACTTGTAGAATGATTCTACACGTTGCGTTTTCCTACCTTTCTACAAAGCAGGAAAAAAGCGAACCTCTAAAGGGTGCTTGTGACACTGCTGTCATATTTCTATGACCTCTTTTCCCTTTTGCTTAATGGAAAAGAACAGTGCAGGCAAGCCGTTTGGACTATTAGTACCGCTCTGCTCAACATATTACTATGCTTCGACATACGGCCTATCAACCAAATCATCTTTTTGGGTCCTTATTGCGATACCTCATCTTGGGGCAGGTTTCGCGCTTGAGATGCCTTCAGCGCTTATCCTTACCGGACATGGCTACTCTGCAATGCTACTGGCGTAACAACAGACACACCGTCGGTCCGGTCATTCCGGTCCTCTCGTACTAAGAACGAGCCCCCTCAAGTATCGTGCGCCCGCATAGGATAGGGACCGAACTGTCTCACGACGTTCTGAACCCAGCTCACGTACCGCTTTAATTGGCGAACAGCCAAACCCTTGGGACCTCCTCCAGCCCCAGGATGCGATGAGCCGACATCGAGGTGCCAAACCTTCCCGTCGATGTGGACTCTTGGGGAAGATCAGCCTGTTATCCCTAGCGTACCTTTTATCCTTTGAGCGACGGCCTTTCCATGCAGTGCCGCCGGATCACTAAAACCGACTTTCGTCCCTGTTCGACCTGTCAGTCTCACAGTCAAGCTCCCTTCTGCTTTTGCACTCAACGCACGATTACCAACCGTGCTGAGGGAACCTTGGTGAGCCTCCGTTACAATTTAGGAGGCGACCGCCCCAGTCAAACTGCCTACCTATCACTGTCCCCGCGGATACACTCCGCCGGGTTAGAATCCGAATGCATCAAGGGTGGTATTTCACCGGTGACTCCACGAAGCCCGAAAGCCCCGCTTCATAGTCTCCCACCTATCCTACGCATGATGCATCCAAACCCAATAATAAGCTACAGTAAAGGTGCATAGGGTCTTTCCGTCCATATGCGGGTAACCGGCGTCTTCACCGGTACCACAATTTCGCCGAGCCCGTGGTTGAGACAGTGCCCAAATCGTTACACCATTCGTGCAGGTCGGAACTTACCCGACAAGGAATTTCGCTACCTTAGGACCGTTATAGTTACGGCCGCCGTTTACCGGGGCTTCGATTCGAAGCTTCTCTTGCGATAACCTCTCCTCTTAACCTTCCGGCACCGGGCAGGTGTCACACCCTATACATCGACTTAACGTCTTGGCAGAGTGATGTGTTTTTGTTAAACAGTCGCTTGGGCCATTTCTCTGCGGCCCCACATGCGTGGGGCACCCCTTCTCCCGAAGTTACGGGGTTAATTTGCCGAGTTCCTTAACCACGGCTCACTCGCGCGCCTGAGTATATTCAACCCGTCTACCTGTGTCGGTTTGCGGTACGGTCGCCATATCTCGCTTTTCTCGGCAGAATTCCTCAATCTTCGGTCAAGCCATTTGCCTCAATTGATCTACTTCTGCGTCACTTTTATTGATACAGCGGTTCAGGAATATTCACCTGATTCCCATCAGCTACGCCGCTTGGCCTCGCCTTAGGGGCCGACTGACCCTGAGCTGACGAACAGAGCTCAAGGAATCCTTAGACTTTCGGCGCGGAAGATTCTCACTTCCGTTCTCGCTACTTATGCCAACATTTGCTCTTCTGCACGCTCCAGCATGACTCACATCACACCTTCTCCGCAGGCAGAATGCTCCCCTACCACTTCGTTTACACGAAGTCCGCGATTTCGGTAATATGCTTGAGTCCCGATTATTATCGGCGCATAGTCGCTCGACTAGTGAGCTATTACGCACTCTTTAAATGAGTGGCTGCTTCTAAGCCAACATCCTAGTTGTCTCAGCAACTACACATCCTTTCTCTGTAAGCATATATTTGGGGACCTTAATCGGCGGTCTGGGTTCTTTCCCTCTCGGCAATGAAGCTTATCCCTCACTGCCTCACTCCCGTGCATCATGTCTCCGGTATTTGCGGTTTATCAGGGGTCGGTACCGTTGTGACAGCCCTAGCCCTATCAGAGCCCTACCTCCGGGACACTAACACGAGGCTGTTCCTAAAAACATTTCGGGGAGTACGAGCTATCACCGAGTTTGATTGGCCTTTCACCCCTATCCACAGTTCATCGGAGTAGTTTTCAACCCACACCCGTTCGGACCTCCATGTGGTGTTACCCACACTTCATCCTGACCATGGATAGATCACACGGTTTCGCGTTTGCCGCCACATACTATCGCCCTATTCAGACTCGCTTTCGCTGCGGGTGCACCTCTCTAGAGGCTTACCCTCGCATGGGACGAGCAGCTCGTTGGCTCATTAAGCAAAAGGCACGCCGTCACACTTTGCAGTGCTCCGACCGTTTGTAAGCACACGGTTTCAGATTCTTTTCACTCCCTTCTCAAGGGTTCTTTTCACCTTTCCCTCACGGTACTGGTTCACTATCGGTCACAAAGGAGTATTTAGCCTTACCGGATGGTTCCGGCTGCTTCCCGCAGAATTTCACGTGCTCCGCGGTACTCAGGATCCCACTACTATCTTCTGGATTTCACCTACAGGGCTCTCACCTTCTTCGGCCGGCCTTCCCAGACCGTTCTGTTATCCATACGATTCGTTATCGTGGTCCTACAACCCCGACACCTTGCGATGCCGGTTTGGGCTCTTCCCGTTTCGCTCGCCACTACTCAGGGAATCACGTTTGTTTTCTCTTCCTCCGGGTACTGAGATGTTTCACTTCCCCGGGTTCGCTCCCATTTCTGGGTGACAGGGCATGACCCCTGCCGGGTTTCCCCATTCGGATATCCGCGGATCAAAGCCTGCTTCCGGCTCCCCGCGACATTTCGTCGGTTGCCACGTCCTTCATCGCCTCTTTGTGCCAAGGCATCCACCGTGTGCCCTTACTATCTTGCCTAAAGTCCTTTACAGGTTCTGCTTTTTTCGTCGTTGTTGAATCAAGTCATCGATCGCTCGATCACTTTCTCTCAAGTCGCACGCTGCTTCTTCATGACTCGAAGTGCTTCCACCTCTCATCCTGAACAAACATAGTGGCTCTTATTTTATACTTTACTTTCTCATTCGTATCATCTACTATGATACGATGAGGCGCTATTGTTTCTATCATGTCATTAACCGTAGTCAATGACACGCAATACTATCGTATTGCTCGTGTTCATGTATCTTCTTCACTTCATACCATACCGCACCACGTCCTGCGCGCCGGCACTGTATCGTATGTCACTTCACTATGTCAATGTACGCTATACTTACTTGTGGACCCAAACGGGATCGAACCGATGACCTCCTGAATGCAAATCAGGCGCTCTCCCAGCTGAGCTATGGGCCCATTCCTACTTTCGGGCGGCTAATCTCGCACTCTGGTGGGCCCGAGTGGACTTGAACCACCGACCTCACGCTTATCAGGCGTGTGCTCTAACCAGCTGAGCTACAGGCCCCTCAATCTCTGCGTGTCTCCTGCCTCATCAGCAAGAAATCTCTTTGGGCGGGGTCAAAATGTCGTCTCGGCCGTCCGTTTGCTTCCGTTTCACATATGTCAAATCGTATATCCACCACACTTCACGCGGGCTATACACTCAAAACAGAAAACACAAAACTCCAGAACCTCCCTCGATACTCCCGCATCCCATGGCATACTCTAGCACTGTACTTGCACTAGGCATACGCTCCATTCGGAATGCTTCTTCTCAAGGAATCCATGACGCATCAACAGAAAAACAAAGCATACTCTGCAATTCTATTATTGTTTCTTTCTTCATGTCCGATGGCATTACTGCACTCGGAATATCTCTGAAAGGAGGTGATCCAGCCGCACCTTCCGGTACGGCTACCTTGTTACGACTTAGCCCCAGTCACCGATTTCGCCTTCGACGGTATCGCTACCGGCTTCGGGCGCCCTCGGCTCCCATGGCTTGACGGGCGGTGTGTACAAGGCCCGGGAACGTATTCACCGCGGCGTGCTGATCCGCGATTACTAGCGATTCCACCTTCATGGAGTCGAGTTGCAGACTCCAATCCGAACTGAGATCACCTTTAGAGATTAGCATCCTGTTGCCAGGTAGCTGCCCTTTGTAGTGACCATTGTAGCACGTGTGTAGCCCTGGACGTAAGGGCCGTGCTGACTTGACGTCATCCCCACCTTCCTCACCGCTTGCGCGGGCAGTTTCTTTAGAGTCCCCAGCATAACCTGTTGGCAACT
>JALRCU010000035.1 GCA_023257195.1 Holophagaceae bacterium
TACTTAGGGAAGGGTACAAGCCCATTTCTTTCCCCCTCACCGTCTCTTCCTTTAATCGGGATCTCCCATCTCAATTAAATGACGCCCTTTCTCAAAATACTTTGATAGATGCATGGATAATTACCTCTCCGACATCCGCACGACTAGTCGAGCCCTTTATCCCAGAAGGCTGCACAATCATTGCGACCAAAGCATCTCAAAATGCATTAACTTATCCGAAGCTATACGATGTGATCATTAGCAATGACCCATCCTCGGAGTCTATGCTTGAGTTAATTAGATCCCATAGACCCAGTGGGGGTGATTTCCTTCTAGTCCATGGTCATCGAAGCCGCCAACTTATCGAGAAGAGCTTTATGAATACCGAATATAGAATCTCGACAATAATCTCCCATGTCGAAATTGCAAATCCTGATCCGCTGTCAGTACCTAGCGCAGGAGCCTATCTAGCCCTTAGCCCCCTTCAAGCAGAGCTTTTTCATCAGAAAACCAGGAGTCTTTTTCCCATAGGTTGGGGTAAGTTATTAGAAAGGACTTTTTTAGATCAAGGCCTTGTTGAGTATCGTGTTTGCGATCCAACCCTCTTTGATCTTCACACTCTCCTTAAAGACATTTACGAGGTGCACTGAATGGCCCACAGATCTAGGAGACTCAGGTTATCTTCAGCGATTCGTGAACTTATAGCCGAAACCAGAATCCATCCCTCTCAGCTTGTGCAACCTTACTTTGTGCAGGCCGCTGAAGGGACTTCTGAAATTCCAAGCCTACCTGGCATAAGTCGCATGAGTATAAATCCACTGTTATCGCAAATCGAGAAAGATCTAAAAAATGGATTGCGCTCAGTTCTTTTATTTGGTGTGCCTGAATCGAAGACGCCTAATGGTCTATCTTCTAAAAATTCAGATGATGTAATACCGAGGGCAATCAGAGATCTTAAAAAGACCTTTGGATCCGAACTGATTGTTATGTCAGACATTTGTCTTTGTGCCTATACAGATCATGGTCACTGTGGTTTGATGGTGGATTCCAAAATTCATAACCAAAATTCTGTGGATGCACTTGTTGCCATGGCTTTGAATCATGCTGAAGCCGGAGTCGATATCGTAGCACCAAGTGACATGATGGATTTCCGCATTGGAGCTATTCGTCAAAATTTAGACATGAATAATTTTGAAGATGTTTCCATACTGAGTTATGCCATCAAGCATGCCGGAGCCTACTACGGCCCTTTCCGAGACGCTGCAGGATCCTCGCCGAAATTTGGTGATCGCCAAAGCTACCAAATGGATCCCCGTAATGTGCGCGAAGGACTTAGGGATGCCCTACAGGACGAAGACCAAGGAGCAGATTTTTTGATGATCAAGCCCGCTCTCCCCAATTTAGATTTGATTTCCAAACTGAAAGAAATGACTTTAGCTCCACTATTTGCTTATCATGTCAGCAGCGAGTTTTCTTCCGTCAAAGCCGCAGATGCTAAGGGTTGGATATCTGGTGATCAACTAATGCGTGAGCACTTAATCTCTATTAAGCGTTCTGGTGCCGATGTTATTGTCAGTTATGCTGCTCGTGAAGCCCTAGCCAAAGGCTGGTTCAGTTGAACAACGATCGTCTTTATCGAGAATCTCTCAACCTCTTTCCCGGTGGTGTTAATAGTCCGGTTAGGGCTTTTAAGGCAGTTGGCGGTACGCCAAAATTCTTTAAAAAAGCGCAAGGAGCTTGGTTTACAGACGAAGAGGATCACCGATATCTTGACCTATGTATGTCATGGGGACCGCTTATTCTTGGTCATGCTCATCCCGATGTGATCAACGCTGTAACTGAAGCCCTCAGAGAAGGCTTTACGTTTGGAGCTCCTTCTCGTCGGGAAAATGCTCTAGCTAAAAAAATAAAGAGCATGGTTCCTTTTGTTGAAAAAATGAGATTTGTATCAAGCGGGACCGAGGCAGTTATGTCTGCAATTAGAGTGTCAAGAGGGTTTACCGGAAGATCGAAAATACTCAAGTTTGAAGGTTGTTATCATGGTCACTCCGATGCCCTTTTAGTTAAAGCAGGCTCGGGGCTTGCTACCTTTGGAGAGCCATCAAGCGCGGGAGTCCCAAAGGAAGTTTCATATTTAACCTCCGTACTTCCCTTGGATAATATCGAGGCACTAGAATCTTTTTTTACTCTTCATGGTTCAGAATTAGCCGCGGCGATTATCGAGCCTATGCCTGCAAATAATGGCTTACTTCTTCAGGATCTAAGATTCCTAAAGCGCCTACGCGAACTATGCACCAAATATCAAAGTGTTCTCATATTTGATGAAGTAATTTCTGGTTTTCGTGTTTCACCTTCTGGCGCTTCAGGCCTTTACAAAATTTATCCCGACATAGTGACTTATGGAAAAATTATTGGAGGCGGAATGCCAGTGGGTCTTTATGGAGGTCGATCAGACATCATGAGTTGCGTGTCTCCTGATGGACCCGTATATCAAGCTGGTACCTTAAGTGGGAATCCTATCGCCATGACTGCAGGGCTCGCCACGCTCGAACTCTTAGACGAAACCCTTTATGCTACCCTCCAAAAAAGAGGCGCGCAATGGTCCAAAATCTACGAACTTATCCCAGGGTGTCGCTGCCCTCATGTTGGGAGTATTTTATGGCCAATTTTTCAACCAAGAGTCAAGCAGTCATCCGAGATTCAAGAATCATCTATAACTAGTTTTAATAAACTTCACCAAGGGCTTCTTTCCCATGGTGTTTACTTGCCCCCTAGTGGGTATGAAGTCACATTCTTAAGCCTTGCTCATCAAGAACCGGAATTATCTTTTTTCCAAGACCAGATCAAAAAAATTATTACACTTCAAGGAAACTAGTTGGATCCTTTGTTACTTAAAGTCCTGAATGGAGTTCGGACTCCTGAAACGCCCGTTTGGTTCATGAGGCAGGCGGGAAGATTTTTGCCTGAATATCGCGAAATCAGAAAGCAATATGCTTTTGATCAGGTACTAAATGATCCCCAATTATCCAAGAAGGTGACTTTACAACCAATCCAAAGGTTTCCCAAGTTAGATGGGGCTATCATTTTTAGCGATATTTTAATCGTATTAAATGCGCTAGGCTGTAACGTTTCTTTTGAGCATGGATCTCCATCTATTGGCCGCACTCTCGATCAAATCTCCCTAAATGATCCGGTCGATTACTCTCATTTTGATACAGTTCAGGCTGCACTTAAATCAACTCGACTAGATTTACCCTCTCATGTCACATTAATTGGTTTTGCGGGAGCACCCTGGACCCTTTTTGCCTATGCTTGCGATGGATCTAATAAAAATGGTTGGAAAAAGGCAAAAGAGCTCCTAACCCAAAAGCCATTAGAAGCTGAAGCATGGCTCAGTAAAATTAGTCGTGTAACGCGGGATCTTCTACTACTTCAAATTGCTTCCGGAGCCCAAGTAGTTCAACTCTTTGATAGTTGGGCTGGAGATTTGTCAAATGATGAATATCTATCATGGGCGCTTCCCTACGCTGAAAAGACCCTCAAAGATCTTAAAGTGCCAAGAATATATTTTCCTAAAATGCAGGAAATCCCCGTACAGCTCCAATCTTTCGACTGTGAAGCACTCTCTATTTCCTGGGAGAGTAGTCTTTTGTTAGCTCGCTCCCGTTTTTCAACAAAAATTCTTCAGGGTAATCTAGACCCAAAGGTTCTATTAGGCGACGAAAACGAACTTGATAAACACGTTCAGGCAATTATGGAAAGCATGAAGAATCATGGTCATATTTTTAATCTTGGGCATGGAATACTTCCGCAGACTAATCCTAAAGCTATTCAAAGAATTCTAGATATGGTTAAGTCATGACGCCCTCTCTTCAAGAACTGATCACTCGTTACGATAAGCCTGGTCCTAGATATACGGGATACCCAATGCCTCCCGCATGGAACGATAATCTTGACGAATCTGTACTTCTTGAAGCCATAGATACTGTTTCGGAGCATGATGATTATTTAAGCGTCTATGTCCACTTACCTTTTTGTAAACGCCGCTGTTCTTATTGCGGCTGTAATGTAGTAATCAGTCCACAGTATGATCCTGTTGAAAACTTTTTGAAGAGCCTAGACAAAGAGGCCGATTTGTGGAGTAAGCGCCTCATTAAGCCCCGAAAGATTATTCAAATGCATTGGGGCGGTGGGACCCCTAACTATCTAAATGCCAGTGATTTATCGAGAGTTTTTCGCTCCGTAACTTCTAGGTTCGAAATTCTCCCAAATGCTGAAGTAAGCATTGAGATTGATCCAACTTTCCTCACTGTTGATCAACTACCTGTTTTAAGAGATCTTGGTTTCAATCGGGTATCTTTTGGTGTACAGGATATGGATTTGGAAGTCCAAGAACTCATTACGCGCGGTCAAACACCCGATCAAACTATTACGGCAATCGAGCAGGCACAATCCCTTGGTTTTAAGGGCATTAACATTGATTTGGTGTATGGCTTACCTGGACAAACCCCCAGTAGTTTCAAAATAACCATTCAAAAGATGATAGAACTCAACCCCAGTCGTCTTGCTATTTATGGTTTTGCATATTTACCCTCACTTTTACCATTCCAAAAATCCATTCCTCTTGAAAAACTTCCCCAACCCTCTGAAAGGCTAAATTTGCTATTAATGGCTTCCAGTATGCTTGAACAAGCAGGATACATTGCCGTTGGAATGGACCATTTTTCAAGTCCCTCAGATGACCTTACGACTGCTTTGAATTCGGGTAAATTAGGTCGGAACTTTATGGGTTATGCTCCTCAAGTAGGAGAGCACATGGTGAGTATGGGGCCTAGTGCTATCTCGAATATTGGCAATGTTTATCATCAAAATCATAAAAATCTCAATCAATGGACTCAAGCAATCAATGAAGGTCATTTTGCCATGAGCAAAGGCATTAAATGTACCCCGGACGACTTATTAAGACGATGGGTTATACACACTCTGATGACGGAGTTCAGACTGGTATGGGCTAATTTTGAAAATAAATGGAAAATGGACGGAAAGACATACTTTCGTAATGAAATCGAATCACTTACCGCTGAAATTGAATATGGAACTGTGCTGATAACAAATGAGAGAATCGAAATAACTGATATTGGAAAGCGGTTTATAAGAAATCTCGTGATGCCTTTTGATCGTTACTTGACGAATATTCCTAAGAGTAAATTTAGCCAAACTGTGTAAGAAATTATGGACACCCGCCATGCATGCTAAAACAGCCATCGTAATGTTAAACCTAGGTGGCCCTGTCACCCTAAGCCACGTAGAACCTTTTTTGAAAACGTTATTCGGAGATCGAGATCTTATAAAATTACCTGGTCCTGCCTGGTTTCAGCCAACGTATGCATGGGGGATTGCAAAAATCCGTACAAAAGGAGCTCAGAAAAAGTATGCAGAAATTGGTGGCGGCTCTCCATTGCTACGCGAAACAGCCCTACAAGCCTCTTCACTGAGAACCGAGTTGAGGAGCCTAGGTTTTGAAGGTCCAATTAAATTAATATTTCGAACCTCTCAGCCAAGAGCAGAGTCGATGCTTAAGGTTCTGAAAAGAGAAGGTATTCATCAAATATTACCCTTATCTCTTTATCCCCATGACTGTAAAGCCACAATTGGATCTAGCATGCGGGAGTTAGAACAACTTGCACCTAAATATGGAATTTCTATTCTTCCAGGAGTCCTTCATTATGCCGATCACCCAAAATACATTACTGCCCTAGGTCAGCTCATTCGGGATAAATTAGATGAACTCCCTTATGCTACGGTTATCTTTAGTGCCCACAGTCTTCCAGTTAATCAGATTGAAAATGGGGATCCCTATGAAGATGAAATCCATAAATCAGTTGAGGCTATCAAACAATTTCTTGGGGATATTCCTGGTGGTTACCTGTTGGGTTACCAGTCTCGCGTAGGTCCAATCCGCTGGTTAACGCCATCCCTTAAGACTGTTCTCAAAGACTGCAGGGGTAGGGATGTGATTATCGTTCCCATTTCTTTTGTTTCGGAGCATATTGAAACGCTACATGAACTCGATATTGAATACAGAGAAACTGCCCAGAAATTAGGTATCCGTAATTATGCAAGAGTTCAAACTGTGGGAATCAACTCTGAATTTATTCACTGTTTATCACAATTAGTGATTCAGAATCTTAAGTAGAAACTCATGAAGAAAATTCTCATTATCGGCGCTGGTATCTCGGGGCTCACTGCAGCCTATCGCCTTCAATCAGAGGGTTACGATGTTACGATCGTCGAGTCTAGTAAGGTTCCGGGGGGGTGGGTTCGAACTTTAGTTGATCCAAACGAAGGAAATATTGAAAAGGGCCCACAACTAATTGCGGTAGAATCCGGGACTCCTCTACGCTACCTACTTGACTCACTTGGAATACCTTTAACTATTCATCGAAATCTTTCAAGATTCATTGGCATTGACGGAAAACTAGTTCGCGTTCCAAGAAGTGTATCCGAGCTCTTTAGGAGCCCATTATTGACTCTAAAGGGTAAGTTACGGATTTTCCTAGAACCTTTATTGTGTTATTTTCTCAATAAAAATAAAGAATATACTCTTCATGAAGCCATAGGAAATAGATTTGGTTTTGAAATCGCAGATCGTCTTGCCCCAGCTATCGTAAACGGCATTCTTGCTGCTCCACCTAACGAAGTCTCGCAGGAGTCTATTCCACTCTTCAGGATGGCTAATGAGGGCAGCGTATTATGGCGTTCAATTATGCGTGGTCATACTGTTTTGTCTACTCCTACAGGCGGAATGGGCGAACTTACTCAGGCACTTGCATCCAAATGTTCCATCATTTTTAATACCGAAATTACCTCTCTCAATTACTCCCAATCCTATTGGCATGCATCCGGTCCTACATATGATGGAAAATTTGATTCGATCCTTCTTGCAATCCCTGCTCCAAAGGCCGCGGCTCTTTTGTCTTTGATATCCCCCCGCTTATCTGCGATTTTAAAAAAAATTGAATATACTTCCTTGTATTCATTCCATTCAACCCACGCCTACAACAATACTCTAGATAATAGTCTCGGCTTTCTATTGCATCCTAGTGAATCAGAATTTCTTCTCGGATGTTTTGTTTCTTCATCGCTCACAATACCTGATAAAGACAAAACCATTAAACTTCGAACCTTTGTCAAAATAAATCAGAACTCAATTCCTCGCTGGCAAGATATTTATAGTGAATTGATCAAATGGGTTCCCGATTTAAGTCCTAGCAATTCATGCCACATAGAAACAGCTTCTTTGGCTATCCCCATAATGAGAGTCGGTCAGTTTCCAGAGATTGTTAGAGCATTAGAAGATCTCCCTAGTGGGCTAGATTGGATCGGTGGAGCACGGTTCGGTCCAGGAGTAAAAGATATTGTTGACGGTATTGATTCTTGGATGAGCACATCTCGAATGCATGCTTAAGTTACTATTGTGTGAGAACATATCGTTATGTCTACGTTGGCACTAAAATACAGACCCGTACTCCTCGATGACCTTATTGGTCAAGAAATGAGCGTTCGGGCTCTAACCAATATTTTGACAAGGGCCAAAGATAGGGGCTTTCTTCATCAAGCTTATCTTTTTGCGGGGTTAAGAGGCACGGGTAAGACTAGTACAGCTAGAATTATGGCCAAAGCACTCAATTGCGAAACGGGGCCTACGCCACATCCGTGCGAGAGGTGTCCATCATGCCTCGCCTCTATTTCCCCTGATGGACACTTGGACATAGTTGAAATAGATGCGGCTAGTCGCTCATCCGTTGAAGATGCTCGAAATCTTAGGGAACAAGTCCAAACTCTCCCGGCATTTAGTCGCTATCGAATTTATATCATCGATGAAGCCCACATGCTTTCAAAGCAGGCTTTCGACGCCTTACTTAAAATGCTTGAGGAGCCTCCAAGTCATTCTATTTTTATTCTTGCTACCACTGAAATTGACCGTGTTCCAGACACCATTAAAAGCAGAGTTCAAATATTTCCATTCAGGCTTATCCCCATACCGCTTATTGAGGCAAGACTTCAAGCGATTGCCCTTAAGGAGTCCATTAAATTATCACCAGATTCATCCCGTTTAATTGCAGAAACTGCTGATGGATCCATGCGGGATGCATTAACAACGCTTGATCGTATCGTTGCATCAACTGTAGACTCTACAATTTCTGAAGAGTCCGTGCGATCTCAACTTGGAGTCGTGCCAAAGTCCGTAATGTTAGAGATATCTGATGCAATAACTCAATCAGATACGCCCAAACTGATCATCTTACTAGATTCATTAGCTAATTTTGGCATTGATTGGATTGTCTTCTGGAAGGAATTAGTAATCAATTTCCAAACACGTCTTCATTCAGAAATAAAACTTAATTCTACTCCCCAAGCAATTCTCAAATGGGCTAGAATCTTGCAAATATTGGTTTCACGCGAGAGAGATATCAAAGAGAGTTCCTTGCCAAGAGTTGTTGTAGAAATTACTCTGGTGACTCTTTCCAATTTGCCCAATCTTGCTCCCCTAGAGTCCCTACTTTCACCCTCGGGTTCCTCGCTAAATTCAGCGACGCTTACTCTAAAGGCCAAAAGTGAGACCACGAATCTTTCTCAAGCTAAAGTTGCTAAATCAGATCAAGGATTAGACGACCTCTTGAAGATGACAGGTGGTACCATAGCCTAAATTATCCCCCACTTACCGGGGGAAAAAAAGATACTCGAGAGCCTGACTCGATGATGTCAGATCCCGATGCAATTTTATGGTTGATGGCGATCAAAGCATTGGGGGGGATTGGCGTAAGTTCAGTTCTATCAAGAAGATCCCTTACGGTTCCTGTGAATTCGATATCCAATTCGGTTTTACCTATTAATTCTCGATACCGAGCAAAAAAGGTGATGTGGATCACTTGTGCGAACTCCAATTAAATCTTAGTTCTCCCGAGGGATAAATACTATATCCAGCTGTTTGACTAAGGCCAAAATTGGCGAGTCCAAAAGGAAAGCTCCATTGAAGCTTCGCAGAGTTGATTCGGAGATCGCCAATCTGATTCTGGCTCAATATAAGCGGGTAGGGAGTATTCCATAAATTGATCCCTACCTGATAACTACTCTCTAATCTCCCACTAGCTCCAGTTCTTATATTGATCAGAACTCGATCCAATCCTAAAGACTTCCTTAGTCTAGTTTGAAGATCCGACAAGATGAGGGAAGTAAAGAGGCTGCTTCCACTACTGCTATAGGCTTGGTTTGAAAGGGCTTGATACCCAGTTGTACCTGTGTAAGAAACCGTTGAAGAGTAGAGTCGTGTTGCGTAGTCAGGATCCATTAATAAGGCAAATATCTCGTCTCTTTTTAGAGACGGAGTTGCTGCTGCTTGGATTTTTAAATCTGAAAGTTTCCCAACTAATCCTAGATTAAGTTTGTAGCCAGGCACAGTGAGCGAGCCTTGAATGTCTATCTGGGGGTCCTTCAAGTCGTCAATGATCTGTATTACTCCTCGCTCTAATATCAAGTCTCCCGCAGGAAAGACGTTGGCGACTCTCCCGGTAGAGGTAAGCGCAATTTCACCTTGGAAAATGGGGCGGAGGAGGGTTCCAAGAACCTTAAATGGTCCACGTGGCTTTAGTTCAGCCTTAATAAATTCAGAGTCATAACGCCAAGAATAATTGGAGTCGATATTGATATCCAACTGTAAATTATCAAGGAAAAGATCATTTTTTGTAACGAGATCCCCCCTTTTCTTCGAACTAGAGGATATTGTTTCAAACAGTTGATTCTCGTCAAAATAGGATAATTCTTGAACATTAAGATTACCCGTTAAGACATTGGAAGATGCCGATGATATAAACCCAAATGAAGCGTCAGCTTTAATTTTTAGACCGTCCCAACCAGGGAAACTTTGTATGTAGATATTTTTGGCTTGAGCAGATAATTGTATATTTTTTACTTGTCGCAAATTCCAATCCGCTCCCCCAGTTATTTTCATGGAAGATCCAAAGAAATCTCCTCTGATAGGGTTTTTCGCATCTATATCGATCCGAAGATCAGTCAGATTGATCTTGCCATCAAAGTGTTGAAGTAAGTTCACCTTCTGATAGGTGAAAGCAGCATCCCTTAGGTCGATTTGACCTGCTAACTTTGGGGTATCTGCATCACCTGTCACTTTTATTTGATAATGGCTTCGACCACTTAATTCGTATTCTTGTTGAACAAAAGGTCCCGTACTAGATCGGAGGCGAGTAAGAATATCCGATAGGTCCTTAATTGAGGTTTGCCCTAAGATTTCCAAATCGTATTGTGAAGAAGGGCCCCAAGGAAAAAATCCTTTGATGGTAAAGAATGATGTTTCATTGGCTTCCTTTTCTAGAAGATTAGTAAACGAGAAATTTACACTTATACGATCTTGATTTCCCGAAAGAGTAAATTCTTTTTTTCTGTCTAACCCGTATTTATTAAGAATTCCGGTCAGATTTAAAATATTGAGAGAATAGTTGAATTCGGAGAGCTTCGAGTCAAACTGCCCTTCAATATCAAATGTCGAAGATCCCAATAAACGCTCAAGGTAGGTATCAGTCAGAAAATAGCTTAAATAGTGGTCATTCAGCTGCTTCACCGAAAATATTCCCTTACTAGCTGACTCATTTCCAGTGGCCTTGAGTTCGACGAGGCGTTGCTCCAATTCGATGTCATCAAGAGTCACACTTAAGTCCTTGCCATCGAAGGCATAGAGGAAACGAAGCTTATTTTTTGAGTCAGGATAGGGAACAATCTTAATTTGGCCAAGGGGGTAAGAAAAATACCCAAAAGGTCTGTTTAGGTCTCCATCGAGGTCTACATTAATCAAGCCAGAAATAATGTTTCCACGCGCTTGTATGGTTGACTTTAAGTCCCCAGTAATCTTTATTGAAGATGTCCGCTCTTTAAGATTGAAAAAGGCTTCTCCCTTTAGCCCCTTTGCATCTGTCATGGGTGAGGAAGAGGTTGTATCACTAGTAATAGTTTTGAAATCTAGTATGCCAAGTTTCTTTCGTCCTTCATCGTATCTAACTTCGAATGAGAGAGGAGGAAGTGAATAAACACCCCATCTCGGGTTATTTAAAGACAACTTCGCATTAATATTTAAGCTAGATCTTTGTCCGTTGATATCTAGGCGACCTGAAAAAGTAGAATTAAAAATGGGATTAAAAGTCCATAAACTCATCATTTCTCGATAATCATTATCAATGAAATTTATATGGCCTGTGATCCCCTCTTTGCCGGAGCCCAATGGGTAACTTAAGGCACCGGATAGTTTATTTCTTCCTTGAGATTCAAGTTCTGTTAATTGGATATGATTTGGTGTAATTGATATTTTTCCCGAAAGGGTATCAAAACGTAGCAAATTGACGTTGAGGTCTTTAATAGTGAAATCGCCATCAATCAACCTTAGATCATCTTCTTGAAAAAGGGTCCCTTTAGCTTCGAAATGACCCCCTAGGGACGTAAGCCCACCTAATGCAGCAGAGTTACCCACCTTCAAAGACTGAAGATTGTATTTGAATATAAAGTCAATCTGATTGGGTGGGGGCATTGGAGATGTGATCGACCTAACAGAAAGCTCTCCACTAGTAAAAGATAGGGTTCTCAATCTTATTTTTCCATCTTGAAAATCAAGATCAAAGTTTCCAAGATTTTGATTATTTTTTACAAAATTACCTTTAAAATCTGAAAAATGAAGATCATAAAGGGATAAGAGATTATGAATTCGCATTCGTCCCGTTGCATTTATATTGATCTTATTTAAATCCGATATCGAGAGAGGCAGTTTAAATAGTTTTATCGGGTACTTCATTATGCTGACGGTGAACTCGTCTTGATCCATCTTTGTTAACTCGATCAGTCCGCGATCCATTGTAATTTTTGTGTAGTCTAGTTTAAGTATTTTGGTGTAAGAATTGGTGGGAATATGTGCTAGAAGTTGCGCTTTGATGGGTTGTTTTGAAGAAGTTAATTTCACTTCGGTATCAATAAAAAATCTCCAGTCCGAATCTTTCGACATTCGGTTTATTTTTATCGATGTTTGCGTATGTTTAATATTCGAAGCCCCTAAAGCTGAGAGAAGGCTGGGGGGTTTTAAAAAAATATTACTGTCTGAATAAAGCGAATACTTTGTCTCACCCGTACCGAGATGGATCTGGCCATCACCTTGACCCGTGACTTTGGGTGTTTGAAATGCTATTCGAGTTGTTAAATAATTACCTGAAGACAATTCGCCAATCAAATTCATGGAGATAGGCACGCTTACTCCGCTTTGCCTTAGAACGAATCGTGAATCACCTCTAAAGTTGATATAGCCATCTTTTCCTTGAGAAAGCTGGGCATCAAAACGATAAAGTCCCATGCCTAAGACTAGACTTTGATCTAAAACATTGGCTATTGCTGATTTGATAGTTATTTTTGGAACCGCTAAGAAACTCGATGAAGCAGTTTGGGACTTCCAATTAATTCTCGAGCGTGTCTTTTCAGATAAATTAATTACAGGGTTCTCTATTTCAATTGAATCAATTCCAATACCACCTTTGATAAGATCTATCACGGCTAATTTTATATTCGCTTTAGGTATAGTAACTAATCCTTCGCCTAGTTCAATTTCGTTGAGGACAATAGTGCGATTAATAAATTCTACGGTCCCGCTTTTCACACGAGTGTTGAGACCTGTACGCCTCTCGATTTCGGCAGATACCAAGTTAACCACTTTGGTCGTTATCCATGATTCTTTTGAGGGCGCATATTTCTCGCTACTCGAGCTCTGAGCTACGAGTAAATTAACGGACAGAAAAATAATTAATTTAGTTCGCCACATTTTGGGCACACGGTCGACATTCTAGCAAGAGGTGTATAGCAAAATATACAAACCTTGCCTGTTACAGAATTCTTGGGGGCAGGTACTCTTGATAGAGTCCTGGAAACAGTACCTGTCGTTAAGGGATTTGCGGGTCGAGATTCATTTTCTTTCATTACTTTTAGAGCATTCAAAAGCTTTTCTGTTGATGCATATCTTTCACCTAAATTGACCTGAAGACATTTCATTATAATTTCTGAGAACGCTTTGGGTACTTCCAGGACTTTAAGGTGAGGTGAAATAATTCTCTGTTCATCAATTGATTGCGCTATCTTCAAGGGATCGGGATCATAGAAAGGAACAGTACCGGTTAGCATTTCGTAAAAAGTAATACCCAAACTCCATATATCAGATTGAAAAGTTGCTAGTCCCCGGAAGTGTTCAGGCGCCATATAGGGCGGGGATCCAACTCGCGTCATTGCAGGGGTCAGGGCTAAAATACGGCTCGTTCCAAAATCCGTAACTTTAGCTATACCTTCTCTTGTAATCAAAATATTGGCAGGTCTGATGTCCCGATGTAAAACCTTCTTGGAGTGAGCAAAAGCAACTCCCGAGGTGATGCCGATAGCAAGATCCAATGCTAGTTCGGGCAAAAGTTTTTTTTCTCTTCGGATCATCTTATCAAGACTTTCACCCTCGATGTACTCTAAGACCATAAAAAATATTCCATTTGTTCGCTCGGCTGTAATCATTTCTGCAATATTTAAGTTTTTTAGCTCCGACATAATTCTAGGCTCTTTGAGCATTTCTATAACTTCCTCTTCTTGTTGGTGAGGAACCTTTATCGCTACTTTACGATTTATCCAGGTGTCCAATGCTAAGTAGACCGAACCAAATCCACCCGAGCCTAGGCGATCAAGGATTTGGTATTTACCGAGCGTTTGGTCTTTAGCGAGCACTCAAGGACTCCTATCTAGAATTGTCCTACACCGAGTGTTAACCTCAAAATACTCTGAGATTTAGCCTAAAAAGGCCTTAAGGGTCTTTGAATGCCTTGGATGACGTATTTTCCTTAGCGCTTTGGACTCAATCTGTCTGATACGTTCACGGGTGACTGCAAACTCACTTCCAACCTCTTCGAGAGTATGCTCAGAGGCTTCTTCGCCGACACCGAACCGCATTCGGAGAACTTTTTCTTCGCGCTCCGTGAGGGTTTTGAGGACCTGATTAACCGTGTCTTTTAGTCTTGAATTTACGACTTGTTCAATAGGTGAATCTACAGTTTTATCCTCAATGAAGTCACCGAGATGAGAGTCTTCTTCTTCACCGATAGGGGTCTCGAGAGAAATAGGTTCTTGTGCAATTTTCATTACTTTACGAACTTTATTTACCGGCATATCCATCTCTTTCGCGATCTCCTCACTGGTTGCTTCACGACCCAATTTTTGGACGAGTTCACGTTGTGTTCGAATCAATTTGTTAATGGTTTCAATCATGTGAACTGGGATGCGTATCGTTCGGGCCTGGTCAGCAATGGCTCTCGTAATAGCTTGCCTGATCCACCAAGTAGCATAGGTTGAAAACTTGAATCCCCTGGAGTATTCGAACTTATCGACTGCCTTCATCAGGCCAATGTTGCCCTCTTGAATGAGATCTAGAAATTGGAGCCCACGATTGGTGTAGCGCTTTGCTATGGAAACTACCAATCTCAAATTAGCCTCAATGAGTTCAGCTTTTGCAGAACGAGAAATCTTGGTTGCATCCATAAGAAGTTGATAGTCATTGTGGAATAATTCACTTGTCGTTTCGTTCTTCGTAAAGAACTCTTTTAGTTCTTTTTCTATATGGAGAACTTCTTCTTTATAAAATTCTTTCTTTTTGGCGTACAGGGGATTTTTGATGTATTCCCTTATTTCTCTTAGTCGACGCTCGCCTGCAACCACGCGTTCGTGCTTGTTGTTTATTTTGTCGATTAATCTCGTAATAGCCAGGCTGTTCAATCCAAGTTTTCGCACCTGTCGAGATAGGTATGCACGCGCTTTGATAATCTCTCGATCTAACTTTCTTCGCTTAGGGATAGTCTTAGTCCCCGCTGCAACATCTATCTTCAAATTAAGTAATTCCTGGAGGGCGGCATCGTAAGCTAGTAACTTCTCGAACTGATGATGAACATGCTGGGTCGCACTCGTATTCTCAGCATCCTCATCGTCGTCGAGTTCGTCAGAGAGACCCACGACCTCACGTATCTTACCGGGGTTGTCTTTGAGCATCTTGCCTATCTCGATGAGAAGTCCCACTGCCAAACGGGACCTAGATAGGGAACGCATAACTGATCGAACACCAATTTCAATACGTTTAGCTATTTCTACTTCATCTTCTCTTTTTAGTAAGGGGACAGTCCCCATTTCCTTGAGGTACATTCGGACAGGATCATTAAACTTGTCGCCTTCAGACCCTTCTACAGTAACGTCCTCATTATCACCTTTTTTATCGGTCGCAAAAACTCTATATTCAGGCTCGATGTTCTCTCTGGCTGCTAGACCCTCTTCTTCTGTTTTACCGTAACCAATATTCAAGCGTTTCAAAGAAATGATAATTAAATCTATATCTTTGGGAGAAAATCCATCAGGTAAGAAATTATTGAGTTCATCAATAAGAATAAAACCACGCTTCTTGCCTAATCTGACCAAATGCGTGGTGAATTCAAAAAACTCTTCTTGAGCCAAGAAAGGACTGATCACTCGCACCTCTAAATTTATTGAAAATAGTTGAGCTAACCCTTATATTATATCTCTTTTTTAAGGTTTTTTTACAAACTCACCTAGCTTATAACGGCTATTTTGTCCGTCGGTCCTTGGCTAAAAGATCGCTCTTTCGTTTGATTAAAATCGATATTTCATTTTCCAATTGCTGAAGCATTTTTGGGTTTATCAAAGTCGCAGGCTCTTGAATTTTCCGTTGCAAACTCAGCCTTTCTCGGTCTAAATAGGCCATTTCTAGCCTCCTTTTCACGCCATCCATATTGGGTAGGTATTCGCCAGCTCCGCGGGAGGAATATTGAGCGTCGATGGTGGAAATAACCTGCTCAATCTCTTCTTCTCGTTTACCATCCCCATATTCTAAGTCTAGGGCTTGTTGGAGATAACTTGAACCCTCAAGTTCAATCCACCACGCTTCAGGAATCTGCCGTATTTCATCTTTTTCATGCCCCTTGGAGAAAAGAAAGAGCATTTCTTTGACAAGGTCATTAAGGCGAAGCTTAGGTAATACTTTTGATGAAACTTCCTGAGGTTCATTTTTTATCTTGATAGTAGAAGTATTCATTGCTTTATTCATCTCGCTCACTGGGATCTGCAATTGATGTCCTAGTGATGCGAGAAGGGATCGAGATTCAGTGTTTTTGGGAAGATAGGGTAGAAACTCGGTCATCAATTTAAAGACCGACATTCTCTCTGATAGTCTCGATAGATCTTTACCGGTTAATAATCGATTGAGGATAAAAGAGGTCCAATCCGGGGCATGAATAAGAGCCTCTTTAAATCCCTCAGATCCTAACTTTAGAGACCAGCTATCTGGGTCTTCGTCTTGAGGCAGTTCGAGAAGACGAAGCTCGAATTCCATAGGAAGGGCTGCCTTCAGAGAAGAGTGCATCGCTTTTCTTCCAGCGTCATCTCCGTCGAAACAAAAAATTAGACGGTGGGTGTAGCGCTTTAAGACTTTTAGATGATCCTCTGTAAGAGCGGTACCCATGGGGGCAACCCCTTGAAGGATATTTAGCTTCTGAAGTTGGAGGACATCAAAGTATCCTTCGACGATGAGTAGACCCTCCTTGGCGTTATGCCGAGCTTTGTCCATGCCAAAAAGCGTATGACTCTTTTTGAACAAATTAGTCTCCCGGGTATTCAGATACTTCGGTTGGCTGTCCCCCATGGTTCTACCCGCGAAAGCAATAATTCGGCCCCTTGGATCTCGAATAGGTATCGTAATTCGATCTCTGAGGAAGTCTATGGACTTCCCCTTTTCGGTCTTTGAAGACAGACCCGACAAATGTATTTGTTCAATTGAGTATAGTGAAGATTGAAGATGGTTTATTAGTTCATCCCATGAATCATTAGCAAAACCGAAGCCAAAGTCAGATATTTGTGATTCATTAAATCCTCTTTTTTTAATATATGCGATGGCTTTAGGGTCCTTCTCTAAATTTTTCTGAAAAAATAATTGAGCCTGCTCCAGGATATTCCTCAAAGATTCATCTTGTGCTACGGCTTGAGAAGATTTTTGCTTTCGATTTGGTAATTCAATACCAGACTGTTGGGCAAGTAATTCGAGCGCCTCTGAAAAAGTTATATTCTCTCTCTCCTGAATCCAATGAAAAACATCCCCAGTCTTTCCACAGCCAAAGCAGTGAAAGTATTGGCTTTGAGGGTTAACATAGAAACTTGGAGTCTTTTCGGAGTGAAAAGGACATAGCCCTTTAAAATTTGCCCCCACTTTCTGAAGTTTGACGTTTTGACTTATAAGGGCTACCAAATCAATAGCATCTTTAACTTGCTTAGTAACATTCATAGTCGATCATTTTACTATCAAGGTATTTAGGGTTGAAAGAATGGTTATCAATGGCGCGCCGATGGACTGGGATCTGCGTTCCACATCTTCAGCATTACAAAAGCACCAAATAGACTACAGGGGAGAAGCAAAGCCGCCCAGTACCATGCATTTAGAGGCATGGCTTCCGGACCCCATCCGTATGTTTTGAGAACCCAACCCATCACAATGCCGCTAAATCCACTCCCAAAATATTGAAAAGAATCGACAAAGCCCACGACTGTTGCGGCACCCCGTGTTCCCCCAAAATCTGCTCCCGCCGCTCCGCTTAAAAGCCCATGGATACCTAGGGCTAACATGGTCCCGAGGCCCATACAAACGATGGCTATGATTTGACCCGTGGTTGAAGTGGCGTATGGCGAGTACCCAAGGATCGCAAAAATGAATAGTTGGGCTACAAAAAAGATGAAAGCAGACGGAGCCCTTCTAGATTGAAAATACTTATCACTAATCCAACCGCTCAACAAGCTACCAGATGCTCCACCGGTAAAAAGGGCAATTCCAGACCATGCAAAGAGGGGATGAGACTTTGACATCGACTGAACTTCATTGAGGTATTCGGTAGCGTAGAGCAGCAGTCCTTGTCTGATAAATCCCGTAAAAAACTCAGCCATGACCAACATAAGAATTACAGGTCTGCTAAAAAGCTTTTCTCTGAAGTGCGAGAGGGTAATTTTACTCAGCCGGGTATCACCCTTTATTGATCCATCTCCCGTATCGATATCTTCTAGGCCACATTCGCTAGGGGTATTCCTGACAACATAATAATCAATGATCGAAAAAATAAACATTAATACAGAAGGTACAAACCATATGAATGTCCAAGAATAGTGAGAGATAATCCAAGCTCCGAATGTATTCGTCAAAATAAAACTTGTAGAAAGCACGGCTCCAAAGATCCCACCGAAAATACCGCGCTGTTTAACGGGAAACCAAGCGCTATTGATTTTGACAATCGAGAGGCCGCCCCAACTTTGAAAATACATGTTGAGTGACCAAAGTATAGTAAGAGGTATCAGAATTTTCGTAACCTGAGTGTTTAGGAAAAAAAAGCCAATCCCGGCGTTCAAAATAGCAGACCCTACGGTAGCGACAATTATTCCTTTTCGTCCACCTAAACGATCTATGATGGATCCATTAATAGCAACCGATAGCGCATAGGTCCAGAAACCACACGCAGCAATTAAGCCCATTTCGGCTTTATCCAGATAGAAGGTTTGCCCAATATCATCTTTTACTAAATTGAAATTGAAGCGACCCATGTACATACAAGAGTATGTAAGCGCTAGTGGGATCCAATTCAATGATCGCCGCTTATTAAATGCCCCCGCCATAGTTTGAAGATTCATCTTGCTTTAAGGGTATCTTACTTCATAGTTGCTATGACTTAGGCTAAATGCCGCCCATCTGTATTTGCGATAGCCTAGACAATATCGACTAAAATAATCAAGTACCCTCTAGGACCACCTTATGACAAAACGAACCGATGAAATTTTATCTTGGTATAAATCCGACTCGCCTATGGTCCGAGAAAACCTCAAAAAATTATTGACTCACGGAGAACTCTCTGGAACTGGTAAATTTGTGATTCTCCCAGTCGATCAGGGCTTCGAACACGGACCGGCCCGATCTTTTGCGGTCAATCCACCCTCTTACGACCCCAATTATCATGTCGAACTTGCTATTGAGTCAGGTTGTAATGCATACGCTGCCCCCTTGGGTTTTATAGAATTTGTCGCAAGCGAATACCGAGGAAAGATTCCCTTCATATTGAAATTGAATAACTCTGATGTACTTAGCAAAGGCCACGATCCCCAAAGTGCAATCACCGCATCTGTTAAAGACGCCCTAAGACTAGGTTGTACGGCTGTGGGTTACACCATCTATCCGGGCAGCGCCCTGAGGAATCAGCAATACGAGGCTCTACGGAAAATTATTGCTGAAGCCAGAGATGCAGGGCTTCCAACTGTTGTGTGGGCTTATCCACGGGGTCAAGGCCTCTCTAAAGAGGGTGAGACTGCTGTTGATGTTATCGCGTATGCAGCTCATCTATCGTGTCAACTAGGTGCGCATATTGTTAAAGTTAAGCCTCCCAAAGATCATATTGAGCATCCCGCTGCCCTAGAAGCATTCAAGAAGGCATCCATATCGACTTCGTCACTAAAAGACCGAATCAGCGAAGTAGTTCGAAGTTCTTTTGCGGGCAAGCGAATCGTTATCTTTTCTGGTGGCGAAACAAAGTCTAAAGAAGAAATCTTGAAAGAAGTATCTGAGATTGCTGCAGGTGGAGGATTTGGCTCCATCATGGGAAGAAATGCTTTCCAGCGTCCCCGAAGTGAGGCGCTAACCCTTCTTCGGGAAGTTATGGATATTTATAAAGCGAGTTAGTCTCGTTCTCTTCATTCAGCTCAATTGGCATGTTTCGCCATTGCAGCACTCTTCCGAATTAGTCCCACATTTAGAGCATTGTCCATGACCATGGACCCAAATCAAATCGGCTAGATTACCACACCAGTGACAAAAGATTTGAGGATACACTCGACTACTCTCTCTATAATCAAATTAGTATAAGAGCTAAAAATGTCGGTAGAAAAAGTATTCAAGCAAATGCCCGATTTATTCCGACCTGATCGCGCCCTTGGTCTTAACGCCACATATCTTTTTATCTGCAGTGAGTCAGAAGAGGATACCTTTCAGGTCTCCATAGAAGATCAAACAATCTCCATCCAGAGAGGTCGGTCTAAAAAACCTGATGTGATAGTTAGGGTCAAATCAGAAGACTGGGTAGCAATCTCTGAAAATAGACTTGATGGATTGAAAGCTTACCTAGAGGGCAAAATAAAAGTGGAGGGTAGCCTTGCCCTTTTCCAGAGATTCTCAAAGCTTTTCAAGTCGCTACATCGTCGAAATTCAGGAAGGCCCCTCGAAGAGATTATTTCTCAACAAGTTACGAGTAGTGGAGAGAACATCAAAATTAGCCTCCTAAAGCCATCTTCCTCGACCAATGCTCTGTGGGGTGCTGAAGATTACCTAAGGCCTGTTCTTGAAGGCTCCTCTTCTCCCAATGCCTGGTTCTTATCTGGACACCTAGGCTGGTCAGGGGACCCCGACACCATAAATAGGTTTTGTAATTACTGTAAATTAAATCCCATCAAAGCTCGTAAGGTTCCACTTTGGCAGCTGGTGTTAACGTTTATAAAAGCCAAATTAAGGTTTTTTATTTAGGTTTATCGTTTGGCTAGTTAGAGAAGGGTGTAAAAGGTTAAAAGGAATAGGCTTGGATTCACTCCCCATAGAGAAAACCCGGTAGGGAAACTCCTCAGACTTGCTATTCAGTGTATAGAAAAATGGGTGACCCCAACCATCGAGGGGCAGGGTGCTTAAGTACTGCGGATAGAGTTCATTGAGAGTGCTAGGTAGTTTTTTCTTATCAGTACGATAACGTTCAATAGCAATTACGATTCTAATCATTGATCGCCTGGTCTCGAGCATACGGTTATCGAAGTCTTTATCAAGTCTCTTGGTGACAAAAAATAGCTCCGCTTTGGCCTTAGTAGCCTCATCCGAATTTGGATAGTCAGTAATGATTTGATTTAAAAGAACTTGGGCTGCTTTGTATTGATTCTCATTAGTGAGAATTCTCGATTGGTCAAGTAAGAGGCGGGGAGTATCGGATGAGCAGCCTAGCGAGGCTGATACTATTAGGGTGCTTATGATTCGATAGTTTTTTGTAAAGAACATAGACTGAAGTATATCTATCTCGAGAGTAAGATGGTATTTGAGGGTAATTTACTGTGAATAAAGGACCTTGGCTCATCGGGATTGTCGGTGGATCCGGAAGTGGGAAAACTTCTGTAGCTAAAGCCCTCTCCCAAAAACTTACAGAAGAAGGGGTGACCCCTACTCTATTAGATTTAGATGCTTACTATAATCCCAAAGAAGTTAATAAAAATAAGTTTGCTCCTGACCCGATCAATTACGATCATCCCAAGGCCCTAGATGTAGAATTGATGGCTAAACATCTTTATGAACTCAAACAGGGGAGGACTATAGAAAAGCCTCTATATGATTTCACAGTGTCCGATCGTAAGGGATGGGACACGCCCATGGTTGCTGAAGAAGTTGTCATTCTCGAAGGACTACTTCTTTTTGCCTTACCTGAAATTAGAAGTCAGTTAGATGTCAAAGTATTCGTAGATACGGACTCGGATATCCGATTGATTCGAAGGCTCAACCGTGACATGAAGGAAAGAAAGAGAACTTTTGAAAGTGTCATTCGGCAGTACGAATTTAGCGTAAGGCCCATGCACCTTGAGTTTGTCGAGCCCAGTAAAAGATGGGCTGATATCATCATTCCCGTGGGTGTAGAGAACACAATGGCGTTAGATATGCTTTTTCATCATGTTTTAGCCCGAATCAGGAAGTAAAGGACTTTTCGTGGAATCAGGACTCATAGAGATTAATAAAGCATACGAGAGAATCTCTCCCTATGTACGTCGAACACCGCTTCTTGAAGTGGACTTTCATATCAATAATAGAACCCAGAAGTTGCTTTTGAAACTCGAATATCTTCAGGTAGGAGGAAGTTTTAAATTGAGGGGAGCTCTCAATAAAGTAGCAACCACCCAATCTTCAACGGTTATCGCTTTTAGCGGCGGAAATCATGGTATTGGGGTTGCGTATGCCGCTCAATGCTTCAACAAAAAAGCAATTATATACCTACCTAGCTGGGCGCCATCCTTTAAGGCAAAGATTATTAAATCATTCGGAGCCGAGCTGAAGATGCTAGACGACCCTATGCATGTCGTCTATGAAAGAGCAATAAGCCACTCGCAGGATATACAAGCGTCTTTTATTCACCCTTATGACGACCTCGATGTCATTCATGGGGCTGGAACTATAGGCTTAGAGCTTGATCATGCGCTTCATCCTAAAGACTGGCTTGTTGGCGTCGGCGGCGGAGGCTTATTAAGCGGCTTAACATTAGCGCTTCCACACCAGAACGTTCTGCCGGTTGAAAGCGTTCTCTGCCCAAGTTTATTCGAAGCTCAGCGCAAAAATAAACCTGTGCCTGTTTTACCCTCTGGCATTGCCCAAAGTGGTCTAGGGGCTCCTTCTATCGGTCAGTACAATTGGGACATCATTCGTGAAAAGAATCACCCCGTTAAGCGCGTATCAGACGAAATGATTAGGTCTGCTCAAAATTGGCTTTGGAGTCATTGTCGAATTCTTCTGGAGCCTTCGGGAGCCACGGCGCTAGCAGCGCTATTTGAAGCTGATTGGCAATTCTCGACAGACCCGGTGGGCATCATTCTTTGTGGTGCAAATACGGATGAAATGCCATCATAAATAATAGGAATGGAGAACCCATCTTATGGCTTCAGAATGTAGTTTTGATGTAGTTTCTAAAGTAGATTTTCAAGAGGTCAAGAATGCTACAGAGCACTCGTTGAAGGAGATTAAACAGCGGTATGATTTCAAGGGCTCAGTATCAAATATTGAATTAAGTGGCACGGACAAGATAATTCTTACTAGTGATGATGAAATAAAACTCAAAGCAGTTATTGATGTTCTTCAGAGTAAACTCTTTAAGCGTGGAGTAAGTATTCGCTCCCTGACATACGGCAAAATACAGCAGGCATCCAAAGGGACGGTACGACAAGAAATCACCATCTCACAGGGTATTCCGCAAGATAAAGCAAAGATCTTCGTTAATGGCATCAAAGAAAAAAAATTCAAAGTCCAAGTCTCTATCCAGGGAGATCAGTTGAGAGTTTCAGGCAAAGACAAAGATACTCTACAAGAAGTTATTGCCTACATTCGCCAGGAACAAAATCGAGCTAATATCGATGTTCAAATTGTTAACCTAAGAGGATAAATGAGCATCGTCACTTCCGCTCGTATCTTTGATTCAGTCCGAGGGGATTTGTCCTTAGTTGAGTCCGAGCTCTCAAGACTTCTGACCCAAAATAAAATTGAGGTCATTGATAAATTTTCCTCCCACATACTCAATACATCAGGTAAAAGATTACGCCCAGCACTGCTTCTTTTATCGACCAAAGCTTTTAACGTCTCGTCTGAAATAGCTATAAGGTTTGCTTGCGTTTTTGAGCTAATTCACACGGCTACCCTAATTCATGACGATGTAATTGACCACTCAGCGACCCGAAGAGGAAGCAAAACTCTCAATGCACTCTGGGGCAATAATCTGACAGTGCTTTTTGGCGATCTTCTCTATCTTCGAGCTATGTCCTCTGCAATTGAGGGCCGAAATTGGCGTATGATGGAAGTTCTCTCCGAAGTAACATCCAAAGTCATCGAGGGAGAACTCATACAGCACGATCATCTTTTTGATATTCACCTAAATCGAGACCAATATTTTGATATTTTAGAACGTAAAACAGCATTGTTATTCGCAGCATGCTGTAAGTCAGGCCCAATTCTATCTGGCGCACCAACTGACATAGTTAGGGACCTTGAAACTTATGGACTCCACCTAGGAAGAGCTTTTCAACTTATCGACGACCTGCTGGACTATTCTTCAACAGAGTCCCAATTAGGTAAGCCGGTGTTCACGGATCTGAAAGAAGGTAAACTGACACTTCCACTTCTCCTCCTCAAAGACGTAATCCCCAAGATAGCCGACCCTCTGATAGAGGACTTTTGGTCCATGAACCGCACTGCAGAAAGTCTTAATTCTTCAGCTTCTCAATTAAAAACCCTACTCCTGCAGCACCAAACACTCGAGCAGACCTATAACCTAGCCAAGGAAGAAACTGAGAAAGCTCTAGCCATTTTGGATACCCCTTTTTATAAAAGCGATTCCTTCAGTTTTTTAAAAATATTACCGAATTTACTGCTTGATCGCATAAAATAAAACTGTCAACACCCATTCAATACCCCCATAATTGAGGTATTTTTAATGATCGAAAATCCGCTTATATCCAGTGCTTACTCTTTTGCAATAGCGTGTTTTGGAGCGACCACTGTCTTCTTGTTCCTTCAAAGACAACAAGTCGCAACTCAATACAGGACAGCTGTTACGATTTCAGGAGTCGTAACCCTAATCGCTTGCTATCACTATTGCCGTATTGCTTACGACTATTCACTTCTTCGATCCACAGACTCCTATCGCTACGTTGACTGGCTTTTAACAGTCCCCTTACTTTTAATCGAATTCATTCTAGCGTTACGATTATCCGAAAGCGAGACTCGCTCTAAATCATTTCTTCTCTCTATCCTCGCCATCTTGATGATTGTTATTGGCTACAAAGGTGAAATGGCCCCAGTTGGAAGCTCGGATGGACTTCTCTACTTCATTCTTTCCTGTATCCCATTCATTTTTATCCTTCACCAACTATTCTTCGGTCTTTCAAAATCTATCGAGGCCCAACCAGCATCCTCCAAATCATTAATTTTGAATGCTCGTAATCTAATTGCAATTACGTGGTTTTTCTATCCTGTTGTATACGCCCTGAGATTTACAGGTTTTGATCCCGCATCTCCGTCTATCCAAATAGGCTATACGATTGCTGACATTGTGGCTAAATCCGGTCTAGGTATTATGGTTTACTCCGTCAGCATGAGAAAAACTGCATCAGGAAATTAGTACCACACTGTAATCTCCTGCTTACCCCTATTTCTTCGCATAGGATATCAAAGTTAACCCTAAGTTGTTCCTTGACTAAATTTTAAAAATATCTTCTGAGGTAGTTTTGAATATACATGAATATCAGGCAAAAGAGCTCCTAAGAAAATTCGATATTTCCACTCCCAACGGGCAGATTGTAGAGAGCCCAGAGGAGGCCTTTTTTCTGACAAAGTCCTTCGGTGGAACTTCAATTCTTAAGGCACAAGTTCATGCTGGAGGACGTGGGAAGGCAGGAGGGGTCAAATTCGCTCGAAGTCCCGAAGAAGCCAAATCCCTATTCAATTCAATTATGGGGATGACTTTAATTTCTCCACAAACAGGACCCCAGGGAAAGATTGTTAGAAAAGTTTATATAAGTGATCCTGTTGATATTGATCGAGAGTTTTATCTGAGTATCCTAGTGGATAGAAAAACAGGCCGTGTTGCAGTAATTGCCTCTCGGGAAGGGGGGGTAGAAATCGAGAAAGTTGCTCATGAAACTCCCGACAAAATAATGACTTTTACAATCGATCCTGCAGTTGGACTCACAGATTTTCAAATTAGAAAACTTGCAAGTCTTTATGGCCTCGATACTCCACAAGTTAAGTCTCTAAAATCCTTCACATCAGCTCTTTACAAGTTATTCCTTGAAAGCGATTGCTCATTAGTTGAAATTAATCCCTTGGTGGTCACCAAGCAAGGGAGCCTTGTCGCCCTGGACGCAAAAATCTCCCTTGATGATAACGCCCTAGGTCGCCATCCTGATCTTTTGGACTATCGAGATATAAATGAGGAAGTAATTGAAGAAATAGAAGCCTCTAAATATAATTTAAATTTCATCAAACTGAATGGATCGATTGGGTGCATGGTCAATGGTGCCGGTCTCGCCATGGCCACAATGGATATTATTCACTTTTACGGATCCGAACCTGCTAACTTTCTTGACGTGGGAGGAGGCGCAAGCGAGAACGCAGTAAAAAATGCATTTAGAATCATTCTTCAAGATCCTCAAGTTAAAGCTGTTTTGATTAATATCTTTGGCGGTATTATGCGGTGTGATATCGTAGCGTCCGGAATTGTAAAGGCAGCCCAAGAAATAGGCATGAAGGTTCCAGTAGTTGTTCGTCTTGAAGGCACTAATGTTGACAAAGGTAAAGAAATATTAAAACAGAGTGGCTTGAATCTCATTGTTGCGGATAATCTTCGTGATGCTGCCGAAAAAGCGGTCGCAGCCGCCAAGGCTACCCATGACTGACCAAGATAAAGATCAGTATCAAAATCTCCTTAATGAGTTCAGGGAAGTGATGTATCAAAACACCTGGAAACTAGGGTGGAATTTCTTTTTTCTATTTGTTGGGTTATTACCCCTCATGTACTTTTTCGTTTGGATTATTGGCGCAGAGAACTGGGAACTTACTCTTTTTCGTACACCATCCTTAATGTTGGTAGGCTCCCTTGTCTCGCTTCTCATTGTTGTTACGCTACTAGTTAAAATCTACCGAGATAATCTCAAATTAGACGCGCTTAAAAACGATTATCTCACTCGACTCAATGCCATGAGACCCGAGATTCATCAAGACCAGCCCCAATTATAGAAAAAGGTGTTTCTATGTCGGTACTTGTAACTCCATCAACTCGACTCATTGTTCAGGGTATCACTGGCAAAGAGGGGCTTTTCCACGCCAAGGGTTGTCGTGACTATGGCACTAATGTAGTTGGTGGGGTTACCCCCGGCAAGGGAGGGACTTCGATTGACGGCTTCGACGTTTATAATTCAGTCGAAGAAGCGATCTCTAAGACTTCTGCAAATGCCACCATGATATTCGTGCCTCCTTTATTTGCGGCCGATGCTATTCTCGAGTCACTCTATGCGGGAATCGAAGTAATCGTTTGTATCACTGAAGGAGTTCCGGTTTTAGATATGGTGAAAGTCAAACGTGCGTTGTCTGATTTTCCCCACTCTAGGCTCATCGGCCCCAATTGCCCCGGCGTTATTTCGCCCGGCATTGGAAAAATCGGGATCATGCCCGGATCAATCCATAAGCAAGGAAATATAGGGGTCGTCTCTAGGTCTGGGACTTTAACTTATGAAGCTGTTGGTCAACTTAGTGCTCTCGGAATCGGTCAGTCATCTTGTATTGGCATCGGAGGTGATCCCGTTAATGGAACTAGTCATATTGATGCCTTATCGCTGTTCAATCAGGATAAAGATACCCACGCAGTGATTTTGATAGGTGAAATAGGCGGAACTGCAGAGGAAGAAGCTGCAGAGTGGATTAAACATCACTTTAAAAAGCCCATCGTTGCTTTTATTGCAGGTCAAACGGCCCCCCCTGGTAGAAAAATGGGGCACGCTGGGGCCATTATATCGGGTGGAGCAGGCACCGCTTCCTCTAAGATGGATGCTCTTAAGGCTGCTGGTGTCCATGTTGTCGAAAGCCCTGCAGAACTAGGTTCTACACTCCAATCCTTGATTTAATCTCTTTTATAATCGAGTATTAATCCATGCTAATTAAACGTGAAATGGCTTTGGATCAAGATATTGGACTCAATGGTGCCCTTTTTGGGGGCGACATGATGGCGAATATGGATCAAACGGCTGGAATAACTGCTAGTTTGGTGAGTTATAATCGACGCTTTGTAACTCGTAAAGTTTCCGAGTTGATCTTTCATAGTCCGGTCCGACCTGGAGATATTATGGAATTTTATGCCCATGTTATTCAGACGGGGACCACTTCCATTACAGTCTCTTTAAAAGTTAAGGTATACCAGCCTATCTCTGACAAACGGAAAGATGTTACGAGCGGTGAATTTGTTATGGTTGCTGTCGACGATAGCCTCAAGCCAGAGCCTATCTTGTGGAAAAAAGAAATGATCGATAAGTGCAATAAAGCCGATGAATTTGATGACTAACTCTCGACTAGAAGCGCATAGAGATCATAGAAGAGAATGGCAGAATTTTGATTACGCCTATCCTGTTCTTTCGCGACGCTCTAAAGGAATAAGCGTAGGCATTAACCTCAATCCAGACAAAGTCTGTAACTTTGATTGTGTATATTGTGAAGTCAATCGAAAAACACCCGGAAAAAGATCAGATATTTCACTAACCCAAATAACCCAAGAAGTCGAAGAACTTTTGGATCTTGTTGAGAATGGGCTACTCTACGAAGCAAACCCATTTCGTGACATTCCTTCACACCTGAGACGCCTAAATGATATTGCCTTCTCTGGAGATGGGGAGCCCACCACATGTCAAGAATTTCCTTTGGTAGTTCAAGAAATAACTAATTTACTCAAGTCGAGAAATGATTCTAAAACTAAACTCATTCTCATTACCGACAGTAGTAATCTCCTTGCACCACATGTTATCAATGCACTAGAGATTATGATGGCAAACAGAGGTGAAGTTTGGTTAAAACTTGATGCGGGAACTAACGAGTACTATAAAGAAATTAATCGTACCCATGTCCCTTTTGAGAAAATTCTTCACAATATCGAACGTACATCCCAGCGGTACCCCGTAACTATTCAATCGCTTTTCCTTAGGTGGAATGGCCTCATTCCAACCCGAGAAGAAATTGACTCCTTTGCAAATCATCTACAACGCTTCATACGAAATGGATCCCAATTACAAGCCCTTCAAATTTATACTGTTGCAAGACCTACGCCCGAGTTAAATGCCACTGCGCTAACTTTGAAAGAATTAAAGCTTATAGAAAAGTGGGTTCTAGAAAGAGTCCCCAGCCTTCCAATTGAGATATACGAAGGAAATGCCTAAGCCAGGAAAGACTGGACTTTTTCTTTGAGAAAGTCGAGGTGTTCATTACTCGTACAACTCTGGAGATAAATTTTTAACTTTGGCTCTGTACCGCTAGGCCTTAATGCAATGAAACTTCCATCATTGAGATAAAACTTTAATACATTTGAAAGTGGAATGGGCCTCGCTTTGTTTAGATCGTCCTGCCGGTCTAAGAGGATGCTCGAGCGCCCCTCTACATCAGTGGCGAGGCCAATTGAATAATCTTCTCGGGATATTACTGGAAGATCCCAGAAGTTATCTAGTTTTATAGTTCGTAACGTCTGCATTAATTGGTTGAATCGCTTAATGCCACTTGGCGAGGGGTCCTCAAGATTAACCAGATCATTATAAAAAACCCCTGTGGACCGCTGTAAATCTGAGATAGCATCCCACACTGAAATCCCCCGAGATTCAATATCCTGTAACATGCTAGCCACAAAAACAGAACTGCTTACCCCATCTTTATCTCGAAGTTGCCCATTGATTAAAATCCCATAGCTCTCTTCTGCACTGAATACGTAGCGATCCCCAATCTCGGTGAGACGATTCATTGAATTTGCAATATTTTTGAAGCCCGTTAAGGTTTTCACAACTCCCAACTGGTGTTTTCTGGCTACGGCAGATAAGAAATCCGAGGTAACAATAGTGGTTATGATTGTGCCGGGCGTAGGCCTCATCCTTGCTAAATAGTCCAACGTTAAAGAAGCTAAGTCATTTCCGGTCATTAATTTCCAGCTATTTCCTAATTCATTGATATACCCCTTTTTCTCAGTTACTAGGCCTATTCGATCCGCATCAGGGTCATTGGCTATGATGTAGTGCGCCTTAGATTGCGACGCATCAGAGATTACTGCGGCATAGCTTTTAATTTCTTCGGGGTTAGGCCGAGGGCAAGTTGAGAAATTACCATCCATTAAAGATTGCGAGGGTGATAGCAAGAGGGGTATCTTCGCCCTTTCAAAAATTCTTGTTACAAGCGCTGCTCCGGTTCCATGAAAAGGTGTGTACATAATTTTAGGATAAACTTGTGCTTCAGGTTTAGGAGGCAAAAAGGAACAAGCGCTAGAAATGAATTCCTCTTGGATTTCTGAGGGTATGAATTCAGCTTCGGAAACATGACTTAAGGGTGCTGTCATAACCAGAGGTGACTTAAGGATGAGCTCTGTTATACGCTTATCCCATGCTTCTACAATTTGACCACCTTGGTTATCGTAAGCTTTTAGTCCGTTATAGCTTTTTGGATTATGAGAGGCGGTGATGATAATCCCGCAAGATGATCCGAGCCTTCGCATGGCAAAACATAAAAATGGAGTTGGAGTTGGGGTTGAAGATATCCACACTTTAAACCCTTGATCCATGAGGACTGCCGCAGCGTGTTCGGCATACTTTCTCGAGTTTATTCGAGTATCATAGCCCACTACTGCAGTCATGGGACCCCTTGCGAGTTCTTTGGTTGTTTGCCCTAAGGCATTGGTTACTTTTCTTATGGTTGGAAGATTTATACGGTTGGTCCCTGCACCCATTAGGCCTCTAATACCGCCCGTACCAAAAATTAACTGCGATGCAAAACGAGATTGCATCTCCTCCAACTGACCTGCATCTAGGTTACCTGTATTGGGAAAGAGGGCTAAAAGCTCATCTCGGTACTCGTTCTCTAGCGACTTATCATTTATATAGTTTAAAAAGGTCTCCAACATTATTAAGCCCTTAGGTTATTTAACTTTGCCCATTCTTTGATTGTTTCATTACAAATACCCTCGATCACTTGATGGAGATCGCGTCCATCATTGATGATTGTATACATAGGCGAATCAATTTTAGGGGATGATTTGAGTTGGTTTAAATTAATCTCCTTGAAAAGACCTAACCCGTCAGGATTCTTTACTAAAAAACGCTCTACTCTCTTGTGTTCTGGAGCTTCAACAACCCAGATTGAGTCAAAAGTTGGAATTTCCTCTAACTGTCTCCATATCGCCGATTCGATTAAAAGTCCCTTTGGATAAGGGGGGACTAGCGTGTCGAAAAAAATCTGTATATTTTTAAATACTAGAGGATGAATAAGTGCTTCGTATTCTTTTAGCATTGTAGGGTTAGAAAAAAGCGTTTTTCCGAAGGCTTTATCGATCGACCCATCCAATCTAACTGGTTGGATACCCGTAATTGTTTGGGCGTGCTCTTGGATTTCTCGATCTTGCCTTAGAATATTTTTTGCAATATCGTCAGTATTAATGTGTTCGAATCCAAAGGACCTTGCGATACTCGCCACAAACGTTTTACCCGAACTTATCGATCCCGTGAGACCAACGATGGGAAAACCGTAGTGCCCTATCCACGTGTTCATAGTTATTTATTTAGCATGTTTTTAATGAGTAAGCTGTAGGGCTCACCGAATGTATTATCTTCTGTGGTGTCCGCTATCACGTATATAGTTTTAGTTTGATCAGAATCATTGATGTAACTTGCGTAGGGGTACCCTCTCTGAATAATATTTTGAGTCATCCCCTCTTCGATTTGTCCCCACTTATTAATAACCCGGAGCGCAAACCAAGCGCGGCGCTCCGCCATGATTGTGAACTCATAAGATGACTTGGGGGGTATATCGAATCGATAAGCTTTCCAACCGGCTTGATCATTGACTTTATCCTCTATAATCGCCTCAAGGGTAGGGGCAGCAACAGCAGAAATAGTCGAAGTTCTTCTTGCCAATCTTCTAAAGTTCATGTCCTTGGGTGCTCCTGGCCATCGGCTAGGATCCATCCTTGATTCATCGACCAAGGGTCCTGGAACTTTTACTAGTTTTGTGCCATCGATCTTGGGAATATCACCTGACCCCGTTAGGGATAGGCAAACAGATATCAATGTGATGAAAAAAATCTTTTGTTTCATACCTAGAGGATCCCTTTAAAAATAAATCATAAACAAGTCGACTACCCTCCCATTTTCTCACAAGTGACCATAATGAGCCCAAGAAGCCTCTGAAGGGCAGATTTCGACAATCTATTAAACTTAGAGTAGGGTGTCAATGCCGACATACTGATTCTACGAGCCCCCCGAGACTTATGCTTCCCTCCCAAATTTTATCCCTGCCTACAATCCTAGTTGCCCGAGTGCGTTCAATTGGGGTAGGCAAGTTTGAGAGTTTCCAATGATGGATTCGAGGATTATTATTCGAGTCGGGTGGAGTTTACTGATTCTAGTGATTGGTCTAACCCCCTTTTTTGTAAAAAATATTAAATCTGTTGACAAAAGTATTACTTTCAAGAATTACAGGGAGGGGGTAGAAGGGAAAACCGGAACTCTAAGAGAAACATATGAGAATCGCCAAATCACCCTAGCGTATGATTCAATTTCAACTCGCTCGTCTGAAATATTAATCAAACCTGCGCGTATCACTTTTGAGGATCAATCAGGTAAATGGTTTATTGAGGGTTCTTCTGCAATCCGAAGAAGCGACGAATGGACGATCTTCGGCCCAATTAAATTGTCCTTCAGGAACCTTAATGATGCCCTCATCGGTGAAGGTTTAGCCCAAGGAGATATCCCCTGCCTTATTTGGTCACGGGGTGTTTGGAAAGGCCTCGTGCCTGTAAAGTGGACCTCTCTATCTGGCCTTTTCCAAGGTCAATGGGCACTTCCCGCAGGTTGGGTTAGAAGATCTAGCGGAGTCTTTGAGTCCCAATTAGCTCCGATAACCTTTCTAGCAAGAGATAACAATAAAAATAGTCTCAAATCTCTTAAAGCTGATGCGGTAATTACAACGCCAAATTTAGATGAAATTCTTCTAATGCAAATTCAATCAAATCTATTATCGGGACAACTTACAACAAGCAAGGCAGCTGTTACCAATGGGGAGATTAGTTTTCCGACCAAGGTATCGTTTATTCGTAAGAATGAACTTATATTAAACAGCGATAATGCTCTATACTCCGAAAGTGAATCCTCGTCTAAGCTTGGGCTCAGTAATGTCCGAGGATCGAAGCTTGAGGCTAATACTGCTGAGAGTATTCGTTCAGAATCGGCCTTTATATTCCCCGATCTCTCAAGGTTTATTGGCAATGTCGAATTCAATCGTTCTGAGGGATCTAATAGAACAATAATCAGAAGTCCTGATATTTTCATGCGCGAACGACAAGGGGCTTCCTACCCCACTGATATTCAACCCGATGAAGTCTTTTCTCCCCAATCAACCGAAATAATCTTGAACGATCTTAAATTTATATCTCAAACTCTACGCTTCAATAGAAGATCCCTTACGTGGTCTCTAGGTCCCACTGTTCGGGGAGAGGGTAAGGATGGCACCTATTTGGGAGGGGCGGCATCTGGAAACCGAGATTTGTGGACGATCCAAGGGCCCGTCAAATACGAATTAAATAATAACGAAGGAGTGCTGTCGGGAACTCTTCTAAGGGGATCAAAGCTTCAATGGACTTTATCAGGGGATCCTATAATTTGGCGACGCGATTCGGATACAATCACAACCTCTAAAATTATAAAAAATACTTCTCTGATCAAATTCCCCGAGCCTCTCCGTGGGACTTTTCTAGAGCAAAAGGGCAGAATAACAGTAGATGCCGCTAGTGGCTCATACGAAAATAATAGGATGCTACTCGGAGGTCCAATTGTTCTTAATGGGTTAGGTTGGTCATGTAATGCCCGAGGAGCATCGATTGTATTCGATCAATCTAGAAAAATATCAGTAATAAGGCTTGAGGGTGAGGTAGTCCTTAGGGGCAAATTAGGTGAGGGTTCTGGAGACCGCCTTGAGATTACGCCAAATCCGAAAGATAAAACCTATACTATTTATTGGCAAGGTCGTGTGAGAGGAAGTAATAAAATTTATGACTAGTTTGCATACACCGTCTCTATCCGTCTTGTCTATTAGAAATCTGCGTAAATCTTATGATGGTCATCCAGTTGTAAAAGATGTATCCCTTGAGATAGGCCCCGGTGAGATCGTTGGTTTACTGGGTCCTAATGGTGCAGGCAAAACCACTACCTTTTACATGATAGTGGGTATTGAGACACCTGATGAAGGCGTTATTTATTGGAATGAGATCAATATCTCCTCTATGCCAATGCACAAAAGAGCCCAACTTGGTATTGGTTATTTACCGCAAGAATCCAGTATTTTCAGAGGACTTACAGTACGCGAGAATATCATGGCGATAGCTGAACTTTTGTATTCACAGGTCTCTGATCAACACCTCATCACCGATAATCTTATAAAATCTTTTCGACTATCAAAAGTTGAAAATGTTCTTGGCCGACAACTTTCTGGAGGTGAACGTCGTCGATGTGAATTAGCCAGAGCTCTGGTATCTAATCCCAAAGTTATCCTATTAGATGAACCATTCGCAGGCATAGATCCCAAAAGTATCAATGAAATTCATGAATTAATTCACGAGTTAAAATCTAGGGATATAGGTGTGCTAATTACTGACCACAATGTGAGAGAGACCCTACAAATTGCCGAACGAGCCTACATTCTTGTCGATGGCGTGATTTTTAAAAATGGTACTCCCCAAGAAATTGCCGCTGATCCTGATATAAAAAAGGTTTATTTGGGTGAAGGTTTCTCATTAGTCTAGTTTTTTGATAAAATTTACCCTCAAGGAGCATTCATATGCCGGATCCCACCAACATCACAGCTCCTAAGGACACGCAAGAACCCGTACAAGTTTGTGATAAATGTCGTGGGCGTTTCTTGATGGACCACTTCAATCATGGAATATCTGGACAGGATTCTGTTTGTAAACGATGTCTCGTTGTTATGGGTTATCGTTTATAAACCATGCCTCTTGCTACTGCTGTTCTATCCCATGATGCTTTGTTAGACAAAGTATATTCCTCACAGCGTTTATCGATTGATGAAGCGGCTACGCTTTATGACTCTGCAAGTCTGCCAGAACTTAGTCAAGCAGCAACATTCATTCGAAATAAACACAATGATCCATCCA
>JALRCU010000022.1 GCA_023257195.1 Holophagaceae bacterium
TTCATTCCGCTGACGGTCGGTGGCGGTGTCCGCACGGTCGAGGACGTTCGGCGGCTGCTCAACGCTGGCGCCGACAAGACCAGTTTCAACTCGGCTGCGATTGCCAACCCGCAGGTGATCCGCGACGCTTCCGACAAGTACGGTTCCCAGTGCATCGTGGTGGCCATCGACGCCAAGCGCCAATAAACAATCTGAAAAGCGCTGAACTAATAGTGGGTTTCCGTGGAGGTGGAACTCCACACAATCCTCCCCTGTATAACTTTGAGGTGCGGGAGAAAAAACGACCAGGGCTCGTTCGTAAAAACAACCTTGAGTACTGTTCCATTTCAGACCGCGCCTGGCTAGTTGCTTTGGAGGCGGTAGAGTGCAAAGCGGGGCGAAAAGGCTTTCGAGGTTGTCGCCGGAGGCTCGAATGATATGCACTGCGCTCTTAAAAAGGGGAGTCGCTGAGGCAAAAATAGGAGTGGTCATTGAGTGGAGTAGATCAAAGTCGTTGAATGACGAGTTTATACTTTGATGGGCTGCGAAACATAGCCGCGCTTTACCCACCATGTTTGGCCGAGGCCGATCAGGGTGAAAACCGTGTAGTAAAGGCAAAGTCCCGCAGGGGATTGGGCAAAGATAAACACCATCATCGCAGGCATCATAAACATCATAATTTTTCTTTGTTGGGGGTCGCCCATAACTGGTGTCATGGCTGTTTGAGCGATCATGCCAAGCCCCATAAGGATGGGCAGAACATAATAAGGGTCTTTCCCTGAGAGATTCTGAATCCAACCAATAAAAGGTGCGTTACGTAATTCAAAGACCGCCTGAAGCATGGACCACAAAGAAAATAAAACGGGCATTTGCAAAAGCATCGGTAAACAGCCGCCGAAGGGACTGTGGTTGTTTTTCTTATAAAGATCCATTAACTCGCGTTGCATTTCAGCTTTTTTAGACATATCGTTACCGTACTTTTCATATTTAGCCTGTATGGCTTTTTGGTGTGGCTCAAAATCCTTCATCCGCAACATAGAGATGGTTTGCTTGGTATTTGGCCACCACAATAAACCTCTTAAAATAACGGTGAAAACCACAATCGACCAGCCCCAATTCCCAACATAGGTGTGAATCGCCTTCAAAATATAAAACATCCACTTAGCAATCGTTCCAAAAAAACCAAAACTCACAGCTTGAGAAGAAAGCGGGTCGAACTGTGCTAGGGTATTTAATTCTTTGGGGCCCGTGTAGAGCTGAAGCCTAGTGGGAGTAGACGAGACAGGGACGGTGTACCCAAGAGTGGACACACTCACCGGTGTAGTAGTGGATTTCCAAATGGCGGCAAAGTAGTGGCTCATTGGTTGAAACGCAGCGCCCTCTTCAACACCCGCATCGAGTCCAACCCGTTCTGTGGCAACCGGCAGTACTTCTCGCTCATCCCCCAAAAAACTAAAAAACGGGTCCGTGAGGATGTCGCTCCATAATGTTTCATTTACCTGATTAACATCGAGCGAAAAAACACGCCCCAGATTGGTGACGGGTCCCATGGTTTCTGGCAGTGGGATTAGGGTGAGGGTTTGAGGTGTAGGGCTGGTAGCTTGAGCCTCAAGAATATAGCCTTTGTAGGGCACTGTCCAAATCAGATGATCCCCTTCATTGTTAAAGAAATCTAGGGTGATACCCGTCGGGGTGGTTTCGCGACGAAGATCACTAAAGGGCTTAGAGAATTCCCCTAGCCCAATAAAATTCCCAGTGCCTAGGGTTGTTTGCTGTGGGAAAAAAAGCGTTCCATCGCGCAACCATTTCACCTGAATCAAGGCTCCGGTATCTTTTCGAAAGGTCACTTCGATGTCTTGGATGTTGTCTTGCATGTTAACGGTTATGGTTGAACCTGGCGATGCCAGTCGTGTAGATTTAGCCACAGGCTCGGAAGCCACCGGCATAGGTGTCGGCCTAGATGTCGTAGCGGGGCTCTCCACGGGAGCAGAATTGCTTACTGGTTCGGTAACCGGCGCGTAGCGGCTTGTAACAAACCATTGAGCCCCCAATAAAATTAAGGTTCCCAGGGTGAACCAAAGGATGTTTCGATTTTGCATGTTCAACTTAGTCCTTTAATAAGATCCACAAGGTGTTGCGCCATTTGATGGACAGGAGGGGTCGTCCTCTTAGTGTGCCTGAGGGGGCGAACCCACACCACCCATGACCCAGAAAGGGGATATTGACCTAAGGCTAAAAGAAAGGCGTGCCGAGCGACCCGTTTGAAGCGACTGCGCTCCGGGGCAGACCCAAAACGCTTATGGACAGACACAAGAAGACGCGGGGTGTCATTGTTTTGAGTGCGAATAACTCTCAAATCAACCGGGGCGTCTTTGAAGACTAGTGGCGGCGGTGGAGTTAAAACTATATGATCGTGTCGCCGAATGGTTCTGAAGATTTTTTTAAATTCCACGAGTCTTTTAGAGCGCGATTGTATGACGACCTTTGGCGCGACGGCGTTTCAAAACTAACCGGCCACCCTTGGTTTTCATACGAGAAAGAAAACCGTGTGTTTTAGATCGTCGTCGTCGATTAGGTTGAAATGTACGTTTCATAGGCGTCCTTACTTACCCTCAAGATCTAGCATGAAGGCGAACTTACAAGGTTACCATTGGGGGGCTGAAACCTCAATTGAAAAGGCTCTTACCCCTACCCCGCCTAGTGATAAAGTAATTATCCCCCACGTCTGATGTGTTGCGGTGGTCTTTGGGATTAGGGTGAAATGCCCTCATGAAAAACAAGGGATTTATGGACGCTACGCCAATGGAAAATGATGCTCAGGGGTTGTGGTCTTTGATCCGAAAAAATCTACAGGGTCGACTCTCTGCGGGAAGTTTCCAAGAGTGGGTATCGCCCTGTGTTGCTCTCCGGTCGGATGGCAACACACTGTGTGTCCAAGTGCCTAATGCATCGACCAAGTTGTGGATCGAACAACAGCTAGCTGAAGAGTTTAATGATGCACTCGTCCAAGAAGATTTAGCCCATCTTAATCTTGTTTTCCAGATTTCAGGCTCGCTTCAAGTCCCAACGGCACCGGCTGTCTCCACGCCTCATACTGGCGAAACACCTTTGATATCTTTCCCTCATTTATTTGCTCGTTACACGCTCGACCGTTTCGTTGTTGGGCCAAGCAGTCAACTCGCCTTTGCGGCCGCCAATTCCGTGGTGGAGCATTTTGGCAAAAGTTCCTCGTCATTTAATATGAACCCTCTATTCATTTATGGGGCGTCAGGCCTCGGCAAAACCCACCTTATGGTCGGAGTGGGGCAGGCTATTAGAGATAAAACCCCTTCAGCCAAATTACATTATTTGAAGGTCGATGGATTCTTTCATGAAGTGACCGCTGCCATTAGCAAGAGAAACACAGAACCCCTCAGAAAAAAGTACCAAGGTTGTGATGTATTGCTGTTGGATGATGTTCAGGCATTGGGAAAAATGGAGAGAACTCAGGAAGAAATCTTTTATGTTTTAGAGTACCTTCTGCAACACGGAAAACAAATTGTGATCACATCAGATAAGCCGCCTCAACAACTTGAGGGGCTTCATGAGCGACTAAAAACGCGTTTTAAGTGGGGGTTAACCGCGGATATTCAACCGCCCGATTTTGAAACCCGAGTTGCAATTTTAAAAAAGAAGCTTGAAGAACCTGATTTTATGGAGGCCCCAAAAATTGATGACGAAGTTTTAGGTTTTATCGCCCATCGGGGTAAAGGAAGTGTCCGTGATCTTGAAGGCCTTTTAAATCGAGTTATCTTTCAAGCCCAGTTTATGAGGGTAAGCCCTAGTTTAGAGGTTGCCCAAAGTGCTTTTCAGGGCCAAAACGGAGACGAGCCTTTGGGGGCTGTTCCCATGGAGCGCATTCTTCGCTCTGTTGCGGAATCATTTCACATCTCTTATGGGGATCTAAAGAAAAAGAAGGGTCGAGAAGCTTCTATTTTAGTTCCGCGCCAAGTCGCAATGTATTTAGCACGAGAGTTATCTGTAGCCTCTTATAGTGATATTGCTAAAGAGTTTGATATGCACCATAGTACGGTCATGAATGCCATTGACTCTGTAAAGCAGCGAATGAGAAAAGACAATGATTTTCACAAACTCGTGCACGCTTTATTAAATACGGTTTACTAAAGGGTGGATTATTTCATTGGGTTTGGGTTCGTAGTGGGATAAGAGTTGCCTTCGCTTGAGCCATAAATACCAAGGTGAGTCTTATGCATCGGCTATATTTTATGAGAACACATCAACTAACGCGACCCGATGGGCGGGCTTTCAAACTCAAAACATATACACCGAAAATAAATCCCCTGGGTCTTGTGTTGATTTCACCGGGTGCAGGGGGGAGTGAAAATAGCTATTGGTACTTAGCAGATTATTTTTCTAACCAAGGTTACTTGGTTGGCGTCATGGAACATCTTGAAAGTAATCTTGAGTCTCTGAGGGCCCACACCAAACACCAAGGTTTAAAGAAAGGTTTGATGGAGATGGTGACCGACCCCTTATCTTTTTGGGGCCGCATGATGGAAATTCAGGAGGTATTAAATTGGGCCGATGGTGTGGTAAGTGGTCCTAAAATCCTTGTGGGTCACTCAATGGGGGCTGCGACGGTCATGATGGAGGCGGGGGCTAAAAATAAGCTTAATTGCCTTGGTAAAGACCGTTTTGACGCGTACGTAGCGCTTTCTCCTCAGGGACCGGGGTTGATTTTTCCTGAGGGTGCGTGGGTTGGTCTAAATAAACCCATGTTGTTAATTACTGGTACCAAAGATCATGAGTTGGATGGTGATTGGACGTCACGACTTCTCCCTTTTGAAAATATGAACCCGGGTACCCAGAAATGGTTGGGGGTTATTCAAGATGCTGATCATATGAGCTTAGCTGGAGTGGGGTTATCTAGAGAACCTGAGGGGTGTGTTTTAGAGTTAGTGGGTTTATTTTTTAAAAAAAATATAGGTTTAAAAGAAAATAAAACACCGCTTTTGGAGAAAATAAAACTCACAATAAAATAAGTTTTCCACAATAAAATGCCTACTTTTGGGGACACCTTGGCTTGACAAAAGTGGGCTTAGGGGGGCTTTCCACAGGTTGTGGAAAACCCTTTGTTGACAATCCATTTTTGTAATCCAAGAAAACCCAAAAAACCCCTTGTTTTACAGGGGATTCACAATGAAATCCACATGCTGTATTTAACGCTTTTGTAGGTAAGATTAAGACTTAACCACTTGATCCACATGTCCACAACCACTCATCATCATCAAGGTGTATTAATGAGTAATCAAATAAAGATAGGTAAAGAGAGATTAAGCAAAACCTTGGGTATTTTAAAGTACGCACTGGATCGTCGTGTCACCCTCCCCATCCTTCAGTATATTTTTATGAAAACCAACGGTAAGGAGTTGGTTTTAAAAGCAACCGACATGGATCTATCTTTTGAGGCCACCATCCCAATAGAGGGGCAGGGCGATTGGTCCATCACTGTACCCGGCCGAAAATTTATTGACACAATTCAATCTTTTCCAACCACAGAACTAACCCTAGAGAGTACCAATAACTCTAATCGCCTATGGGTACGCGCTAAAGATATGAACTCTGAGCAGAATATCCAACCCAGCGATGGATACCCAGAATTACCCACTAATAATGGGAAATTAGCGCAAATCAAACTCCCCATTCAAAAATTAAAAGAAGCCATTGGGTTAGCTTCGATCGCAGTCAGTCGAGACACCACCAAACCCACCATGGCGGCTGTTTTGCTTCATATTCAAAAAACCAATATTCGATTAGTAAGTACCGATGGTTTTCGACTAGCGATCGCTGAAATCCCCTGTGAAACAAAGATTAATGAAGAGGTAAAATTAGTTGTACCTCGGCGTGCGCTAGATTTGTTTCCACAACTACTCACCAATGAAGGCGAAGTGGTTATTGCGTGGGACGCCACCACTTTATACATTGACCAACCCGGCCTTAAATTTTCCACCCGCCTAGTCAATGGAAATTTTCCCGCCTATGAAAAAGTCATCCCCCAAGAGCTACCCAAGAAAGTCCTTATAGATAGGGATCTTTTGAGTAAACGCCTCCGTTTTGTTGGCCTCAAAAAAGATGACTACAACAAAAATGTTCAACTTGTTTTTGCTTACCCAAATTTAAAAATTGTCTTCCAACATCCAGACGAAGGCACCAATCAAAGCACCCTTCCTTTTTCTGGTGAAGAACAAGCTTTTGAATTGGCTTTCAATATTGACTATCTCACCGAGATTCTCGATCGCCTTACCGGAGAAGATGTGGTATACCAATTTAAGGATGAAATTGGGCAAGGCATCTTTACCAGTCCAAGCATAGAAGGCTTTGTGTTCCGTTATATTTTGATGCCGGTACGTTTCGCCAACCCAACCCCGGCCTGCATCGACCCGCTCAGGTCACTGCTGACGGGCAGGTTATCGACTTCGGCGGACTGGCACAATACGGCGAAAAGGCCGCACTGCGGTCAGCCGAATATCATCAGGCTTTCCACGCCCTTCACCTGCGCGTCTACCAAGGCATCTACCGCACGGCCGCTGACGCCCGCGGCGCTCAGCACCACCTCAACCCAAGGCCAACCCTGCGCCGCAGGCAGATCATTCAACAGGGCTGTGTGGATTGAATTGGCCTG
>JALRCU010000042.1 GCA_023257195.1 Holophagaceae bacterium
TAGTGCCGTATTGGCCAATCTGAAGGGTTTTACGGTTGAAATGTTTTCTTTAAACCACCCGGGTGGAAGTATTGGGTCTAAATTACTGAAAGTACGAGACGTTATGAATACGATCTATCCAACAGTCCAGTGTGAGGATAATTTAATCACCGTTTTATCCAAATCAACTGAGGGGCGACTAGGGATGGTGGTGGTTCTAGAGAAAGACAACAATTTGGTGGGGGTCATTTCCGATGGGGACGTCCGAAGAACCATACAAAAAAATGAGGATAAAGCTCATTTGTTAACCGCCAAAGCCATGATGTCCATCAACCCGATCACGATGGAGCAAGACAATTTAGCTATCGATGCAGCCAACCTCATGGAGGAGAAGAAGATAACGTTTATATGCGTGACCGAAGGGAAGAACCCAGTTGGAGTTCTCCATATCCATGATTTGCTTAGGTTAAAAGTCCTATGATTTGTTTGATGTTTGATTATAGGTTACATAATATACATTATCATAACTATCAATATTAATGATGATATTTCAACGATACCTATTAAAAACTTGGTTTTACCCCTTAATGGGCGCTGTGGTTTTTTATGGCGCTTTAATAGTCACCAACGAAGCCATGGCTCTTTCGAAAGAAGTATTTATTCAGGGTGCTTCTATTCTCTGGTTGGCCCTTTTACTCTTATCTTCTCTACCCGAACTACTGTCCATTATCTTACCTATAGCATCCCTTATAGCTGGATTGGTCGGAACTCAATCACTTTCAGTTAATTCAGAGGTTGTCGCTGCTCAAGGCGTGGGGGTCGGGTATCAAAACTGGATCAAGTCCTGGGCTATTTTTGCCACTCTAGTTCTTGGAGTGGGTTTATTAAATTCTCACTACCTAACGCCTTGGTCAAATTCAAAACAACAGATTTTTAGGGATTCAATGTCTGAAACCCTTAAAACGAGGATAGTTAAACCCGGCGGTCTGCCTTGGAGTCCTCCAACTAATCCCAACATGACAATTTGGAGTGATTTCAAGGGAAATACTCATATCGTAGAAGTCCGTCCAAATGAAGTTCAGCACATGATTGGCCAAGACATAAAATACACCTTTATCAATAACTATGACGGTTCTTCCAATGCTTCCATTGACCTTAAAAATCTTAACGGAGCTCTTTACCAACAAACCAACGATTCCATTATTCTTGTCGACCAAAAGGAACAGACTTTAATGTTCCAGGTTCCACCCCCAAAGAGAATCTGGAAGTCTACCCCTCTTCGTACCGTAACCACCTCATCTCTTTATGAATTGAAATCTTCGTCGCTAGAAACCGTTCAGAATTCTAAGATTCGAGACATCGAATTATCAAGACGATGGTCCCTACCGTTTGCCTCGGTGGCATTCCTTTTACTTGGCATATCAATAGGATTCCGTCACCCTCGGTTCAAAAAGTCTAGCAGTGCTATCACGGCTCTTCTTTCGGTTTTGGTCTATTACTTCCTGTACCGCTATATGGAAAATCTCTACTCAGTTGCCGATAATCTATCTTCGTTGATTTTGTATGCAACGTTAATCCTAGCATTCGTCATTGCTAGCTATGCTTTCTACGTAAGCCTTAGACCCATTCAATCAAAGAAGACATTACTGAAAACACCATTAATGAGGTTCAACAAATCTAAAGACGGGCTAATAGGATTTCGTAAGCGTCTGGATTCCTTGATGGAATCAGGGCGTAGTCAGTTTTATGGAACGAACCGAACTCTAGTTAAGTATTTCAGTTCCTCCCTCCTTAAAAACTGGCTTGTTGTGACATTATCTATTCTGTTGATACATCTTGTGATTACGTTTTCAAATCTCGCCAACGATATCATTAAAAACAATCAATCATTTTTACTTTTCTTCAAGTACTGGATAATCTCTCTGCCCGAGTTTTTGACGATTGTCGGTCCTATTATTTTTCTCGCTTCTGCAGCGTTAACCCTAACTGAAAAATCAATATCAAGAGAGTGGGTAGCCCTTAAATCAAGCGGGGTGAATCTTTTCGATTTAATGAAGTTTGCTTACCCTGCCCTGTCTATCCTGCTAGGAATGTCTTTACTCTTTTCTCTATGGGTAGGTCCAGCAACGATTACTACGGGTGACCGTCTATACCGACAAATACTTGGCCGTACTCCCATTTCAACTCAACCACCAAACGATAGCTGGGTTACCCTCAAGACGGAAATATCAAAACCAACCACTCTTTGGTTCGCGTCACCTCAACAAGGTCTTCGTTGGGGATTTCCTCTTTCAAATTACTTGGAGTCAGATCCAATTATCAAATTCAATGAGCGCAATGGATACAGCACCGTTTTTGATTGGAATGGGCAACGACGCGAAAATCCAAATTCATGGGACGTCTATTTCCCTAGTAAAGCTTTAAGGACGATTTCATCACCCGCCACAACCTCGACAATTGACCTAGTGTCATGGGCCCTGCTCTCTAATGACCCTGAGCGCAACTATGAACTCATCAATCGTCTACTCGGCTGGCTTCTCGGCCCTCTTCTACTATTTGCATTCCTTTCTTACAGTTTACCGGATCCAAAACAGGGTAGAACTCGTGCTCTAGGCACTATTCTTTTTTCAAGTTTATTATTTTTTGGGATCAACTCTATTATCGTCGGAGCTACCCAGACGGGAGAGATACCAGTTTGGTGGGGAACCCTGGCGCCTCTAGTATTCTTATTTGCCATTGGACTCATTCGGCATAATCAAGTTCATACTTAAATCATGTTCCATTCATTTAGAAGATTCACCCAATCCTTAAGTTTTATGTTTTTTCTCTTTGCCCCTTTTTTTGATATCTTTCGATTTGATATTAGAAATAATGAATTTATTTTCCTCGGTAACCATTATTCTTTTACAACTTCAAATGGAATTTATTTAGCCCTTGGATTTATATCGTCATTATTAGTCTTTATTATCCTTAGTTATACGAAAGGGCGTGTATTTTGTGGGTGGTCATGCCCTTATGGAAGTGTCATCGAATTTTTTAACGCAATTCGAACTGTGTTCGGATCAGGTACGAATCGCGCAGTTTATGACTTTATCAAAAGATCAGACGCACACCGAATCCTAGCTCAAGTCCTTAGTGTAGTTTTTTTGCTCATAGGACCAATCATTATTGCACTGGGGCTTTCTGCTTACCTTGTAAATCCTTCGCGCATTCTCACTATCATTATGAATCCCTCAGCACTAAATAGCGAAGCAGCTCTAGGCTCATGGATACTTCTTTTTTCAGTATTGACATGGATTGTTGGGTTTATTGTACGATTTGATTTCTGTAGAATTGTGTGTATCTATGGGATGGGACAATCCATCATTTATAGCTCTAACGACCAAGATAAGACACTGAGACCCAGGTTTAACTCAGAGCTAAGTGAATGCGGGTCTTGCACAGCATGTGTTAATACATGCTTTGTTGATCTTGATCCTAGATCTGAATCTCTGTTCATCGGCTACGGCGAGGGTTGTTTCAATTGTGGCGATTGTGCAGATGTATGCTCAGTGGTCCAAAACCACAGAGGAAAAGATTCTTTAATTACATTTAGGAGTAATAAACAATGAGGCTATCTAATGACGAATGGAAGAAAAAACTTACCGCTCAACAGTACAGAGTGCTTATTGAAAAAGGGACTGATCCAAGATTTATGAGTTTCGAGTTTGGGGATGACGTAAGTATTTTATCCTGTGTAGGTTGCCAAAATCCCCTTTTTGCCGTCAGTGATAAATATGAATCCTCATCAGGTTGGCCAAGTTTTATCAGACCAGTTAACGATACCGCCTTAGAAGAAATGCCTGATTTTACCCATGGCATGAATCGTATAGAGGTAATCTGCTCAAAATGTAAGGGGCACTTAGGGCACGTATTTGATGATGGCCCTAAACCGACAGGTAAAAGGTATTGTATTAATGGAAGTATCCTGTCCAAGTAACTTCAGGTCTATTTATTAAGGGTAGCTTTTAAGTTAAGCCGGACATTTAAGCTATTAGTGGAGGCGCCGGTCGGATTCGAACCGACGTATACAGGATTTGCAGTCCCGGACCTTACCACTTGGCGACGGCGCCGATAATACAAGGAATGGAGCGGGTAATGGGATTTGAACCCACGACTTCAACCTTGGCAAGGTTGCACTCTACCACTGAGTTATACCCGCAGAAGTTTAATAATAACAGTATGCGCTCCTTAAAACTAGTTCATAGAAAAGTATCTAATTATTAGTAATCTGTGAATGATTGGAGTGCTTAGTTGACCCCTTTACCAACCCTTATCATCACCCTAGGAGACCCTTCCGGTATTGGTCCGGAAATACTGCTTAAATCACTACCGCAGTTAACTCATCGAGCAAAAATAGTAATTATTGGAAGTCGCGCTGGTGTTGAGCTGTTTTCTAAAAGCGAAAATAATGTCTATAAATGGCTATGGGGCGATCCACCCTTTTCAATCGCGAACTCAATGGAGTCATTTGGTTTTTATCTAATCGATTCTAATTCTGACAAAATGCACTCTGCTGTATGGCTTGATCCCTACCCTCTTTCATTGAATAAATTAAAATTAGGTTTACCATCCGCCAATTCTGGTAAGTCATCAATGGAAGCATTGGTCCTCGCTACGCGATTAATGAGTAGTCATAAAGCGGATGCACTCGTCACATTACCCATATCTAAAACTTCAATAATAGCCACGGGAGAGAGTTTTACTGGTCATACAGGTTATTTAATGGAAGCGACAAATTCAAAGTATACGCAAATGATATTTATGAGTCCAAAAATGAAGGTGGCTCTTCATACAGTCCATATGAGTTTAAAAAGAGTCATTGAGAGTATGGATGCAGAATCCATTTCTCAGAGTATCGAGTTTAGTGTGGGATCCTTCATCGAACTGATGGGTACTTCTAACTTTAGGATTGGCGTTGCAGCTTTAAACCCTCATGCCGGAGAAAATGGGGCTTTTGGAAATGAGGATTCACTAATAGAGGAAGCTGTCAGGGGTTCGATTGCTAAGTTCAAAAAAAACAATTATTCACTGGATGTTGAAAAGTTTGGGTCCTCGATTTACTCAAAATATAAACCACACCATCCGTGGAACCCCTACCCTCATCAGGAAATGGTAAAAAGGGAGGATGGTCTTAGGATTGAAGGTCCACTAGCTGCTGATTCAGTGTTCAAACGATCCTATGATGGTGAATTTGACCTTGTAGTTGCCATGTATCACGATCAAGGACTAATACCGATAAAATTTGCAGAACCAACTCTCGCTGTAAATGTAACTTTTGGCCTCCCGTTTGTTCGAACAAGCCCCGATCACGGGACAGGATTCGATATTGCTGGTTTAGGAATCGCCGATCATCGTAATTTTCAAGAAGCTTCGAGGCTAGCCCTTAGATTGTCCATGCGCTCAAAAGGCCTATTCGAATAGTGTTATCTCTAGTTTGAAAGATCAGTAGCATAATAAAATATTAGAGGTGTCACTTGTCATTCATAGCAGTTATATTGGCTGCCGGTAACAGCAAGAGAATGGTTTCTTCTAGGTCAAAGGTGTTGCACGAAATCCTTGGTGACTCCTCTCTCTTATGGGCTCTAAGAGCTATTCCGAAAGAAGTAAAAAATACGGTCATCGTGATCAACAAGAATCACGATGAAATAAAGCGCCTGGTTAAGGTTTGGGAAGACAAGAAACTTTTCAGTACAAGCGTTTACTTTGCCGTTCAGTCCTCGACAGTGGGTACAGCCCACGCATTGCTTTCAGCTAAACCATTAATCGACAAATTTAATGCAACCAATGTCCTTATTATGAGTGCCGATGTTCCACTAATAATGGAATCTAGCTTATCCAAACTTATAAAGAAGTGCCCATCGTTAGCCGTCGCAGATTTCATTGAACCAAATGGATATGGAAGGATTTTCTTAAAAAAAGATGGAATACATTTGGCTTCCATCGTAGAGGACCTAGATACGAATAAAATGCAATCCCGTCATCGGGTTGTGAATGGAGGTATCTATGCTCTTCCTTGTAAAAAGATTTTTCCTTTATTAAAAATGGTTAAAAATACCAACAAGCAAAAAGAATTTTATCTAACTGATGCAATCAATATACTTGCAGAAAATCAAAAGATTGAATCAGTACCTATCGACTCGCAAGAATTATTTGGATTGAATACTCGAACCGATCTTTCACTTCTTCAAAACTATGCAAAAAACAGAGTGAATAGTAGATGGTTGAAAAGCGGGGTAACTATTTTAGATCCCTCTACAACGTTCATAGGCCCTCGAGTTAAGATAGGCTCCGATGTTTTGATTGAGCCCAATGTTACTTTAATTGGGGCCGTAACCATTGGTACCGGTAGCATAATCCAAGCTGGATCACGAATTGAAGATTCCAAAATTGGAAATCACACCGTTATTAAGCCTTACACCCTCATCGATCGCTCGGTACTAACAAATCATGTTGTTGTAGGCCCCTTCGCACGTTTAAGGGAGGGCACTGAGTTATCAGATCATGTTCAAATAGGAAATTTTGTGGAAACCAAGAAGGCTAAGATATCTAAGGGCAGTAAGGCTAACCATCTTACTTACCTTGGGGATGTATCAATTGGAACTAATTCCAATATCGGAGCAGGAGTCATAACCTGCAACTATGACGGGCTCAAGAAGCACAAAACAGTTATCGGTGATAATGTATTTATTGGCAGCGATACGCAGATAATTGCCCCAATCAAAGTCGGCGATGGAACTCTTGTGGCAGCGGGTACAACCGTAACCGTGGATATTCCCTCCCACCATAAGGCTAAAAGTCGCGTTCCTCAAGTAAACCGACCCCTTAAAAAGGCGAAGAAATAGATGGTATCTTTTGTGGAATTTCTAGGGGCAAAAATCATATCTAACGTTTCGTCTTTTGGTGATTTTATTCTTGTCAGCATTAGATGTTTCAGAAGTATTTTCAAGCGGCCCTTTGATACTAATTACTTTTTGAACCAATGTTCTTTTGTAGGTGTTTCATCTGTACCTGTTGTTTTAATGACCTCTCTTTCAGTCAGCATGGTATTTGCTGTTCAATTAGCCTTTGGTTTCAAGCAATTTCAAGCTGAAGGCTTGGCGAGTCAAGTCGAGGGGCTCGCTGTTATTAGAGAATTAGCACCAGTAATTACCGGGTTAATGCTTGCTGGACGCGTTGGATCGGCAATGGCCGCTGAGATCGGTACCATGCGAATAACCGAGCAAATCGATGCCTTAGAGTGTTTAGCCACTGATCCCATTCATTATTTATTTGTGCCAAGATTCTTGGCTGCAATTTTAATGCTGCCTATGTTGACAATACTTTCAATCTATATAAGCTTTTGGGGGGGTCATTTCATATTAGTTAATCTATCATTTCAGAGTTCAGACTTTTATACATCAGAGTTCTTTAAGTTAATATCCTCTTCGGATTTACGGATTGCTCTTATCAAAGCCTTCGTATTTGGTGTAATCATCTCTCTTGTTGGTTGCTGGAAAGGCTTCAGAACCGAGGGGGGCGCAGTTGGAGTCGGCGCGGCGCCTACCAGCAGTGTTGTTACATCAAGTCTATGGATATTGATTGCTGACTTTGTTCTAACAAAACTTCTTTTGGTCTAACTTATGCCTATGATCAAACTTCATAATGTGTCAAAGGCTTTTGACCAAAATAAGGTTCTCGATCGTATTTCACTCGAGGTAGAAGAATCTGAGAGTTTAGTTATCCTAGGGGGATCGGGCACAGGAAAAACAGTACTACTAAAAGTCATATTAGGCCTTCTTAGACCCAATGATGGAAACATTTTTGTCGACGGTGCTCGGGTCAACATTGATCAACCCACTGCCCTATTTGAAATAAGAAAGAAAATCGGAATGTGTTTCCAGATGGCAGCTCTATTTGATTCAATGACTGTTCTGGAAAATATTTCATTCGGCTTATCTCGACATACGAATTACTCGTCCGTGCAAATCCGATCGAGAGTCGACGAGTGCTTAACCTTAGTTGGCCTAAGAGACACCGCCACCCTTTACCCCTCGGAACTATCAGGGGGCATGAAACGTCGAGTCGGATTCGCAAGAGCCATTGCGCTAAAGCCTAAGATCCTTCTTTTTGATGAACCTACAACAGGGCTCGATCCTGTAATGACTGATGTAATTTCTAAAGTTATTACAGATTTAAGAAGTGAGTTACGAGCGACGACAATTACTATCACGCATGATTTAAAGGTGGCGTTTAACATTGGCCAGAATATATCCCTGCTGCATAGAGGTTCAATAGTTGCCTCAGGAAGCCCCCAAGGTTTTGCATCGAACCAAGATCCCTTGGTCGTTCAATTCATAAAAGGAACATCCGAGGGCCCTTTTCTTGCCGATCCTCCCCCGAAATCACAAATAACGATATGATTAAATACTCTTATGGATTAATAAAAAACAATGAAGACAGAGTTTAAAGTCGGCATTTTCTTCCTAGCTACCATTGCTGCATTGGTCACTTTAGTCTTATCTCTAGAAAAACTAGGGATATCTTCTAGACAAGATACAAATATTTATACGGCTTATTTTGATCAAGTTGCCGGCTTGAGTCGACAAAGTGACGTTCGGGCAGCAGGTGTTCGAGTTGGTAAAGTGGAGTCCATTAATCTCGAGGGTAACAAGGCAAAAGTTGTTTTTTCTCTACCTAAAAATATAAATGTCTATTCAGACGCTCATGTAAGCCTGGTGTCGCTTGGCATACTCGGTGAGAAGTATATTGATTTTTCTAACGGTAGATTAACAAATACAAATTTAGAATCAGGATCAACGTTGAAAACAGTTCAGGGGACTGGGTTGGATGAATTAGTGAATGTCCTAATAGACGTTGGGAAAGATATGAAAGCTATCACGGAAAGTCTTAACGGCGAAGGCGGTAAGTTGACATCCATTATGGATAATTTGGATGTTATGACTTCCGACTTGAGAGTACGAATTCCCCGACTAGCCGAAGACTTTCAGAACGCTGCTCGAACCTTCAATGCATTCATTAAAGATAACGAAACAGAAACCTCAGGGGCCATCAAAGACTTTAGGTTACTCGCAACAAAGTTCCAAGTCACAGCAGATAACCTTAACGCCATGAGTCAGAAGATTAATAGTGGCGAGGGTACGCTTGGTAAACTTTTAAATGATGGTTCAACAGGTGAAAAGATCAACAAGACTCTCGATTCACTAGAGTCGGCTCTGAGTGGCTATTCCAATCTGGACCTCAGGCTTGATGCTTCTGCTGCTTACTGGGCAGATAGAAGCGATGCGCGTGCCGGACTCAGGATTGAAATGGCTCCGCAGAATGACTACTGGTACAGCCTAGATCTAAATAGTTCCCCGGACGGTAAGAACTCAAAGGTAACCAGAACAACTACCAGTATTGATCCCATTACAGGGCTTCCGACAGGAATCGTTTCATCACAGTCAACAAGCATATCGGATAAAACCGTATCACTGTCGGCAGCCTTCAACAAAAAAGTAGGTAATGTTGTCTTCTCTGCCGGTATTTTTGATGGCAAGGGTGGCGGTTCCATCGAGGTGAGAAATTTGAATGACACCCTAAGATTGGGTTTTACTGCGTACGATTTTTCTAAAGATTCATCCATCAATAAAAATAATCCCAGATATCGTTTTACCTCTAGCTATCAGTTCTACAAGAATTTCTATATCCAAGCTGGTGTTCAGGATTTCGCCAATAAGGACTATCGAACAATGTTCGTGGGTGGCGGTATTCGTTGGAAAGATGAGGATCTTAAGAAGCTCCTGGGTCTTGCCGCTGTTGGAAGATAGAAGTGGAATCCATCAGTATTCAACCCCTTATTGGCTCAAGGCTTTTTAGGAGCGTAAGGTTCGGCATCCCTTTCATAGTCCTAGTTGTTTCGCTTTATCTTTTTCTTGAAACAAGAAATAACTTTGCCTCATGGTATTTAATTCTTACCATAACTTCCCTTCTGGCTATTGAATTGTCAATGAGAGAGGGAGAGCGCTACATTGCTTCCCACAGCTCTATTATGCGCGTCGATCTATTTTTTGTAGATGCACTTAGACCCATATTTAAACTCATAAAAAGGGAAGAGGTTTTTCTCATGAGTTTCTTCAGATGGAATAATGAAAAGGTTTATAAATGTTTCGTGGACTCAAAGTCGAAGAAAACACTTTTACTTCTCCCGCATTGCATTCAATGGTCTAACTGTACTGCACCTATCCTCGAAAAAATGGCTTCCTGTTACAACTGTGGTCTATGCCACATCGAAAATCTTGTAGAAGACACCGTCCAAGAACAGTGGGATGTAAGAATTACGAATCGAAGTTATAAGGCGTACATCGAAGCTATGAAAACAAACCCAGATCTCATCGTTGCTGTAAGTTGTACCGATCGTCTTCTGAAGGGGGTTCGAAAACTTCTCAATTATCCATCCTTTTTGATTCCATTAGAGCTTCCTTTTGGCATGTGTGTGGATGCAACTTTTAATTACGACCATCTCACATCAGCAATGTCCTTACTCGCGCAAAGACGAAATACGAATAATCCTCCGATTAAAATACTAAAGCACGGCTAATGTCTATCGATATAAGACCATATATCATGCATTTGAGGCCTAAAGAGTGGCCTATCGTTGGACTTCATTTGATTGCTGGCATGCTCTGTTCAAAGAACTTTGATTTTCATGATGCCGCCAGGTCTACATTCATATTTATATTACTTCTTAACGGCGGAACTCTCGCCTTAAATTCCTCTTTCGACAATGATGAGGGTGATATCGCTTTCTTGAATAACCCACCCAAGCCACCCAAGTATCTCAAACACTTTGGTCTATTACTTTTATCTTTATCTCTCTTTGCTTCAATGTTAGAAGCGAATAAAACCATCGGTGATAAATATTTCTTTGAAATCATAATGACATGCGTTTTAATGAGTATCGCTTATTCGACACCTCCAATTCGCCTAAAGTCTAGACCCGGCTATGATCTAGTCATTAATTCAATTGGATTTGGCTTCTTTACATTTCTAGCGGGCTTTGTATCCACAGGAAACGCATTTACACCTGAGATTCTTAAACTATCTGTTGGTTTTGGTTTTTTATTTGGCGCGCTATACCCGTTAACTCAAATTTATCAGAACGACGAGGATAGTCGTCGTGGCGATCAGACGTTGACATTATGGTTGGGTACCAATAAAGCATTGAATTTATCCATGGGATTCTCGTTAGTAGCTTTTCTCTGGATTATCTGGGGGACACTCCACAGCGGAATATATACAATCATGCTTCTTTTCAATCTTATGCTTTGGCTTTATTTGCTTTATTATTGGAAACGTCGCTTAAAATCGATGTCTGCAATGAATCATAAAAGATTTATGTATTTTTTCTTACTATTATGGCCCTTGACTGATTTCATTGTCCTAGGCGCACATTTTGCTAGATATTAAAGATGGTTATTTCACTAAAAACACCCGAACATCTCCCAATTACATGGGGTTTCACAGACCGAAGTGATTTATCGGTTCGACATGATATTCAAACTCCGCAGCAGGTGCACGGTAATCATATAATCGAATATTCCCCAGACCAGTATCTTTGCGAAGCCGATGCAATTTTCACAACTATCCGAGGAGTCAAAATTGGAGTGCGAGTTGCAGATTGTGCTCCAGTTTTATTTGGGGGTAAATTATATGACGGTAATGTACTCATCGGTGCAGTTCACGCAGGATGGAGAGGTGCCACCAGCGATATTTGGGGTAAATTCATAGACTTATTTATTCATCGTGGGGGCCTACTGGAGACTGCGGCATGGGCAATAGGGCCCTGCATTATGAAATGTCATTTTCAAGTAGGTAATGAGGTCTTTAAAGCTGCTGAAACCCATAAACATTGGGTTCAGGTGAAAGGTCAAAACTACCATGCGAAAGATTATTTTGATCTACCGGAGTTCATTCGTTTACAGGCGAAATCTAAGGGGCTCGATCCAGCCTTAGAGTTCGGTCAGCCTGAATGTACCTATTGCAATAGTGAACGGTTCTATTCATTTAGGAGAGGTGACTTAAAAGATCGTCAGTACGGATGGATAAAAATCGAATAAACTAAATAATATGATTACAATCACTGATATTCGCATCAACCTGGTCAAAGGCGACGATAAGCTCAAGGCCTATGCCACAATCATCATTAACGACAGTTTCTTAGTGAGCGACTTAAGAGTCATTGAGTCTGATGATGGTTTCTTTGTAGCGATGCCAAGCCGTAGAAAACGCGATGGAAGTTTTAAAGATATCGCCTATCCCTTAAACAATGATTTAAGAATTGATATTGAAAAACAAGTACTTGTAGCATTTGAAAAGTCCTCGGGATCTAGGGCTATTTCTAATATTGAACATGCGGAAGGCATAGTTCGCCCCGATCTTCTCAGTGCAGTAGAATTTGGTCTCACGCCAAAATCAGATAACTCAGCAAAATAAGGCTTTTTTTGCGATAGAATAAAGGTTCTTATTTGGGGAGTGGCCAAGTGGTAAGGCAGCTGATTTTGGTTCAGCTTATCGTGGGTTCGAATCCTACCTCCCCAGCCAATACTCGATCTACAAATACTTAAAGTGTTGATTTTAATGTGCAATCTGAGAAGATAATAGATTCTAGGAAGGGCCTTGTTTGATGATGCTTTATCGAGAAATAGTCTTAGGTATTTATTTCACTATCCTGACGATTTTGAGTATATATGGGACTCACCGACTTTGGATTTTATACCTTTACTATAAACATAAAAATGAAACCCCAGTGCCTCTTGGCGATGCATCATTTTTACCAAAAGTTACTGTTCAACTAGCTGTTTTCAATGAATACAATGTAGTGGAAAGACTGATAGCTGCCGTAACTGAACTAGACTATCCCAAAGATAAATTAGAAATCCAAGTCTTAGATGACTCAACAGATCATACAAAGGATTTGGTTGATGTCACTGTCGCAAGATACAAAAAACTGGGTTTCGATATCTATTCCCTTCACCGCATCGACCGACGAGGTTACAAGGCAGGAGCACTCGAAGAAGGGTTAAGGGTAGTTAAGGGTGAATTCGTAGCAATGTTTGATGCAGACTTCGTTCCAGACCCCGATTTTTTAATTAAAGCTGTGCCCTACTTTAAAGATAATAATATTGCTTTTATTCAAGGTTGTTGGACCCATTTGAATCGATCGTCATCGCTACTAACACAAGTCCAAGGCATTCTGCTTGATGGGCATTTTGTCTTCGAGCATACTGTACGACATCGTTCAAATGCTTTCTTCAATTTTAGTGGAACGGCAGGTATGTGGCGTGTATCTGCAATTGAGGATGCAGGTGGTTGGCAACATGACACGATAACTGAAGATGCAGATTTAAGTTATCGAGCGCAGCTTAAAGGTTGGCGTGGTGTCTACCTCAAAGATCTCTTAGTACCAGCGGAACTTCCCACTGATGTCAACGCCTTCAAGAGTCAGCAGCATCGATGGGCTAAGGGTAATGCGCAAGTAATTCGAAAATTAATGCCTACAATTTGGAAATCGAAGGCTTCCCTTCACACAAAGATTGAATGTTGGTTTCATCTCACAGCTAATTGCAATTATCTGTTAGTAGTTATTTTAAGTATTCTCATGATTCCCGCAATGGTTCTAAGGGCTGGAACACCTGTCCATGTCCTTATGATGACCGATGGACCGTTTTTTGCCCTAAACGCTCTAAGTATTGGGCTATATTTTGGATTAAGTCAGAAAGAACTAACAAGCAATGAGGGTTGGAAATCACGGTTGAAGTACATTCCCGGGTTAATGAGCCTAGGTGTGGGATTAGCTTTCAATCAATCAAAAGCAGTTCTCGAGGGATTCTTCACTAATGATAAGGAGTTTACAAGAACTCCAAAGATGGGCCATGGTTATGCTGCTAGCAATACTAGAATCAAGTACAAAGTTAGTAAAAGCGTCACTACCTATTTAGAGTTATTGTTTGCGTTTGCCTTCTTGATTTCAATATTTGTTAGCATTTATTTTAGTAAATGGGCTTCGTTACCCTTCTTGATTTTATTTTTTAACGGTTATGCCTACATGAGTCTATTATCTTTAGTTAGTACTGATACGTTGAAGTCTTTTACCAAGGCAGAGATAGAAGATGATCACGTTTTAGGAACCGAGTAAGGGTCACGCTTTACTATTATGATAATAATCGCTTAGAAACCAGCCTATAAGACCTATGACGATAAAACTATCAGCAAAGTTGAACGTCCAATAATGTAGGTCTTTGTAATAAAAATCGATGAAATCGATAACGTAGCCGTTAAGAGTGCGGTCGATAATATTCCCTATACTTCCTGAAAGGATCATACCGAGGCTGTAGCTCCCAAAGTTAGTCAATGTTTTTTTAAAATAGAGTGACCCAAAATAGATAATGGTAATTAACCCGATTATTATAAGCAATACAGTTTGCTGATGATTAGTAGATTGAGAAAGAAATCCGAAGATAATTCCAGGGTTCTCTGTAAGCTTTACATTTAAGAAAGAAGGAACTATTTCTTTAAACTTAATAGATACCGCTAACGATTTTGAATACTGATCAATCCCAACAAGAGATACGAGCCATAAGGTTTTAGGAAGCCAACTGGTCAAGTGAGTACAACCTTATAGCAGCGAGAACATAACTCCGGATGATCAATTCTTACATGGAGGCTTTCGTGTTTCCAGCATCTCGGGCACTTGGGGAGCTTGGTCGGCTCAACAGAGTACTTGATCCCCACAGAAGAAGTTGGGTATTGTGGTTCATTTTTAAGGTTTATAACGACTTCTGAACACACAAAATAGTCCTTTAGATGGTCATCGAATTCACCCAGAATCATTCTTGTTAACGGTGAGTCCTCGAGACTAATTTTCGTATCCAAACTAGTTCCAATCAGTTTCCCTGCCCTCAATGGCTCCATCGAAGCGTGAATGTCTCTTCTTAATTGCCAAAGGGAGTTCCACTTTGATATATCGATTGAAGATTTGTCAGTTAAATCGGTGAAAGTAGTTTGATAGATACTAGTCTCTGGATGAAGAATTTCCCACGCTTCACTGACGGTAAAGCAGAGGATTGGGGCAAGGGTTTTTAGGAGTGAATCTAATATCTCGTGGAGGGTGATCACATGAGAGATTCTTTTTTTGTCTTGTAGAGAATCACAGTAAAGCGAATCCTTTATGATATCAAAGTAAATACTTGACAATTCGTTTTGACAGAATGAAAGAATAACTCGAGTGGCTTCAATATATTGGAATGATCGATAAGCTTCAATAATTTTTTTACTTTCCTCCTGAAGTCTTATTAGAATCCATTGATCGATCGGATTTCTATCAGTAAAGGGTAAGGAGTTTTCGGGAAAATTGAATCCATCCAAGGCACCTAACATAAAACGAAGTGTATTTCTTATCTTTCGATATGAATCTGCAGAGCGATCTAGAATTTCCTTAGAGATTCGAACATCTTCATGGAAGTTAGATGTAGCTGTCCACCATCGCAGAATATCGGCTCCATAAGTTTTCAAAACTTCATCGGGGCTTACGACGTTTCCAACGCTTTTGGACATTTTTTGGCCTTTACCATCGAGAACAAACCCATGCGTAATCACGGTTGAATAGGGTCGATTTCCCGAAACGGCTAGATTAAAAAGTAAAGAACTATGAAACCATCCCCTGTGTTGATCGCTTCCTTCAAAATAAATAAAATTACCGAAATCAGACGGAAGGATGGAAGGGTGTGTCTTCGAGATAACGTTTGCTGAGATTCCAGAATCCATCCATACGTCAAGAATATCGGTTTCTTTTTCCCACTCCATTGGATTCATGTCAATACCACGGCATAATTCATCAACGGATACCCTATGCCAGGCCTCAATCCCCTCAACTTCAACTAATTGGGCTACTCTTTCGAAGAACTGAGGGTGCACTAAAGGCTTGCCGGATGTTTTATTTTTAAGAATAGGTATAGGGGTGCCCCAAGAACGCTGTCTTGAAATGCACCAATCCGGCCTCCCGGCGATCATGGATGTAATACGTGACTCTCCTTGATCGGGGATCCATTGAACCTTTTTGATATTAGATAAACCCATACTTCGCAGTGTTTGATCTGACTGTGATGATAGAGTATCCATCGAGATAAACCACTGTTCGGTGGCTCGGAATAATATGGGGGTTTTCGTTCGCCAACAATGGGGATAGGAATGTCTAAGAGATTCTTGGGCGAACAATGAATTATGTTTTTTTAGTTTTTCGATAATAATTCCATTAGCTTTAAATACATTTATACCTACAAGTTCATCGTCATTCAGGTGAGGTAGATACCTTCCATCTGCTCCAACGTATTGAAAGAGCCCAAGATGTTGCGCGACATTGAAATCGTCAACTCCATGATCTGGGGCTGTATGTACAATACCTGTTCCTACATCTGAAGTTACGTGGTCGGCTAGTAAAAATGGAGATGGTCTATCTATCCAAGGATGAACGGCGGACACATCAGATAAGAGGGTGCCTTTAAAGGCATCTCCCATTGTTGCTTTTGAATCAAAAAGCTGTTGATTAATCTTATCTTTGAGTTCATAGGCGACTAGGTAACTTTTGGTATCAACAGTAAGAAAACAATAATCGAGATTCGGATTTACCGACAACGCTTTATTGCTGGGTAAAGTCCAAGGAGTTGTAGTCCAAGCTAAGGCATAACAATTCAACGGAAGTTTAATGGAGAGATTTGGATTTGGTTCGATTTTGAAAGAAACTGTAACAGCGATTGTTTCGTGGAGATCGTATTCTACTTCAGCTTCGGCTAAGGCCGTCCTAGCACCGTAACTCCAATGGACTACTTTAAGTTTCTTTGTAATGAGACCTATACTAAATAATTTTCCTAAATTGCGTATCGTTTCCGCCTCGTAGCGTGGCGCCATAGTGGTATAGGGATTCTTGAAGTCACCGAGAACTCCTAGTCTCTGAAAGTCCTTTGATTGATTATTTATCCAATTTGTAGCGTAATCTCTGCACTTCTTTATAAAAATTTCTTTAGAGAGATCTTTTCTTGAACTACCAAGTTCTTTTTCAACTGCATGCTCGATAGGAAGACCATGGCAGTCCCAGCCAGGTATAAAGGGCGACTCGTATCCATCGAGCCACATAGATTTAACAACAAAGTCTTTTAGGATTTTATTGAGTGCATGACCGATATGAATATGGCCATTAGCATACGGAGGTCCATCATGAAGAATTCGTCGGCCTTTACCGATACCCCTTTGATTTTGTTCTCTTTTGGTCTTTTCAATGGAAGCATAGGTTCCCTTCTGATCCCATTTCTCAACCAACTTAGGCTCTCTTTGGGGGAGATCCGCTTTCATTGGAAAACTAGTCCGTGGTAAAAATACAGAATATTTTTTTGCCGGTAAATCTTCTTTTGGCATTAAACTCCTTCCGCCGTCGTGCGTTCGGTTTATTTAATACTCTTACAAGAGGAGAGTTTTGTCTAGTATCTATTCTTTTTTTAGATGAGGAATAATTTCTATCATTGAAACAGAGGGGTCAACAACGGAACCCTCAGAGACCGAAATGAACTTAATTTTACCCTCTATACTCGCTTTAATCTCGTTCTGCATCTTCATGGCTTCTAAAATCAAAAGCGTATCTCCCGGCATTACGGAATCATTAGTTTTAGCCAGGATTTTAATGACCCGTCCAGGCATTGGAGGAAAGATTTTCTCGGAGCCTCCTGAGACAGCCGTATGGGCATCCAAAGGCTGTTTGATGGGATTAATAAGTTCAACCTTGATATCTTGATTTTTGAATAAGAGCCTGAAAATCGATAAATAGTTTTTATCTGACTTAATTTTATCAGTCTTAATTTCATAGACTTTTCCATCAATGGATATTGAGTATAAATTGGTGCTGATTTCAGCTATTTGAACTAAATATTTCTGATCCCCAATCTTTAGTTCGTATGCATCACCATTTGATAGAAGAATTACCTCAAGGGTTTGATCTTGGTATTTCCAGAGCCGTTTCATGAGTTCACTGCGTTCCTAGTCTGTTAAAAATTCCGCCAGTTCTTGGAGCCGCCCAAGATGAAGTTCCAGATTCAATAGTATTTGGAACTGATGTGGATTTAATTTCTTCTAGTAAAGCAACTGCCAGTGCAAAGGGGATGATCTCGTTAGGGAATGCTGTCGATATCCAAAATGGTTTATCGAGGAAACTAGTATCAAAAAGGCCTTTTTTAAAATCTTCATTATCCATAAGGGTTCGATGAAATTGTAGATTCGTACGAATACCCCCCACTTGATATTCGCAAAGAGCTGACTTCATTCTTCCAATAGCGGATGCTCGATCGGGGCCCCAAACACTAAGTTTTGAAATCATGGGATCGTAATAAGTAGAGACTTCACTTCCCTCATAAACACCTGCATCGTTTCGAACATAGGGCCCCGAAGGGGTGGTCATGTAGGTGATTTTACCGGGACTCGGTATGAATTTTCGATCTGGGTCTTCAGCGTATATACGACATTCGATCGACCAACCTTGGAAAGGAATTTGATCTTGTTTTAAGGGTAAACTTTGACCCTCGGCAACCATAATTTGCCAGGCAACAAGATCTTGGGCGGTCACCCATTCTGTAACTGGATGTTCTACCTGAAGTCGAGTGTTCATCTCTAGAAAATAGAAATGTTCATCTTTGTCAACTAAGAATTCGACAGTGCCGGCTCCGACGTATTGAACAGCCTTAGCAACCTTAAGGGCGGCCTCACCCATCGCCTTTCGGGTTGCGGGACTGATGAAGGGAGAGGGGCATTCTTCGATGACCTTTTGATGGCGCCTCTGAATTGTGCACTCTCGCTCCCAAAGGTAGACTAGGTTACCCTTGGTATCGCCAAAAACTTGAATTTCAATATGCCTAGGCGCAACGATGGCTTTTTCAACATAGACTGAATCATCTCCAAAAGCGTTGAGAGCCTCACTTCGGGCACGCTGAAGGGAACTGAGAAACTGGGATTCGGAAGATACCAATCTCATCCCCTTCCCTCCGCCGCCCATGGCAGCTTTGAGCATGATTGGGTAGCCAATTTTTTGGCACTCGATGAGAAGATCCTCGTCTTTCAGTGTCTCTTGAATGCCAGGAACCACCGGACAACCAGAGGCAATAGCCACTTTCCTTGCACTAGTTTTGGAGCCCATCAGTCGAATTGACTCTTCGCTTGGTCCTATGAATGCAATGCCTGCTGATCGGATTTTTGCAACGGCATCAGCATTTTCACTCAAAAAGCCATAACCCGGGTGTATTGCATCGACCCCCGCATGCTTTGCTATTTCAATGATCTTGGAGACAACGAGATAGCTTTCAGAAGATGGAGCTGGACCGATACAGTAAGCTTCATCAGCTAACCTTACATGTTGAGACTTACGGTCGATTTCTGAATAAACAGCAACTGTTTTGATACCAAGCATCGCACAAGTTCTCATGACTCGGCAGGCTATCTCACCTCTGTTAGCAACTAGAATTTTCTTAATAGTCATAACATCTAGATTAAGGCATGATAATTATTATGGTCCCTAAATTTATCGTCTTATTGGTACTAACTTCATTGTTGAGTGGAATTACCGCTTGTGGATTCAAAGCAGACCCTATGCCTTCCAGAAAGATTGTCACAAAATAACCCTTATAGATGCTAGACTTAAATTCTGTCTTTATTGATCTTAGGAGTATTTTATGCCTCGACGTACAATAGTACGCATTCCCCAAGAAATTGACAATAAGTACAGGTTTGCAGTGATTACTGGTCGTCGCTGCGCCCAACTCCAAGAAGATGCCTATCCTAAAATAGAAGTTGTTGTTCCGGTGGCCAAGAACGGCCAACCGCAGGATGCTCCTAGGCTAGCTAGTTTTTGGTCAAATGTTGCTATTCAAGAAGTTGAACAAGATAAAATTGCTTGGGAAGAACGTAAAGTCGAAGAACCAGGTGATATTTTCGAGACCCCTATTTCGATTGAATAATTACTAACTTAAAACGTTCCGCATTTTGTTTGGCTTACTGTATGACTAGTGATCACGCAATCCTTCGTGGTATCCGTGATTCTAGTCTTAAGAACGTTGCACAAAAGGTACTTAATGGGCAGAGGCTGAACATTGAGGACGGGCTCCTTCTCTACACTACCAATGATTTATCTTCCCTAGGGTCCCTAGCGAATCACGTAAGACTAAGAAAACATGGTCTTAAGACGTTCTATGTCCACAGTCGCAGGCTCTCCTATACAAATATCTGCTATACCCACTGCCAATTCTGTGCGTTCCAGGCTAAGCCGGGCGATCCCAGAGCGTATGTGCTTACAGCCGAGGATATTATCAAGGATTTATCTTCAGACGTTAATAAGGGAGTTCGGGAACTCCATATGGTTGCTGGTCATTACCCGAAACTTAAAATTGATTATTTCGAAGATTTATTTATAAAGATTAAGCAGAAATTTCCCGATATCCATTTGAAAGTTTTTACTATGGTTGAAATGGATTATTACGCTCGTGTAAGTGGGATATCTATAGAGGAATTTCTCGATCGATGCATTGCTGCGGGTCTGGAAAGTTGTCCGGGTGGAGGTGCTGAGATTTTTGATGAGGAAATAAGACAAAAGATTTGTATTGGGAAAAAAGATGCGGAGATTTGGCTAAATAATGCGAGAATTTGTCACAAAAAGGGGTTGAAAACTAATTGCACAATGCTGTATGGACACATCGAAAAGCCCTTACATAAGATCGATCATCTTAACCGACTCCGGACTCTACAAGATGAGACAAACGGCTTTCTTGCATACATTCCCTTGGCTTATCAAATTGAGGATAATGAATTAGGGAGAACATACCCAATCCGAGAAACAACAGGGTATGCAGATCTTCGAGAAATTGCTGTGGCTAGATTATTTTTAGATAATATTCCGCATATTAAAGCGTACTGGGTCATGATCACCGAAGGGCTCGCGCAAGTTGCACTTTCGTTTGGAGCCAATGATCTCGATGGAACTATCATTCAAGAAGAGATAGCTCACAATGCTGGAGCTAAGACCCCGCAAATGCTTACGAAGCAGAGACTTCAAGATTTGATCTCTTCAGCTGGCTACATACCTTCAGAGAGAGATCATCTCTACCGGGAGTATGCACAGCCATCTGCGGCTATTTAATTATGGATAAAGTTCAACTTCGAAAAGATCTCCTCAAACAGAGGGATGGATTATCTGAAGAATTAAGGTTATTCATAAGTACGAAAGTCACTGAGCATTTGAGGACGTACATCGAAGCCAGTAAGGTGAACAAGATCGGGTCATACTCGCCTATTCAAGGTGAGATAGACATAGAGGAAATTGAGAATAGAATGCCTAGAGTGAGATTTTACTTCCCCAAGGTAGTAGATCCTTACTCAAAACTTCTGGGCTGGGGTGTAAGACCTTTAAAGCCAGGATTCAAAAATATTAATGAGCCCACAGAAGCGTCTGTAAACCAAGACCTCGATATGCTTCTCGCTCCCTGCATTGGCTTTAATGACGATGGTTATCGATTAGGCTACGGAGGAGGCTTCTATGATCGCTACTTGAATTCGTTACAAGTAAAGCCCCATATTGTAGGAATATCATATGCTCTTTCTCGGGTAAGATTTTCACCAGAGGTTCACGATCATAAACTTGATGCGGTCATCACAGAGTCAGGTATTACCTTCTTCTAATAGAAACTTGGTTTTATCAAGTGGTTTGCTCTTAAACAAGATGAGCGTGTGTCCAATGCGATCTACAATGTTAATCCTTTCTGGTATGGCGCATATGGCGTTTTCGATTAGTTCATGATTTTCCCATGCTATTTTTGAGAGTTTACATTTAATAAGTTCCTTGTTGTTGATGACTAGCAATAGTTCTGACACGAAAGAAGGAGTAACCCCTTCCTTACCAATAATGAGAACTGGTTTTAAGTGATGGGCCTGTGATTTTAAATATTTTCGATTTTTAGGGGTAAGAGGGAGCATCAGGTGAGTCCTCAGGTTCAATGGACGGGGCAAAAGTAAGTCTTTGTTGCTCAATTCGCTTGATTTTATCCCTTACATTAGCAGCAGCTTCAAATTTCATCTCTAAAGCTAGCTGTTTCATTTGGGATTCTAAAGAAAATACCATTTCTCGATATTCATCATCCTTGGCAAAAACTACAGGATCAATTGGTTGATCAAGACTTTTAATCATTGGAGATACAAATTCATCAGAGAAGGCTGAGCCCATAACGTCATCGATCCTCTTAATTATGGATTGAGGTGTAATGTTGTTTTCCTTATTGTGCTGAAGTTGCTTAGCTCTTCTTCGGTTAGTTTCATTTATGGCGTATTTCATCGATTCGGTTGTACGATCCGCATAAAGAATAACCTTTCCCTTGATGTTTCGGGCTGCACGTCCGATAGTCTGAATTAAAGAACTTTTACTTCTCAAATATCCCTCCTTATCAGCATCTAGGATTGCTACTAGAGCTACCTCTGGGAGATCCAAGCCTTCTCGAAGTAAATTGATACCAATAAGGACATCGAAGACCCCTTTTCTTAAGTTTTTTAGCAACTCAACTCGCTGGAGAGTATCAATTTCACTGTGCATATACTCGGCTCTTATACCCAGCTCCGAACAATAAGACGCCAGTTGTTCAGCTAATTTTTTAGTGAGTACGGTCACGAGCACCCGGTGATTCTCCTTGGTGACACTTCGAATAGTATCGATAAGGTCATCAACTTGATTGCCAAGGGGTCTTACAATAATCTCAGGGTCTACGAGACCCGTAGGCCGAACTACTTGCTCAACTACGACTCCTTCTGATTTATCAAGTTCATATGGGCCTGGAGTGGCTGATACAAAAATGATTTGTTTGACCTTTTTTTCAAATTCAGAAAACTTCAATGGGCGATTGTCTAGGGCTGATGGAAGACGGAAGCCATAATCAACGAGCGTCTGCTTTCGACTTCGATCACCGTTATACATTCCATTTAGTTGACCAATAGCCACATGGCTTTCATCCATAAATAGCAGGAAATCATCAGGGAAATAGTCAAGCAGCGTATTTGGGGGTTGTCCTGCCTTTCGGCTATCTAAAAAACGGCTATAGTTTTCGATACCTGAACAATAACCCATCTCTCGCATCATCTCAATGTCATAACTGACCCGCTGATGTAAACGTTGTGCCTCAACGATTTTGCCTAACCTCTTGAAATTGTTCTCTTGGTTTTCTAGTTCTAAACTTATTTCATTAATAGCACTCTTGAGAGTTTGATCTGGAGTTACATAATGAGTTTTGGGCCATATAGTTATTTGAGTTCGATTTTCAAGAATCTTACCGGTTAGAGGATCAATCAGGGATAGCTTTTCAATCTCGTTGTCGAACAAATGGATACGATAAGCTACATCCTCATAAGCTGAGTGAATATCGATCATGTCTCCACGAACCCTGAACATACCCCGGTCGAAAGCAATATCATTTCGTAGATACTGGATGGCTACTAAATCCCGGAGCAAAATGGATCGATCAATACGACTACCTATTTCAAGTTTTATGGCTAAATTCAAGTAAGCGGTAGGGTTACCAAGACCATAGATGCAGGAAACAGAGGCTACAACGATCGTATCTCGGCGCTCATAGAGATTTCTAGTTGCACTTAGTCTAAATTTCTCGAGCTCTTCGTTTATCTTTGCATCTTTTTCTATAAATAAATCACGTTGAGGAACATATGCCTCTGGTTGATAGTAGTCATAATAACTTACAAAATATTCGACTGCATTCTCTGGAAAGTATTGCTTAAACTCAACGTACAATTGCGCTGCCAAAGTCTTGTTAGGGGCAAAGATTAACGCAGGACGATTAAGCTCCGCTATTACCGAAGCCATTGTGAAGGTTTTTCCTGAACCCGTAACTCCCAAAAGAGTTGAGTAGGGATCTCCATTATTAAGGGATTCTACAAGACTCTTAATGGCATTGGGTTGATCACCTGAGGGTGTATAGGGTGAGCAAAGCTTAAAGTTGCTCATACGCTATTTTCCCAACAATCTAGCCCTTTCCGAGCACTAAACAAGCGTTCGTCCCCCCAAAACCAAACCCATTATTCAATGCAATAGAGAACTTGTGGGGTTGGCTTTTGTTGGGTGTCACATTCAAATTACAATTTGGATCTTGGTTCTCAACATTCATAGTTGGGGGGATGATCTGGGTCTCGAGCGCTTTGATCGTTACTATAGTCTCGAGCCCACCTGCTGCGCCCAGCAAATGTCCATGCATTGATTTTGTACTGCTTACGTACAGTGATTCGACGTGTGAGCCAAATACATTATGGATAGCTCTGCATTCGATTTGATCGCCTACAGGAGTACTAGTGCCGTGCATGTTGATATAGCCTACTTGCTGTGGGGTAATATTTGCATCTTTCATTGCTAATTTCATGACTCGAGAGCCTCCATCGCCGTCCGGAGAAGGACTTGTAATATGATAGGCATCTCCCGTCATACCGTAGCCAAGAACCTCCGCGTGTATATTAGCTCCCCTTGCAAGGGCGTGATCTCGCTCTTCGAGAACTAAAACCCCAGCTCCTTCCCCCATGACAAAACCATCGCGATCTTTGTCGAAAGGGCGGCTTGCAGTTGTAGGGCTTTCATTGCGTGTACTCAAAGCTCGCATTGCCGCAAAGCCCCCTACCCCCAAGGGGTTGATGACAGAATCCGACCCGCCCGCAATCATCAGATCAGCGTAATCATGCGTAATGAGACGAAAAGCATCACCAATAGCGTGATTGCCCGTGGCACAAGCGGTTGCCACTGAAGAATTGGGGCCCTTTAAGCCATATCGAATACCCACCGATCCTGACGCCATGTTGACGATAAGCGAAGGGATAAAGAAAGGACTGATTCGCCTAGGGCCTTTGAACTGACTAGCTTCTGCCCAAATAGTGTCCAAACCCCCTATCCCTGAGCCAATATAGACGCCAAAACGCTCTTTTTGGTCAGGAGTCAGATTTAGATCACTAAGTCCTGCGCTGATCCAGGCCTCTGAGGAAGCGGCCATAGCGTATTGGATAAAAATATCCATTTTTTTTTGTTCTTTTCTGTCGATGAAATCGTCCGGGTTGAATCCCTTGACTTGCCCGGCAATCTTACATGCATATTCAGATACATCAAAGCGATCAATCAATGAAATTCCACTTCGACCGGAGACCAAAGCTTTCCATGTATCGTTGACTGTATTACCACATGGATTCACGGTACCCATTCCGGTAACAACAACACGACGCTTTGAAAGACTAGGCATTTTTAGTGAAATAGAAGTGGAATTTATTTTTTGTTTTTTTGAATATAGTTAATTGCATCGCCAACAGTTTTGATTTTTTCTTGTTCGGTATCTGGTATCTCAATACCGAAAGCCTCTTCCATAGCCATTATAATTTCGACGGTATCTAAACTATCCGCACCGAGGTCATCAATGAAGCGGCTTGTTTCTTTAATAGACTCTTCGGGTTTAGCTAATTGCTCTGCGATGATCGATATAACCTTTATTTTTACATCGGACATAGGAAATCTCCAAAAGGAATGTGATGTGAGATTAACATAGGGATAGCCCTGAGACAATAAGGAAAGGCTGAAATGTATTATGCCTAAATCTAACCTCATTTCGAGCAAATCAGAGTGGCTCTCTATGCTTAAAGATTTCAAAGGTTATCTAATTTCAGAAAGAGGCTTGAGCGCCAATACTGTCCAATCTTATATATCGGATCTTAATCAGTTTATTCAATGGGCATCTCAACATAGATTTAGTACCGCTTCATCTAAAAACCGAGAAAGAATCAACGAATTTATTTTATACCAACAGAGTTTAGACAAGACTAATCGGACAATTGCCCGAATGAATAGTAGTTTAAGACACTTCTTTTTATATCTGAACCTTGAGGGCGATCAGTCTCTTCGACCGGAAGACGTGACACAGATAAAAATAAATCCTCGCGCATTGCCTAAGTATCTGAATGAAGATCAGGTAGATCGATTACTGAGTGCACCGTCCGCCGACACCCCGAGGGGAATCCGGGATCGTGCCTGGCTCGAACTTTTGTACGCTAGCGGTTTACGTATCTCAGAACTCTCCCATCTACCTCTCAATTCTCTATTTATTGATGAAGGCTTTCTTAAAGTGATGGGCAAAGGAAAAAAAGAAAGATTAATTCCTTTTGGAGATAGCGCTGAACTTTGGTTGCGTCGATGGCTAATACAAAGGTCGCTCATTGAAGCCAAATCTTCAGCCTTGTTCATCTCGCTCAAGGGGAAAACATTAACTCGTCAGCAATTTTGGAGATTAATCAAGAAATATGGGGCTATGTCGGATATTCCATCAGATCGAATAAGTCCTCACGTGCTTCGACACGCTTTTGCTTCTCACCTTCTAGACCACGGTGCTGATTTACGATCAGTCCAAACAATGTTAGGTCATACGAACATTAGTACCACTCAGATTTATACTCATATCCACACCAGCCGCCTCAAGGCCATCTATCATTCACTTCATCCAAGATCAGAGCCCGGTTGATTTTAGTCGGCGCTAAGAATTTCAAGTAGCTCTTCGGTCATATTTTTTTTAGGATCCGAGGGTTGCTCAATGATTGAACCTTTAAGATTCCAAGTGCTTTCTAAAGTCTTTTTAAAAATCCAAACAGAAGGAACTTTAGTTGTGATCTGGTAAGGAACCATTGATGGCCAGTTCTGTGTAGCGACATCCTTCGTTCTTCCTACTCCAAGATAGGTAAATTTAACATAAGGATTTTTAACTCGGTCAAGCGCTAGAATCCATGGGAGATGGCGATGCGTATCCGAACACCAAGACCCAAATACTATGACCACTTGCACATCTTTATTTATTTTTAAAAACTTATGGACTACTTCCTCGGATAACTTAATGGAGGATTCTTGAGCGCTAAATATTTTTCGATGTTTTAAAATGAGGTCCCTAGAGGTAACCCCAAGAATCACCGGTTGATTGTCTTTTGGATCGCAAGGGAGCGAATCCACATCTTGGGAAGATAGGGGGATAGAAAGAACTAAAAAGCTTAAAAACCCCCTTAAAATGGTAGACAACATATCATTAGTAATACCACCAAAAACAACCAAAAAATAGGTACCAACGATATCTATGAAAATCACAGCACAAGGTCGCTACGCCATTCTTGCTATCTTCGATCTGGCACACCTGAGTCATGGCAAGGCTGTTCCACTTAGAGAAGTTTCTCTGAATCAGGGTTTACCTCTTCCTTTCCTCGAAAAGGTATTCAGAAAACTTGCTCTAGCTAAGGTGGTTAGGTCCTCATCGGGCGCTAAGGGAGGCTACGCGTTAACCCAAAGATGCAATGAGATTAGTATCGGCGAAGTGCTTCGGATCGTAGAGTCAAATCTTCGATCGACCCCCAAGAAAAAGATATCTAAAAATCCTAGGTCGACACCGGAATCTATGTCTAGCCTACTTTGGCGTCAAATCGATGAGCGTCTGTTGGGAATTCTTGAAACAATTACTGTGGCTGATATATGCGCAGAGAGCTATAGTAATTCATGCGAAAAGTGTAATTGCAAAGACTATGTGGCTGAAGTGCAATCAAATATGGCGAATGGAAAACCTATGGGATGTGCAAGCCTGATCAAGAAAGCTTAGCTAAGACCTAACAATAGGCCTTTTAAATAGGTTCCTTCTGGATGATTAATATTGTAAGGATGATCCCAATTGGCTCCTAGATGTTCAAAAACGGATCCCTCGCGACCTGATTCAAGAAGAGAAGTCCAAACAACCTCTTGAAAACGATCCGCATCAAAGTAATGACTACAAGAAAAGACCCACAGTAGACCTCCAGGTCTTACCAATTTAGATGACTCTCTAAAAATATCTTTGTATGCTTTGAATGCTGAAGGAATATCCTTTTTTTGCTTCGCAAACGCCGGTGGATCAACAATTACACAATCATATTTAGAAGTTTTATCTCTAACAAAATCAAAAACATCTGACTCAACTACAGTGTGACGAACCGGATCTAGACCGTTATTGAGCCAATCTTTTTCTGCGATAGATAGCGCAGCCTTAGAGAGGTCTACTGTAGTAACGTGGTTAGCGCCACCTAGGCCCGCTTGGATTGAAAAAGCCCCTGTGTATCCAAAAAGATTTAGGATATCCATGGAAGAAGCCAATCTGTTTAGTTTTAAACGACTTGCTGCTTGGTCTAGAAAGATTCCGGTTTTCTGACCCGTCATTACGGGAACTGAAAGACGCGCATGGCCTTCAAGAATTTCAACGGGTCCAGAAAGACTGCCTTTTAACAGAGAATTAACAACTTGAAGATTTTCATTTTTACGACCAGAATTACTCCGCTCAACAAAAACAAGAGCCCCGAAAGCGGATCCGATACGATAAATTGCTGGAAGCCATAAATCTCTAAGTTTTTCGATTCCTGAGTTTGTGGATTGCAAGACCCAGACATGGGAGTACTGGTCAAGAATCAAACCGGGAATACCATCACCTTCCGCATTCACCAAGCGACAAGCTCGTTCGATCGAGAAAAGTCCCAGCAATTGGCGGTAAGAAATCGATTTTTCGATGATTTTATAGAAAAAATCTTCATCAATTCTTACATCTTCATAGGCCAGAATACGAATCGCTATGGACATCCCTTGACTAGACGTCATCCCTACAGCAAAAATTGAACCTTGGGAGTCGGCAATACGAACTAAAGGCTCATCCGGAAGAGATTGAAGAGCGCCACTAAATATCCACGGATGGCGTTTTCCGACAAGGCTATCCTTGTCTTTTTTAAGCCTGACTATAGGATAAGGTTTAGTTGTATCTAACATTGGGGTGACCCTGGGGTGTGTTCATGAAGCGCTTATTTTATGACTTGTTATTTGCCCTGACTCTGATTGTTTTAACAGGGAATACAATTCAAGGACAAACAAATCTATCTCCTAAAGTAGTTTTATTTAGTTTAGACGGTATTGGCGTTGATCAGTTCAATGAACAAATGATGCCTCGCCTGTGGAAAATAATGAAAGAGACAGGAGGCTGGGGATCATCCACTCCTTCAAACCCTGCCATGACCTTCCCTTCCCATGTTTCTATCGCCACCGGCGTCCATCCTGAACGACACGGCATCGTCTCGAACTCTTATTACGACTCCTCGGCAAATGAGATTGTAAAATCATCAGCCTTCGTAGAGTACCTTAGTGAGGAACCCCTATGGGTAGCCAGTACCCGTAAAGGGATCAGAACCGCTGTCTATCATTGGCCCTGTGCTACGGGAGCATGGAAAGGAATTGCTCCTGAAGTTTATAAAATCTTCGATAAGAAAGTTAGCGATGCGGAGAATTTAGATCGATGTTCCGAAGGGTTGTCTCAGGGTATTCAGTTTGTTATGGCTTATCTCAGCGGTACTGATACCGAGGGACACGTTTACGGGGCTCTTAGTGCCGAAGTACTCAAAAAGCTCAAGCTAACTGATGATCTGTTGGCTGATTGGATTGTGGTGACTAGACAGAAGTATCCGAATATTAGAATTATTTTAACTTCAGACCATGGTATGGCATCTCCTACCAAAAAAATTAATCTTTATCGCTTGCTGAATGAATTTGATATAAAAGTATTTGCCTTTGGGGGCTCGGCCTTTATCTATACAAAGAGCGATCAGATTCAAAATATCCTCAAGAAATTGAATTCTACTCCTGGGTTAAGAGCGTGGAGCCGGTCCGATATTCCTTCCGAACTTCATCTAAGAAATAATTCAAGGACCGGTGATATTTACGTAGTCGCCGACTTACCAAACTGGCTCTCGGATAGCAAAAATGACCTTGAAGCAATCTCTGAAATCAATGGACGCAGAGGGGCTCATTCGTATATATCAACGGCTACAATCAACCCAAAGATGGATCAAAGAAAGGAAGATATCCAAGCATCGGCTTCTATGGCAAGTTTCTTTGTTTTTATAGGGAAGCAGGTTGGCTATTTAGGTACCTTCGATAATATTGATATTGCTCCGACTATTGCTGAATGGTTTTCAATTAAATGGGATTCGCCTAGGGACGGCAAGTCCATTAAGCTCTTAAAGTGAGTAATCCATGAGCAACGTTCAGCAGCTTATAGTAGCGATATCATCGCGTGCTTTGTTTGATTTTGAGGATGAAAATCAATTTTTTGAAGCCGAAGGGGACCAAGCCTATATGAGGTTGCAGCTATCCCGATTAGATATACCGGCTAAGCGAGGAGTAGCGTTTCCTCTTATCAAGAAACTCATGGCTTTCAATACAGCCGATGAAAACTTAGTTGAAGTTGTCATCCTATCTAGGAATGATCCCGTCAGCGGAATGCGAGTCTTTAAAAGTGCTCAAGCGGAATCCTTAGATGTAAAACGAGGTGTTTTTATCAAGGGTCGTCCCCCTTTTCCTTACCTAAAACCCCTTGGTGCTACGCTTTTCCTTTCGGCTAAAGAAGAGGATGTTCGCGAAGCATTACTCTCCGGATATCCTGCAGCGAGGGTCTATCCATCTTCTTCTAATGACGCTGACCAACATCCCAATGAAGTCCGGATTGCATTTGACGGAGATGCAGTTCTATTTAGTGACGAAGCCGAAATCGTGTATCAAAAGTCTAAATTAGACGGCTTCCAGCAGCATGAGAAAAAAAATGCTCTAAATCCCCTACCGGATGGTCCCTTCAAGCCTTTTCTTTCAGCATTAAATGTTCTTCAACTTCGGTCTAAGGGTTCGAGCATGAAGATTCGCACCGCCCTGGTTACGGCCAGAAGCGCCCCAAGTCACGAAAGAGCCATCAGAACTCTAATGTCATGGAACATTCACGTCGATGAAGCCATGTTTCTTGGTGGTTTATCAAAGACCGAATACCTAAAGGAATTCGAACCTGATTTCTTTTTTGATGACCAAACCGGACATTGTGAGGATGCAGCTAGAAATATTATTCCTACAGGTCATGTTGTGAGTGGAATTAAAAATATTAGGTAGTTTTACCCTTATTGATAGCACCATAGACGTTATCTCTTTGCCAAGGTATGAACCCGGCATCCATAATAAGATGGTTCATTTCTTCTAAGTTGACGCTGTAGCAAGTTCCTGCTGCGCTGACAACATTTTCTTCCAGCATCAATGAGCCCATATCATCACAACCAAATGCTAGAGCAACTTGGCCAGTTTTCTTGCCCATAGTGACCCATGAAGACTGAATATGTGGAATGTTATCAAGATAAAGTCTGGCTATCGCTATCGTCCTTAAGTATTCATCATCGTTTGCGATGGGAATTTTACCCTCCCAGACCGTGTTCCCTGGCTGAAAGGGCCAAGCAACAAATGCCGTATACCCACCCCCATTGGGAGTCCTCAAAGCACGATCCTGTTGTGTGCGGATTACATCAAAATGTTGCAACTTCTCTAAGGTAGTTTCGCCAATACCATACATCATAGTTGCCGTGGTTTTCATTCCTTCTTCGTGAGCTGCTTCCATTACTTCAAGCCAACGTTCGGGGCCACCTTTGAGGGGGGCAATTTTTTTACGAATCCGGGGTACTAAGATTTCTGCACCTCCCCCTGGAATGGAACCGAGTCCTGCGTGCTTCAGTTCAGCAATAGTTTGACGAAGGGTTTTATGATTAAGTTTGGACATCATTTGAATTTCAACAGGAGAAAAACCATGAACCCAAAGACCCAATTCGGAATTTATGTAGGAAACCAGATCTAAGTAGTATTCCCAGGGTAAATCAGGATTAACACCTCCTTGCAGGAGAAATCCGGTACCGCCAAGGGCTTTTGTCTCTTCAGCTTTTACCTTCAACTGTTCTTTTGTAAGTACGTACCCCTTTGTATCACCTGGCTTCTTGTAAAAAGCGCAAAAGGTACAGTAAACGTTGCAGATATCCGTATAGTTAACGTTACGATCTATGACGTAACTCACTTTGGATGGATCATTGTGTTTATTTCGAATGAATGTTGCTGCTTGACTAAGTTCTGGCAGACTTGCAGAGTCATAAAGCGTAGCCGCTTCATCAATCGATAAACGCTGTGAGGAATATACTTTGTCTAACAAAGCATCATGGG
>JALRCU010000058.1 GCA_023257195.1 Holophagaceae bacterium
CTCATTGAGATGGCCGGTCGCAAACCCGTCGTAGGCCGACCCATGATGTACGTCACGACACAGAAATTTTTAGTTCATTTCGGGCTCAATTCCCTCGTCGATCTTCCTCAATTGAGCGATTTCGGCGAAGATAATTTGGAAGCCACGGCGCTTGATCAAATTGAACCGATTCTCCAAGCACAGATGACCGAGATCAAAGAAGATTCGAATTAAGTTTTAGTGAGCGTCGTATTCGGCGTTATGCCAGACGTGTTGCACATCGTCATTATCCTCAATCGCATCGACGAGTTTGAGGAATTGCGCGAGCGTATTGCCTTCAAGTTGAACGGTCGTTGACGGCGATTGGACAATCTTGGCATCGAGGGTGGGAATTTGAGCCTGATCAATGGCTTTTTTAACCGCTTCATAGTCGTGCGGGGTCGTTTTCACAATCCAGACTTGGCCATCGAGGACAATATCGTCGGCGCCGGCTTCTAACGCCACTTCCATCAGTTTTTCCTCGGGAACGCTTTGGTCGATGACGATCTGCCCCATGCGTGTGAAGAGAAAACTCACACTTCCTTGCGCAGCAAGATCACTACCGATCTTTGAGAAGTAACTACGAATTTCTGGGGTCGTTCGATTTTTATTATCCGTCATGGCTTCGATAATCATCGCCGAACCCCCGGGACCGTAGGCTTCATAAACGACTTCTTCATAGGTGACGCCTTCGAGTTCACCGGTTCCTTTTTTGATAGCGCGCTCATAATTATCTTTAGGCATATTATTTTGCTTGGCCTGATCAATCGCCAAACGCAATCGCGAATTCGCATTGGGATCGCCGCCCCCAAGACGAGCTGCTACGGTAATTTCCTTCAGGATCTTGGTCCATAACGATCCCCGTTTGGCATCCTTCAATGACTTACCGACGAATATATGTCCGCGACCCATGGAAAACTCCTTAGCGCCTCATGCCCTTACCCGACATGCGAGCAAAGGGAGGCGGTTGCATCATCATCTTAGGGCGCTCGATCTTAAATTGATACCAAGCGGCTCCATACACACTCATTTTCATCTCTTTTCCGTTTTGTAGAGCATTGCGATTATTCAACAGACGTTCGTCATTCTTGAGAACCTTGAGTCCTTTGTTTAAAACAGCAATGGCT
>JALRCU010000052.1 GCA_023257195.1 Holophagaceae bacterium
AATTTCTCAAAAACTTCTTGTTAAGCGAATAAAGGGTTTTATATTTGCATCCGCTAAAGAGGTGACCTTAGGGTTAATTCAAGAGAAGCGAGAAGTTCATTGAAAGAATTAAGAAATTAAGAATGACAGCGCGTATCGAGAGATACAAGTAAGAAAAAAGCATCATGACCTAATCAATTTTCTATTGTTTTTTTAAAAAAAAATAACAATGAAGAGTTTGATCCTGGCTCAGGATGAACGCTAGCGGCAGGCTTAACACATGCAAGTCGAGGGGTAACAGGGGTTGCTTGCAACCCGCTGACGACCGGCGCACGGGTGCGTAACGCGTATGCAACCTACCTTCTACAGGGGGATAGTCAATAGAAATGTTGAATAATACCCCATACGATCATGAATTGGCATCGATTTATGAGGAAAGTTCCGGCGGTAGAAGATGGGCATGCGTCCTATTAGTTAGTTGGTGAGGTAACGGCTCACCAAGACATCGATAGGTAGGGGTCCTGAGAGGGAGATCCCCCACACTGGTACTGAGACACGGACCAGACTCCTACGGGAGGCAGCAGTGAGGAATATTGGACAATGGGCGCAAGCCTGATCCAGCCATGCCGCGTGCAGGAAGAAGCATCTATGGTGTGTAAACTGCTTTTGTACGGGAAGAAACACTCCTTCGTGAAGGAGCTTGACGGTACCGTAAGAATAAGGATCGGCTAACTCCGTGCCAGCAGCCGCGGTAATACGGAGGATCCAAGCGTTATCCGGAATCATTGGGTTTAAAGGGTCCGTAGGCGGTTTAATAAGTCAGTGGTGAAAGCCCATCGCTCAAAGGTGGAACGGCCATTGATACTGTTAAACTTGAATTATTAGGAAGTAACTAGAATATGTAGTGTAGCGGTGAAATGCTTAGAGATTACATGGAATACCAATTGCGAAGGCAGGTTACTACTAATGGATTGACGCTGATGGACGAAAGCGTGGGTAGCGAACAGGATTAGATACCCTGGTAGTCCACGCCGTAAACGATGGATACTAGCTGTTGGGAGCAATCTCAGTGGCTAAGCGAAAGTGATAAGTATCCCACCTGGGGAGTACGTTCGCAAGAATGAAACTCAAAGGAATTGACGGGGGCCCGCACAAGCGGTGGAGCATGTGGTTTAATTCGATGATACGCGAGGAACCTTACCAAGGCTTAAATGTAGTTTGACCGATTTCGCACCAGTGGCCCTCACCGCCAGCGTGCCCTTGGTCTTGGTGGTCAACCCCAAACTGCCGACGCGCACGGTCAAGGAATTCATCGATCACGCACGCGCCAACCCCAACCAACTCAATTACAGCTC
>JALRCU010000016.1 GCA_023257195.1 Holophagaceae bacterium
TTAAGATAGGCGAACGTGGGGAACTGAAACATCTAAGTACCCATAGGAGGAGAAAACAACAGTGATTCCGTGAGTAGTGGCGAGCGAAAGCGGATTAGCCCAAACCGACCATGTTACGGCATGTTCGGGGTTATAGGACCTGCATAAAGGTCAACAAAGAGACGAGAATGGCATGGGAAGGCCAACGAAAGAGGGTGAGAGTCCCGTATTGGAATTTTTGTTAACTGGGCGGGTATCCTGAGTAGGTCGGGACCGGAGAAATCCCGATTGAATTTGCCAGCACCATCTGGTAAGGCTAAATACTCCTGAGAGACCGATAGTGAACTAGTACCGTGAGGGAAAGGTGAAAAGTACTCCGAATAGGAGGGTGAAATAGAACCTGAAACCGTGCGCTTACAAGCGGTCGGAGCCCTTTAGTGGGGTGACGGCGTGCCTTTTGCATAATGAGCCTACGAGTTACACCTCTCTGGCAAGGGTAAGGTATTCAGTACTGTACCCGGAGCGAAAGCGAGTCTGAAAGGGCGTTTAGTCGGAGGGGGTAGACGCGAAACTTAGTGATCTACCCATGGCCAGGTTGAAGGTTGGGTAAAACCAACTGGAGGACCGAACTGATAAGCGTTGAAAAGCTTCCGGATGAGCTGTGGGTAGGGGTGAAAGGCTAATCAAACTAAGAAATAGCTCGTACTCCCCGAAATGTTTTTAGGAACAGCGTCGGGAATTGTATGATGGAGGTAGAGCTACCGATAGGACTAGGGGGAGTCAAATCCTACCAAATCCTGACGAACTCCGAATGCCAACATATAGAACCGGCAGTGAGGGCTGGGGTGCTAAGGTCCCAGTCCGAGAGGGAAAGAACCCAGACCTTCCGCTAAGGTCCCCAAATTTAGGTTAAGTTGAACAAAGGTGGTCCAGTTGCAGAGACAGCCAGGAGGTTAGCTTGGAAGCAGCTATTCCTTTAAAGAGTGCGTAACAGCTCACTGGTCGAGCGAGGCGGGCATCGATAATAAACGGGCATCAAGTAAAGTACCGAAGCTTTGGATTATATTTATATACTGGTAGGGGAGCATTCTGATAGCGGAGAAGGTGAAGCGACGAGCTTTGCTGGAGCGATCAGAAAAGCAAATGTAGGCATGAGTAACGATAATGAGGGCGAGAAACCCTCACGCCGAAAGACTAAGGTTTCCTCAGCTATGCTAAT